>JBATUR010000001.1:0-18896 GCA_049671305.1 Coleofasciculaceae cyanobacterium
TCACTTAGTTCCATACGACTAGCAACTCTACACTCAATATAAGCTAAAGCGTCGGTTAAAATCGGTGAACCATTTTCTGCCGCTTGAGTTTTGACACCAGCAAAACGATCAGCACCTGGTGGAAAACGCTTGAGGAAGTGTTTCATTAAACCTTGATAGTTGCCTTCTTCTAAAACATTTAGCACAAAGCGATCGCCTACTTGCATTAATGACTCAATTGCTCTATCTTTGGCAACGGCAATAGTTAAACCCAAAGGTTTGAAACTTGCTTGCGTTACCCAAGAAGCTAACATGGCGCTTTTTACATCACCTCTGGCTGCCGTGATAATATATAAGCCGCCGCTGATCCTTCCCAAGGCTTTATCAAGGTCAGCATCAAGAGACTTCATATTTTTGATACTGCGATCGCGTGTTAGCCATTGTCCCATGTCTGTACCCGCTTCTTCACAAAGTTGATAAACGGCTTCAGTTGGTGTATCCTTAACACGAATTGCTGGAAAACCTGCTTTTAGTCCCAAATCGCGAAACTGTCTTAATAACGGATCAATTGGTTCATCATCGCCGCCGTATGATTCAAAAATACCGATCGCTTGTTTAGCTTTGGCTGCTGCTAAGATTGTACCAATCGCTGCGGCTGCAGTAGTATTAGTAACTGGCGGCATTCCAATCACAATACCCGCCATACGGTTGACTAATTCTTGCACTTCTTGAGGATCAGCAGATTTTAGATCCATCATTTCCACCGCAACGCCTGTTTTAGTTATACCTCTGGCAACGGCTTGAGAAAGGCGATCGCTATAACCATAATCTGAGAAGTAAAATACCACAACCGATGTCTCTGACTTCGCCTGTGCCTTACTCCACTTGCGATAACGTCCCACCAACTCATCAACGTTATATCGTAACAAAGGACCATGACCGTTGGCAACTGTTGTTACTTCTCCCAACTGATCCATACGCTTCAGTGCCGAAATCACAGAGCGAGCATTCGGCGCCATCAAACAGTCATAATAAAAGCGATAATCAGCTTCAATTGTCGCTAATTCTTCATCAAAAGTATTTTCCGAGCAATAATGCAAACCAAAAGCATCACAGGTAAATATCGTCTGTGTGCCAGCATCATAACTAAAAATTGTATCGGGCCAATGCAGATTTGGCGCATTTACAAATTCTAGAACATGACCTTTGCCTAAGTCTAGTTGGTCGCCATTCTTGACAATTTGCCGCTTAAATGGTTGATGTACTAAATCTTCCAGAAACTGAATTGCTACCTTGGCGCCAACTACAGTAACTTGCGGTGCTAATTGCAAAACATCTCTAACCAAACCACTGTGATCAGGCTCAGTATGACTAATAATTAAGTAATCAATTGTTGTTGGATCAATTAATCCTGTTAAGGTATCCAAATACAACTGACGAAATTTTTCGTGAGAAGTATCAACTAAAGCAATTTTTTCACCACGAATTAGAAATGAGTTGTAGGTTGTACCATTTTGTAGCCCAAACTCAATATCAAATCTATCACGATCCCAATCTAACGAGCGAATTGCCGTTGTATCTTGAGCAATTTCACCTGTTTGCATGGTTAATCGCTTTTGATTCCGCTCAGTCATTAATACCATTGATTGACTCCTTTATTAACTATTTTTAGTGATTTATTTTTCTTTATTTTTACACAATTATTTGGTTGATTTTTAGCCCATAAATTCTTGAAAAGCTAAATCATCTTCGCTTTTGAACACATAGATTTGCGAATTTGGCAATCAATTTTATTTAGATTGCTCATGTTTTGCCGTCTATGCTTAACGTTTTGCCTGTTTCTGATATCAGTACTTACTTCTCTATCTTACCTGAGTACAAATACTTATGACAACTGAATTGTGGAAAAGTGGCGAGACGGAAGCGATTTCTGAGACAATAGCTGTGCCTGCGTTGATAACCGACACCTGTGAACGAAAGCTACATCGCCTTAATGATTGGCAATTCTCGGCTACACTGGGCTTGGTTTAAGGATGTTACTTTTCAAGCCTGGGATACAGATCATTTATCTATTACCGTAGTAGAGTCGCTAATGCAAAGTTGGGCATCTGGCGTTGCACTAAAAGAAATTTTACCGCGATCGCTATCTCAATACTCTTCAGAATGCCAGCTACCTTTATATATTGCCTCAGTTGTGCCAGCTCAAACCAAGTTATGGCAAAGCTACCCAGGCGCAAAAGTGATTACCCTAGATGATTTGCCCCTAAAAGCAGTTTATCCTAGTTTGGGCATTGACCGCGCCCTGGCTGTATTGGGTGCAGGTGAGGTTTACGGCTACCCGACACTAGTAATTGACGGGGGTACGGCACTAACCTTTACAGGTGCTGACGCCGAACTGCGGCTGATTGGAGGCGCGATTTTACCAGGACTAGGCTTACAACTTCAGTCTTTGGCACAAAAAACCGCCGCGCTACCAGAAACCCAACTGCCAACTCAGTTACCGCCGCGCTGGGCAATCCAGACAAATACAGCAATTGAGAGTGGAGTTATTTATACAATTTTAGCAGGTATTCGGGATTTTATTGAAGATTGGCGCTGTCAGTTTCCAGATAGTAAAATTGCGTTGACTGGGGGTGATGCTGCGGTACTTTTTAGTTATTTGCAAGTGCAGTTTCCAGAAATAGCGCGTCAGGTAGTTGTTGATAGTAATTTGATTTTTTGGGGAATGGGTGCTTGCAGCAGCGCTGAACTACGTTCCGCTTCGCTAACGCTATCGCTTAATCTTAAAATCAATCAAACTAATTTTGGTTAAAATATCATCTGAACTAGACAAAATCCCAGGTTATGGAAAACACACTTCTAAGACGCATCACCCTCGATCCAAATATCTGTCATGGTAAACCTTGCATTCGGGGACTACGTTATCCAGTTGAGTTTATTTTAGAATTACTCAGTTCTGGCATGAACACAGAAGAAATTTTAGACGACTACAGTGATTTAGAATGCGACGATATTTTAGCCGCTTTAGTGTTTGCGACAAAGCTGAGTTGAATCGCGACATAATCACAATTCATCAATAATGTTATGATGACTAAAAGCTAATAACTATTCACAAACTCCCCAATCGACCGAGCAACCAAACTTGCCGAAGTTTCCGGTAAATCATGACTGCCATTTTCAATCATTTGTAACCGAGAATTGGTAGTATTATTAGCATAAGTTTGGCTTTGAGCGATCGCCTGACTACTATCATTACCACCTTGTAAAATTAAAGTCGGCACCTTCAGCATTTCCAATCGCTCTTGTAATAATTCTGCCTGAATTTCTGCCCGACGCCGCCCAAATAACAATTTACAAGCAGTCGTGGAACGATTAAGCTGTTGCCTTAGTAACAAAGCTTGTTCAATAGATTTATGGCGTCCCAACAACCGCGCTATAGGTAAAATAGATTTTAATAAATAATAAGCGATCGGCGGCTGCCCAACCAACCAACGCTCCTGGCGCCAACTTTGCCTTTGCCCCTCTGGCTGAACACCTTCTGGTGATAGTAAAATTAAACCTTGAATCTGCTCAGAATATTGTAGAGCATAGCTTGCCGCAATCCAGCCACCAACCGAGTGACCAATCAAATACACCTCAGATACGTGTAAAGCTTTAAAATATTCAAACAAACACTCTACTTGTAACTGAATAGAATAGTGAATTTTTGGGCATTCAGATTCACCAAAACCCAATAAATCAAGAGCAAAGCAATGGTAATCTTGGCTCAAATGCTCAATAACAGGTAGCCATTGAGTACCATCATTCCAAGTACCATGTAGAAACACAAGAATCGGTCCGCGACCGACTTCGCGCCAAAAAACCTGTCCTTGTGGTAATTTAATTCGAGAATTGCGTAGAGGTAAATTCATCCTGATTACAGGGTCTTTTTTTTATTCACATTAGTCAAAGCCAGTTTGCCATTCCCAATGTGGTTGCTATGCAGTTTGCCTGTAACGATACTGTATTTCAAGCCAGGGTTGTTTTACCATCAAAATAATCTTGTAATTGTTGATCATGATCATGGCTAAGACTGCCCATTGGAATTGCTGAACGCTCAAAAGCTTTAACCTCACTGATTTCTAGCGTATCCTCTATATGCATTGTGCCTTGGACATCGGCTTCTATTACTACACAAATTGAATGAATTCTTGGATCGCGTCCAGGTTCTGAATATATTCCTACTAAACGACGAATTTTGAGCAACTCTAGTCCGGTTTCTTCAACCAACTCTCGCTGCACTGTTGTCTCCAAATTTTGACCCCAATTTACCATGCCTCCTGGTAGAGCCCACTGTCCATTATCGCGGCGGCGAACCAGGACAATTTGCCCATCCGGTAAAATCGGAATAATGCTTGTACCAGTAACAGGATGGCGAAAGATAATGCCTAATACGGTTTGTATAAATTGCCAGCTTCGACGCATGGATTAAAAAAGGTGAGATTTGTGTATAAGACAGGTTGCGAACCCGACTGCTATCATAGACGTTTAGGAGACACCTTCGATGACATCAACAGCTAAAAAAAGCCGATTTTAGGCAATTTAGCCTTGAATGTTTGAGAAATTTACTTGATAGCGCCTTTGCGATATTTAAGTGAACTTCTAGAAATCTTTTAGCCAAACCGACAAGGGCTCTGATTTTCTCGATTAACAACCGATCTTAAAGCTTTTTAATGTCGGACTAACTAAGAAAATCCGATCGCTTCTTGTTCACTGGTGTAAGACTGGTAAGATAGACAAGCCAAGCTGAATCTCTGGTAAGGGGTCGTGAGGCATATTTTTTGTTATTGATGAGGTAAACATGGCAAAGCGCCGCAATCTCAAGAAAGAAAAGGCGCAACGGAACCAAGCGTACGCCCGTAAGTTTCGTAAACGCAAAAATACGGGTCGCTTCTCTAAAAATCGGCGGTATAACAGACCACCGAGGGATGAGGAGCAAGACGAGGAAGGCAGTGAGCGGGAGTCCGATGGCGGCGGACAAGATGTGCAATCTTATTAATAAGGTTGGGCAGTGTAGTCTTTTTGTGCCTAGTCTCCGCTTTACTGAAACTTCTCTATGGCTTAAGGTATTGTCTCTATAAGTCAATTGAAGCAAGTGTTCCTGCACCGAGGTAATTTATGGTTAGGTTTTGCTTATCTGAAGTATAAACAAAATCTAACTTAAAACTAGCTCCAAGCTAGTTGAGCATCAACGTCTAAATATGGTTGATGCTCGTTTTTTTTGTGCCTATCTAAGCTTTGAGAATTGGACATTAAATGTTGAGTTTGACTTTGTTCAACCCAAGCAGCCTTAACTTTGAGACAATACTAGCAACGATTTATTGTTATTAAATTTATTACCACAAATGCTTGCTTTTGTCAAAAGTTTGTGGCATAATAAGATTGTTGCAACAGCAACGGGAAAAAGAAGCCAGCCTGAAACTTCTACAGGGCAACGGGCTGGCTCTGGCTCCTATCAAACAAAGCAAAGGAGACAAACCTATTATGACTTACAAAGACAGCCTTAAGCCTTGGGCAGTGGTGCGACAAGGTAAAAATTTGCAATGGATCATTATCGCCCGTTACAAATCACGTGCCGATGCCGAGGGACACTTGTTGTTATTGCGTCAGCGTGTCCCCGATATAGAATTTAAGGTTGTCTTCGATTTACCTAATTACAGAAAATAAAGGTTACGCAGCTTAATTAAGGAGGGCAATGCCCACCCTAGATCAAGAACAACTGACCACAAAACATTAGCGTTAGATTAAGCTTTGGTTAAGATGACCTAAAGAAGGTGTTAACATAAAATATTAATCTCACGACTGAGGTAGCTATGGCAGATTCAGCTTACAGAAGCAAGAACAGCTTTCTCTACCCTCGGAGTAACTACCGTGGACAATTTAGCCCAGAAACTTTGGCATTTAATGCCAACTTGCAAGAATTTGCTCAAAAAGTTTCCTATATTTCAGGCTTAGAAACAGGGGGCAAGCTTTCTCCTGACCAAGCCTATAAAGAGGTAAAATCGCTTTGGAAGCAATTAAAGCAAAGTAAAAAAGCGATGGGTATTGGGGTGGAACCGCCAAAAAGTTAGTAATTTGCTTTCTTGGTGGCGATATTTAACTGTGACGCAGATCTTCCCCTATCTAACTCAAGTTGGGGAATTTTTCGCTGTATACATAGCTTATATTTATAAATTACCTCACAACTCTTGAGTTCTAGCATTACAAGAGAAATCTCTTGTCCAAATAAAACAGGAGCAAAGTGAACAAAAGTATTAAATTAAATTTGAATAGGTAAAATATCAAATCCTCATTGCATAATTTCTCTACTAACTAGAGATATAAAAAGTAGAGCAAACAAATTGCTTTCCTGATTACTGGACAACTGGCTTATGTATTTGCGTTTTAAAATTCTCAGCCTTGCTACTTTGCTGCTTGCAGTAACATTACCACCAAACTTAAATTTCTCACCTTTAGTTGTGCAGGCACAGACGACACAAGATAGAAAAACTACAGCCGATATCCTACTTAAAGAAGGTATATCACTCTATAACAGAATTAACTTGGGAGGCGCATTAGGGAAATTTGAGTCAGCCTTATTAATCTATCAAGAAATAGGTGATCAGGCAGGTATTGGGACAACCTTTCACCAAATAGGATTAGTTTATGATAGCAAGAAAGAGTATCAAAAAGCGTCAGATTACTATCAACGAGCTTTGGAATTTCAAAGGACAGTAGATGACGCAGGCGCTAAAATAACCCTCTATAGAATTGGGAAAATTTACGACAAAATAGGAGACTATCAGCAAGCATTGGATTATTATCAGCAAGCATTGGCAGTTCGACAGGAAATAGATGACACAAAAAATAGCAAAGCTTGTAATAATCGCGCTTGGACAGGAATAACTTTTAACGGAATTGGCAGAGTTTACCAAAGATTGTCAAACTATCAGCAGTCCCTTGATTACTATCAGCAAGCTGTGGCAATTCAACAGGAGTTAAGTAATTGCGCTGCTCAAGACATACCCAGTTCTTATGATAGAGGAGCAACACTCTTTTATAATACAGGATTAGTTGCCCAGGAGCTAGGAAAATTTCAGCAGGCACTCGATTCCTACCAGCAAGCTTTGGCCATTTATCAAGAACTTAATGAGGGCGATCAGCAATGGGAAATGCTCAACAAAATTGGGGTGATTTACCGCAAAATGGGAGAGTATCAACAGGCGCTAGCTTATTTCCAAAAAGCACAAAAAATGAATGTCTTCCTTGGTAGTAATTTTGGTCAAGGTGGAGCGTTTAATAATATAGGATTAGTTCACTACGATTTAGGAGAATATCAACAGGCGCTTGATTTTTATCAAAAAGCTCTAGCTTTTGCCCAGAAAATTAGTGATAGGGCGGGTGAAGGGGTTACTCTTAACAATATTGGAACAGTTTACGACAAGTTAGGAAAATCTCAGCAAGCGCTCGATTCTTATCAACAAGCTTTGGCAATTTTTCAGGAAGTTGGCGACAAGAAAAGTGCCGGAATAACACTCAACAATATAGGCTTAGTTTACAACAAGCTAGGAGAATATGATCAAGCGTTTAATTACTATCAGCAAGTCTTGGCAATTAGGCAAGAAATTGGCGGAAAGGTAGGTGAAGAAAAGCAGGTTTCATCTATTACCTTAAACCTTGAACCTCTAATTCTGCAAAAGTTACCCAAAGTAGCTCAAGAAAGTGAGGAGCTAAAGCTTTATCAAAAAGGGATTCAACTTTCTAAACAAGGTCAATATCAAGAAGCTCTAAAGAGATTTCAGCAAGCATTAATTATCGCTAGAGAAATTGGTGATCAGGCAAGGGAATGGAAGAATCTTAACCAAATTGGTCTAGTTTATAATAGCTTGGGAGAATATAAATTAGCCTTGGATTTTTTTAACCAGGCTTTAATAATTCCCAAAAATGTGTTTGAGAATACGGGAGCAATTAACTACAATATTGGGCTAGTTTACAGTAGCTTAGGAGACTATAGCAAAGCTTTAGAATTTTATCAACAAGCTTCAGCACTCGCTAAAAAACTTAGCAATAAAGCGGGGGAAGTGAGAATTATCAACACAATTGGCAATGTTCACGCTAAGTTAGGAAAGTACGATTTAGCGTTGAATTCTTATCAGCAAGCCTTGACACTCCTCAAAACCATTGATTTTGAAAAAAAATTGCTGGAAGGAGCAACACTTAACAATATTGGACAAGTTTACCGCGAACAAGGAAAGTCGGAATTAGCTCTAGATTACTATCAGCAAGCTTTAAGGATTCAAAAACAATTTGGCTCTCAGGCAGGAGAAGGCATAATTCTTGATAATATAGGAGAAGCTTACTATAATTTGGGACAGTATAAAACAGCCTTAGAATATTACCAGCAAGCTTTAGTAATCAGTCAAGAGATAGGAGAGAAGGCAAGAGAAGCAGAAAATCTTAGTAATATTGGTTACTTATTAGAGAAACAAAATCAACCCGAATTAGCAATAGTTTTCTTCAAGCAATCAGTCAACGTTAGAGAAGAAATTCGCAATAATATTAAACAACTTACCCAAGCACAACAACAATTCTACACCAAAACCATTGCTGAAGATTATCGCCATCTAGCGGATATTCTCCTCAAACAAGACCGCCTTTTGGAAGCTCAACGAGTGCTAGACTTACTTAAAGTCCAAGAACTTGACGACTACCTCCGCAATGTGCGAGGTACGAGAGGAACAGCCCAAGGTGTACCAAATCTTGCTTCAGAACAACAAATTGAAGACGGCTACCAAGCAATACTTGATCAAGCCATTACCCTTGGTAAAGAACTTACTCAATTGAGGCAAAAAAGCAACCGTACTTCTGAAGATGAACAGCGTATTGCTCAACTAGTAAAAGCTCAAGAAACAATTAGAGTAGACTTTAACAACTTTATCAAAAGTCCAGAAGTAATAGCACTAATAACCCAGCGTAGTCCTGAAACCCTTTCTCAGGATTTGCTACTACGAATGGGAGACTTTAACGCCTTACAAGACAACCTGAAAAATCTACAACAAAAGGCAGTACTTTTTTATCCATTAATTCTAGATGACCGAATTGAACTCATCCTCACTACCCCAGATTCTCCCCCAATTCGGCGCACTGTTCAAGTTACCAAAAAGCAACTTAATGAAACAATTGTTGCCTTTCGTCGCGCCTTGCAAAGTCCTGTCCTTGATGCCAAAATTCCAGCCCAACAACTCTACAATTGGCTGATTAAACCGATAGAAGCCGAACTCAAAGCTGCAGATGCTCAAACGATTATCTACGCACCCGACTCTCAACTGCGTTACATTCCCCTAGCCGCTTTGTACGATGGAGAACAATGGTTAGTGCAGCGCTACCGGATTAATAATATTACCGCTGCTTCTCTCACCGATCTGAATACTAAATCCTTAGAAAAAAGTGACGCCGGCACATCTCTACGAATCTTAGCAGGTGCCTTTGCCAGTGGAAGCTATAGCGTTAAAGTTCGAGGGGAATCTTTTAATTTTGATGGGTTGCCTTTTGCAGGAGTTGAGGTAAAGAATTTAGCCAAAACTATTCCCAATACCACCCAATTTTTTGATCAAGCCTTCACTCCCCAAGCCACAATTCCCAAAATGGATGACTACAACATCGTGCATTTAGCCACCCATGCTGCATTTGTCGTCGGCACACCGGAAGATTCATTTATTCTGTTTGGTAATGGAGAACGTGTCACGCTCCGAGATATTCAAAAATGGAGCCTCAAAAATGTTGATTTGGTGGTACTTTCTGCCTGTGAAACTGGATTAGGCGGAAAATTAGGGAATGGTGAAGAAATTCTCGGCTTAGGCTACCAAATGCAACAAGCAGGCGCAAGAGCAGCGATCGCTTCTTTGTGGACAGTAGATGACGGCGGCACCCAGGCTTTAATGGATGGCTTCTATGCTTTTCTTAAACCTGTTGGGCAAACCCAACCCACAAAAGCTGAAGCCCTGCGTCAAGCTCAAATCGCCTTAATTACCAACAACTATACAGCACTAGGTAAACAGCGAGGGCTGGAAGTACAACAACGAATTCAAGGTACTTTACCAGCAAAAGTGACCCGAAGCCTTCGTCATCCTTTCTACTGGGCACCATTTATTTTAATTGGCAACGGGTTGTAAGGTAATTGAGATGAGAACTGCTCTAACTTCAGAAAAAACTTTCGTAGAATAGATAAACACTCATTTGGTAGCGAAAGTTAATGGCTCACTTGGGGGACTTACTCCAGTCATTTCTAAAATTTCTAACACAACGTCTGGCTGATCATTGGCGCTCTTTGTTAGTTTTATTAATAGGAGTATTTTTACCACTGCAACTGTTTGGAGAACTTGCGGAGGATGTTTGGCAACATCAAGGCGGTTTCCCTTGGGATGTAAGGATTTTGAGGGCAATTCAGGGAACATTTAGCCCACAACTAGACGTTATTGCCACCACGTTAACCAAGTTTGGCGTGTTTTGGGGCGTCTTTCCGGTGGCAACAGCGATTTGCTTAATTTTTTTAATACAACGAAAATGGCGTCCGCTTGCTTACCTAATTCCTACCCTCCTCGGCAGCATTGTCATCAACCGCACTGCCAAAGTCCTCTTACATCGAGTCCGCCCTCACCTCTGGCAGTCACCAGCACCAGAATTTGACTATGGTTTTCCTAGCGGTCATGCCATGTCCAGTATGACACTAGTTGCCGCCTTGGTTATCCTAGCTTGGGGGACGCGCTGGTTTTGGAGTGTAGTAATTGTCGGTACGATATTTGTAATTGCGATCGCTTGGACACGGCTTTATCTGGGAGTCCACTATCCCAGTGACATCTTAGCAGGCTGGCTGGCATCAATTGCCTGGGCAGTAGGAGTAAGCTTGCTAATTCAACCTCACAAAGTCCCAGCTCAAATTGCACCAAAAAATTGACTCACCAACCCTCTGCCCACTAACCAACCCAAACCTAAACCAGACAAAGACGTTAAAGCCATAATGGCTAAAGATGGTAACTTACCGAAAGAAACAAGTAATTGATTACCCGCCTCAGAAACCGCCCCAGAAATCGAACCCGCCACAACTCCCGTCAAAGTCCAAGCCCAAATTACCACATCAAGCCTAATCCCCAACACAGCACCCAAAATTAGCCCTGCCGTTGCCCAAGCAATGCTACCAAGCACAACACCCCCTAGCGCCTCAAAAACAAACCAAGCCCAAGTCCAAGCCCAAGCCCAAGCCACTACCACCGCCACTACCCCAAAACGACCCTCGGTCATCGCCATCGCCACACGCCCCGCCACTGCCCCATAGACAAACCAATTTACCGCCCCAGTCACCGCAAAAACGACAAGCACAGGCACAGAACCAAATCGTGTTTGGGCAAAATCAAAAGCGATGCGCCTAGCTACTGCCCAAAACCCGAACCAAGCGACAATTCCCGCAAATGCCCCAGCGAAAACCCCTAACTTGGATTCTGCCAAAATCACCAGGAAAATCCAAGCAAAAATCCAAGCTAATGGTATAAATCCTGACACAACTTCCAGCCAAGCCAGCGGTATAATTTTAATCAAAACTCTGGCAAATGCTCCAGTTAAAACAAAAGCTACGGCAAAAGATACAGCCCAGCGTGGAGAATAGATTAGAAGGCAGCCGATCAATGCATATCCTAAAAAACTACTAATTAATTGCCCTTCAGGAATTTTGCTTGTCATATCTTAAGGCGACCTTAACTATTTGTACATCAAAAATAGTCTTACTCTAAAATGCTATTGAGCAGCTAGAAGCTATTAAAATTAAATATAAATTGTATTTAGCTTGAAGCAATAAAATTCCTACTTTGGAAGCGAGAAAATATCAAGACAATTTAAGAACAATCTCGATTAGAAATTTCTCCATCAGGCATCGTAGTTTGACAAATTACCGTACTTTTTAAGTTGACACCACTTAAGTTTGCACCGCTTAAATCTGCGCCATTTAAATTAGCACTCCTTAAATTTGCACTTCTTAAATTAGCACCTGTGAGGTTGACATTTCTGAGGTTGGCATCGAAGAGATTTGCACCTGTGAGATCGGCATCTCTTAGGTAAGCTTCACACAAATCTGCGTGTTCTAAGAGAGTCGCGCTTAAATAAGCATGATACAGGTCTGTGTGTCTTAAAAGTGCACCACTCAAATTTGAGTGATACAAGTCAGCACCACTAAGGATAGCGCCGCTCAGAATTGCTCCTTTGAGACTTGCTCCTTGAAGATTTGCTCTTGTGAGGATGGCTTCGCTAAGAATAGCTTCATTGAGGATGGCTCTTTTTAGTATGGCTTCACTCAAGACGGCTTTGCTAAGAATAGCTCTTTTTAATATTGCCTCACTCAAGTTGGCTTTGTGTAAAATTGCTCTGCTGAGTTTGGCATCAAAAAGGTTAGCGCCACTGATATCTATGCCGCTTAAATTGACATCACTCAAGTTATTTCCGGCTAATTTTGGGAAGTAGAAATACCTCTCTCCTGCTGCATAACGTTCCAAAAGTTCGTCAGCATTCATATATATCTATCTTTAGGAAGTTGGTGACGCTGTGTTTGCTGTTAACGAACCTCAGCAGGCTTTTGAGATTAACCAAAAGGCTGTTTGTGCAACTACATGATGGTATTTGAACGAACAGCTTATAAGTTTAATACTTTCTCTGTAGCATAAGCTTAAAGGGCGCTTGGGCTTTTGCCTGTTGTTTAGGAATTAGCGATCGCTAATCTTTTAATTCCTGATCAGTTTTCTCTATTATTGGCAGATTCAGACTCTCGTTTTGTGCTACCAACGACATCATCTCAGCTTTTGTCGGCTTCGGCAGTACTTCTATTGATGATCGATTTTGAGACTTGCTCCATTTTGGTAAGTGCTAATTTTCTTAAGTCTTAACTCGGATTTTCCTGAATCTCTTCAAGGAATCAACCAAGCCAGAATTAATACAGTTAATTGAAATAATTCTGTGCAAGCTAGCAAATAAAAGCTGAGAGGAGAGCGAATTGTTAGGTATAAGCAAAAAAAAATGTGTACAGTGAAGCTAGACTAAAAGATAAGCTAAAATACTCTCACCTAAATGTTGTGATTTGGGGCAAGCCGAGAACAGATTGCCGATGCATCAGGCTTGGATGTGGAAGTAGAAAGGACGGCAGCACAACGGCAGCAGCCTTTAGATTAAGCCTTCTGCCCAAAAACAAAAATACGGATTAAAGTCTCCAAAGCAAACTTCTGGTTAAATTTTGTTACGATGATCTCGGATATTAAATCATGTTTAATCCTAAGCTCGTAAAAAGCTTTCATCTTCCCCCATCTGCCTTGGAGACACTGTAATGCTGCGACTCGAACATATCAGTAAAATTTACCCAACGGGTGAAATCCTCAAAGATGTCAACTGGGAAGTGAAACCTGGGGATCGCATTGGTCTAGTCGGCGTCAATGGTGCCGGCAAGTCCACCCAACTAAAGATTATTGCAGGCGAGATAGAACCGACTGCCGGGGAAGTAATTCGCCCTGCTAGCTTGCATATCGCCTACCTCACCCAAGAATTTGAAGTAGACCCCACCCGCACGGTTAGAGAAGAATTTTGGATAGTCTTTAAAGAAGCCAACGAATTGCAACTAGCGCTGGCACAAGTACAGCGCGATATGGAAACGGCTGACCCAGAGGAATTAGACCGCCTGATCAACAAGCTAGACAAACTACAGCGAAAGTTTGAAGCCTTAGACGGCTATGGTTTGGAAGCGCAGATTGAGAAGATTTTACCAGAGATGGGATTTCAGGCAGAAGATGGCGATCGCTTAGTTAGTGCCTTTAGTGGCGGCTGGCAAATGCGGATGAGTTTAGGCAAAATCTTACTGCAAAAGCCTGATTTATTACTACTCGACGAGCCAACCAACCATTTAGATTTAGAAACCATTGAATGGTTAGAAGTTTACCTGAAGAGTCTAAAAAACCCGATGGTAATTGTTTCTCATGACCGAGAATTTTTAGACCGCCTCTGCACCCAAATAGTGGAAACAGAACGAGGTGTTTCTAGTACCTATTTAGGGAATTATTCAGCTTATCTGCAACAAAAAGCTGAGATGCAAGAATCTCAAATGAGTGCTTATGAGCGTCAGCAAAAAGAACTAGAAAAACAGCAAACCTTTGTTGATCGTTTTCGTGCCAGTGCGACTCGCAGTACTCAAGCAAAAAGCCGCGAGAAACAATTAGATAAAGTAGAGCGTATTGAAGCGCCAACAGGTGGATTAAGAACCTTGCACTTCCGCTTTCCTCCAGCGCCTCGTAGTGGTCGCGAGGTGGTGGAAATCAAAGATTTGGTTCATACCTATGGCGAGAAAATTCTGTTTTTAGGAGCAGACTTGCTAATTGAAAGAGGCGATCGCGTTGCCTTCTTGGGTCCCAACGGTGCAGGGAAATCTACCCTACTACACCTGATGATGGGTATGGAGAAACCGACAGAAGGTACTGTGCAATTAGGCAGTCATAACGTGCTTCCAGGATACTTTGAGCAAAATCAAGCAGAAGCTTTAGATTTAAATCGAACCGTCATGGAAACCATACATGATGAAGTTCCCGACTGGAAAAATGAAGAAGTCCGCACTTTATTAGGACGATTTTTATTTAGTGGCGAGACAGTTTATAAAAAAGTTGAATCTCTAAGTGGGGGTGAAAAAGCGCGTCTAGCTTTGGCAAAAATGCTGTTACGTCCAGCGAACTTACTAATATTGGATGAGCCGACAAATCATTTGGATATTCCGGCTAAAGAAATGCTGGAAGAATCAATTCAAAATTATGACGGCACAGTGATTATTGTTTCCCACGATCGTTATTTTATCTCCCAAGTTGCTAACAAAATTGTAGAAATACGAGAGGGGGAATTTAAAACTTATCTAGGAGATTATCATTACTATTTGGATAAGATTGCTGAAGAAAAAGAGCAGACACGGTTAGCGAAGATTATGGGAGAGAAGGCGCTGAAGAAAGCTGAAAAAGCGGCTAAGAAAGGGGCAAGTAAGAAAAAGTAAGCTGTTAAAAATGGAATATGTATTAATCATTCATGAAGTCGAAGACTACGAGGCATGGAAACAAATTTTTGATAATGCTGCATCAATTAGAAAAGAGGCTGGTGAGCAAAGTTATCAGGTTTTAAAATACGATAACAATGCTAATAAAATTGTTCACTTTTCTCAATGGATATCAATAGCTAATGCCAAGGCATTCTTTGAGTCGCCTAAGTTGGTGGAAATCAGAAGACAGGCTGGCGTTAAGGCACCAGAGTTTATTTATTTAGAAGAGTTAGAAGCAGGAGTGCTGTAAACCTAACAATTTAACCAAACATTTTGGTCATTATGTCAAAGCTCATACTTCAAGTCCGCACTAATGATAATCTACTAGATTTACTTGCCAAATCTGAATCTGGGGATTGGGTTGTTGCTGATTACAAAGTTCATGAAATTACCCATATTCAAATTGTAAACTTTGCAGGTACGCAGATGATTGAAGGTGTGTTTGACCGAAACACTAGTTACCGGACAGATTCTGGCAGACTTGTTATCAAGTTTTTAGACGCTCATATTGTAAATTGCCGCGTTCAATTTGATGGGCAAAACCCTGTCCGCTATATTTGAAGTGTATCAATTGCCGACTCTTTTATTCAGGACGTTTAAGCATGGATATCACAACTACTTTAAATGAAATTGCCGCCCTGAATGTTGAAGACAAGATTCGTCTTGTACAAGCAATTTGGGACAGTATTGCCGCAGAGCAAACTTATCCTGATCTGACAGAAATGCAAAAACGGGAGATTGATCGCCGAATTACTGACTACGAAGCGAACCCAGACGATGTACTAACGTGGGATGAGATTAAAGCCTCGATTAAGGGACATCAATGAATTATGCACTAGTGTTGCGTCTAGAGGTTCGCGAAGAACTTAGTGAGGCATACAGTTGGTATGAGAGTCAGAAACAAGGACTCGGCGACGAATTTTTAGAATGTGTGGACGAGACATTAAATCGAATTTCTCAGATGCCAGAGTCCTATGCTGTAGCGCATCGTGATGTTCGCCGGGCACTAGTGCGAAGATTTCCCTATGCTGTGTACTATCGAATTGTATCAAGTCGGGTGATTGTCATAGCAATTTTTCACGGTCGTAGAGATCCCCTAGCGCGGCAAACGCGAACCTAGCCTCAAACGTTTTTTGTAGGGTCGCATCAAAATTTTTAACAGTCCGCCATTCTCAACTCAAAATCCTATAATTAGACTACCATTTTATTAATTATTTTAATGATGCTCGCCATTCCTCATAATACTTAAAGCCACCGCCTCCGCCACCTTAATGCCATCAATTCCCGCCGAAAGAATGCCCCCAGCATATCCCGCCCCTTCACCTGCCGGATAAAGCCCAATTGTATTTATACTTTGATAATTCTCGTTGCGTTTAATCCGAATTGGTGATGAGGTGCGAGTTTCCACGCCAGTTAACATAGCATCATCCATCGCAAAACCTTTAATTTTTTTGTTGAAAGCGGGGATAGCTTCACGGATAGCAGCGATCGCATATTCGGGTAAACTATGACTCAAATCTGCCAAATGTACTCCAGGCGCATAAGACGGTTTCACTCTCCCAAAATCAGTTGAAGGGCGATGATTAAGAAAATCTCCCACCAACTGCCCAGGCGCATTATAAGTCCCACCACCTAACACAAAAGCCCCCTCTTCCAAGCGACGTTGCAAAGCAATTCCTGCCAAAACATGACCTGGATAATCATCAGGAGTAATACCTACAACAATGCCACTATTAGCATTACGTTCATTGCGAGAATATTGGCTCATGCCATTAGTAACCACCCGCCCTGGTTCCGACGCCGCCGCCACAACTAAACCACCCGGACACATACAGAAACTATAAACACTCCGACCATTTTTACAGTGGTGAACTAATTTATAATCAGCAGCACCTAATGTTTTATGACCTGCTTGATTGCCGAAACGACAACTATCAATTAAAGTTTGAGGATGTTCAACTCGAAAGCCGATAGAAAAGGGTTTTGCTTCAATATAAACCCCACGATCAAACAACATTTGGAAAGTATCACGGGCGCTGTGACCAACTGCCAAAACTACATGATTGCTGGCAATATATTCGCCACTGTCCAGGGTAACTCCCTGCACTTTTCCCTTTTCGATATTGAGGTCTGTAACTCGACTTTGAAAGCGAATTTCACCGCCTAATGATTCAATTTTGGCACGAATACTTTGAACAATTCCCACTAATTTGAAAGTGCCGATATGGGGCTTATTTATATAAAGAATTTCCGGTGAAGCACCAGCATTAACAAATTCAGTTAATACCTTGCGTCCATAATGCTGCGGATCTTTAACTTGACTGTAGAGTTTACCATCCGAGAATGTACCTGCACCGCCTTCACCAAACTGGACATTAGATTCAGGGTTGAGTGCTTGTTTCTTTTTCCAGAAGGCAAAAGTATCAGCAGTGCGATCGCGAACTGGCTTACCGCGTTCTAAAATGATTGGGCGAAACCCCATTTGTGCCAGCATCAGCCCCGCAAACATCCCACAAGGACCAGTACCGATCACGATGGGGCGAATCGATAAATTACTGGGTGCTTGCGCCACAACGCGATAACTCATGTCTGGCGTGATCCTCAGATGAGGGTCTTTTTTCAGACGCTGGAGCAGATCAGCCTCTTTGGTTGTTTCCACATCCAGAATGTAGACAAGGGCAATGTTTCCTTTTTTTCGGGCATCATAACTACGCTTAAAGATGGAGTAGTTAATTAGTTCTTCTGGTGTGATTTGTAGCTTTTTGAGGATGGCGTTTTGGAGCGCGTCATCAGGATGATCGAGGGGAAGTTTGATTTCTGTTAGTCGTAGCATACTTAATATTTTAAATAATTTTGTCTGTCAGGTGTTGCGGGATAATAAATTTCCGTATAATACAAACAAATTATATAGATATGATCATGATTAATACTTTATCCTCCTCCACAGAGCGTATATTTGATGCTGAAAAATTGGTTTGCTTTTCGATGGAGCAAGCAACCGTTACGGAAATAGTGATCACGGAACATTCAAGTATTGCTTTTTGGGGCGCACATCCTGTTGGAGTTTTTGATATATGACAACCTACACTGGAGGATGCCAATGTGGAGAGATCCGATATGAAATATTGGCTGAACCTCTAACGCTCTATGTCTGCCACTGTAAAGAATGTCAAAAGCAATCCTCCAGTGCTTTCGGTATGTCGATGCCAGTTCCCCGTGATGCCGTTGTTATCCTCCAAGGACAACCTAAAGAATGGAGCCGAGTCTCTGAAAGTGGTCGTGAAATAACTTGTCTATTTTGTAGTAAATGTGGAACGAGGTTGTTTCATAATCCTGCTCGTAACCCCAAAATTACGAATGTCAAACCCGGCACATTGGACGACACAAGTTGGTTAAAACCTGTCGGCAATCTCTGGACTAAAAGCTGCCAATCATGGGTGATTTTGGATGAGGAGATACTGAATTATGATGGTCAGCCCCAAGATTTTTCACAATTATTTGAGAAATTCCTTGCCACAGCCAAGCGATCAAGTTTCAAGTTGAATTAGCTGACATCTTGCACCATTTTTATTAACTTTAGGGTGGCAGCCATCCGCACCACACTATAGGATGAAATACCCATTATTTTTCCCACACTCACCCCCCAAATCTCAAGCAAAAACAAAAATCGTCAACGAATGCAAAAGGCAGTGCTATCATTGCGAGGAAAGTTATTTAACGATGAAGGTCAATAACTATGACACAAGCACCTATCTCTCCTGTGGTGCTAGTCATCTTAGATGGTTGGGGTTATCGTGAG
>JBATUR010000002.1:0-10073 GCA_049671305.1 Coleofasciculaceae cyanobacterium
CAGATATTAGTCAGCAGCAACCACCAAACTCTAGCTTTCCTTTTTCCGATAAAAATGTGCCGCCTAGGAACATTGTGATTGAGAATAATTGGCTGGGGATTACTTCTAGTGAAAAAGCACCAGACAAGCTTTCGGCATTTGGGGTTTCGGTGTTTAACAGTGTCGGCACAACCATTCGCCGCAACCGCATTGCTAACCATGAAGGTAGTGCCATTATTACCTCAGTTCAGTCCAAAAATCTGCTAGTTACTGAAAATATCATCGTCGGTAATGGACTTGCTGGAATGCCCGATGCGATTCGCTTGGAAGGAGTAATTGATAATACCGAAATCGCGGGTAATTTAATTTGTGGCAATGATGGTAGTGGCGTATTTTTGTTTAAACCACAAGGCGCGGCACAAATTCGTAATAACCAGATTATTTATAACGGTAGAAGGTTACGCAGGGCTGCAGTTTACTTAATGGGAGACAATAACCAAGTCACCGATAACTTAATTAGTGGACAGGCGGGACCCGGTGTGGTAGTGACTTCTTATCCCAAAAGCGATAAAAATATGATCGAAAATAATCGCTTTGGTGAATTAGAAGGCTTAAGCATCGACCTGAATACCCAATCTAACGTTGACGCGGTTGATTTTCAGCGTGGCGATGGACCAAACCCGCCACGTAATTCGCCCAACCGTCGGCAGGATACCGGGAATTCAGCAATTAATGCGCCGCAATTTATGACTCGTGACTTTGTAATGTTGGGAAGCAGTGTGAAGCTAGAAGGCAAAGCTGATCCGGGTGCAAGTGTAGCAATTTACAAAGTTGGCGAAAATACTGCCATTGCCAATGGACCATTAACCGAACCGCTAACTCGTGCCACGGCAAATGAGCAAGGGCAATTTAGCGCTACAGTTACCAATCTACAACCAGGAGATCGAGTTAGTGCGATCGCCACCGACCCGCAATTTGGCACATCAGAACCCGCTGTCAATGCGACGATACAATCTCCAACCGCCAGCATCACACCTTCACCAACATCACCACCAACAACACTACCCAATAACCCTAAACGCCCAATTCCCGTATGCACAACGCCCCCAGCACCGCCCGTACCGCCCACACCGCCAGTTGCGCCACCACCTGAACTCCCCCCCACACCTCTACGCCTGCGCGTACCCAGGAACATCCACTTTGCCTTAGATCAATCAAACATTAGCCCCGCCAGTGCCAAAGTACTCGACCAAATTGCCGAAGTACTACGGACATATCCCTTCCTCACCGTTGACATTGAAGGTCATACAGACCCCCGTGCCAGCGATGACTACAACATAGCCTTGGGGCAACGTCGGGCAATTTCAGCACGAAACTATTTAATAAAACAAGGCATTGCCGCAGAAAGGATGACCATTCGCTCCTTTGGGGAACAGCGACTACTCACCCCCGGTAGAGATGTCGTTGACTTTGCCCGCGACAGACGTGCTGAGTTTATCTTCCAAGACACCAGAGGCTTAGACATCATCTTTGAAACCCAAGAATCAGACTTGCAAATAGAACGGTAGTACTTTGCTCATCTTTCTACCCTTGCTACTGCCATCCTTCTGTGGCGTCCGCAAAAACATCCTCATTCACTTTAATCTTAGTCCTATGTTTCCAATCCTCGATACCCTTGGGATTAGTTCACTCTGGCAAGCTTTCATTAAGCCAAATCATTCCAGACGTCTGGGCTGGATGACTGGTGGTACATTTTTGTTATTGGCGGCGGGTAGTTTACCCGTCGCGGCTCAAACAACCTTAGTTGACCAAACCTTTGCCAACCCCAATGCTTTTGGCTGGAGAGGTGGTGCTAGTACTGGCACTTTCAATCCTTGCCTAACTGCAGGCGATGGCACTACCGATACAACACCTGGTTTACTTCAAAGCTGTGGTTTGGGCGAAACACCAGGCAATGGTGTACTGAGACTTACCACAGCGGGAGAAAACCAAGCGACGTTTGCTTTCTACAACTATGCAATTCCTTCTAGTTCTGGCTTAGATATTAGCTTCGACTTCTTCTCTTATGGTGGTCAAGCGTTCAATAACAGTAACGGCGATGGCATCACTTTTTTCTTATTTGATGGTGCTACTCCCAATAGTGCTGCTAGACCTGGTTCTTTTGGTGGTTCTCTTGGTTATGCTCAGAAAACACCTCCAGGTGGTCCTGAACCTGGACTTGTCAATGGTGTCTTGGGGGTTGGCTTCGATGAATTTGGTAACTTTGCTAATGATAATGAAGGACGCGCTTCTGGTGCCGCTCCTGGCAACTGTACCGCAGCCGGTTTACCTACCCCTGCACCTGGTGTTGTTACCGACTCTGTAACAGTTAGGGGTGCAGGTAGTGGTCAGACTGGCTATTGTTTTCTGGGCAACTCAGGCTCGCTTGTTCCTGATCCTACTAGCCCGAATGGTATTGATAACCCTGGTGTAACTACTCGTGTACCAGCACAACGTACTGCCAGGATTACTCTAACTCAGGATGGCATATTAACAGTTTCACTTTTGGTTAACGGCGTAGCAGTACCCTTGCCAGGACTGAGTAACCTCAATATCTTGCAGTTTCCTGGTCAAGCTATCCCACCTACCCTCAAGTTTGGTTTTGCGTCTTCCACAGGATCGGCAACCAATATTCACGAAATTCGCAACCTCACGATTAACTCGCTAACAGATGCTCCAGGACCAGACTTGGCGATCGCAAAAGCTAGTGTTCCAGCCAGTTTCGCGGCTGGAGGGACTGGTGAATATACCTTAACTGTTACCAACGTTGGTCAAAATTCTACCTTTGGTCCGGTTACTGTCACCGATACTCTGCCCCCTGGATTTACCCTTGCCCCAGATCAACCAGCTAACCCTGGTTGGAGTTGCTCGGCGCCAGCTCCTGGAACGGTGGTAACTTGTGTTTATTCTGGTGATGCTTTATCAACAGATCCGCAAACTGATCCGCCTCTCGCTCCTGGAGAAACACAGATATTAAGGCTGCAGGTGAATGTGCCAGCGGTTTTAGATAACTATACCAACACGGCAACGGTTCAGGCAGATGGAGATACTAATCTAGTCAACAATACAGCAACACTAGTTACTCCAGTAACAGATATTATTAATGCCACCAAATCTGCGGCTTTAGTCGATGCCAATAATGATGGAGCGGCAAATGCGGGAGAAGCGATTAATTACAGTATTAATATTGCCAACCTTAGTAGTAGTCCTACTACTAATACTGTCTTCGCTGACCAAATTCCTGCCGGTTCAACTTATGTTCCTGGTACAACGACGCTTAATGGTGTAGCGGTTCCTGATGTGGCTGGTAACCAAATGCCTTTTGCTGGTAATGGCTCACAGGTTAATAATGTCGGCTCTCCTCCTGGTATTTTAGCGCCTAACTCAGCCGCCATAGTTGGTTTCCAGGTGGCAATTGATAATCCTGTACCTGCAAGTATTACTCAAATTGTCAACCAAGGTACGGTGACTAGTCCTGAAATTCTGAGTCCACCTTTATTAACCAGTATTGTACCTCCGGCGGGTGAGCCACCTGTTGTGCCACCTCAACCGACGATTGTGCCGATTGGTGTTCCATCAACAGTAGCGCCGAATTTCTTAATTTCCAAGCTGATTACTAACGTAACGCGATCGGGTGGTGTTTTACCGGGCGTCAATTTTAATGCTCCTGCTAACTTACCCAACTCCCCTGCTTTTAATAGTGCTTTTGGCGCTTTAGGTATTCCGTTTCAAGGAGTTCCTAATATTGGTGCTGATAATTCTTTACAAAGTGGCGATGAAGTGGAATATACGGTTTATTTCCTTTCTAATGGTGGAACAAATGCGATAAATGCCAGGATTTGTGATGCAATTCCGGCTGGCACAACCTTTATTCCTAACAGTTTTGGCGCTGGTATTGGAATGTTATTAAATCAAGGCGGAACTCAAACACCTCTAACTAATGCTTCCGACACTGATCAGGGAACATTTGCCTCGCCTCTAACGGCGGTTACAACTCCCTGTCCTAACACTAACAATCCAACCGGAGCTGTCTTCTTCCCATTGGGAGATGTTCTTAATATCGCTCCTAACAATGCGGGTTTTGTACGCTTCCGCGTCAAAATCGATTAAACAACTTCAGTAATTTTCCGAGTTATTGAACTTACACAAAAAAGTCATAAATCAATCTGAGATAGACCATCTATCTTAGGTTAGATCTTAGGGGATAGAACGACTGCTACAATAAGCGACTTCTATCCCTAGTTTTTCTATTGATTGCTGGCAAGTTTTACAGCTAATTATTAGGATTTTGCAACAAAGGAAAGTCGATTTTCTCTCTTCCACAAAAAAACGGTTGCGTGTGACACGTTACAAGTTTAAAGTGGGCAAGTTGGATATTATACCTATGTACTTGAGGTTAAAAAATCAGCGTTAAAAATTGCAAGGCAACCAGACCAACAGAAACTGCAAGCAGCACCAAGTAGCAAGCTTTGTGTGATCTGTCCTGACCTAAGTAGAAAAACTTGGCTTGGTGTCTGCTCATTCGTAATTTCTGATTGGTGAAAGGTAAGTTGATTGATTATTGACATTCATCAGATTAAATTAAGAATTTTCTCTTCAATGCCTTGGGCATAGCTGAAGGCATTTCAGCTCACTCTCCCACATACTAACCCCAGCTTTGATTACCTATCTGAAGTGCGATCGTTTTCCTTAAATACGAGCGTCACGCCACTTCGGATCAGATCCTCGTTCAAATTTTTTGGCGCCATGTTTCCATTTTTAAAAAAGCAACCAACAAGCTGCAACAGACAATCTTTTACAAATCAGGCAGTGCCAAAACATCTAGGTTGGCTGAGTGGCAGCGCACTTTTACTTTTAGCCACCATTCCTACACCGCTCAAGGCTCAAGTTGTCCTTTTCGATGAAACCTTTGCCAATCCACAAGTTGCCGTTCCTGCTAACTTTGACTTCGGTATTGGTGAAACTCCTGTTGGATCTGAGGCTTCCGATCCACCTTGTCTAACCGCTGCTCCTCCAGTCCCTAACCCCCCGACTTCTGGACGACGCAATGGAATACCAGCCTGTCCCACAGATACCACAAGCCCCAATCCACCATTCACGCCTGATCCAGCGGGCGCTGGCACACTAAGACTGACTCCTAGCAAGCAAAATCAGGCAGCGTTTGTCCTTTTTAACAGCCCACCATCTCGCGGAAACCCACGAGGTGGAATTCCTTCAGCCGATGGTTTGGTAATTACTTTTGATTTCTTCTCCTACAACGGTACAGGCGCTGATGGCGTTAGTTTCTTTCTAATTGATGCGGCGACAGGAAGAGGAGTTGAGCCAGTAGCCGGGGCTTTTGGTGGTTCGCTTGGCTATGCAAATCGTACTTCCCCTAGTAATTTGCCTGGGGTAGTTGGTGGTTATGTCGGTGTTGGCTTTGATGAATTTGGCAATTATTCCAATGCTAGCGAAGGGCGCAATGGTGGTAGCCCAAACCCAACTCTCCCAGATGGACGTGTACCCGATGCTGTGGCAGTTAGAGGTAGTGAAGCCAGTGGTTATAGTTACATTAGCGGCACGACGACCTTACTACAAAGCATCGACCAAACGAATGCAACGAATCGCCTTGCACCAGGAGTCCAACGTACTGCCAGAATTACTCTAACTCCAGATAATCAAATTTCTGTTGATGTGGATTTTAGAAATGGTGCAGGTTTTGTTACTTTGGTTTCCCGCCTTTCCTTAGATCAGATCAATGGACAAGGTTCTTTACCTCCTAGTCTGAACTTTGGCTTTGCAGGTTCAACCGGAACTACTACCAATATTCACGAAATTCAAAACATTCGGATCACCACAATTCCGCCTGACCTTAATATTGTCAAAACAGGTCCGCCACAGTTCACCGTTGGCACACCAGGGGCATACACCTTAAATGTGGCAAATTCTCCTTCAGCGGGATCAACTAGTGATAATGCTCCAATTACGGTTACAGACACCCTGCCGCCTGGATTTGATTTTATCTCAAGCCAGGGAACTAACTGGACTTGTTCGGCTGTTGATGCGATCGTTACCTGTAGTTACACTGGCTCTCGTCTGGGACCCGGAGCCAGTGCGCCACCGATTACAATTAATGTCTTACCAACGGGTGCTTTAGGTAATAATCCTACAGCCACTAATACAGCTACGGTAGATACGCCTGGTGACCAAAATCCTGGTGATAATACAACAACTATTGAAACTCCGGTGGTTGCAGCTCCTCTAATTAGAGCAATTAAGAGTAGCCAAGTTATTGATGCTAATGGTAACGGGTTTGCTGATCCTGGTGAAGTGATTGCCTACACAATTACCATCGAAAATCAAGGTAATGCTCCCTCAACTAATACAGTCTTCACCGATGATATTCCTGCCAATACGACTTATGTTCCCAACAGCAGCACTTTAAATAATCAAGCTGTAGCTGACGAAACAGGAACTAGCCCTTTCGTCAATGGTAGCCCCGTCAGCAGTCCCAGCCAAGCGCCCTTGAGTGGCATTTTGAATATAGGGACTCCAGAAACGGCAACTGTCCAATTTCAGGTCAGAATTAATAATCCCTTACCAGCAGGTGTTGTTCAGATTCAAAACCAAGCTTTGATTGTGAGTGATCAAGTCACAGAACCGCCAGTCTTGACAAATCCACCTATTAATACAGGTCCAACTATTAATCCCGTTGGTCCAACTCAACCCCTACTACGTCTGGTGAAGCGGATTACGGGCTTAAATACAACCAATTACACTGATGTTATTGATGAAAATCCGGCACTTTGGACTCCCACAGTCCAACCAGTAGGGCGTCCTGATTTGCTCAATCCTCAAACTTTGGTTAGAAGTGGTGATCAAGTAGAATACACGATTTATTTTATTTCGGCTGGTTCTCAAGACGCGACTAATGTGCAGATTTGTGATGCAATTCCTGCAGGCACAACTTTTATTAATAATAGTTTTAGCTCCAACAGTGGAGTTTTGTTAAATCGAGCTGGAACTTTAGAACCTCTAACGAATGTTTCAGATACAGATCAGGGGAGTTTCTTCTCGCCTCTGGCACCTGTTGCTTCTCCTCCCTGCGCTGATGCCAACAACCCGAATGGTTCGATCTTGTTAAACTTGGGAGATATTCCTACGGGTAATGCGGGATTTTTGCGCTTCCGGGTCAAAATTGATTGAAGTTTGTGATGTTATTGTTTTGTCAAGCTCGCTTTGAGTCGTAACGCTCTCTATTAACAATTTAATCGCAATTTTAAGGGCAAAAAAGCAAATCATTCTCAAGATAGACGTAAATCGCTTTGATTTCTTCTGCTATGAACGCTGTAAGGATATGGTGAAACCAATAAGCAATCAGTCAAATAGTAAAAGGAAACCTCAAAACAAATATCGGTATCTGCTGTTTTATAAACCTTACAATGTCTTGAGCCAGTTTACGGATCAAGAGGCGAATCAAAAGCGGACAAGCGATCTGCGCTCCGCAGCAGCGCTTCGCTATCGCCTAATAGAATCTAGTTCAGTGCTGCCAACTCGCCAGACACTGAAAGATTACATCCCGGTGACTTCAGTTTATCCAGTCGGACGCCTTGATCAAGATAGTGAAGGACTGATGCTATTAACCAACAATGGACGCTTGCAAGACCAACTTTCCAACCGACGATTTCAGCATCCTCGCACCTACTGGGTACAGGTAGAAGGCATTCCTACAACTGCTGCCTTGCGACAGTTAGGCAGGGGGGTGAAAATTCAAGATTACCAAACGCGACCAACCTTAGTACAGCTATTGCCTAATGAACCTGTTTTACCGCCTCGTCTACCACCAATACGCTTTCGCAAGAGTGTGCCAACTTCTTGGCTAGAAATCACCCTAACTGAAGGGCGAAACCGACAGGTGCGGAAGATGACGGCAGCGGTGGGGTTTCCGACTTTACGCCTAGTGCGAGTAGGTATTGCTCATTTACGTCTAGATAGTTTAGAACCTGGTCAGTGGCGCGATTTAACAGTAGCAGAATTAGAACCGATGAATTGTTACTTATGACAAACTAGAGACAGTCATAATCAGATTCTTGTCAGATCATCCTGAAGCACTTGGCTTAAGAGTGCTATAGAGTAAAAGCTGCAACTTTAGATAATGACATGACAAACTAGATGGCAGTTAGCTTATATACCAAAGCTTAAAAATCATGACAGGAATTGAGGAAGTTCCATTATGTTAATTTGTCCACTGTGTTCATTCGAGAATCCCAACAACAATAACTTTTGTCAAAAATGTGGAACTTCCCTTTCCCATAAAACTTGTCCTGAATGCGATGCCCAAGTGCCAATAAATGCTGAAACTTGTCAAAGTTGTGGAACGTATACGGGTACTGTTTGGCAGGCAATTATCAAAAAAGAGCCGATCGCGGTATCAACATCTCAAATACCTGTATCTTTGAGCGAGGATTCCTCAGCAGCTATTAGTTTAGACCAAGCTGAGGAATTGCCGATAGAAGTTGCTGATACCGATGAGGCTTCACTTCAAACAGAAACAACAAAGGCGTCTTCCTTGGAGGTTCCCTTAGTTGAAGACAGCCAACGTCCCCCAACGGCTGAAGAGTTGATGGAAGAGGATACAACTCAACCTCTATCAAGTCCGGCGTCGGCAAGTTTTGCCGATGATAGTGGTGATAATTTGCTGAGTGCGGCAGCCTCCACTCCTTCTGCTGTCTATCTGGATACGGAAGAGCGCTATCGCTTGCTAGAACCCCACAGCGTTGAAGAGATTGAGGCGGCTCAAACAACGCTCTATGGTGCATCAGTAAGAGTTTTAGACAGTCAACCCTTCCAAAAGACACTTTTGCAAACCTTAAGGGAGCAAGAAGACGACGAGCAACAGGATCAAAAAAGCCTGAATTCAAAGGCTTGGAAAGATTTGGGTATCCCGAAGAGCGCTCAAGCTTATTTGTCATTGCAGCGATCGCATTACCCGACACTTCCAGAAGTTCATGATGCTTGGCTTCAGGATGGAGTTGCGGTGATACTCCTAGAAGACCGCTCACAGTGGCAGATTCTTGGTAATTTGTGGGACAGTGAAGAGCTTTCGACGCTGCAAATTTTATATTGGCTCGACGAAATGGCAAAACTCTGGGAAGCGCTGGAGCCTTGGCATTGTCGTCAGAGTTTGTTGGAAGTCACAAATCTACGGGTAGATGAAGACTCTTCACTAGGTCTGCTACGCTTGTACCCCGATCCAGAAAAAGAACTAACGCTGCAAGATTTGGGGGAAATGTGGCAAAAGTTGTTTAGCCAGTCGCAGCGGACGCAATTTGCTTCTTTAGGAGCCGTCTATCGGCAGTTATGTACTGAAGATATTAAGACGGTGGCAGAATTGCGATCGCACTTAGAAGCGATTGCACGTGAACACCAACCCTCCCCTACACTCGATCAACAACCGGAATCTACTGAAGTTTCAGAATTTGATCTAGATTTTACCGCCATTGGGAGTGAAGGCAGAGAAGGAGCCCCAACAGTTATGCAAAAAGTTTCGCCTAATGAAGCCAATTTCAACAATGATGCTGATGATCTACCTACTGTGATCCTGCCGATGCAGTTACTGAGTCTAGATGACGCAGGCTGCACTGATATTGGTCAGCATCGGGAGCGTAATGAAGACTGCTTTGGCATTAATACCCAAGTCCAAAAGCAGGAAAACCCGATGGGACGGACGGTTCAAGCCAAAGGATTGTATGTATTATGTGATGGCATGGGAGGACATTTAGCCGGCGAAGTAGCAAGCGCAATGGCTGTGGAAAAGCTCAAGGAATTCTTTGAAGACAATTGGCAGGACGACCAGTTGCCGACCGAAGAAACTGTCCGTGAGGCGGTGCGTGTGGCTAATCAGGCAATATACGATGTGAACCAACAAAATGCCCGTTCCGGCAGTGGTCGCATGGGTACGACTTTGGTAATGATTTTGATTCAAAATACCGAAGCGGTGATTGCTCATGTGGGAGATAGTCGCTTGTATCGTCTGACTCGCAAACGTGGCTTGGAGCAAGTTACGGTAGACCATG
>JBATUR010000003.1:0-33094 GCA_049671305.1 Coleofasciculaceae cyanobacterium
ATTTTTTCAAAAGCATGAGTTATCACTCGTAGAGACGTTCCGCCGGAACGTCTGTACAATATGTGGGAAAGTTGGAACTATTTTGTCAAAAGCATTAGTTATCAATCGTAGAGACGTTCCGCCGGAACGTCTGTACAATATGTGGGAAACTTGAAACTATTTGGTCAGAAGCATTATTTCAAATTAAACTGAAGCTACTAAACTAGGGTCAATTAATGGTTCTAATAAGTCCAATAACTCCTGAAAATGGAAATTTTTGGCTAGATTAACTAAGGCAGTAGCAAGTAATTCATTTTGAGCGCGAATGTCTTCAATTATAGTTAACATTGTATCCAAATCTCCCTCAAGTGTTGCCTGATGCAGATTGGTGGCTAACTCAGGCGATAATTCAGCTAAATCAGCAACGTTGACAGTTGTTACCTCAGTTAATGTGTTACTCGTTGCCTCATCTAATTCTTCGTAAACAAAACGCGCCCCAAGGTGTTGACTAATCGCTTCAAAAAGATCTAGATCATGGAATGGTTTATGGATAAAATCATCAAAAACATCATCTTTAATTATTACTTTGCTTAAATTTGCAGTACTGGCACTTAAGGCGATAATAAAGGTGGCTTGACCAAGAGTAGTCGATTTAATTTGTTTAGCAGCTTCATAGCCATTGAGTACAGGCATCCGCAAATCCATTAAGATTAAGTGTGGCTCAAAACGTTGCCAAATTTTTACTGCTTCTTGACCATTACTTGCTTGTTCAAGTTCAAAACCCAAGGGAGAAAGTAGTTGTAAAAGTAATTGACGATTGTCTGATTTATCATCGACAATTAAGATGCGGTAGCGTGGTTGGTTGGGTTCGAGGGCAAGCACTCGACGGGTATTTTTTTGAGTTGGAATGAAGCTGGTTTTTACGACAGTTACATCAATATCAAAGCTAAAAGTACTGCCCCTACCGACAACTGAATTTACAGCGATTTCTCCTTGCATTAGTTGTATAAAAGCCCGACTAATTGGCAAACCTAAACCCGTTCCTTCCTGCGATTTCCCTGTTCCCGATTGCATAAATGATTCAAAAATACTATCTAATTCTTCTGGGGCAATGCCTGCACCTGTGTCGGAGACGGCAAACTGGATTTGGCAATGAGGCGGTGATAATTGAATATCAGATTTTTGGATAGTTAAAGATACGCCGCCTGTTTCGGTAAATTTAAAAGCATTAGAAAGCAGGTTAATTAAGACTTGACGCAGTTTAACTTGATCGGTTCGTACATACTGAGGAAGCTCATCATCTCGCTCAATAGTTAATTGCAATTGCTTTGCCTGGGCTTTCATACGAAATATTTGTTCTACATCAGAGATTAACTTGTAAAGGTCAAAATCTTGCTCGTTGAGGGTAGTGCGATTGGCTTCAATTTTTGCTATATCTAGTACATCGTTAATTAAGGCTAGTAGGTGTGTGCCGCTACGATTAATAATTCCTACTTGTTCTTGATGTTCGGGTGGTAAAGTGGGGCTTTTTTCCAGCAGTCTAGCAAAGCCAAGAATAGCATTGAGGGGAGTACGCAATTCATGGCTCATATTAGCAACAAATATGCTTTTTGCTAAGTTAGCAGCTTCGGCGGCTTCTTTGGCTTCTTGTAGGTTTAATTCTGCAAGTTTGCGATCGCTAATATCCCGCAAAGCGATCAGCATAGCTGGTTTCCCCAACCATTGAATTGGAGTGGATCTCATCTCTGCAATGCGAATTTCTCTATTAAATTGAATCAAATTTATTTCGCTAGTTTCTTGTAATGGTATCCCCCAGTGATAGTTCATTAAGTCTTCTTGACTTGCGTTGAATATCTGCTCGGTTGCTGGGTTGGTAAATTGTATTTTACCATTGAGATCGACAATCATGATGCCATCTAAAATATTGGTAATGATAATATTAAGGCGTGCTTCGCTCTCTTTTAAAGCTTGTTCTGCAAGTTGACGCTCGGCAATTTGCTGGTGTAATTGTTTGTTGTTATGAATTAATGCTGCTGTCTTTTGAGCAACTTCGGTTTCTAAAGAGTGGTTATATTCTGCTAAGATTTTTTGAGCTTGTTGACGTTCGGTAATATCAAAAAAAGCTGCGATAGCTCCCATAATTTCCCCTGTTTCATCAAACAAAGGCGCACTATAAACCTCTGCGGGGACTCGGCGATTTGGTAAACGAATTTCCAGATCATCCACCCGCCCTTTTTCCCCCTGCAAAGAGCGAATTACAGGCAAATTTTCAGGCGGATATAACTGCTCAGTTCCTGCAAGATAAACTTGATAAGCTTGTGCTAATTGCTCGGTTTGAGCTTCAGGTATCGTTTCTAGTCCCAGTAATTGCTTGCCACTTTGATTAATGTAGATGGTTTGTCCTGTCGTATCATGAACTGTCACCCCGACAGGTATGGTTTCGAGGATTTGCTTGAGCTTACTTTCACTTTCACTTATGGCTTGATTTGAGGCTTGCAGTTCGGCAAAATATTGTTGTAGTTGTGCTGCCATCAAATTAAAAGACTGACCAAGTTGCCCTACTTCATCAGAGCGATTAATTTCTACTGTTTTCTGCCATTCCCCTTTAGCAATATCTTTTGCCGCATTATTTAAAAGCAAAATCGGTTTAGTAATCCAACGGGCGCTAAGAATGCCAATCAAAATAGATACTAAAAAAGCCGCAATACAAAACAAGATTGTTGTACGAGTATTGGCATTAATTTGTGCCATGAAATCTGATTCGGGAACAACAACCACAGCCAACCAATCCAAGCCATATTGATCTTGGTAAGGAGTTACCCGCACAAACTGCCGCTTGTTGTTAGTGATTAAACTGAGTTGTTGAGTTGCTTGCAGGGTTTGGAAGTTACCAAATTTTTGAGTAAGTTGCCGTGCAATATCTCGTGTTTTGGTATCCTTGCTATTTACTGCTAATAATTGCTTTGCTTCCCCTTTAGCTGACTTAACTAAGAGCGGTTCTAGCGTAGATGTGGCAACCAAATTGCCAGAACGATCTATGATAAAAGCCTGTCCAGATGGTGAAAATTTTAGCTTTTCCAGATAGGTACTGACTACTGAAAGCGGAACATCACCGATAAAAGCTCCCTGCCATTTTCCGGCAGCATCATAGATAGGAGTAAGAGCGTAAATTCCTAACGCGGGAATAACTTTGTAAACAGAAATTGATGACCAAGTTTGTTGCTTGGCAGCTTTGGCAGCACGATACCAGGGAGTTGTGCGGTTATCGATAGGGAAGCTATAGAAAAGTTTGCCAGGATTGCCAAGGGAGTCTACTAAGTAGTAGTTTCGTTTACCTGGTTCAGTATTTTTGAGCACGTTCATGTAGAGATCACCAATTGAGACATTATCCCCAGTCAGTTTTGTAACTTGTTTAACCACTTCCTCACTCAAAAAGCGTCCGTAGCCAATTTCTTCTCCTGCTTCGTTGCCAAAAAAGACAGATTGGATTTGGGGGTTAAGGGTTATTTGTTGCCAAGTCTGCTGTCGTAGTTGCTCAAAGTTGTTGATGTTGAGCATTCCTTGCTTGACTGCCAGATGGTTTCTGGCTACAACATTTTGTGGGGCTTCTAGGTAGGTGCTGAGGCGATCGCTAACTCGTTCTCCCACCTGTGCCATTAGCTGCTGCGCCAAATCTTCGACAGCTTCCTGTCCACTTTGATAAGAAAGATAGCCCACCAACCCGACTGTACCCACGATTTGCAGGACAAAAGGCACAATTAGCACAGTTTGCAAGCGAGTTTTGCCAGCAATGGCAACTAAGCGGTTGAGAAAAGGAATTGACATGGCAAAAAGGATTGTGGTGAGGATGCGATTTGCTTGATGATCAAGCTAAGATAACTTTCTAAATGGAGCAATATGGGAACTTCTCAACTCATTAGCTGCTTGATCGGGAATCTCCATAATCAACTCTGTTCCTTGCCCAAGAGCAGAAACACAATTAATCTTACCTTTGTGTTTTTCCCTGACAATTTGATGGCTGATAGATAACCCTAATCCTGTGCCACTACCTATAGGCTTTGTCGTAAAAAATGGGTCAAATATCTTAGGCAATACCTCTGGGCTAATTCCGCTGCCATTATCAGCAATTGTAATCACGGTGGCAAAATTATCACTATTTTGTTGCTGCTTAAATTCGGTGCGAATAGTAATCGTTGGTGTTTTTTCTAAATTTTGTTGTAAAGCCTCAATTGCATTAGAAATCAGATGCAGAAATACCTGATTTAATTGACTTGGATAGCAGGTAAGTTGTGGTAGTTGTCCGTACTCTTTAATTACTGTAATATCGCCTCTATTGCCCTCAGCTTTTAAACGATACTCCAAGAGCAGTAATGTATTCTCAATGCCTTCGTGAATATCTACAGCTTTTAGTTCAGCTTCATCTAAATGAGCAAACAGTCTTAAAGATTGCACAATTTTCTGGATACGTTTTGCACCAGCTTGCATTGAGTTGCTCAAATTTAACCAGTCTTCTATTAAAAAATCTAAATCAATATCTGCCGATAACTGTTGGATTTTTGGAGTAGGCTGCGGGTAAGTTTGCTGATATAGTTCAATCAGGCGCATTAAGTCTTGGAAGTAGCTACGACCGTAATCAATATTTCCCGAAATAAAGTTGATGGGATTATTGATTTCGTGGGCAATTCCTGCTATCATTCTTCCTAGACTCAACATTTTTTCAGTTTGGATCAGTTGAGCTTGAGTAAGTTGCAAATCTTTTAAGGTTAATTTTAGCTGGTTGGCTTTTTCTTGCAGTTGCTTTTCTTGGTTTTTGATTCGCAATTGATTATCAATTCGAGCAATAACTTCTTCTGCTAAAAATGGTTTAGTAATATAATCTACTCCGCCGACAGCAAAGGCTTTAGCTTTATTAAGTCCTTCACTTAGAGAACTAATAAAAATAACAGGAATATCTTGAGTTATTGGATTAGCTTTTAAAGCCTGACAGACTTGGTAGCCATCCATCTCTGGCATGAGAATATCTAATAAAATTAAATCTGGGGGACTCGCTAAAGCCGACTTGACAGCGAGGGCGCCATTGGGTATAGTTCTTACTTTATATGGTTGTTGTGACAATATCTCTGCTAATAGTTCCAAGTTAGCAGGAATGTCATCAACAGCTAAGATATTGGCTTTGTGATGTATCATTATCTTCTGGCTTATTCTACTCTTTAAGATAATGGAAAATATAAGTTTGGGAGCTTAAAATAATATTTGTTTAGTATCTTGAAGGTAAGATACCATGTATTCCGGCTCGACTATTGAGACTAATGTATTAGCTGCAGGCAGGCTGAATATAAATATGAATTATTAATAATCGATGAGTCCAGCAGCCCCCAAACCCTCAATTCTGCGGGGCTTTCATACCGATATTCAGCAACGCCAAACCAGATGCGTTACTGATTGAAAGTATGAAAAGTCCAACTATATCCCCGACTTCTTCGTTGAAATCATGATGCTATGGATAAATTTAGATTTTAGAAGTCGGGGATATGCTGCCAATCATACCTAGATTCAGCAACGCCAATGATTAGCTAACTACCAAAAAAGTTTTGTGGTGATTTTGGCAGTGAAGTCGGGAATTGATTTATACTATGCCGTTACTATTAATCGCTTTTCTATGACCACAGTTTTAGGTCGTCCCAGTACTAACAAAAAACAAGAAGATACTGTCACTACCGAGGCTGAGAAGTCTGTGATGGTTAAGTTACAAGAGGTAACTAAAACCTATGCAAATGGCAGTCGCGGCTTGTATGGTGTCAATTTGGAGGTAAAACGGGGCGATTTTTTATTGATTACAGGACCGAGTGGCGCTGGCAAGTCCACGTTGCTAAAACTATTATATGGTGCAGAGCGTGCCAGTTCAGGCTTGGTGATGGTTGCTCAATATGATGTGGGAAAACTCAGAGGCGATCGCTTATCATTATTACGTCGGCGCATTGGCATCGTTTTTCAAGACTACAAACTAATTCCTTCACGCACCGTTACCGAAAATATCGCTTTTGTACTCTGGGCGCAAGGTTTTACTCGTAAAGAAATTGCGCGACGCTTGCCACCAACTTTAAAGTTAGTTGGTTTACAACACAAAGCTGATTGTTTTCCAGAGCAACTCTCAGGAGGAGAGCAACAACGAGTCAGTTTAGCACGTGCCATTATCACTACACCACCTGTAATCCTGGCTGATGAGCCCACAGGTAATCTTGATCCAGATAATTCCTTGCAAGTTTTAAAAATTCTCAAAAAATTAAATGCGATCGGTGCAACTGTCATTGTCACAACTCATGATGAGCAACTAGTGCAAATGTCGCATCTGCCGATTGTACAACTACGAGAGGGGCGTTTGTCTCAAATTTAAGCCAGAAAAAATTTTTCTGTAGAGATTAATCTTTACTTATCCTGACCTAAAAAAACCGCCTGTTGTGGGCGGTTTTTTGTTGTTTATAAGACTTCCTTCATACAAGCTTCAAAAATAATACCTCTTCTTTTAAGCCTGCAAGAAGACTTGCTCAAAGCACTAGTCTTTAGGTTGGTGTATTCCGTAGGATGTGGACATCAAGAGGTTGCAACTAACACCGAACCCAACTCACCGAAAAAGCTAAGGATGTTAACCATGTTGATGCACTCACAAAAAAATCAGTCAAAATCAAGTGCTTGGGGACAATCCTTAACTAAAATATCAGAATTACCAGTTGTGGGAAACCGAGTCACACAGTTGCGAGTTAATCAAATGAGCGTACAACAACTCAAGCAACTAATCGACGAAAAACCGTCTAATATTTTACTAATTGATGTTCGTTACAAAAGTGAATATGAAATCGCTAGCCTTCCAGGTGCGGTTTTAATCCCCATGCCAGAAATCAAGAGTGGCAAAGGCATCGCTAAAGTCAAGCAACTACTCAAAGAAAAGCGTCAAGCTTCTACAGAAGAGCCAATTGTGGTTGTTTTGTGCAAAGCTGGTGTGCGATCGGCAAAAGCTGTGGTACAACTTCAAGAAGCTGGAATTACTAGCTTTAATATCACCGGTGGTATTCACGCTTGGAGTCAAGAAATCGATTCATCTGTTCCTCAATATTCGATTAAAAACGTCACAGAATTTGATGATTTCTTTGCAAAAAAACGCTCAACAAAGCAACGCTGGTTAACTAGTGGTGGTTTAGCAGTTGCTTCTTTTGCAGCAGCGGCTGTCTTTACAACGCCTCATGTTTCCGATTTTAATGGAGAACCGATTCAAGCGAGTGCCACTTTAAATCACGTTTCTGGCTTAGTACAACTTTCCGTAAAATAAGGCTTTGAGGCGGCTTAATAAGGACTTAATGCCAGTCCATCTTTGCTTATAAATATCAACAAAAGAATAGTCCCGCCAAGTCTCATCGTAGTCGTAAAAGTCCAGCTTTACCAAGGCATCTGTTTCTGATGATGCTTCTACCACAAGTTTTCTTACTAAGTGTTGCTGCCGATTGTTGACGAAGACGCCTACCCAGGTAGCCATAGCCTTTTAGTTAAGTCCTTCTAAAAATTTATCATAGCGAAACTAAGCCCAGTCAAGCGAAGTGGAGATCCCGGACTTCTCCAAGAAGTCGGGGATCTGAGGTGTTGAGAAATCTCTGCCTGTAAAGTTGGTGACTGAGGATCAACGCCAACCCAACCAACGCAACACGGGCACAATTAAGTAATAACTTACTCCCAAGCAAAGTCCGAGACTGATACCAACTAGACCAAAAAAAGCGATACTTTCTATCAAAAGTAGCAAGCTGGCATCGGAGCGAGAAAAAAGCGTAACTAAAGTTGATGCAGGTATAAAATTTAATGAAACTAAACTGCTGAAGATTGCGCCTGTACCTATAGCTGCAACTATGGCATGAACTAGGTAATGACTTGGTAACCCCAACCCTAAAACTAAGGGTACAACGGCAACGGCTGTCATCACTCCGACTAAGCGTGAGGCGGGTGCTGTGGCAACAGAAGTTTGCCAAATTAACCAGGCAACGCTATAACCAAAAGTGCCTGTAACTCCGGCAATGAGGGGACGACGCTTTTGCCCAAAGCCGCCTGCCAAGGTTAAACCCCAAGCTGTACCCCAACCTGCGATCGCAAATAACAAGCATTCTCGCCAAGCTGTAATCTCAACTCCCGGCAAAATAAGAGGAATTTGGTATGCTAGCCAAGCGGCAAAGCGATCGCCAATAATTGTCCAGTTAATTAAGCCAAATCCTGCCGCCGCACCCAAACCGGCACCAATCCCACCTAAAATAATCTCCCAAGTGGTATCTAGACAAGCCAAGATTACCTTGGTAATGGCTCGAAAGACGAAACGCACCCCGACCGCCACACCACCGCCTAGAGAGGATATAGCTTGATTTGCAGCTTCTAATCCTTCATCAAGAGCAACAGCCATTTCCTCAGTTAAAGGCATTGAGGCTTGGGGTTGCTTGGCAATACTTGTCGTCAAACGCTGTTGTATATCTTCCGCCGTTGCCGGACGTTGCTGGGCATCAAGGCGTACCATTTCATCCAATAAGTCAGCCAAATTTGCACTAACATTAACTAGATTTCGCCAACGAAACACACCTGTTACGGGGTCTTGTAAATCTGCCAACTCTTGCCCTGTCAGCAATTGAATCATAGTTCTTCCCAAGGCATAAAAATCTGCCGCAGGTCCAACAGATTCACCTGTAATCTGTTCAGGAGGACTGTAACCCGGAGAAATCAACCGCGTGGAAATTTGTCCTGCAAAAGGCATTGTACCGATTTGTTTTGCACCACCAAAATCGATCGCTACTAGTTGTCCTGTGCCTTCTCGGATCATCAAGTTGCTCGGCTTTATGTCGCGGTGAATGATGCCTGATCTATGCAATACTCGTAATATTTCCACAGCTTGAATTAACCAATCTTGCACCGCTAACTCGGCACAACCCGACGGATGCTGTTGCAGCACATCTTGCAAAGTCTGACCGTTAATTTTTTCCATGACTAGGCAGGGTAATGCCCTGGCTTCGGAACTAGCCTGGTTTACCAAAAAATAACTATTTGGCTCAACATGGGGAATGCCTGGATGATCTAAACGTGCCAAAACGGCGGCTTCTTGCTCAAATAACTGTAATGCTTTGGGTGTGGTTTCGGTTAATACCTTAAGAACTTTTTGGGTTTGCTTTTCTAAATCCAAAACGGTATAAATTGTGGCAAAGCCGCCAGCACCCAAACGCTCAAGGGAAATATAACGGTCATTTAATACTAGCGATGTGCCACAACCGTTGCAAAATTTGTTTCCCCACGGCTGAGGAAACGGACGGGGACAGTGGGGGTTGATGCAATGAACCGCTTGGGCGACAGATTGGTACACAAAGACCAGAATACACGGTGTTCTTCGATTCTACGAGAATGATGGCAAGAGCGCCCATTCTGATTGCGGTTTTTGGCTGAATTTTTGGTGAAGAGGGGGTTTAATAGGGATATTAGTTGGTGATTCTCTCTGATCAGGTTGAGCCATTAAGTGAGTTAATTAGTACAAAATTAAATGGTAAATAGGATTAGTTCCGGCGAAACGTCTCTTATTTAATCTCCACTCCAAGCGATCGGCGGACTAGGATAGGACTTGCCAACTAGATCAGCCTTCTGGCTAGTTTCTTCATCTAGCACCTTAATCACGCCGTTATAGCAATCCTGAGCTTGTTGTAGCGAGTTTCCCACACTAGTTAATCCCAACTTGCCGAACTCAGAAAGTGCACCCATTAAATGAAAAACATTACCGGTGCGGGTGCTGCTATCAAAATGCAAATGATGATGAGCAATAATATCCATCAAATCATTTGGCATCAAGCCACGATAGCGTTCTTTTTGCAAGTTATCTGAGGCAATATAGTACTTTTCCTGCCCTTGTTGGCTGTAAAAAAGACCCGTAGACAAATCATAACGACCATTAGTTAAATACTTCAAGGTCATAAAGGGATGAGTTGTGCCGCCTTTGCGGAGGTTGATTTCGATCGCTTGTATATCCCATTTACCATTTTGATGGACGGCGACAAAATCGACTCCATAACGTTCCATAGCGCCTTTTGCGGCTAGAGCACGACCGACTCGCATCCCCATTTCTTGTAGTCGTAGGCGGTAAGCTTCATCTGCCGGGAACTCGCAACCTAGATAAATTTGAGAGTGGGGACCGCCGAGAATTTGGTCATGGGTAGAGAGAATTTTCACGTCTCCCGTTGGGGTGATGTAACCTTGGACACTAGGCGATCGCTTTTCTTCTCCTTCAATAAACGCCTCAACGAGTGCTCCCAACTCTGGCACACGACTGGAAAAATTTGCCCATGTCTCTTCTTTTGACTGAAAGCTCAAATGCTCCATGCTGTCATGAAGTGCCGTAACTCGTGCTTCGTGATTGGCTTTTTCGGGCGCAACTTCTGATAATGGTCTTAAATCAAGGACGGCGTTACCTTCTCCTGAAAAGCCTTCATTTAGCTTAACCACCATGCGCTTTAAGTCGGGTTGGCGTTCCCATAACTGGGCGGCAACTTCGGATAATTCTGCGGCTTTTTCGACGCTTTGGCTACCATCAGGATGAGGCACATCGCTTTCTTTAAAAATTTGACGACTGCCGCTTTTTGTCCCCCAATATAATAAATCTGGGTCTGGTGCAAGTAAAGGAACACCAAGTTGTACGGATAATTCTTGCTCTAAATAAGTTGAGTTGTAGCATACCATGTAGGACTTATTGGGGCGTAAGGCATGGCGAATGCGTTCAATTAAGCGAGGACGTTCGACAATTTTTTGGGTGAGTGGTTTAAGTGAGGAGTCGTAGGTTGAGAGGAGGAGTAAGCGATCGCGTGCATGGGAAAAGGGTATTCCTGGCAATAGCTGCAAGTAATAATCAATAATAATCGGTGACATGGGCACAGCGGTAACGTAAATTAGCCGAGTGCGCGGGTTACGCAGGCGAATTAAGGAAAATAATAGCCGTTCTTCGTAATGAAGAAAGCCGGGAATTTTTTTGAGTTCCCGTTGATCCATGCTGACGGATGGTACAACGAGTATGTCACAGTCATCTTGGTCAAATAAATCTACGCTTTGCCAGCGATCGCGTAACTGACTTTGCAACTGCCGAAATTTCTCCCCTTGTGCCGAGGAAGAAGGATTGATTGTGTGCATTACCCCAAGTTGCCCTAATCCTGAATACAAGTCATATTAACGGTTCTAGGAAGAATTGGTTAATAACTGATTATTAATAATCATAAAACGCTCAAGTCGATGTAGCGACAAGCATCAAGAGGGATTTTTCGGGCGGCAATTGACTATTTCAGCCTTGGCGCAAAATAAAAGTGTCGAAAATGACTTTTCTATCTAATGATGGTAGGTTGATTACTGCTAAAAATCTTACCATTAAGTAGTTAAATTAATCGCTTTTTGGGTGCTTTCTCTTCATAATGCAATTTTCAATTAACCGAACATTACAAACAGAAACTAAACAATTTCTCCGCCTGACAATTCCCCTTGCCAGCGCTCAAGTTGCTCAAGCGGCAACCGGCTTTGTTGATATAGTTATGATGGGTTGGTTGGGGCAAGAAACACTGGCTGCTGGGGGTTTAGCGGCAACCACATTTACTACTTTAATTGTCACTACCAGTGGCATTGTGATCGGTATTAGCCCTCTAATTGCTGAAGCTTTTGGCGCAAATAATCGCGTGAGAATACAACAATTAACACGCCAAGGATTATGGCTATGTTTAATTGCAGCTATTCCCGGAATGCTGTTATTAAGACAAATGGATTTTATTATGCAATATTTAGGGCAATCAGTTGAGGTTACTACTATTGCTAATACCTATTTAGAAGTCATGGTTTGGGCATTTTTTCCAGCATTAACATTTGCACTGCTCAAAAGTGTGGTTTCTTCACTTTCTCAACCGCGACCAATTACTATTATTGTTGTTGTTGGTACAATATTTAATGCTGCTGGCAATTACATTTTAGGTTTTGGTAAGTTAGGATTTCCGGCAATGGGACTGGCTGGTATTGCTTGGGCAAGTACTTTCTCTCAGTGGGGAATGTTGCTTTTTATAATTGTTTATATTTTTAGAGATCTGCAACTAAAAAAATATCAAGTTTTTTATAAATTCCTACAGTTGGATCTGAAAATCCTCAAAGAGTTAATCTTACTTGGTGTGCCAATTAGTATATCTTTAGCTTTTGAATTTGGGATGTTTAGCATCACGAATTATTTGATGGGTATGTTGGGAACTCAAGTTTTGGCAGCGCATCAAATTGTCTTTCAAACTATTGCTATTATCTTTATGGTGCCGTTGGGAATGTCTTTTGCCACAACGATTAGAGTCGGACAATGGAATGGTAAACAAGACTATAAAGGTGTACAAAGAGCAGCTTATCTCAGTATGAGCTTTGGGGCAGTATTTATGACGATAATGGCAGTTGTTTTGCTAGTTTTTCCCCAACAAGTAATTGCTTTATATTTAGATATTGATAATCCTCAAAATGCTCAAGTTATATTTCTGGCAACTGCGATGTTTAAAATTGCTGCCCTTTCACAAATATTAGATGGAGTACAAACAACGGCGGCGGGTGCTTTACGAGGGCTGAAAGATACGCGCATTCCTATGTTGTTGAGTTTCTTCTCTTTTTGGATAATTGGGTTGACAACTGGCTATTTATTGGGTTTTTATTTTGGTTTTGGTGGAGTTGGATTATGGTTAGGGCAATTAACTGGTGTTGCTGTATCTGCTGGGGCTTTTCTGTGGCGTTTTCGTCGCTTGATGTCTGTGTTAGCTTATCGATGACTTGGTTATGTTTTTAGTGATATCACCTAACTAACCACTGTGCAAGACTAATTAGCTGGAAGATTTACGGAAATTGCTGAAATGGACTTGAAGCAATATATTAGGTGCTATTTATCTAGCACTGTGCTTCTTCAATTGTCATTACAGAAAGGAAACTATGAAATACATCGTTAAGATTCTGGAACCAACAGATTTGTGGTATTTACAAAATAACATTAATAAAGAGACAAACAAATTTTATCACCCGACCAAGCATATTCCCTTTGTTCAGCAGGTAGAAATTCAGCTCAATAATGCCGGAGTAATTATTCAAAAAGGATCGTTACATAGCTGTCTGGGGCAGTTGCAGCATGGAGTTTATAAAACTGATAATCGTATAAAAGATCTGTGGGTATCTTTAACGACGGATGCTGAATATAATGCGCCTATTTATAAAGGCACTGGAGTTGTTCACCTTGAACCTCGAAAAAAAGGAAGTTTTTTGCATTACACATCTATAATGCTGTTAGATTCAGAACAATGGGAATTTGATGATAATGTATTTCAGTTTTGTTCTGATAATGTAGTATTGGGAACTAAGCGATTAAAGTTGCGACAAATGGTTGGTTCTGGTGATGGCAGATGGCGAGTTGCTTTAAAGGCTTTACCTGAACAAAATGCCGGAGTTATTGTTGGCACAACGGCACCTACAAAAGTTGTTGAACTGAGTAAAGGTGAAACTTTGATGGCTGATTATGACATGGTAAAAGGCTTTACAAATGGCATTGAAGAAGAGTATCGCAAGTTAGGACATTTTGGTAAAGGTGGCGGTGAAGGTTATGTTTGGATTTATAGCGGAGAAGGTAAGTTATTAGTATCTGAAATGGATGGAATGGGTTTAGGTTAATTTTAGATACCCGACTTATTAAATAAGTCGGGTATCTGAAGATTATTGCTCCATCTCCTCCACCGATTTAGGAACACCCGCCGTCAATACTTCATGCCCTTGCTCTGTAACTAAAATATCATCCTCAATTCTAATACCAATACCGCGCCATTTTTCCGGTATTTCCGGTTGCCCTTCCACGGGTTTAATATCAGGACCAATATACAATCCAGGTTCAACTGTTACGACATGACCTGCTTGTAAAACTTGCCAATTTTCACCATGTTTGTAAACACCAGCATCGTGAACATCTAAACCTAACCAATGTCCAGTACGGTGCATATAAAATGGTTTATATTTTTCTTCTTTGATGATTTCTTCGATATCACCAACCAGCAATCCTAAATCCATCAAACCTTCAACTAAAACACGCACAGCGGTGTCATGAAATAAATTATAAGGATTGCCTGGTTGAACTTGTGCGATCGCTTTTTCTTGCGCCTCCAACACCAATTCATACAAAATCTTCTGTTCTGTCGTAAACTTTCCCCCAACGGGAAAGGTGCGCGTAATATCGCCGTTGTAATAACCATAAGCACAACCTGCATCAATTAGCAACAAATCATGCTCTTGCATCTGCCGATTATTCTCAATGTAGTGCAAGATGCAGCTATTTGCCCCTGATGCCACAATGGACGGGTATGCAGGTCCCATGCCACCCCGCATTCTAAAAATATGTTCAATTTCTGCTTGGACTTCATATTCATAACGTCCGGGTTTGGCGAAGTTGCGGGCGTGGTTGTGTGCCTCGACAGAAATATCCGCCGCTTTCCGCATTAGTTCCACTTCTGCGGCACTTTTCACCTGGCGCATGGCATGGAGTATAGGGTTTGTCGATTCGATGGCAATGGGACCTGTACCGCGTTTAGGGTAGCCTGCCATGAGGCGTTGCCAGTGCCTGATTACGATGTCATTAAATTTGCGATCGCGTCCTAAGTGATAATAAAGGCGATCGGCTTTTTCCAAATACTGCGGCAATTTCTCATTAAGTTCGTTAATGGGATACGCTTCATCTGCGCCATATTTTTGCTTTGCCGCCTCCACACCTGCACGATAACCTGTCCAAACTTCCTTTTCTGGCTCTTTCGGTTGTACAAATAAAATAAAACGGTGCTCTTCATGATGCGGCGCAAGTACGGCAACTGCTTCGGGTTCATGAAAACCTGTTAAATAGAAAAAATCGCTATCTTGACGAAACGCATACTCAACATCATTATGCATTACGGCAACCGGGGCGCTTTTAAAAATCGCTGTACCCGTGCCAATTTTTGTCATTAATTGTTCGCGACGCGCTTTATATTCTGTAGACATCATAAGTGAATTCAAGTTTAGTAACGGTCTAGCGGTTAGATTAATACTAATGTAGACAAAATCCCGCTAAAGTTGCTATTTTTTAAATAGTTACACTCTTCAATATGCTTTTGTTTCTGTGCTTGAGGTATATCTTAGCAAGATTTAAGAAAACCTGATCAGCATTTTACCTCTAACATTTCAGGTTTGGAACTAATTCCAATCTTGAGATAGTTAAATATTAGCTAAAAATAGAGGTAAATTATACCAAGTTTTGAGGCAACTTGGCAGTGCTTTGTTTAAGCATGATCATTGGTTTTGCAATTAACTTTTAAGAGGTAAAAATGGCTCACTTTCCAATTCAAGATTATGACCAAGTAACTGATCCAAAAGTCAAGGCTGTTTATGAAGAAATCATCGCTGAGTTAGGGTTTGGTATTGTCCCAAATCTTTTTAAGTCAATGGCAATTAATCCCAATTTTTTGGCGGCGAGTTGGCAGAAGTTTCGCTCAACTATTCTTCAAGGAGATGTACCTCGTACTATTAAGGAAATGATTGGTATTGCCATTTCTCAGGCAAATGGCAGCGAGTATGCACTCAAAGTACATTTACATGGATTATCGGCGTTAGGAATTAGTGAAGTTGTGCTTCAAACACTTGTTTCTGATTTTGCTAATTGTCCCCTACCGGAAAGAGAAAAAGCAGTGATTCGTTTTGGTTTGCTTGCTGCCACCAAACCGCATCAATTAAGTTCCAAAGACTACCAAAGTTTACAAGATTTGGGTTTGGATCAATCAGAAATATTTGAATTAATTGCTACTGCCAATTTATTTACAGAGGTCAATCAATATACAGATGCGATCTCCCTTGAAATTGATAGTTTATGAAGAATGAGCGATTTTCAATGAATCAGCGGAGGATCGATGAACAAGACAGAGAACAACTGATACAAACAACTCGCAATTTACTTACTGAAGTTCAAGCACTTTCTAGTCGCATTGCTGCAGTTAATGAAATTTCTACAGCAATTAATCGTTCTCTTAATTTAGATGATATTTTGCGAATTGTAGGTAAGCAAGCGAAATGGTTGCTAGATTTTAAACATTGTAGTGTTTGTCTTGTAGAAGGTAATTGTTGTCGTCCGATCACATTATTTGGCTCTCCAATTGCCTTTGATGCTTGTATTTCCTTAGAGGATAATCCAATAGGTCGCGCCGTTAAAACAGGACAACCTCAGCTTAATCCTCAAGATTATCTTCGCAGTTTTCCAGAAGTTTACACCACACAAATAATCATTGCTTTGGAGAATGAAAATCAAGTCATTGGTACAATTAATTTTGGCAATATATCACCGCACGTTTATACTCAGGAAGATTTAAGAATTGCCTATTTATTAGCCTTGCAAGTATCAGGAGCGATTCGGAACGCCAAGCACTTTGACGAGATGAATCAGCTATTAGAAGAAATGAATCAGCTTAACTCGCAACTTCATGCAGAAAGAGGCAAGACAGATGAATTACTTTTAAATATACTTCCTCGAAAAATTGCTAACGAACTAAAGCAAAATGGTAAAGTAAAACCAGTCCACTTTGAAGCTGCTTCTATTTTATTTACTGATTTCAAGGATTTTACCAAACTTGCAGAACAGTTATCGCCAGAAGCCTTGGTTGATGAGTTAGATTATTGCTTTTCTTACTTTGATATGGTTATGGAATCATACAATTTAGAAAAGCTCAAAACAATTGGTGATAGTTATATGTCTGTAGCAGGAATTCCTGTTCCCAATGCAACTCATGCGATTGATGCCGTGCTTGCTGCCTTGCAAGTTCAAGCATTTATGGGTTGGCGACAACAAGAAAAGATGCAACAAAATCAACCTTATTGGGAAATGAGAATTGGCATTCATTCTGGTTCCTTATTAGCTGGGGTAATTGGCAAGAAAAAGTTTGCTTATGATGTTTGGGGCGATGCAGTTAATATAGCAGCGAGAATAGAATCTGTAAGTCTGCCTAGTGCAATTAATATTTCTCAGACAACTTATGAATTAGTTAAAGATTTTTTTGATTGTGAAAATCGAGGGAAAATTACTGTAAAAAATAAGGGAAAGATTGAGATGTATTTTGTAAATGGCATTAAAAAGAATCTGGCTTGTGAACCTCTGTTTTTATTGCCAAATGATCAATTTAATGCTATGTATTCTGCCATAAAATAGGCTTGATTTAATGGTTTTTTATTGCCGTTTTTAGTAGGGTGGTCTGAGTTCACCCTACCGATATGCCCAGAAATTTTTACCTAAAATTGATAACTCAACACAATAATTTCTGAGCCGTTTTGTGGTAAATCCGAGGGCTTAATTGCGATCACGTCACTATTAACACGACGAATTGGCATACCTTCCATCAAAGTCAAAAACTCATCTACTGCCACAATATCGCAAGCCGCATCCGCCGCTTGGGTGCGATAATGAGTCGGAATGACAATTTTCGGATTGAGAGTCGCCACAGCCTGTTTAGCCTCTTGGGGATTATAAGCTTTGGGACCACCACCCACAGGAATCAAGGCAAGATCAGGACGCCCCATGAGGATTTTTTGTTCCAAAGCAATTGGTGCTGCCGCGCCGCCTAGATGGACAATCTTAACCCCGCCTTGATTCCATTGCCAAGCCACATTACGACCAAAACGCCTGCCACCTTGGCGGTCATGATCTATACTAATGCCCTGAAATCTAATCGATCCAACTTGATAAACTCCTGGATCAAACAGTATGCGAGGATTACCTGGCAAGTCTTCTGCCGCGCCTTCATCAAACAACTGACTACTAATCAGTACAAAATCGGCAGCCACCCTGGGTAAGCGATAACCCGCAGTACAACCCAAAGTCCGAAAAGGATTAACTAAAACTCGTTTACCACTGCCAGTGAACAAAAAGCAGGTATGTCCCAACCATTGTACAGAAAGGCTATCAGCGGTTGCTGCTTGTACAAACTTGCTCGTTGCTACTGTCCCGACTGTCGCGATTAAACCAGTACCCGCGTAGCGCATCAATTGTCGCCGTTTCATGTTTACTTAAATAAATTACTTCCCGTTTAAGACACTGACATTAACTGATGACGCGACGCTGGAATTGATTCCAGAAAGTTTCGCAACAATTGTTTGCCAGAAGCCGTGAGAATACTCTCTGGGTGAAACTGGACGCCTTCTAGGTGTGGATAGTTCCGATGTCTAACACCCATAATTGTGCCATCATCTACCCAAGCGGTAATTTCCAAAATTTCTGGGCAAGACTCACGCTCAATCACCAAACTATGATACCGAGTTGCCTGGAAGGGATTGGCTAGTCCTCGGAAAACGCCGACACCAGTGTGATGAATTTCTGATGTTTTACCATGCATCAATACTGGTGCCGAAATAATTTTAGCGCCGAAAATCTGACCAATACTTTGATGCCCCAAACAGACTCCAAGAATTGGCAACGTCGCCGCGAATTCACGGATTAATGCCCCAGAAATACCCGCATCTTCTGGACGCCCAGGACCCGGAGAAATCACGACGCCATCGGGTTTGAGGGCGGCAATTTGCTCAATCGTTATTTTGTCATTGCGGTAGACTTGAATACTTGAGGCTACGGGTAACTCTGTACCTAACTCGCCCAGGTACTGTACCAGGTTGTATGTAAAGCTGTCGTAGTTGTCGATAACAACGAGCAAATCGCCTTTCTCCTTTTGTGTTGGGAACAGATAATTAAGTTTATTATCATAGCGTCCCAAGCTAATTATTCTTGAATTAAGACGAGGAAGGGTGGAATGAGTAGAGAACCTGCCACTAAGACAGAAGCGATCGCAGAAATCAAAACTGCCCCTGCCGCACAATCTTTAGCAATTTTGGCAAGCTCATGGTACGACTGTTTAACCGTCAAGTCAACCACCGCCTCAATCGCTGTATTTAATAATTCCAGCGCCATCACCAAGCCACAAGTCAAGCTAATCACAGCAATTTCCACAGCACTAAGATGCAAACAAACACCACTAGCAACTGCAAAGATGCCAATAATTGTATGAATGCGAAAGTTGCGCTGAGTCATAAAGGCATAAGCCACTCCAGACCAAGCATATTTAAAACTCAGCATTAAAGTTGGAGCAATTTGCCAAGCCAAGTCACGAGTTCTCTTAATAACCGGCTCGGAAGGATTTGATTTGGGCATGGAAAAATCTTGAGACATAGACCGTGAACTCGCTGTAACAACATCGGATGAAGATTGAGCCTTTGGTGACACCATATAATTTTTGCTCATTATTTCAGGGGATACTGCCAAAATGCCCACATTACTAAATTTGACTGATCAAATTTACAACTCTTAGTAAACTTGACTGTTGATCGAGCATTGCATTCAAAGATTCCTGATCTGGATGATCCCACCCCAAAAGATGTAGTAAACCGTGAGTAGCTAACCAAGCCAGTTCAGTTTCTAAGGAATGCCCTTGTTGTGCTGCTTGCTGATGAGCTGTATCAACTGAGATCACAATATCACCCAGATAAACTGGCTCTTGCAACTGCATTTCGGTAGGCAACTGAGGAGATTCTACTTCTAATGCCGCAAAAGCTAATACATCTGTTGGTTGATCTTTATTACGATACTGCTCATTGAGAGACTGTATTTCTCGATCATCAGTCAGACGAAGCGTTAGTTCATAAGCATCTTCTGCAGAAATCTCTGGTTGCATAGTCTTAAGCCATTGCTCAAACCAAGTTTGCCAAGTATCAGTAGATATGGAACAAGAGAATTTTTCTGTAGTATTTGATCGACAAGCGGTAAAGAAACAATCCTGAATGCTCACTTCTACTTGCATGGCATCAGCCTCCTATAGCTTATGTTGCTACCATTGGTTTAACGAGTCAAGTAAGCCAAGCCAACCAGCACTGCCAATAAACCCACAGAGCTTAGGAAAAAGTGTTGTAATGATTTACCGCCCTTGCTGACCATATTACGCATTGCCAGTTTGATGTAACTAGGCTTGGGCTCAGTCTCACCAAGATTGTCTGGGGCTTTGGGTGGCGAAGATAAGTTGCTCATAATAACTAATAGATATTTGCTGACTCTAATGTAACAGGTGTCTTAACAGATGCTTTGGGATCTGGCTTAGATCCCCGACTTCTTCTATGAAGTCGGGGATCTGGGATCTAGGTTAAGTTAACTGATTTTCCTGACGCAGGTAAGCTTCAATAAACATATCGATATCACCATCAAGCACATCATCGAGCAGCGAAGTTTCTACATTCGTGCGTAAATCTTTCACCATTTGGTAAGGATGAAAAACATAGTTGCGAATTTGATTACCCCAAGCCGCTTCTACCATATCACCTCGGATTTCGGCAATTTCTTGAGTACGTTGTTCTTGAGCAATAATCAGTAACTTAGCTTTAAGAATCACCAAAGCTTTTTCTTTATTTTGTAACTGACTGCGCTCTTCGGTACAACGCACCGCAATACCTGTCGGAATATGCTTAATTCTTACTGCTGTCTCAACTTTGTTGACATTTTGACCACCCTTACCACCGGCACGGGAAGTTGTAATTTCTAAATCTTTGTCAGGAATATCCAACTCAACCGAATTATCAATCAACGGCATCACTTCTGCGCCAGCAAAACTGGTTTGCCGCTTATCATTAGCATTGAAAGGAGAAATTCTCACCAGTCGGTGTGTGCCTTTTTCCGATTTCAAATAACCAAAAGCATGACGCCCGTCAATTTCAATAGTCACCGACTTAATACCTGCTTCTTCCCCGTCGGATTTTTCGACAAGTCGCACTTTATAACTATGTTTGTCTGCCCAACGAGTGTACATTCTCAGTAAGATTTCTACCCAATCTTGAGCATCTGTACCACCCGCCCCAGCATTCAGCGTCAAGACAGCACCTTTAGCGTCGTAGATGCCCGATAGTAGCTGCTCCAACTCCCAACGGTCAAGTTCACTTTTTAGCTGTGTCAAGCTTGTTTCGGCTTCTTCTAAAAGTGCCGCATCTTCTTCTAGTTCTAACAACTCCAACACGGCTTTGGCATCTTCTAGAGAACTGCACCACTGGTGATATTGTTGGAGATTAGATTTGAGGTCATTTAGTTCTTGTAATGTCTGTTGAGCTGAAGCTTGGTTATCCCAAAAATCCGGTTGAGCTGCCGACTGCTCCAAGTCTTGAATTTTGGCAGTAAGAGCGGGTACGTCAAAGATAGTCCTGAGTTTTACCCAGGCGCTCTGATAACACTTCAACTTCTTTTTTTACTTCTAAGGCTTCCATAATATCTCTCTAAGGGTTGCTGGCAATTAGCGTTAAGTATACGAGGGTCTAACAATATTGGGATAGCGATATTTAATCATCCTACTTTTCTATGAGTGTGACATAACTATAAAATAGGGGGCAACGAATGCGTCACCCCCCATGATCATCTTATTGATTTAAGCACAAGCTTAATCGCGCCCATTTAAGCTAATCAGCAAGCGCAAGATGAAGACGAATAAGTTGATGTAGGTGAGATACATCGACAACGCCGCAGGCAAATATTCATCATCGCGGTAGGTGCGAGGCAGGATGTAGAAATCTACCACAGCAGCGCCAGCAAAGAGAAAGACGCCGATGCCAGAAACGGCAATATCTAACCAACCAGGAAAACCGCCACCAAAAAAGGAAAAGATGACCTGACCAACTAAAACGACAATCAGGGCAATCATACCCAGTTGTACAGTTTTAGCTAGAGCTTGTCCGTCTTCTTCAGAAAGATTTGAGCCAATTTGTCTACCAGCGATAAAGGTAGCGCCACAACCCAAGGCAGCAAAACCAATGCCTTGCAGACCAACGCCTTGTGTGCTCAGGGCAACGAAAATTAAGCCACTGAGGGTGTATCCAGAAAGCAGACTGTAGGTGGCTAGCAGGGGCAGGGCGACACCTTTGTTACCTTTTTGGGCGACGCTGCTGGCAACGAAGAAAAGAGCGAACTCAGCAATCAGGGCAACCCAGAAGGTGGTCATGAATAGCTGTGGGTTGGAGCGCAAAACGTTCAAACCACCGTAGGCAGCAAGGGCGGTTAAAACTAGTCCTGCTCCTACAAAAGGTAGCGCGTTGGCAATTACATTTGGACCAACTAGAGCGTGACCTTTGGCATCACGCATCGCTTGACGAAAGTTGCTGGTGTTACTCATGAGACTAAGGAGGGAATACCGATAAGTTACAAGCAAAATTTGCTCGCTTTGTTCTATTTTGACTGAGATTTGAAGCAGTGAGTGGTCTAGAGGCGATTGGGCATCAAGATTCTGTCGTAAGGCACAGTAAAAAATTTGAAATTACCCTGTAATAGTCCATTTTGCGTATTTTTACGGAGAAGCAAAATCAGTATGAGAGTTTTTTCCGTAAAACGACGATGGTGTAATAGTTTGCCAGTTTAGACAATGAGTTCAAGAAGGACTGGTGAATGTGAAGCTGGAATGATTGTTATGGCGACAAGTCTTGTGTCTTTTCGGAGAATGGAACTTTTGATGGCTTACTATCAAAATCCTTCTATTGAGGTTCGCAATCAGTTAGTGCGGTTGAATGCAGGTTTGGTAAGGAAGATTGCTCATCGAATTAGCTATCAGTGTGCTGAACCTTATGAAGATTTGGAACAAATTGGCTACATTGGCTTAATTCGGGCGATTGAAAGGTTTGATCCTGCTCAAAATCGTGCCTTTAGTTCGTTTGCTGTGCCTTATATTCGCGGGGAGATGTTACATTTTTTACGCGACAAGGGTTCAGTGATCAAAATTCCGCGCCGCTTCACGGAATTGCAGCAAGAAGGACGACGAGTTAGTAGAGATTTGGCAGCTAGCTTGGGACGCTTTCCCAAAGATACAGAAATTGCCCAGGCATTGAAGGTATCTCTGCAAGAATGGCAGGAGAGTAAGTTGGCGACTCAAAATCGTGCTCCTTTAAGTTTGGATGCCACAATTAATCAAAGCGTTGATAGTCAGCTTACTTTAGGTGAGATGCTACCAGATACTCATCATGAGGCGTTGCGGCATTGGGAAGAAGAACGACAAGAATTGCAAGGCGCTATGAATCAATTGGAGGAAAAGGCGCGCGCGGCAATTGAGTTTGTGGTATTGCGGGAACTACCGCGCCGAGAAGCTGCTGCTCAAATTGGTGTGAGTCCAATGACGGTGACGCGACACTTACATCGAGGTGTCCAAGAGTTGGTGACTTTATTACAGCCTCAAACTACGGAACAGCTTGCCAGTTAGTGATTAGTCAAGGGGCGTCAATGCTAATACCCATTGGTCTTTTTAATGATTTTTATACCATGTTTTTTTTCGTAGATATTGATTAATTTTCACTGTCGGTTTGTAGAGCAGCAAATAATTTTTCAGTTTCGGATTGTTCTCCGTTTGTGTCTTCTTTGACTTCAAAGGTAACGTTGCAAGCCTTGGGTTGTTCTAACACAGTTAGACAAAGCTCTGCTATATCTTCTCGGCTAACTTTGCCGCGAATATTATCACCTTGCTCAAAAACTAAAGCCTGATTTCCTGGTTCTTCTGTTAAGGCACAAGGGCGGATAATTGTATAAAGAATGCCGCTTTCTCGCACCGCTTCTTCTCCCCGCAATTTCCAAGTTAGAATTCCTCCTAATTGGTCATTCATACGGACTGCGGGTGGTTCTTCTTCTAAGTTGATGCCGGGGCGTCCTGGACGAGTGACGCCTGCAGAACTAATCATGATAAATTGTGGCGAGGGTGAACCACCGTAAGCTTTGATTGATTCTACTTGTAAGGAAAAGCCTCCGGCTGTAAATTTGGGATTTAGTTCTTTGTCGTATTCAAACTTACTCAGCATGAGCTGAAATGAGCTGATTTTACTGGGGTCGAGTGGCTCTGTAAAGTCCATTGTTTTGGCTCGAAATACCGGAGTTAAGCTATTAAAAGGAATGCGTACTGTTATCCAAGTATTGGCTTCGGTATCGAAGGAATAAGAATAGGCTACACCATCCCATTTCGGGTCAGTACGGATGAAGAATTTGTAGCGATTTCCATCACCTTTAACTCGCAGTTCAATACCTTGATATTCTGATAAATCTAAGGGATGTTCAAAATTTTTGGTACGGACAGATACGAAACCGCCGGAGTTTTCTGTTGAGACGTTGCCTGTAAATAAGGCGGTATTTTCTGTTAGTTGAATACTGCTTTGACTAACTCCTCCCATTACAACATCATCCACTGCACCCCAAGTTTCTTTAATGTCGTTGGTGGGATGTGTAAAATCAAAGATTAGTGTTTCGTTTGATGGTGTATTTTTTAGTTGTTTGGCGGCAGCTTGCACTAAGTTTTTGATACCTTGATAGTCTACGATTTCTGGACTATCTACAACTTCTGGCAGATAAAATTTAATGCCTTGATAGTATTTTGCACGGTCAGGTGTATCGCCTCCAACAGGTTGAACTTTGACACCTGTGCAACAAATTACGGCAGAGACGTTTTCCATTAATTCTGGAGTTAGTGTCTCTGGTATGGTGATATCTGCCTCAAACAATTCTACTTGGTCGCCGAGGATTTCCCGCGCTTTTTGAGCATCGCGGATGAGGGCACGGACTTGATAATTACGCTCAACTAAACGTCGTACAACTCGCTTACCAACGCCACCAGTTGCACCTGCTACTAATACTACTTGCATTTTTATGCCTCTACTCTGGCTTGATTTTTGATTATTTTCACGATTTGTAAATAGCTGCTGTAGCCAATTAATGATGGGGATGACCTCAAAATAGGTCAGGGTTTGTAAAAATCTACCAGCGTCCCATTGGGAGCGATTTTGGTTCGTCACAACGGTTATCCTTGCCTGTTTATTTCCAGTGTATCTTGATTTGCTAGGCAGGGAATTTGCTCATAAATTTAATAGTTGGGTAAGTTAAGATTTGCGACTTTATGCACATCTTTTGGTAAATGTCAAAAGTAATTTCAATAAATATTTCTTTAGATAGAGTGATTGTTGTGGATAAAGCGACCAACATGGCATAGTATGCATCTACTTCTAAAGACATTGCTTGGTTACAGGCTTTGGTTTTTAGATCATGACCGAGGGATTAATAGTTTTGTCGATGTCCAACCTCGTGGCTGAGGTTAATTGGACATTGTGTCTTCATTGAGGGTTTGTGAATATCCAATTTGTTGGCATAACAAACTCTTATTCGCTTATTTTTTCAGTACTTTCTTACTGTTTGTATTAGATCAGGGAAAAATCACAATGGCAGACTCTAAAGATTTTAAGGTTTTGGCTCATCAAGAGCTTGATTTACCTCTTTCTGAGGCGCTGGCAGAAAAAACGCAGCAATATCAAGATGTAATTCCAGAAGAGGTGCTTGATTTATTAGAAGAAGCGGTTGAGACTTATGTTGTGCTTGAGCCGACTCTTCCTAATAATCTGCGGCGCAATGCTAAAAAAGAAATTGAGTTTTTCCTAACACTTTATAAGGAGAAAATCAAGAAGTATTTTCATATCCAAAATCCCCAGCCACCGCAGAAGATTCGTCGGCTTTTAGCCTGTTTTGGCACTGAAGGCAAGTGAAAAATAGCTAAGTTGAAAGTATTTCTGTTGGGAGATAAAATTTAAAAAGTATCAGGAGTAATTGCAGGATAAATGCTTCAATTTCAACCACCTGGTTTTGGACAAAAAGTAGTTAATACTTCCTTGGGTTCGATGGTGTACTATACCCCTATCGCCTCTCCTTGGACAATAATTACGGCAAAAGATAAGTTACCTACGCTGGTTTTTTTACATAACTTTGGTGGTGGTGCTTCTGCTTATGAGTGGTCAAAAGTTTATCCTGCATTTGCTCCGAATTACCGCATTATTGCACCTGATTTGATTGGTTGGGGGCAGTCGGCTCATCCAATTCGGGATTATCAGGTGAGTGATTATTTAACCACATTAGGTGAGTTTATTTCACAAGTCTCTGAGACACCTGTTACTGTGGTTGCTTCTTCTTTAACTGCTGCTTTAGTCGTGCGTTTGGCAATTGAGCGCCCAGAGTTATTTAAAGCACTATTTCTAGTTTGTCCTTCTGGGTTTGATGACTTTGGGCAAAGTGCTGGACGTAGATTACCTCTTAATTTAATTAGAATACCTTTTTTAAACAGTTTAGTTTACAGTTTAGGTGCGACTAATGATGTTGCGGTGCGTAATTTTTTGGTACAGTTTCTATTTGCTAATCCTCAATTGGTAACGACAGAAATGGTAGCCGCTTATTTGGCTTCGGCACAACAACCGAATGCAGAGTATGCGGCGCTGGCTTTTTTACGAGGAGATCTTTATTTTGATTTGCCGTTATATATTGATCAATTAAATATACCTTCTGTGATTTTTTGGGGAGAAAGAGCACAGTTTACTCGTGTCAATTTAGGTAAGCGCTTGGCTCGTTTAAATCCGCAGGCGGTGAGAGGTTTTGAAGTAATAGAAAATACGGGAATCTTGCCTCATTTAGAGCAGCCTGCGGTATTTGTGGGATTATTAGAACGTTATTTACAGTTGCTAGAAGTTACAGGAACTTCTCATTAATTATCTGCCTAACTTACTAAGAATAAAAGAACAAAGGAAGCCGCATACTGTCATTAATCCAGCCAAATCATGAGCTTGCTCAAAAGCTTCAAGAATCATGGCAGAATTGTGCAGGCAATTGTGCGAGCAAAGACAAAGTAGCCCAACATGGCTCAGATTTACTAATTTGAGCCAACGACAAATCCCCAGAATCCGGCTTCTAACCAAAGAGGAATGAAATACCTAAACTTTTAAAAAATCAGTGTTGTAGATTTGGTAAATTATTTTTTACTCTAACATCATACATAAGATGTAATCTTACTAAGTAAGTAATTTAGCTTGGCAGAAAAATTGATGAAAATAAAAACTTTTGAAAATAGTCTATCCAGAGTATGGCTAGCCTTTTTCGTTATTTTGTTAGCGATTGGCATCTTTTTTCGGTTTGCAAATCTTGAATACAAAACCTATTGGCATGATGAAGTTTATACCTCAATGCGGGCGGCTGGCTATACTCGTCAAAAAATTGATCAAGAAATTTTTGACAACCGAATTATTGCAGCAGGAGAGTTACAAAAATTTCAGCGTATCAAACCTCAAAGCACTGCCGTGGATACAATTCGCTCATTAGCTACTGAAGATCCGCAGCATCCGCCTTTCTACTTTTTGATAGCACGTTTTTGGATGCAAATGTTTGGTAGTTCCCTAACCGCATCACGTAGTTTGCCGGCATTACTAAGCCTTCTAGGTTTGCCTTTAATGTATAAGTTGGGGTTAGAGCTTTTTGACTCACGACTGGCGGCAATGCTAGCGGCAACACTTTTGGCTTTGTCTCCTTTTGATATTTTATTTGCCCAGACAGCAAGGCAATATAGTTTGTTGACGGTGGTAGTAATTGCTAGTAGTTTTTCGCTACTTTTGGCTTTGCGTAAAGCGACTTGGCACTATTGGTTAGTTTATTCTCTAACAGGTGCTGTTGGATTATATACTCATCCTTTTTTTGGACTGACTTTAATTGCTCACGGTGTCTATGTATTGCTTTTAAATTTACAGCTAAATTTTTATAGTTCTCGATTTCAGATATCAAGTACTTTGTGGCATTATTTATTAGCAATGATAGTAACTTTGGGATTATATAGCCCTTGGTTATTTGTCCTAGCGACTAATTATCAACAAGCCTTAGCTACAACAAATTGGGCAAGTCTACCAGTAGATGTTATTTATCTAACTAAGCTTTGGACGCTGAGTTTTAGTTCACTATTTTTTGACTTGGATTTTGGTTTCAATAATATCCAAACTTATCTACCTAGAGCTTTGATAATAATCTTAATTGTAGCAGGAATTTATCAAGTTTGTCGCAAGACTAATCCCAAAACTTGGCTATTTATTTTAACAACAATTTTTGTACCATTTCTCATCTTAGCTGTACCAGATTTGCTGTTGGGAGGGAAGCGATCAGCAGTGACGCGCTATCTTATTTCCTGCTTTCCTGGTGTACAATTAGCTGTTGCTTTTTTACTAGCTGATAGACTGTTGGTTGGGCAATGGATTTGGCGAGGGATAATGGTTTTATTGTTCACCGGTAGTATTGCTTCTTGTACGGTTAGTGCCTTTTCTGATACTTGGTGGAGTAAGGATTTAAGCTATTTTAATCCGATTGTCGCTAAGGCAATTAATGCCGAAACAAATCAACCAATAATCAGTGAAATTGGCGATGATTTTACAAATACTGGAGATTTAATTTCTTTAAGCTATATGTTGCGTCAGGATACTCCCATGTATCTGCTAAAACAACCCTTTAATTCTCAATTGCTACAAGCTTATTCAGCTCCTTTAGTATTTCGTCCTTCCCAACAGCTTTGTCAAGCATTGGAGCAAAAACAAATTAGACTAGAGTCAGTCTTTCCACCAGGTAGGTTATGGCGTTTACGGAGATTTCTCAGTCGTAGCAAAGGCTTAAATGCTAGTAAGATGTTATCATGTTCTGATTTGCAGAGTCAATCAGAACGCAAGTATTAATTTGCCTAAAATTGAGTAGATTTGTGATAGAAAAAAAGCAAAATAGACAGTTGAGCGAACCGCTGACATTAGGGATAATTTGGTTAATAGCTGCTATATGCGATCGCCTTTGGATTGTCATCGATCATGGCGTACCAGCCTGGGATCAAACTAATCATCTCACAGGTTCCTTAAACTATTTAAAAGCATTACAAAATATTCAACTTTTCTCAGCTCAATGGTGGCAAAGCTTCTGGACGCTTTCATCTAAATATCCACCCTTAACCTATATTTCTACTGCTCCTTTTCAACAAATCTTTGGCACTAGTCCCGATATTGCGACTCTGGTTAATTTATTATTTACTGCTATTTTAATTGGCAGTGTATACGGACTTGGTAAACATTTATTCGGTTCAAAAGCAGGTTTTTGGGCTGTAGTTACTTGTCTATTATTACCCAGACTTTATCTAATTCGTTTAGATTATTTGCTTGATTATCCCCTAACAGCATTAGTTACAGCTAGTTTCTATTGTCTAACAGTTTGGCGAGATACAAAAAAGCAACCGCAAGGGTGGCGTTGGGCATTAAGTTTTGGTTTCTGCTTTGGTTTAGCAATGATGACAAAGCAGAGTGTATTATGGTTTCTATTTGTGCCGATTTTAAGGCTATTAATCATAAATTTAGTACAGCAAAAATGGAGGCAATTTTTTCAATTAAGTGGTGGATTACTACTATCTATATTAATATTTGGTTCCTGGTATCGTACTAACTGGATTTTCTTTTTAAGTGCTGAACAAAGAGGTATTGTTGAGTCAGCAATTACGGAAGGAGATCCTCCTTTAAGTACTCTTGCCGCTTGGACACATTATTGGTACGACTTACCTAGTGCTGTTTCTTTTCCATTACTAATAGTGCCTTTAGTAGGTTTTTTATTGTCTTTTGTAATAGGTATTAAAAAAATCGAATTTAGAAAAACTAAAATTGTTAAAATTAAAGACAATCCTACTGCAATTTCCAAATTATGTTGGCTGATTTTTTATTTAGTCAGTTCTTATTTAATCTGTTCAGCAATTGTTAATAAAAACCCACGCTATATTATGCCCTACCTGCCAATTTTATCGGTAGTGTTAGGCTATGGCTTTAGTTTATTTCCCCAAAAATTACGATTAGTACCCTGGATAACTGTTGGTTTTGCTTTTATACTGATGTGCTTGAATCTTTTTCCCATTGGAGGAATTGCAGGTAATTATTTAACTAACACATTCAGCCCCAAGGATCAAAATTATCCTTATGTGGGCAAATGGCATCATACTCAAGTAATAGAAGAAATTATTCGCAGCGAACCTCAACTACAAGCAACAATAGGCGTTTTGCCAAGAACAGCACAAATTAATAATCATAATGTTAATTATTATGGGGCATTACAAAATTTTCAGGTATATGGACGTGAGGCAGGTACTCGGAAGAAGTTTTTAGAACAAGATCAGCGATCGCTTTCTTGGTTCCTCACAAAAACAGGTAATCAAGGTGCTCCCAAAGAAGCTCAAGTTTTGATGGTTCAAAGTGTCGAAAAAAATCCATATTTTCAAATTCAAAAAAGCTGGAACTTACCAGATAATAGTATACTTAAACTTTATCATCGCATCAAGCCAAACCTACAAGTTAAGCCAATATCGCAAGCAATATCTAAAGTAAAATTAGAACAAGTAATTGTGCCACAACAAGCGCCTCCAGGGACACCTGTACCAGTTAGTTATCAATGGTCAGGTTCTTGGGAGCAATTGCAATCTGGTATTGTTTTACTAACATGGCAACAAAATAAGCAAAGATGGTTACATGATCATGCGATCGCTTTTGGTAAATTGCATTCAGGCAACTTAAAACCTAACCAATTACAAAACAGTTTTCAGGTAATTGAACAAACAGCAATGTTGCCAACAGCAGATATTGCGGCAGGAGACTATACCCTGCAAGCGACTTATTTAAACCGCGAAACTGGAGAAAATTATCCAATAACCGTACCGCCTGTAACTCTAAAAATTGCTCCTAATACACCTGCAACACCGGCGCCAGAATTAGATTTAGTAACTCAATTACGTGCCTTAGCAATTAGCTTGCCCAAAGGGCGGAGTGCCTTAGAAAAAATATTTGATGAAATTGGCAGAATTAATCAATATGACCCGGTTCAAGACTATACAATTGCCGCACAACGTGCTTTAGAATATCGCCTGCAACAGGAACCACAAAACCGCGAATTTGCCTATAATTTGGCATTTTCTAATATTTTACGCCGTGATGCAGACCAGGCAATAGCGGCATTAAAAAAAGTGGTATTTTTAGATGCCAAAAATCCTTATGCTCATGCTTATCTAGCTTTTGTATACCTCTATCAATGGCGTGGGAAAGCGGCACAGGAGGCGCTAGAACCGGCTTTGGCACTAAATGGTAAGATTCCAGAAGTGAAGGCACTTTCGGGAGTGGCAGCGCTGTTGCAGGGCAATATTTTTAAAGCCTGGGATTTGTTGCAGGGAGTAAAGCTTTGATGCGCTTTTTCTGGATTAAACCGAAAAAATTTTAAAATATATTGTGGGAGTTTTCAACTATAGATAAATAGATGGTTGAATTGAAATTGCTAGCTTATTAAAATTTTACTTTTAAGGAGTTGAAGGAGTGCAAACTAATCTTGATGCGTTTTGGATGCCGTTTACAGCAAACCGTCAATTTAAAACAAATCCCCGTTTATTAACCGCAGCGAAAGGGATGTTTTATACCTCTCATGATGGGCGGCAAATATTAGATGGAGTTGCAGGTTTATGGTGTGTAAATGCAGGGCATTGTCATCCAAAAATCGTGGAAGCTATTCAAAAACAAGTAGCAACTATGGACTTTGCCCCAACGTTTCAAATGGGGCATCCTGGGGTTTTTGAATTGGCGCAACGCTTGGTTGAAATGATGCCTGAAAGCAATTTTGATCGGGTGTTTTTTACAAATTCTGGTTCCGAGTCGGTAGATACAGCACTGAAAATTGCGATCGCCTATCATCGTCTTAGAGGTGAAGGTTCTCGCACCCGCTTAATTGGACGAGAACGCGGCTATCATGGCGTTGGTTTTGGCGGTATTTCAGTTGGTGGAATTGCCGCAAATCGTAAGTTTTTTGGTAGTTTAATTCCTGGTGTCGATCATCTTCCCCATACTCACAACCTGGAACATAATGCTTTTAGTCGCGGACAACCGCAGTGGGGCGAACATTTGGCAGATGAATTGGAACGCCTGGTAATGTTACATGATGCCTCAACAATTGCGGCAGTTATTGTTGAACCTGTTGCCGGTTCAACAGGTGTTTTAATTCCGCCGATTGGCTATTTACAACGCTTACGAGAAATTTGTGATAAATATGGTATTCTCCTGATTTTTGATGAAGTAATCACCGGTTTTGGACGTTTGGGCAAAAGTTTTGCCACCGAATATTTTGGCGTCACTCCCGATTTAGTGGCAGTCGCCAAGGGCATTACTAGCGGTACAATTCCGATGGGTGCAGTGTTTACGCGCCAAGGGATTTATGATGCTTTTATGGATGCAGCTAATGAAGGTGCGATCGAATTATTCCACGGTTACACTTATTCTGGACATCCGGCAGCTTGTGCGGCGGCGTTGGCAACTCTTGAGGTTTATCAGGAAGAAGGTTTATTTGCTCATGCCGATCATCTTGCCAGTTATTGGCAAGATTGTATCCATGCCTTGCAAGATTTGCCCCACGTCATTGATATTCGCAACCTAGGACTTGTTGGGGCAATTGAGTTGGAACCTTTGCCAGAAAAGCCTTCTGTCCGGGCTATGGACTGCCTCCAGCGCTGTTATGACCGGGGTTTGCTGATTCGCACCACCGGAGACATAATTGCTCTCTCACCGCCTTTAATTGTTGAGAAAGACCAAATTGAGCAAATATTTGAGGTCTTGTCGGATGTGTTGCGAAATTTACCTTAAGCAAGATTTATTTTCGAGCAATTGAGATAGCGATAAGTTGCCTTAATTGCTCTATTCTGGCAATTAGCTTTTCAAAGAATGAAGGGTAATTTTCTGCATATAACTTATTCGGTTGCTGATCAAGAAAGGAAGGCAATATTTTTATTAAAGCAGAAGGTAGTAACTTTTGTGACCTCAGCTTCTCTCTCAAGAATGAGATTAGCTAAAAGCTACGAACAGCGAATAATTGATGTTTGACTAATAATATTAGTTGTTACTAGAAAATCATTACCATCCTCGTCTATGATCAAATAATGAACCGTTTGCCGATGCACCCATATGTCAAGAATGAGTGTGCATCCCCGCTACCTTCAAGAAGTCAAAGCCGCTTGGAACCGTAAGCGTGAGGAATGCGATCAAAACTTAGCTGGACGATTAGGACAATCTCTGCCAATCGTCATCGTGAATCTGTTCCTGAAGGGCGAACCGGTTAATCAAGTAAACTTCCTCAAAATTTGTCAGTTATTGGGGCTAGACTGGCAAGAAATTGCTGGCTTAAAGGTAGCTG
>JBATUR010000004.1:0-50649 GCA_049671305.1 Coleofasciculaceae cyanobacterium
TTTAGATTGTTTAGAACCTGATTTAGTCATAATTAATATTAAAATTAGTACTAATTTTTAGTTAGTCCAGCTCTGTAACTTTCACTTTAACTTCTCCTTCACCTAACTGAATTTGTAATTCTTGTCCGAGTTCTAAATTAGTTGTTGAGCGTGCAATTGTGCCATCAGTTGAGCGTACTACGGCGTAACCTCGTTTTAAAACGCTCTCTGGGTCGAGGGTTGCCAGTTTTTCCCGCAGAAATTGACAGTGTTTAGTTGCTTGACTAAAACGCCTAGATGTGGATTGTGATAGTTGTTGGCGTAATTGTGCGATCGCTTTTTGTTCTTGTCGTACTTGTCTATCTAAAGGTAAACGTTGCAGTCGCGTTTGTAGACGCTGTACCCGACTTTGTGAAGTCGCCACAACTTGTCTTACCGCCTCATTTAAAGCCTGTTTGCGTTGCTGATGTTCAGTAACTAGGCGCTCAAGTTCAGGTACAGCAAGCTCTGCGGCTGCAGTGGGGGTATGAGCGCAAACATCAGCCACCAAGTCTGCCAAAGATTCATCTCGTTGATGTCCGATGCCCGTAATTACCGGAATTGAGCAATTAGCGATCGCTCTCACTACTCTTTCATCATTAAAACAAGCCAAATCCTCAGATGAGCCACCTCCTCGCGACAAAATCAACAGTTCTGCTCTTTCATCCTCCTCAACTCGCCTAATTGCTTTGACAATCGATGCTGGTGCAAGTTGTCCTTGCACTTGTGCCGCTGCCAATAAAACCTGCAAACCTGGATAACGTTGCCGCAAAGTGCGTTGAATATCTCCCCAGGCAGCAGCTTGTGGTGAAGTGACAACGGCAATAACTTGAGGATGAATTGGCAAGGGACGCTTGTATTCTTGATCAAATAAGCCTTCTGCTTCCAGTCGCTGACGTAGTTGGCGAAACCGCAACGCCTGCAAGCCTTCCCCCGCCGGTAATGCCTGCCAAACATTGAGCTGATACTGTCCCCGTTGCGGATAAACCCTGAGACTTGCCAAAACAATTAACTGCTCTCCAGATACAGGTAATTGTGCGAGTTTGCTCAATTGACTTCTCCAAACTACACATTGAATTGTTGCCTTGGAGTCGGGGTCTTGCAAACTGAAAAATAGCCCACTAGGGTGCTGACTGGCGCTTTTAACTTCTCCGGTTACCCAAACTTGACGCAGTTGGATGTCTTGCTCAAGCAACTCTTGAATGTAGTCTGTTAACCCAGCTACCGAGATCGCCAAAGGCGTCGTTGATTCTTCTACAGATAAAGCCATTTCGTAATCTACCTAAAGACAGAGATTGTTTGCAGTAAAATAATCAAGAAAAATAACACAAATATCTACAAGTACCAAGGAGCGTCAGACCCTTACTCCTACTAAGTTTCAGCAGTTTATACAATCATAACTTTAACGTCAATTATGCAAGCCGAAGCGCTAAAATAGAACAAATGATCCACTGCGATTCCCCACAAAGTTCTTGAGGCATTAATGGCTACCCAAATCTCGAACAGTCCCGAAAAGGAAAAAGCTCTTAACTTGGTACTAAACCAGATTGAGCGCAGCTTTGGCAAAGGCTCCATCATGCGCTTGGGTGATGCCGCCCGCATGAAGGTAGAAACCATCTCCAGCGGCGCAATTACCCTAGATTTAGCTTTAGGCGGTGGCTTGCCAAAAGGGCGAGTTATTGAAATTTATGGACCAGAAAGTGCTGGTAAAACCACGCTCGCTCTGCACGCGGTGGCAGAAATCCAGAAAAATGGTGGTGTTGCCGCTTTCGTTGACGCTGAACACGCTCTTGATCCGACTTATTCGGCGGCGTTGGGTGTTGATATCAATAACCTGCTCATTTCCCAGCCCGACAACGGTGAGTCAGCTTTAGAAATAGTCGATCAACTAGTACGCTCATCAGCAGTGGATATTGTTGTCATCGACTCAGTAGCGGCGTTGGTGCCTCGTGCCGAAATTGAAGGCGAAATGGGTGATCTCCAAGTCGGTTTGCAAGCGCGTTTGATGAGTAAGGCACTGCGGAAAGTTGCCGGAAATATCGGACGGTCTGGTTGTACGGTGATTTTCTTGAACCAGTTGCGGCAGAAAATTGGCGTCACATACGGTAGTCCAGAAGTAACCACGGGTGGTAATGCTCTGAAGTTTTATGCTTCGGTGCGTTTAGATATCCGTCGTATTCAAACCTTGAAAAAAGGCTCTGAAGGCGAATACGGTATCCGTGTCAAAGTTAAGGTAGCAAAGAATAAAGTCGCGCCTCCTTTCCGCATTGCTGAGTTTGATATTATCTTTGGACAGGGCATTTCTCGCTTGGGCTGTTTGGTTGACTTGGCTGAACAAACTGGTGTAATTAACCGTAAGGGCGCCTGGTACAGCTACAACGGCGATAATATCGGTCAAGGTCGTGATAATACGATTAAATATATGGAAGAAAAGCCAGAATTTACCGAAAAGATCGATAAGCAAGTTCGTGAGCAGCTTGATATGGGTGCTGTTGTGCAAGCAAATTCAGTTACACCCATTGATAATGAAGAAGACGAAGAGGATCTTGAGGAAGTCTAGGGCTTCTTTCTTTTTTTTCTAGCCAGTTACTGAATTAATCAGCTTTAGATATTTGGCATAGATTATGAAATTTTACTCCTTCCCTTGGCTTAAGGGAGGGAGTTTTTTGATTTAGTTATTTTTGCTGCTCTTGTGAAGGCGGCGATTGAAAAAGCGGTCTAAGATTTCTGCCTGCTGGGTTGCATTTAACTGAGCAATTGAAGAATCCATGATTGGTTCTTCTAGTTTAGATATATTTTTCAAAAACTCGAAGGTTTCCTCTGGTTGTTCAATTTTTTCAGGAGTTATTGTTGCAGCAATCGGTAATTCTGGGGTTGTTAATGGTTGAATAGTTGTTAAGGTAGGCGCGATTGAGCTTTCGAGTTGTGCCAAGACATCGGCGGGAGTTTCTGCTGTGGTTTGGCAGTCATTACAGAGGAAAAAAGAAAAGGTAAAGCTACTGAGGCGAATGCGATCGCCATCTTTGAGTAGCAGGCGTCCTTGTACAGGTTCTCCATTGACAAACGAACCATTAGTACTATTTAAATCAATGAGATAAAAGCCTTGATTGTGAATGTATTGAATTACCGCATGACGGCGAGATAAGCGACGATCAGGGATAGAAATAGTTAGTAAGCGATCGCGTCCAATTGTCCAAATTCCCTGCGGTTGATGCAAACTTTGGGTTTTGCCCTCTACTAAGTTTGTCACCAAATGCACCTGTCCCTGAATTATGCCCGTCACACAGCGAGTTGTGATGCCAGAAGTAGTACTAGTTTTTTCAAGCTGAAGAATTTCATCTAAGAGAGGGCGATGATGCTCGTAAAGCTTGAGAAATACCTGATATAGTCCTAGTCGTTGTTCGATTTCCATATTCAAAGAATCAACTCGACATAGACATATCTGTCGAGCAAGGTTAGATTAACTCGATGGTTCGTATTTTATGTGACTTACGTTGTGCTGCCACTGCGTTGGATTAGTAACTGTTATCTACAATAACTTACTGACGTAATCACCTGTACACTTTTAAGCCAACACAAATTAAGCCTATATTGGCACAACTAAGAGTGACATTACCTTAAAAGTAGCCGCATTCTTAGCTTAAACTCAATCTGCTTTAAGGCTTACGTTGCGCCCCCCGATCAATGCGAAACAACCAAACCATCAACGCCACAACACCAACTTGTAGTGCTAGGTTAGGAAGGGCTGTAGCGACTTCTTGACCTGCTGCTAACTGTACTAGGAAGATGAAAGCACCAATTAAGCCAGAAGCAGCGAAAGACACATAAATAAATTTTCTTAAACCCCGGTAGGGCGCTTTTGCCTCAGCTTTTAATCGGGCGAATTTTTCGGGACTAAGCTGATTTGGGTTGACTTTAGACTTAGGAGTAGGATTTTTTGAGGTTGATGCCATTACTTTTTAATTTTGCCTCTATAACTCAATGGTTACACGACAAAACTTATTTTTGAGGAACTTGTCAATATTGAGCGGGTTATTAAGAGCCGGATTCAGGGAATTAAGATAAAGATTGAATATGTTTGCTCTAAAACTTGTTATATTAGTCTATCGATGCCGATGTAGCTCAGTGGTAGAGCATTCGATTCGTAATCGAACGGTCGGCGGTTCAAATCCGCTCATCGGCTTGGGGTTTTTGTACAGTGACTAGTCAGTCCTGAGAGTTAAAGAATTCACTACTCAGGACTAGTTTCTAACACCCAAAACTAAAAGAAGCTGGGTTGATGACGAATTAGATTGAGGTATTCTTCACGAGTTTTTTGGTCATCCTGAAACGCACCCAGCATGGCACTAGTAACAGTCCAAGAACCGGGTTTTTGCACACCGCGCATCACCATACACATATGAGTTGCTTCCATAACCACTGCCACGCCTTGGGGTTCCAAAATCGTTTGTACTGCTTCAGCAATTTGGCGAGTTAAACGTTCTTGTACTTGCAGGCGGCGCGAGTACATTTCCACAACACGAGCTAGTTTGCTCAGTCCGACGACTTTTTGGTTAGGGATGTAGGCAACGTGTGCTTTGCCCATAAACGGTAGCATATGATGTTCACAGAGGCTAAAGAAATTGATATCTCTGACGAGAACCATTTCATTGTGCCCTTCATCAAAAATTGCACCGTTGACCAATTCTTCCAATGACTGACTATAGCCGGCGGTTAAAAATCGCATTGCTTCTGCGACACGCTTCGGAGTCTTCAGTAGTCCCTCACGTTCTGGATCTTCGCCAACGCCCAAAAGCATCGTCCGAACTGCTTTCATCATTTCGTCATTCATGTCTTCTGGAGGCGCCTGCAAGTTTGGTTCCTGACCATTTTGAGTATTACGGTCAGGTCGTGTTTCAAGCTGACTGATCGGGTTGGTACTATTTTCCCTAGAATCTGGGTCAGGATGATTGGAGACGTTGGCAGAAGCAGTTGTCATAATTTAGCCTGATTTAAGTTCTTTTCTTTAAAGGTGTACAGTTTGTGGTTTTTGGTTGGCTCGATCAAAATCAACAACTAATAGTTTGTAACTAAATAGCCTGACTTGGTACTAATCTAAAGCTCCAGCACTGGGCATTAAAGTTATTGACTCGATGACGGCTTGTTCTGGCATCAGGACGGTGTGCAAAATTGACTGTGCAACGAGTTCTGGAGTTAACATGGCTGACCGATTAAAGTCAACTTGAACGGTGTCCGTATCCCATAAGGGTGTGTTGACAGCACCAGGACAAATGCTAACAACGCGGATGCCGTTTTGGCGTTCTTCGGCGGCTAGAGTTTTAGAAAGGGCAATCAGAGCCGCTTTGCTGACGCTATAAGCCCCCCAACCGGGAAAAGGCTGCTGACCAGCAATTGAGGCAACATTGATGATTGTGCCGCGTTGTTGGTTACGCATGACGGGCATTATGCCCTGGATGCACTGAAATACGCTGGTGAGATTGAGGTTCATGACTTGTTGCCAGTCTGATAAAGGTGTCGCCTCTAAGGTGTTGGTGTAAGCAATACCGGCGTTATTAACCAAAATATCGATCCCAACAAACTCGGCGGCGATCGCTTCTATTCCAGCTTTGACTTGCTCAATTTTTGCCAAATCTAGAACATAAGCCTGAGCTTTTACTCCGCTTTCCTGAGCTTTTGTGGCGATCGCCTCTAGTTTATCCTGGCTCCGGCTGACTAAAGCCACATCGATTCCCGATGCCGCAAACGCCAAAGCTGTTGCCTTGCCAATACCACTGCTTGCCCCAGTAATCAAGGCACGTCGTTTGTTTTGAGTCATGATTTTTCAATACCTCTAGCTAGATGCTCTCGGCTTGTCCTGTATGACTACGGGATTTTTGAAGAACTGATTACATTTCTAGTTATTGAGTAAACAGCTAGCAATAATTAAACTTGAGCATTGCTGCTAACGTTTTGGGTACAAAGACTTTAAACATTGCTAGTTTTTTGTCTTTTCCCAGGGAAGGTTAGGCTTCAGTTCAAAAGAAAAAAATTTGGTTGCAAATTTCCTAGTTACCTTAAATGAAGACGATGTAAAAAAATGTTACTTAAAAATTATATCACCTGGAATTGATAGCCAGTAATTATCAGTCCTTAGTCATCAGTCATGGATTTATTGAGAACTAATGACTAAGGACTTTTGCTGCTAACTTTCAGTAAAAACGCCAATTTGACGAAACTTTTGATAACGTAACTCTCGGCGTTGCTGACTAGTCATTTGAGTTAAGGTGTCCAAATTTTCGATTAGTGCTGATTTGAGGATCGTTGCCGTGCCGATCGGGTCAGAATGTGCGCCACCTATCGGTTCTGTCAACAACTGGTCAAGAATTCCTAAGTCTTTGAGGTCGCTTGCAGTAATTTTGAGGGCGGCGGCGGCGTGGGGTGATTTGCTGGCGTCTCTCCAGAGAATTGCCGCGCAGGCTTCGGGGGTGGCGACAGTGTAGACGGCGTGTTCAAACATCAGTAAGCGATCGCCTACGCCAATTCCCAAAGCACCACCAGAACCACCTTCACCAATCACGGTACAAATAATTGGCACATCAAGGCGAAACATTTCACGCAAATTGTAAGCGATCGCTTCTCCTTGACCCAACTCTTCTGCCTGGACACCTGCCCAAGCCCCTGGAGTGTCAATAAAGGTCAAAATCGGCATCCCAAAACGATTAGCGTGATCCATCAGCCGCATCGCCTTGCGGTAGCCGCCAGGGGAAGCCTGACCAAAGTTGCGGGCGATATTATCTTTGGTATCTCGCCCTTTTTGGTGACCTAACATCACCACCGGACGCCCCCCCAGACGCCCTACACCACCGACTAAAGCCGGATCATCTGCACCACCTCGATCGCCATGCAGTTCTACCCATTCATCACTAATCGCCTGAATGTAATCTAAGGTACTCGGACGCCTTGGGTGACGTGCTAGTTGTAGTCGTTGTGAAGGTGATAAACTGCTGAAAATCTCCTGACGTAGTTGCAACGCTCTCTGCTCCAGTTGCTGGATTTCCTCAGAGACATCGACGTTATTTTCTTCAGCTAGTTCACGAATTTGGTTAATTCGTGTTTCTAACTCAGTCAACGGCTTTTCAAAATCAAGCTGATATGTGCGGTTTTCTGTGGTTGGCATCTCACACCAATAACGGTCTAAAGCCGTGTTTTACTGAAACCTGTCCAATTAAGTCCATCTTTTCTACGGTAATCTGATTTCGTCCCCAAGAAAAGTTTGTATGCCATTTTTCAAATTCTAAAAGCATTGATTCGGCAAAGCAGGCAAATAGTTGACGCCCTGGCACGTCCATGTTGACGATTTGCATAATTTTCCACTCGATATCCAGGGAGTGTTCGACAATGCCGCCATTAAGAACAAAAACGCCTGGTTGCTGAACTTTGGTTGCCATATTTTTGGGATAACCGCCATCAATCAACAAACAAGGTTGTTTGAGTACACTAAAGTCGATTTCCAGTCCCTTGGGCATACTAGCTACCCAAACGACTATATCTGCTTGGGGTAGTGCTTCTTCTAGCCCCATAATTTTGCCGCGACCTAGTTCATCTTGCAATGTTTGTAGGCGCTCTTTATTGCGGGCAATTAGCAGTAATTCAGCGACATCAGTACGAGCATCTAGCCAACGGCAGACGGCACTACCAATGTCTCCTGTGGCGCCACAAACAGCAACTGTGGCTTTAGAAAGTTCAATGCCTAGTTGTTGTGAGGCTTGCTCGACTTGGCGGCACAAAATATAGGCTGTATGGGTGTTGCCGGTGGTAAAGCGATCAAATTCTAGCTTGATGTTACGCACCTGTCGGCTTTGCTGTAAGTTAAATTCTTCAAAAATAATTGAGGAAAATCCTCCCAAGGCGGTGATGCTGATACCATGCTTTTGGGCATGAGCCATCGCGTTGAGGATTTTTCGCATTGCTGCTTTGATGCGGCGGTTTGCAAGCATTTCTGGCAGGAAACAAGATTCTACATACCGCCCTTCGATGGTTTGACCTGTAAGACTGGTGACTTTAATCGTATCAACGATTTGCGGTGGTGCAGAACACCAAAAGTCTAAACCTTGGTCGGCGTATTCTGGGTAGCCTAGCTCTTTGGCGACGGATTGGGCGTGTTCCAAACTGGTAAGGTGACCGATAAGACCAAACATGATTGCTCGCTTTTGTGCCTGTAAGTTAGGCGGAAGTGGGTATTTAAGAGAAAAAATAGTGCAGGACTAATGAAAAGATATTACAAAACTTTGCGACTGACTTAACCTCGTCAGCAAAAATGAGTTTAAAACTGCAATAAATCAGGGGTAAGGTTAGTTACCCCTTCTCTAACACGAGTGCAATTTTTGTTAATTGCTTTGACAATTTACTTGTTTTGTGCTATACAGCCGCAAGTCCATAAGCCGACATCCGCATGATATCGCGAGTGGTAAAGCCAATATTGCTTAGGGCTTCGCCGTAGGCAATCATGAAATCTTCCACAAGGGCTTCTTTTTCCATTGCCAAAACTTTGGCGTCGTCTTCAACTTGGTTAAGCATACGCCAAACGATCGGTAGGTTTTGACGATTAGCTGCTTCAAGTTCAGCTTTTGACTCTTCAAAATGTGCTTTGAGCCATTCTTCACCGAAGTTGAGGTGCATATACTCGTCTTTGACTACACCTTCGGTAATTTTCTTAGCAAAAGCGTCAGCAACGGGGATATAGATATTGTAAGCAGCGATCGCAAAACACTCGATAATCAGTGATTGAATCAGCAAGCAAGTTACCACATTACCTGTTGCGGCTGCGGCTTGGAAGTTTCCATGCAAGTCACCAAAGTACTTGTGAGCAAATTCCATGTCTGGTGTCACACTCAGATTTTTGCCACAGGCTTGAAAACCCTTCATGTGGCGATTCTCCATCTTTGAGAGGCGAATCAGTTCCTCTTTTTGGTCTGGCAGCAGTTGAGCCAGTTGAATGTAGTTATCGTAAGCTTCTTGTTCACCTTCAATTACAATCGCGTTAATGCGGCTGTAGGCGTCTTTGTAAGTCTCACTGGTAAAGTCGAGTTTTGAAATGGCTGCAATCTGCTGCATTCGTTGGTTGTCTCCTATTTGCATAAATATGCTGCGACAAGGTTGTTTGAGCTTATCTCTAACAGGTTAAGCTCAAAACAGATAATTTTGACCTAACCAGCAAGGTTATATGTTGCTATTTCTTCTCTAATAGTTCCCTAAACAGAGAATATTAACGTCAATTTTGACAAACCCAAAGTTTGACTAGTATAAATACTTATGTTACTGCAAAAAAGACAAATTTTCCGCTGGCGGTGGTTAATTACATTATTACTCATAGCGGCGGCGCTGCTAGTGCTGTTGCCGTTGGTTATCGTCTTGTTAACTTCCTTAAAACCAGCCTCAACAATCAATACAGGCTTTTTAGCAAGCACTCTCACATTCGATAACTATCAAGAAGCTTGGCGGCGTGGTAATTTCCTTTTAGCATTTGCTAATTCGACTTTGGTGGCTTTGGCAGTAACTGGCTTGCAAATTATTACCTCAGCTTTGGCAGGTTATGCGCTGGCAAGGTTAAAATTTCGTGGACGGCAAGCAGTTTTGTTAATCATTTTAGCAACTTTGGTAATTCCTTTTCAAATTTTAGTAATACCAATTTTTTTAGTGTTGAAATGGGGACATTTAATCAACACTTATTGGGCGCTAATTTTACCTACTGCTGCTAATGGCTTTGGCATTTTTCTGTTGCGGCAATACTTCCTAACTATACCCAAAGAATTGGAAGAAGCAGCGGCACTAGATGGTGCAAATCGTTGGCAAATCTTAGGTTTAATTATGTTGCCTTTATCTCGACCTGCTTTGGTAACATTATTTTTGTTTACCTTTATTGGTGAGTGGAACGATTTATTTAAACCGCTGATTTTTACCACAAAACCGCAACTACAAACAGTACAATTAGCACTTGCCGGATTTCAAGAACAATTTACCAACGATTGGTCATTACTAATGGCAGCAGTAGGAATTGCCACATTACCCGTAGTCTTGCTATTTCTGGTTGGTCAACGACAGTTTATACAAGGAATTGCGACTACGGGTATTAAGAATTGATTAGTTTTTATGGACAGGAGAAACAACCGTTTTTTCACCACTCCAATCAGTAAAGGTGGTTTCATTTTTGTAATGTCTGGGAGTTTGTCGTAGTAAATTCCAGGCTACTTTGGCATCTAATAAATTCATTCGTTCTGGATAATGAGTGTTTAATAACTCTTGCACTACGGGATAATAATCAGAGTTGATGCTTGGAAAAATATGATGTTCTGTATGGTAAGAAAAATGAAGATGCAAGGCATCAAATAGCTTAGGCACTCGCAGTGAAACACTATTAAGCAATGGGTCATTAATGCTAGTCATCGGCGAAAGCATATGATTGGTGTAAATGTAAAAAATCAGACCTGCGTAGCCAATGCATATCGGTAGAAAGTAACTTAAAACTAATTTGATTGGGTCAAATTGTAGATAAGTTAAAATGCTCAGGTGAATAGAAATAATCAGTAGAGTTTCTCCAGCAATTGCCAAACGATCTTTGACACTAACTTTAAAAGAAGCTTGCACATAATCGACAGATTCATTATTAAAAAACAAAACAGAAGTTAAATTACGAAAGGCATGAACTCCCCAAGCTGATGTCATACCTATTATTAACCAAAGCGGATTAACTTCAGCAGATGGTACAAATAAGTTTTGAATCCATTTGCCCCAGGTTTTTGGTTGTTCGTATAAGTAATTGCGGTCAGGATCTGCTAAGGAATTGGTTTTTTTGTGATGTTCTTTATTGTGTACGGCTTTCCATAATGTTGGTGGCATCCACAACATTGATAGTCCGAGTAAGCTGATTAAACGTGTTATTTGGGGGTTTTTAATGACGCTACCATGCATCAGGTTATGTGAACTAAATAGCAGGGCAATGACGCTATTTCCCATAATTAAGGATAAGGGTAAATAAAGCCACAAAAGATATACAGACCACTGATCTAATTTTGAGGCAATTCCCCAACCAAGTATTAAAATTGCCAGATTAATGATTAAAATGACTAGTTTATTTGGATCGGATGCAAAAGCTTCAGCCGGCAGTAAAGGGCGTAATTTTTTGGCATATTCGGCTTGAGTAATTTGTCTGTCTTCAACAATATTCATAAAGTCTTATCGATTTTTTGGGTGGTTTAGTTCAACAGGCATTAAGAAAAATTACCAAACTTCAAAAGGTTTTTTTCTTGTGATAGTGTGGCGGCATATTCAGGGAGAGTAGAGGTTCTGACCATGAATTTCACTACGCTGCAAGATATTCAAAAGCATTTTCCGATAGTTGGCGATGTCAACACTAAAAGCCCTTTAGCTTATCGAGTAACTCGTGGAGCGGTAGAGGTAGTTAACACAGCACAAATGGCTGTTGCAGAGGCTTATATCAATGGATTAGAAGTTCCTGATACTGTACTGCGATCGCTTTTTGATACCTCTATACCAATCATTTATCAGCATTTTCCTTCTTTCCTGGTTGCTTATGATTGGATAGTCAAAGAAAGTGAGCAATTGGCAGAAGGTTCACGAGAATTAATGAAAATTCAGTACGATCTGCCGGAAGCAATGTTTAGTCTTATGTTGGGAGAAGGAAAGCTTATTTATCCCAAATATACAATGGCTTTATGGGAAAAAGGAGCATTGAGTCTTGAGCAAGCCCAAATGCATATGCTTGATGATGTGATTGAGAAAGTTGGCATAAAAGATGGAGACGAAATTTTAGATTTGGGTTGTGGTTGGGGTTCTGCTTCTCATTATATTCTTGCCAAGTTTCCTAATAGCAAAGTTACAGCTCTTAATTTGAGTCACGAGCAATGTGAGTATATGCGGAATAAAATGCAAGACTCAGAAAGTTACCTCAGTTCAGGTCGATTTACCTTGTATGAAAAGGATTTCAACGAGGCAAAATTTGAGACAAAATTTGACAAGATTATAGCAATTGGGCTTTTTGAACACATCGGAAATTTAACAAGTTCGTTTAAGAATTTAGCATCTTTTTTGAAAGATGATGGAAAAATTTTTATTCACATCATCACAATTTGTTTACCTCACAATGCAACTAATCCATTTATCCAACAGTATATCTTCCCTAATATGCGGGTTTGGAGTTATGAAACAATCCCTAGTTGTAATCAAAATCTAAAAACCCTTGGCAAATGGTACATAAATGGTCTTAATTACACAAAAACTTTGAAAAGTTGGTTGAAAAACTTTGACGAGAATCAAGAAAAAATTCAAACTTTAAACTACGGCATGAATTATAAAAAGTTCCGTAGAATTTGGAGGCTGTATTTACTCTGGTGTATTGCCTACTTTGAGAGTTGTAATGGAGAAATTTTGGGTAATGGTCAATATGTGATGACTCATGCTTAATTACACGGTGGCTGACACTTTCTCTTGTCAGCCATTGTACGTCTTTCTGCATATGAAACAATGAGCGCTAAGACTCAGAAGCTGTCATAATTTTCAGGCGAATGATCTGCTCACCTGTATCATCTAAAGGTACTTCAATAACTTCATTAGTCAGGCTATCAAGGCAACTGAGAAGCGAGCGCAAATTGGGTGTACTCGCACCTGTATCCACATATAATCGGTCTGATAAACTACTTAAACGTTTCCAAGTTGTATACAGCTTACCAACAGTTTGTTCCAATACTGATGCCTGTTTAACCAAATCAGCAGCAGTATTTAAACAGTCTAGACGCAGTGCTTCTTCTAACGCCATTTCCAGATCCAAAGACGAGTGATTAATTGCTTGCACTTGCGCCGCAGCATCCAAATATTTTGCCAAAAAACGCGCATCGGAAGTTACTTGTTTAACAGTATCAATATCAGGATTTTCGGCTACGGCTTCTTTTAAGGCAGTTATGTGTGTTTCTGGTAATTTTTCCATTTCTTTAACCAACGGTGCCAAATAACGCGCTGGCATGGAACCTGATGCGGCTTTTTCCTTAACTTCTTCGGGTAATAATTCTGATGACATTGCCGTCCATTCATCAGATAATTGCTTAACTTCACGGCGAGTAATGCGATCGCCTTTTTGGGCAGCATCAGTTACTAATTGTTGCACTTCGGGAGATGATTTTGCCGTTTCCACAAAGGCACGTTTGCTGAAATTTCTAATCGCTTCTGGATCAAGTTTACCCTCAGCTAATAAAGTATCGGCACTATTAGCAAGTTCAATTAAAGAATAAGCTTGACTTTTACTAATTTCTCGACTTTTCAACCAATTTAAAAAACCTGTACCTCTTCCCTCGCCGCCTTTTTTCTCTCGATCGCGTACAATTCTTAAAATACGTCCGCGCCAGATTTCAGTTTGTAAGTCAAAGCGATCGCATACTAGCCAAGCATTATCAACCGACTGTTGGAAATCATACTCCAGAATATTTTCATCTTCTGGATCAGGTAAATCAAAATTTAAATCTACAGGTTGTTCGAGGACAGCAGTAAGATCAGCGGTAGAATCAGGAACTTGAACCATGAGCGACGCAAAGTGATAGACGGACTATTATGGCACGTTCCCAAATTATAGGTGTACGCCACCGCTAGAGTTTTTTATTTCCTGGGTTCGTTACCTAACACAGGCACTACCCCTACATAAATTCCCACAAAACAGCGCAAGATAGTGTGATCCCTACCTTTTGGGTGAGGAAGCTAGTACCGGAGGCTTAATACAAATCAGTTAGAGTCAGTATGAACGCAAAATAACTATAATTCTAAATTTTGAGTACGAAGACGTACTATTTGAGGATGCCATATGCAACCAACTAATCCTAACCAATTTACCGAAAAAGCCTGGGAAGCGATCGCACGTACTCCCGATATTGCCAAAGCTAACCAGCAACAACAACTAGAAAGTGAACACCTACTTAAGGCGCTTTTAGAACAAGACGGACTAGCTAGCAGTATCTTCAACAAAGCCGAAGTCTCTGTACAGAAAGTGCGCGATGCTGTTGATAATTTTATCAAACGTCAGCCCAAAGTTTCTGGCAGCAGCGAATCAGTTTATCTTGGACGTAGCATTGATACGCTTTTAGACCGCGCTGATTCCTATCGTAAAGAATTTAGCGACGATTTCATCTCCATCGAACACATCTTACTGGGATATCTCAAAGACGATCGCTTTGGTAAGTCGCTGTTCAAAGAATTTAAACTAGATGAAAAGACACTCAAAAACACCATTACCCAAATTCGCGGCAACCAAAAAGTGACCGACCAAAACCCTGAAAATAAATATGAATCATTAGAAAAATACGGGCGCGACCTCACAGAAGCAGCGCGGGAAGGTAAACTAGACCCAGTAATTGGTCGGGATGATGAAATTCGCCGCACTATCCAAATTCTCTCACGCCGCACCAAAAATAATCCGGTCTTAATTGGAGAACCTGGTGTTGGTAAAACGGCAATTGCGGAAGGACTCGCTCAACGTATTATCGCCGGTGATGTGCCTCAATCCCTTAAAGACCGACAATTGATTTCTCTGGATATGGGTGCGTTAATTGCAGGTGCTAAATTTAGAGGAGAATTTGAGGAACGTCTCAAAGCTGTCCTTAAAGAAGTCACCGACTCTCGTGGTCAAATTATCCTATTTATAGACGAAATCCATACTGTAGTTGGTGCCGGGGCAACCCAAGGTGCTATGGATGCAGGTAATTTGCTGAAGCCAATGTTAGCACGGGGTGAGTTGCGCTGTATCGGTGCGACAACTTTGGATGAGTATCGTAAGTATATCGAAAAAGATGCGGCATTAGAGCGCCGATTCCAGCAAGTATATGTCGATCAGCCGAGTGTTGAAGATACTATCTCGATTTTGCGGGGATTGAAAGAGCGTTATGAAGTCCATCACGGGGTGAAGATTTCTGATAATGCGCTGGTTGCTGCTGCTACACTGTCTACAAGATATATTAGCGATCGCTTCTTACCGGATAAAGCGATTGATCTAGTTGACGAAGCCGCTGCACGCCTGAAAATGGAGATAACCTCCAAACCAGAAGAACTTGACGAAATCGATCGCCGCGTCATGCAATTGCAAATGGAGCAGTTATCATTACAAAAGGAAAGTAATCCGGCTTCTCGTGAACGGTTGGAACGACTAGAAAAAGAAATTGCCGACTTGCAAGAAGACCAACGCGCTTTAAGTGCTCAATGGCAGTCAGAAAAAGACAGTCTGACTCGCATTCAAAGCATAAAAGAGGAAATTGACCGCGTTAATGTGGAAATCAGCCAAGCAGAACGTAATTATGACCTCAGTAAAGCTGCTGAATTAAAATACGGCACATCAACTCAGTTGCAATCCTCATTACAAGAGGCTGAAGCTCATTTAGCCGCAAATCAAACTAGTGGCGCATCCCTCCTAAGAGAGGAAGTTACCGAGTCTGATATTGCTGAAATCATTTCTAAGTGGACAGGTATTCCGATCAGCAAATTAGTTGAATCGGAAATGGAAAAACTACTACACTTAGAAGATGAATTGCATCAACGGGTAGTTGGACAAGATGAAGCGGTTACTGCAGTTGCCGATGCCATTCAGCGATCGCGTGCTGGTTTATCTGACCCCAACCGTCCTACTGCTAGCTTTATTTTCCTCGGTCCCACTGGCGTTGGCAAGACGGAATTGGCAAAAGCACTTGCTGCTTATCTTTTCGATACTGAAGAAGCTTTAGTGCGAATTGATATGTCGGAATATATGGAGAAACATTCGGTTTCCAGGCTGATTGGTGCACCTCCAGGATATGTTGGTTATGAAGAAGGTGGACAATTAACAGAATCGATCCGTCGTCGTCCTTATGCGGTAATCTTGTTTGATGAAATCGAAAAAGCGCATCCAGATGTCTTCAACGTGATGCTGCAAATTCTTGATGATGGTCGTGTTACCGATTCTCAAGGTCATGCGGTAGACTTTAAGAATGCTGTAATCATTATGACCAGTAACATCGGTTCTCAATATATCCTTGATGTTGCAGGCGATGATAGCCACTATGATGAAATGCAGAGTCGGGTCATGGAGGCAATGCGGAGTAGTTTCCGTCCAGAATTCCTCAACCGTATTGATGAAGTAATTATCTTCCACGCTTTGAAGAAAGAGCAGCTACGATATATTGTATCTCTGCAAATCCAGCGTTTAGAACAACGGTTAGCCGAACGCAAAATGTCTCTGAAGCTTTCGGAATCAGCTCTTGACTTTTTGGCAGAAGTAGGATATGACCCAGTGTATGGCGCAAGACCATTAAAGCGGGCAATTCAGCGGGAACTAGAAACACAAATTGCCAAAGGCATCCTCAGAAGTGAGTTTCGCGACGGCGACACAATTTATGTAGATGTCGAGAATGAAAGGTTGGCATTTAAGCGTTTGCCAGTAGATGTTTTGACAGTGCAACCGAGTTAATTTTAAAGCTTGATGATTATAATACAGGTGGTGTTGCGGCGCTGCCTGTTTTTTTTTGTTGGAAATATTACTCATGCAATCTTGTCTGGTTTTCAGGAAATAACATTTCTTCTTTTGTAGTTTCTTTCAACGTGCTGCAAGATATTTAATTGATTAAAGTGGTATCTCAATGAGTGATAGTGATAAGGATTCAGATAAAAAACAGCCCTGGCTAATCCCAATTTTAGTAGCGGTTGTTACCACAGTTGGTGCAGTTACAGTAGCGCTGATTAACAAGCCACAGTCGCAGACAAATACACCATCGAGTCCATCAACTAAGAAATACACAATACTAGCTAATGATTCGACAGGAATAACTCTCCCTGTTTCACAAGGCGACACTCTCAAAATTACGGCTTCTGGTGATGTTCATACAAATAAAAATGGTAATGTTACAGATTGCGATGTTTGGGCAACGCCTGAAGGTTTACCAAAGTGTCGTTATACTAAAGAGAATTCTAGCTTGTCTGGGTTACCTTAAACCTTAAAGCCGTAACCTGGGTTTCCTTTCTTCAACCCAGTATCTCCTTCCCCGATGCTCTGCGGCACAGCTTGTATAGAAAATCAACGAGTAACAACCCGTGTGTGTGCCTGTGAGCGAGATTCCGGTTTAGTTTTCACCACAATTTCCACATCTCGACCTAAAGCATTTAGGAAACGAAATAGTCGTACAGTCGAAAAACCAGATAACTTTCCATTGATTAATGCTGAAATTTTGGGTTGGTCAATGCCTAAAAGCGCTGCTGCCTCAGATTGAGTCATTTGCTGCTTAGTAATAATGCTACTGATTTTACGGGCAAGTTCTGCTTTGACCAATAATTCTTCAGAGTTCTCTAAACCCAAATCTGCAAACACATTGCCACCACTTGCTTGTACTCTAATTTCTTGAGTCATACTTCATCCCTGCTGCTTGCTGTAATTCTCTGAGTAATGATCTTTGGCTCGTTTAAGCCTTGCTTCAATCAATTCAATATCCTGCTTGGGGGTAGCAATGCCTTGCTTTGATTTTTTCTGAAAAGCGTGTAATACATATACCATATTAGCTAGTTTCACCGTGTAAATGGCTCGGTAAGTGTCTCCGTCAAAATCTTCAACAACTTCAAGTACCCCAGCTCCCTTAAATCCTTTGAGTGGCTTGGCTGAAAAATGCTTCTCCCCACATTGAGCCAAGTACAAGGCATACCCAATGGCTTGCCGAACATCCTCTGGGAACTCTTTCAAATCTTGAAGAGAACTTCCAACCCATTCAACTGGCTTTAGTAACGCACTCATGCTCTGAGTATGCTAGTTTTGGCATATCATGTCAATGGCTAAGTCCTGCTAGTCCAGCCACCTAACACTTTATGGCAGGGGACTGGCAAAGTTAACCGTAGTGTAAAGGATAGGAAGAAACGATTCGGATTTTCTTTGCTCATAGGGCAAATAAATGAGAGCAGCAACAATATCGGAGTTTTTTTTATTAAAGATGAGTATGATTTTTCCCCATCTGCGAAGAATCTTTACATCAAGAAGCTTAAGAAGCAAGTAACAATTTGGTTTGAAGAGGAAGTTATTGAGTACTTTAAAGTTTTAGCTGAGGAAAGAGGTATTTCTTCTCAAAGTTTGATTCATCTATATTTATTGGCAAGATTGCTTAAAATCCTAGCGAAAGCCGCCATTATAATGGGTGCGTGAAGCTTAACAATACAGTGAGAGTAGCGTGCAAAATTGCTTCGTTTCGGTTATACCTACCGCCGCTCACTTTTGTTGTTATCCTACTTCTACTAACAGCACCAAGCGTTGCTAGGGGCAGTATTACCTCCAAACCTTTTATGAAAATTAATCTATGACTACTCCATCTCAAAATCAAACCCTGACATACGCCTTTGGTGGCACTCTGGCATTTACCTTTCTTTTCTATGTGCTGCGAGGCTTTGGTGTTCCTATTTTTACTGATCTTCCGGGTATTATACTTTTAATTTTAATATTAGCTTCCATCGTGCTCGGCATTATTTATGGCGTCCAGGCGACTCGGCGCTATTAAATAAAAATAATCTTTGCAGCAGATCCCCAACTTCTGAAAAAAGTCGGCGATCTTATGTTACTTCCCAGGTCTATAATTGCCTGCAGAGGAAGTAGAGGAAAACATGGAAACTTACGTCTGTACAGTCTGCGGCTACGAATATAACCCAGAAATAGGTGATCCAGATAATGGCATCGCACCCGGTACTGCTTTTGCCGACTTGCCAGAAGATTGGGTTTGCCCAACTTGTGCTGCTGGAAAAGAGGACTTTGAAGCAGAATAGAAATAGTTAATCATTATCTTTCGTATCTTGGTTGCACCTATAAGAGTTGTTGTAATTGGTGGCGGTGCCGCTGGTTTTTTTGGGGCAATAGCTTGTGCCAATGCCCATCCTCATGCTGAAGTTACTTTATTAGAAGCTGGATATCAACCGTTAGCGAAAGTCCGCATTTCTGGCGGTGGGCGTTGTAATGTAACTCATGCCTGTTTTGATGCCGCACAGTTGGTGCAATATTACCCCAGAGGTGGGAAGGCTTTACGTGGGGCATTAACCAAGTTTCAACCCAAAGATACTGTAGCTTGGTTTGAGTCTCATGGCGTTGAGCTAAAAACAGAGGCAGACGGGCGGATGTTTCCGGTAACAGATAACTCGGAAACTATTGTTAATTGTTTGGTAAATGCGGCACAAGATGCTGGGGTGAGAGTTTTTACGGGTACGCCTGTTAAGTCGGTGAGACGGCATGACACCCTCTCCCCCAACTCCTCACCCATGCAGGGCGAGGGGAGTATGAAAGAAGTCACCCTCTCTCCCATGCAGGGCGAGGGGAGTATGAAAGAAGTCACCCTTTCCCCCAACCCCTCACCCATGCAGGGCGAGGGGAGTTTGAGGAATTATGAATTTGAGGTGGAATTGAAGACGGGGGAAGTTATAGAATGCGATCGCTTACTTATCGCTACTGGCAGTAACCCGCAAGCTTATCGTTGGTTAAAAGATTTGGGGCATACCCTGGAATCAACTGTACCTTCATTATTTACTTTTAATCTGCCTGACCCGCGTTTGCAAGATTTAGCGGGAGTTAGTGTTAATAATGCCCGTGTAAAATTACCCGATGCTGGGAAACATCTTAGCGAACAAACCGGACCATTACTAATAACTCATTGGGGATTAAGTGGTCCTGCTGTACTTAAATTATCTGCTTGGGGTGCGAGATTTTTGCATGAACATCAATATCAAACACCCTTAATTATTAATTGGTTGCCTCAATATACTGAGGAAAGTTTGCGTAATACTCTTTTAGCCGTCAAGTCTCAATTGCCGCGACGCCAAGTTACTACTAGTTGTCCGCTGGCGGTTCCCAAACGTCTTTGGTTAAGTTTAGCAACCAGTGTGGGAATTAGTAATGAGGTACGTTGGGCTGAGGTTTCTAAAAAAGCTTTAAATGGACTAGTTCAAGAATTAATTCAAGGGCGTTATTTTATTAAAGGTAAGGGTGTTTTTAAGGAAGAATTTGTCACTTGTGGCGGTGTTCGTTTAAAGGAAGTAGACTTTAAGACGATGCAAAGTCGTTTAGTACCGCATCTTTACTTTGCCGGCGAAATCTTGGATATTGATGGCGTAACTGGTGGCTTTAATTTCCAAAGTGCTTGGACAACAGCTTGGTTAGCCGGTCAAGCAATGGGATTATAGTTACTAGACAGATTGCGGCTACATATACAGGCTAGGGAAGGATGAAATTTAGCGAAATTGTTGAAAAACTAGGTGATGTAAATAGTAGTTTAAGTGTCAATTCAAATATTGACCCAGAAATTATCGGCGTTGCACCAATTGATCAGGCGGCAAGTCATACCCTGAGTTATATTGAGGGCGCAAAGTTTGCCTCAATGGTTGGGAAAACGGCGGCAGGTGCGTTGATTTTGCCACGGGATGAAGTGTTGCAAGCAGAAGCGACAAAACGCGGTATTGCTTGGATTAGTGTATCTGATCCACGCTTAATTTTTGCCGAAGCGATCGCTTTTTTTTACCAACCCTTCCATCCCGCCCCAGCAATTCATCCGACAGCGGTAATTGATAGTTCAGCCCAAATCGGCAAAAATCCTTACATCGGCGCTCATGTGGTCATCCAGGCGGGTGTGAGGCTGGGTGATGATGTCTGCATACATCCGAATGTGGTGCTTTATCCTGATGTGCAAATAGGCGATCGCACAATCTTACACGCCAACTGCACAATCCACGAACGTGCCCAAATTGGTGCAAATTGCGTCATCCATAGCGGTGCCGTTATCGGTGCAGAAGGTTTTGGTTTTGTCCCCACCGCCACGGGTTGGTTCAAAATGCAGCAGTCTGGCTGTACTGTTTTAGAAGATGGTGTGGAAGTTGGTTGCAATACTACAATTGATCGTCCGGCAGTGGGAGAAACTAGAATTGGCAAAAATGCCAAGATTGATAATTTAGTACAAATTGGTCATGGTTGCCAAATTGGAGAAAACGGCGCAATGGCGGCACAAGTTGGGTTAGCCGGTGGTGTTAAAGTAGGTAATCGGGTGATTTTAGCCGGTCAAGTTGGCATTGCGAATCAGGCAAAAATAGGAGATGGTGCGATCGCTAGTGCCAAAGCTGGCATTCATAATGATGTAGAACCAGGTGCGATCGTTAGTGGCACTCCTGCGGTTCCTCACAAACTTTTCCTGAAAGCTTCTGCTATTTATAGTCGTCTTCCAGAGATTTATCAATCCCTGAAACAGTTACAACGACAATTAAATGACAAATAAATATAATATAGCCAAACTCATAAGCATATCTCTTTAGATCCTTTTTTTCTATCTCTTAAGCAAGACTTTATTACATATCCAGCTTACAGCTATAGATGGATATAACTTCTGTTTTCAACAGATAAATTAAAGGCGTAAAGAAAAGGTGCTTTAAAAATGAAAATTTCAAACTTATCTAAGTTAGTTGCTGCAGGTGTTCTGTCCGCTGGTGTTGCTGTTTTACCACTCAACCTACCTGCTTCTGCTCAAACCAATACAACTACCACTGACACAATACCAGCCCCAGGCGTTGATAACACCGTTGTCAGAACAGTTGATGATGGTTTTGACTGGGGTTGGTTAGGCTTACTCGGTTTAGCTGGTTTGGCTGGTTTAATTCCTCGTAAACAACAACCTACTGCCTACCGTGATCCTAATGATGTAGGTTCTACTACATATCGTTCGTAAGAGTCAAGAATTTTTGGATAATTTATAAAATGAGCAAGGTTGCGGTTGGTGGGCATTTACTGTTCACCAATTTTTTTTATTTAATATGTATAGTCTGTAATTTAACAATAAGGGCATACAAATATATGCCCATACAATGTTTGCCATAAATTCAACCGCTTAATAATATAAAAACTAAGAAGCAGCAGATTGCAATTGATTCAAACGAGTTAAAACTTCTGTACTATGAATAGCGGGTTGTACTCCCATATATTGTTCCCGCATTATGCCTTCTGGGTCAATGATATAAGTGTGACGCAAAGAAACAAAACCCATCCAGGAACCATAAGCTTTGCTGACTTTTCCATCTGTATCAGCTAACAGTGGAAACTTCAAACCTTCAGACTCACAAAACTCAGCGTGTGAATCAACATCATCAGCACTAACACCCAAAATCTGCACATTTTTAGCGTTATATTTTGGTAAATCTTGCTGAAAACGACGCGCTTCTAAAGTGCAGCCAGATGTGAAATCTTTGGGATAAAAATAAAGCACAACCCACTTGCCGCGATAGTCAGCAAGGGAGACTTCTCCATCGCCTGTATTAGTCGGTAAGGTAAACTCTGGCGCGGGTTCATTGAGAGGGGGCTGTTTGCCACCCATAGCCAAAGCAGTTGGCGTGAAATTAATCCAAGCTAGCATTGCCAGACAGCTAGCTAACAGGGTGCTGAGAAAGGTTCGACGAGTCATGATCATGAAGACTGAAAAAAAGACCTATACATAAGTTTACAATTATTCGTCGTAGAGACGCGCCATCACGTCTCTACAATAAATTGCCAACTAATTATCCCGGCGTCGAATCATTTTTGGCTTGATAGAAAACCTTGCCGCCTTCATTTTTAACAAAATGGCAACTCTTCCAAGACCGCCGTAGGGACTTCCAGATGGAATCATCCGATTTACGATAGTAGTCCCCTAATAAGGGTTTAATTGCCGCTGTAGCCGTTTTTAGATGGTAATGCGGCATATTCAGGAAGATATGATGAGCGACATGAGTGCCGATGTTGTGGTGAATATCATTGAAAACACCATAATCACGGTCAATGGTAGACAACGCACCTTTGAGGAAATACCAATCTTTGCCGCGATACCAAGGAATATCAGACTCTGTGTGATGCAAAAATGTCACTAAGTCAAGCCAAACCACAAATACTAAGTAGGGAACGGCATAGTATTTCAGCAGAAATAACCAGCCGAATTGATAAGTCAAAAAGCCCAAAAAGCCGACCATTAATGTCCAGCAAACTGTGCTTGTGATGACATCCCACTTTTCCGACGGACGAAACAAGGAATTATTGGGCAGAAAATGAGAAGCCGCTTCCCGTTCAGGAGAACGCTTGAACAGGTAGAGTGGATAGGCAAGCAGAAAGACTTCAAAGCGCAAAAACTTTTCCCACCAACGCATTTGGTTGTATTTCGCTTCGGTGACAGGATACCAGCTTTCGTCAGTTTCGATATTGGCTGTATTTTGGTGGTGAGTCCTATGACTAATGCGCCAACCGTGGTAAGGAACCAGAATTGGCGTGTGGGACAAATGCCCGATTAGACTATTGAGCCATTTTTTCTTGGAAAATGAACCATGTCCGCAGTCATGTCCGACGACAAAAAGTGCCCAAAACATCGTACCTTGCATCAGCCAGAATATGGGAAAAAACCACCAAGAATCTATTGTGGCGGCGACTGCATAGAGAATGCCGATGATTGAAATATCTAAGAAAAAGTAGAAAAGTGATTTCCAGGCAGACGGTTCAAAGCAATATGGGGGAATTGCGGCTTTTATTTGCTGTAGGGTAAAAGGAAGTTCTGTGTAACCGTTATTCGGTAATTCCTTTGAGGAAGGATCGTTTTGCTCGACGAGGTTTGATTGCACGCAGTTTTTGCTTAAACTTGGTTTTAGTCAACGGGAATCATTCTATCCTTCAAAAGATAGATTTTTGTAAATTTGTTGAGTGCAGCGACTACTAAAGTTATTAAATAATCTCCTACAACCCTTGAAGTTAAAGGCTTAGGGGACTTTGTTACAAAAATTGTTAGTAGTACGGTTTTAGCTATCAGTTTTTTTTATGAAAAGCTTAAGCTAATCGCTGCTGACGCCGTAATAACATCGAAAGTCCAACTACTTAAACAATATGAAAGCCGTCGTAATGACAACTCCAGGCAACCCAGAAGTGTTGCAACTCCAAGAAGTCCCCAACCCGACAATTCAAACCGACACAGAAATATTAGTGCGCCTTTGTGCCGCAGGTGTCAACCCCATTGATACCAAATTACGGCAACGTGGCACATTTTATCCCGAACAAATGCCTGCTATTTTAGGTTGTGATGGTGCAGGAATTGTGGAAGCAGTGGGCAAAAATGCTCGACGTTTTCAAGTTGGTGATCAAGTTTATTTCTGTTGCGGTGGATTAGGAAAACTGGGCAATTATGCTCAAATGACTGTAGTAGATGAACGCTTTGTTGCTCGTAAACCTGCCTCATTATCCTTTGCCGAAGCCGCTGCCGCCCCCCTAGTATTAATCACCGCTTGGGAAGCCCTATACGACCGAGGACGACTTGAAACAGGTCAGCGCGTACTAGTCCATGCTGGTGCTGGTGGCGTTGGTCATGTCGCCATCCAGCTAGCAAAGATCAAAGGTGCGGAAGTTTGCACAACTGTCGGTTCTCAAGAAAAAGCCCGATTAGTTCGGCAGTTGGGTGCAGATCATTCTATCCTCTACAAACAAACTGATTTTGTGCAAGCTAGTTTGGATTGGACGGCAGGAGAAGGTGTAGATTTGGCATTTGATACTGTCGGCGGTAAAACATTTTATGATACGTTTCCGGCAGTGCGAGTATATGGCGATGTCGTGACAATTTTGGAGCCTGATGCGGCTAATGTTAATTGGAAAATTGCCCGTTCTCGTAATCTCCGAATTAGCCTCGAACTAATGCTTACCCCTATGTTACAAGGAATAACTGCTGCTCAACAACATCAAGCCTACATTCTTGAAAAATGTGCCAACTTTATTGATGAAGGTAAGCTGAAAATTCACCTTAGCCAAACCTTACCTTTAGAAAATGCCGCCGCTGCTCACAAAGCCTTAGAAACTGGCTCAACAACAGGTAAAATTGTTTTGCTTATCGAATAACGTCAATAGTAAATGCAGATAACACACTTCATTTAATCAAGAACGAATGTAGTTAATCCAAATCAAGAATTGCGCTGAATCGATTGTAGAAACGTAATTACCTGCACTGAAGGAAAGGCAAACATTTATTGTTACGAATTAGACAAATTTATAAAATTGGATTGTTAATTACAATTGCGTTTTTGCTGATGTCTGCGGCAATATCAGCACCAGAGCGATCGCTTACCATAGAATTATTACAAGAACGACTCAAGTCACCGATTCAAAGCGAAGGCGTCCGTACTATTGATCTGCGGCAATTGATTATCAATTTAAGACCAGAAAATGCGGAATTTAGCAACCAATTTTATCAATTATTACAAACTCAACTAAATCGCTCAGGAACACCTCTAGGTTTGGACTTTAGCAACTCTTTAATTCAAGGTGATTTTATTGGTGATAAATTAGGTTTGCGCTCGCCTTTATACGCTGAGGGCATATCTCCACTTTTAACTCCTCAAGAACAACAACTACTGCTTAATTCTCGTCATTTCTCTCAAATACCTATTCCCAATGTTACCGTCTTCCGTGGCACTCTCAAATTTGTGCAAACCCGCTTTGCCGGTACAGTAGATTTTACTAATAGTTTTTTTCTGCACCGAGTTGAAGCTAAGGGTGCAATCTTTACTCAACCTGTTAATTTTTCAGGCTCGCACTGGATTCGTTTAGCTGATTTTTCTGAGGTAATTTTTAATCGTGATGTTAACTTTAACAATAGTCTTTTTTTGCTCAAAGCCATATTTTCTAAGGCGCAATTTCGAGGCATTGCCAATTTTCTTGATACTAGCTTCCAGAGTAAGGCAACTTTTAGTGAAACACAGTTTGAGCAATTAGCAAACTTCACACGTTCAGATTTTCAAGATTTAGCTGATTTTAGCAAAACTAACTGGTCTAATCGTGCTTTATTTAGCAAAAGTCAGTTTATACAACCTCTTATCCTTAGTGAAGCAACATTTGCCAAAGCTGTTGCCTTCCGAGAAACTCAGTTTAATCAATTAGTAAATTTACGTGCAGTTAGTCTTCTTGAACAGGTAGATTTTAGTAATGCCAGATTTCTGAATGATGCCTATTTGAATGTTGCCAATATCATGTTTGATTCTGAACAGGCAAAAATTATCGGCGATGCAGGTGAAATTGGTCGTTTACTTTGGGTTCCCATGCTGCAAGGAAATGAAGATGTCTTGCGAAATTTAGTGAGAAATTTTCGATCTTTGCAACAAATTTCTGATGCAAATCAGGTGGAATATACGACTCAAAAACTACGACGGCAGCAATTAGGTAACAGCCTAATTTTGGGACTGGATAATTTTTCACCTTTAGGTTGGATATTAGAAAGTTTGTATTGGTTGGGACTGAGTTTGTTGTTATTACTAAGTAGCTATGGCACAAGTTTTTGGCTGGTATTTGGTGTGGGAATGGTGACTATTGCTTATTTTGGTTTGTTATTTTGGTTGCTTGATCGTTTTCGTCGCCGTATTCCTCAACCTATTGTCCCGACGGCGTGGGAGATACCTTGGATGTTGGGAAGTTACACACTTTTGACTTTTGCTGGTGTGACGGCGATTTTTCAGAGTGGTGAGCAAGCTTGGCTGACTTTGACGTGTTTAGGAGTGGTGATTTTGCCGATACCAACTTTGTTGTTAGGGAAACTTTATCGCCAAGGTCGCTATCACGATTTCATGGATGTTAGTTATTTTGTGGAAGATGGTAGCTTGCGTCAGTTGCGTTTATTAATTGGACGTTTGCCGGTTATGCCTCGCTTTGAAGTATTTCGCGACCGCTATATGCCGATCCTTTGGCACCGTCGCTGGAACTTGCTAAACTACTACGACTTCAGTCTTAACAATTTACTCAAGATTGGCTTTAATGATATCCGCCTGCGTGATCAACACCTCCCTGGCATCATCACGACTTTAGTTTGGTATCAGTGGAGTCTTGGTATTCTTTATATTGCTCTATTACTTTGGACTCTTTCTCGCACAATTCCTGGTTTGAATTTACTAATCTATCTTAAGTAAGGTTGACAAAGTTTTCATAGCCCTTATCAATAATTTCCATAAAATTATTCACTCAACTTTTTTTAATTGATTCCGGATTAGTTTTCACTCAACAAATTTATATGCTTCAAACAACTTAACAATACTTTAGCTAAAAGCGCTTTTAACCTCGAATTCAAGCCTGTTTTGCTCAGACATTATTAAAAAGTATGGGGAAATAATTAAGCAAAACTAAAATTTGCAAGTTTATTAAAAAAGTTAGCGGATCTCTCTAAGAAATCAAGAAAGTAATAAAATTAAAGAACTTGAATCACCCATTAACAACAAATACTTTCACTTCATCTGAATTCGATAGATTTTTTATTATTAAACATCCATCTATCGGTTGATTTAAAAAAGTTGAAAATGGCAGGTTGTAAGTCCGAAGAAAGAGTTTGAATCAAGTTACTCCCCTGGGTGTATCAGTCAACACAAGAGAACACGTTACAAATGGGGTCTGTACAAGAAGGCTCCAGGTAATCACCTAGTACCCTGGCTGGTAGCAATGTTACATTTACACGTCGAGCAGCAAAGTGTTACCCCAGCGCCAAGGGGTAGTTTTTTTCCAGAAGCTTTCCAAGACTTACCTCTGGGTGTCTTGGTTATGGGAGCGCAAGGTGAAGTCCGCTTTGTCAATCAAGCAGCATTAAACTTATTGGGACTTTCTGAGAGTCAATTACTAGGTAATACACCACTAGAGTCAGATTGGCACGTCATTCAAGAAAATGGCACACCGTTTCAGCTCAAACTGCAATCTGCACCAGTCCGAGCCAGACAAGCTTTGTTGCTGCTTTCGACACGTCAAGCTTTACGCAACTTAGTACTGGGAATTTATCGACCAAACCGAAATTATGGAAGTAATATTGATGACTCAACAGATAAATCAAAAGCCGATCGCGTTTGGCTATCTGTTAACACCGAACCACAATTAAGCAGCGATGGCAATGTTGAGCAAGTTATTTGCACCTTAAGTGATATTACTAACCAAAAAACGGGCGAACAACTAGCAAAAATTCATCATTGCTTTTTAAGCTTAGGCTCAGATCCAGATGACAACATCACCCGCCTTACCGCACTTGCAGGCGAATTATTAGGTGGAGCTTGGGCAGTTTACCATCGCCTGCATCAAGGCTTGCTACTGGCATTAGGTCAATGGCAAACACCACCAGAATTTAGTAACATTGCTGAACCCAAAAATCACATTTGCTCTCAAGTAATTGAAAATGCTAGTCAGCAAGTTTTTGTGCTTCAAGACTTACAAAAAAGTGCTTATGCGTCAATAAGTCCTTATATAATGCCTTACAAATTGCAAACTTATATAGGGCAGGCAGTTAAATGTGCGGGTAAATATATTGGTGCACTTTCTGTGGTGTATCAAAACACATTTGTTCCTTGTGAAGTAGACAAACAAATAATAGGTATTATTGCCGCCGCCATTGGTGTCGAAGAAGAGCGCAAACGTGAAGCCGTAGTTTGGGCAAAAAACGAAGCAAAATGGCGATCGCTAATTCACAACAGCTCCAACCTAATCACCATAATAGAAGCTGATGGCAGCACCCGCTATGTCAGTCCAGCAATTCAAGAAATATTAGGCTACAAACCCAAAGAATTAATCGGAAAAAACCTCTTTGATTTCATTCATTTTGACGATCTAGCTGCGGTAGAAAAAAATATTAAAAACGTTGTTAAAAACCCAACCGTTTCAGCCTCAGTTGAGTTTCGCTTTCGTCATAAAGATGGCTCGTGGCGCTATATTGAGTCAAGCCACAGCAACCTATTAATGGATGCGCCAGTAGCTCGAATTGTGATCAACTCCCGTGATGTTACAGACCGCAAACTTGCTGATGCCGCCTTGAGGAGATCAGAAGCACAACTCAGAGAAAAAGCAGAAGAATTAGAAACAGCTTTACACGAACTCCAAGAAACCCAAACCCAACTAATTCAAACCGAAAAAATGTCTAGTTTGGGGCTATTAGTCGCAGGTATTGCCCACGAAATCAATAACCCGGTTTCCTTTATTTACGGTAATATCCCTCATGCCACTGAATATACTCAACAACTGCTGCATTTAGTTGATCTTTATCGACAACATTATCCCAACCCAGTCGCAGAAATTCAAGAAGAAACAGAAGAAATCGATTTAGAATTTTTGAGCGACGACTTGCCAAAACTAATGGACTCGATGCAAATTGGCGCCGAGCGTATTCGTCAGATCGTTTTATCCCTCAGAAACTTCTCTCGCTTAGATAAGACGGCGCGGGAACCTGTTGATTTACATCAGGGTATTGATAACACTTTACTACTGTTACAGCACCGCCTCAAAGCCAAAGGTGAACATCCACAAATTCAGGTAATTAAGGAGTACGATGATTTACCAATGGTCGAGTGTCATGCTGGGCAATTGAATCAAGTATTTATGAATCTTTTGAGTAATGCGATCGATGCTTTAGAAGAAGTATCAAGTATTAATCAAGTAACAGCAGAAACTGATACTGATCACAAGATGTCAGAGGCGAATTTCTGCCCAACCATCCACATTACAACCCAAGTACAAGAGAACAATACTATATTACTGAAAATTGCTGATAATGGTTCAGGAATACCACTTCAGATGCAACAGCAGATATTTGATCCATTTTTTACAACAAAATGTGTAGGAAAAGGTACGGGTTTAGGATTGTCGATTAGTTATCAGATTGTTGTGGAAAAACATGGCGGTCAATTGAAGTGTTTTTCCACACCAGGAGAAGGAACCGAGTTTTGGATTGAGTTGCCGATGTATCCGCCTGAGCAGGAAATGAATTGAACTTATTAGTTTATGCTTAAATCTCAAGCAGTATGATTCAAAAATTGCATCTACTTCATGACTTTCAACAAAGCAGCCAAGGCATCATCTTCACCTGCATTAACTTGTCGATCTAGTAAAGCAATACTAACAGCTTGGGGTAGAGCAATTGCTGCTAAATCTGGCTCTATTCCCTCTAGAAGCTGATCAAGACATTGAGGAACCTTGAGGGCTGATTTTATCCCCAAAAGCATCTCTTGATTCAATCCTAAAGTTTGCAGTTGTGGTGCGATGCCTTCCCAATTTACTACTTGCTCTGTAGATCCAACTTGAATAACATAAGCTAGCAAGCGCTGTAGCTTACGTTCTTGCTTGGGTGTCATCGGCGGCGTAATTATCGATTCTTCCAGGTTGGAGGCGTTTCGATTAAGGTTGTAGAGAATTTTATCCCAATCATCCTTGTCGCAAGCTTCAGGTTTTCCAACTGTTAGGCAAATGCGAATTTTTTGATCAGCACCTGCTTCTAGATGAGTCACCGTCGCGGCAACACCGAGAAACCCTAGCCATTTGGCAACTGTCTTAATTAACGTCGAACGAGTCGCCTCACAGCTAGCGAGTAGCCGGATTTGGGTATGAACCATTGGGCGTACAATTTGTGAAAGCATATCGGGCGTTGTTGAATTCGACTTGAAGGTTAATTTTTATTCTTAACTCTTCAAGCCCAATTCAAACTGTGTGCCATGAACTTTTAGACTTTTGTTACCCAAAATTTAGAATATTTAGCGTAGTTTATTAATTAAGTTACGCCAAATAGCTGATTAGCTAATAATTTTCACTACCTCGTAAAGATGGTGCTCGTTATCCGCGAAAGCATCCCAATAAGCATAGTCCTTGAAACCAGCATCTTGACTCAAGGTTTGGAAATCTTCGGGTTTGTCAAATTGGGCAACGAAGGCTGTGGTAGTCTGATCCGTGCTGGGAAATAGGGCAACCCATTGCAGTCCTGGCTTGAGTTCCATCACACTAGGCATAAATTGCTCAGTCACCATCAAAAGCTCTGAATGCTGTTTTAAGAGAGCGCTGGCAATCTTTCAGTTATTCTATAAAAATACTTCATCCCCAAAATGAGTTATGGTTTCCTTACCCGATCGCCTTTTGATGACCGCAGAGGAATATCTAGCTTGGGAACCCACCCAAGAGGAACGCTACGAGTATTGGGATGGCGAAGTTGTTGCCATGAGCGGCGCAACCCGCAATCACAACCGGATTTGCGGCGCAACCCGCAATCACAACCGGATTTCTTTGAACTTCTCAAAGCTTCTAGATGATGCCCTGATTGATCGCCCTTGCGATGTTTACATTGTGGATGTGAAAGTGCAAGTGAAATCATGGCAAAATTATTTTTATCCTGATGTCGTGGTTACTTGTGATCAGCGCGATGATGACCCTCAATTGGTGCAATTTCCGTGCTTAATTGTCGAGGTTTTATCACCTTCCACAGAAGCAGTTGATCGTGGTGCAAAGTTTGCTAAGTATCGCCAATTTTCAACATTACAAGAGTATGTTTTAGTACAAATTGAAGAACCGGGTATAGAGGTGTTTCGGCGCAATGAAAAAGGGCAATGGGTGTTGTCAGATTATGCTTTGAGTGATAGTTTGCTACTTGAATCGGTAGGTGTGGAAATAGGGATTGCTGATTTATACCGCCAAGTGCAATTTGAGGTTAATGATGCAAACTAGCAATAGCACAGAGCAGTTTTCACAGTCTCAATCAAACGAGTTATCCTATTTATCAAATGGACAATGTGCCCAGACAACGAATTGAGCTTAGAAACAATAGCCTCTGAACTCAATTTAAGTCACTATTATTTTTGTTCCCTATTCAAACAATCAATCGGCATTTCTCCCTGGCAATATGTAATTAAGCAACGAGTTGAACGTGCCAAACAACTTTTGAAAAATAGTGAAGTAGCAATTTCTGAAGTGCCCTAGCTTGCGGATTTGCCAACCAAAGCCACCTCAACAAACATTTCCGCAAACTAACAGGAATTGCCCCCAATTGTTATCGGCGTGGCTAAATGGGGGGAACTGTAGTGTGATAAATCCCTTAAACTTTCGCTTCCAAAGACTTCAAATATTCCGTATTCACACCAGACTCACGAACCAAGGCAATCTTACCAGTCCGAGCAATTTCTCTAACGCCAAACTTACCCAAAACTTGCACGATCGCTACCATCTTACCAGGGTCGCCCACCACTTCAATTGTCAGTGAATCTTCAGCAATATCAACTACACGTGCCCGAAATACCTGAGCTAACTCAATAATCTCCGATCGCGTTGCACTAGTACCATTCACCTTAATCAGCATCAACTCTCGCTCAACGCAAGGCGTAGTAGTGATATCTTGGACTTTCAAAACATTAATTAGCTTGTAGAGTTGCTTAGTTAGCTGCTCAATGCTGGCTTCATCTCCCGGCACAACCATTGTAATCCTAGAAATACCAACCTTCTCGGCAGGACCCACCGCCAAACTTTCGATATTAAAACCACGACGGGCAAATAAACCGGCAATGCGACTTAGCACCCCGGCTTCATCTTCGACCAAAACTGAAAGAGTATGTTTCATTATTAGAATCAGGACGACACCCACGCGATCGCGTCGCCAGCAAATATATGGAAAAAGGAGCGTGAATCTTATATATTATCGCGGTATACTACACCAAAAAAATGATGTTTTAACTACAGCTTTCAAATCCAGAGCTTGACTTGGTTAGGCTGGGCTATCTTTAAATAATAAGACTTATTACTACCTAAAATCTACTTTTAGATAGATGCAGTCAGATTTGCCTCTTGTGGATGATGTTGAAGACAATCTGCTTTATGGAGCTAACTAAAATATGGGTTGGTTAAAAAGACTATTCGGCATGGAAAAACCCCCAGAAGCTCAGGTTAACCCCCCTGCTGCAGCACCACAGGCTGCTTCTGCTTCAGCGCCTGCTGCCCCAGCCGCCGAGTCAATTGCCCCAGAGCGAGTTGGTTTAAATGGAGAATATGATCAAAGTGGTTTGGCAAAACGAGTAGCATTAGCTTTTGACGAAAATCCCAATTTAGCTGACGAAGAAAGACTTTGGGTAGCTCAAACTAGTGGTACTGTGGTTCTTAAAGGTGAAGTTTCTGACCAAGCCTCCCTTGACCAAATGGTTAGCATTGCACGAGGCGTTAGTGGTGCAACTTCTGTAGACACTAGCCAAGTTACTGTCGGCTAAATTTTTTCTCAACACTTCCAAACAATTTCAATCAGATATTTCTGTAGACTCTCTACTGTACGTCGGTTAGTAGGGAGATTTTTTATGACTGTAATCAAGACAACCATAGTGATTTCTTTATTTAAACCCCGAAACTTATCTATAAACTATTTTTTACTGAATTGATCTGTAAGCTCCTATACAACTTACAATCAGTAAAAGTCATTCACTAGCAAGATTTAGTAATCAAATCTATAAGATTTTCCGGTCTTTTGCTGATTCTATTCAGGTTGAGAAATCCCTAAAATCGAGATCAAACAAAAACAAACGCCTTAAGTCCATGCCATAACTTTCCAGCAATCAAAAATATTACCGCAGCTTTTCCCTGAAAACTTTCAGGAAGACTGTATATCTTAATTTTCAAAGGCTGTGGAATTGCTAAAAATCCGAGCCATTTTTGACATTCGTTGTGTGAGGAAATACTGTGAACTTAAATTACTTTAGTTGGCTATGTCGTCGGGTTGGTTTATTGGTCTTAATTGCAGGAGGTACAACCCTAGTTACCAAACCGGCTGAGGCAAATATCCCAGCACCAAAGCCGTTGGAAATTGCAGCAAACGACATAGAAAACGCCCAAAATGTGGCTTCAACTCAAAATGACACCCAAAAATTAAATATTAATCAGCTTGGCAAAAACCTCAATGCTAGTTCTTTAGAATTAGTGAAAGTAAATAAACCATTAACGGCTGTTGCACCTTCTCAACAAAACAACGCCGCTAAACAAGCACCTTTAGAAAATAGGAAAGAAAACCAAGCCAATACAACCGTTATTTCTTCAGATGCCCAAGAAAATAACCCTCAACCAGTAATTAGTGAACCCGCAAAGCTGGATAATACCGACTTGATGGGACAAATAAACGGTGTTTCTCAACTAAGTAACCCCCAAGAAACAGAGGAAATGGGGCAAGTTACAAATGTTAGCCAACTGCGGGATGTACAACCATCAGACTGGGCTTATGAAGCCTTGCGAAGTCTTGTAGAGCGCTATGGCTGTATTGCAGGATATCCTGACGGCACATTCCGAGGCAACCGTGCCATGTCTCGTTTTGAATTTGCTGCGGGTTTAAATTCTTGTTTAAATCAAATTGAAAGATTAATTAGTAGTAGCAGTGCCGGTTTTGCTACCAAAGAAGACTTAGCAACCCTCCAACGTTTAGTTGATGAATTCCGTCCTGAATTAACCACATTAGGCACGCGAGTTGATAAATTAGAAGGTCGCACCACTTTCCTAGAAGGGCGTCAATTTTCCACCACAACTAAATTAAGCGGACAAGCTATTATCGCAGCGATTGGTGCTGGTGGCGGTGCCCCAGACGGCAGAGATGCCAACGTGATTTTAACCAACCGTGTACGCCTCAACCTGCAAACCAGTTTTACAGGCAAAGATACGCTAATTACCGGCTTGCAAGCTTATAACTTCAACGGTGGCGTTTTTGGCGGCAATAGTCTTCAAAATACCTTATTCCCTGGTTCAACTCTTACTTCAGGAATGAGCAAACTGAGTTTTGAGCCGCAGTTTGCCGGATTTGATCCGAAAAATTTATCAGATGTCGGCTCAAATAGCGTCAACCTCTACAAGTTACTCTACATCTTCCCTGTTACCAACAAAGTTACCCTATTTGCAGGTACAGCCGCCGAAGTTTCCGACGCTTTCCCGGCAGTGACACCCTTTGCCGATGAAGGGCAAGAAGCGCTTTCTCGCTTTGCTGGCTATAATCCTGTAGTGCGAGTTTCTGGCGGCACATCGGGTACAGGCTTGGCTTCGGCAGCAGGCTTTATTTTCAATATTTCTGACAAAATTGACCTGAGAGCCTTGTACGGCAGTGTCAACGCCAATCTACCAGGAAATGCGGCGGATATTTTACCCGATGTCTCTGGTACACCTTTGGGTTCTGGCTTGTTTAGTGGTAGTACGGTTGTTTCCGCACAGTTGACATTGAAGCCGACTAAAGCCCTTGATGTGGCTTTAAACTATGCCAATAGTTATCATGAAATCAATATTCTGGGGATTGGATCGTCCAGGTCTTCAGCTAATGCCTTGGGTGGAATTGGTTTAGGAGTGCCGGTTAAACTCAATTCTTTTGGGGCGACGGCAACTTTTCGGGTTACTCCCAAAATCTCGCTGAGTGGTTATGGGGCGTATATTTTTGTCAATGATTCTACTAGTCGTGTTGATGCTTCTTCCGACTATACTAGCTGGATGGTTGGTTTGCATTTCAAAGATTTGCTCAAGCAAGGTAATACTGCGGGTTTAATTTTTGGACAGCCACTTTTCCGTGTAGATGTCGGTGGGCAAGCAGTTTTGGATGAACCTGGGGCAAACCGGGCGACGCCTTATCATTTAGAGGGATACTACCGTTATCAGTTGACGAATAATATCAGCATTACTCCAGGGGCATTTGTGTTATTTAATCCAGAAGGAGATAGCCGTAATGACACAACTGTAGTGGGTGTTGTGCGGACAACTTTCTCGTTTTAAAGAGTTAAGGCAGAAAAACTAAATAGACTTAGGATGAATAAAGCTTGCTTAGGCAGGCTTTATTTTTGGGTTTTTCGTGGCGCGATCGCTTATGGCTAAGGTAGCATGACTGTTGAGGAAACCTTAGTGTGTTTAAAAGCAGAATTTTGCTTAGACAGCAATTTAACGGCAAGCTGTAGCGTGGGAGGGTAGCATTAAATTTATGAGCAATCTTATTTATCTCAATTCTTGCATCTTGGGAGTTGTGGCAATTGTGGGTAGTGTTTCAGAAGTGCAAGCTATGACACCAACTGCAACATCTAGTCCCGCCCAGCATTTAGTTGCTGATTTACCCACAAGTTTACCACCCCCCAACCTGCTCAGGAATTCTCGTACTAGGGTGACAGTACCACCTCTAAACCGCCCTGAAGCGATTTCGGCGCCTGCTAACAAAAAACCTGGTAACTTGCCCAGACAAACTCCTGCTGTACAAACTATTCCCGCCAGAGATAAAACCACCCTTACTAACTCAGAGGCGCCTGCTGTGATTGAATTTGGGCAACCTTTACCTCAGAGAAGAAGCTAGGTTATCTAAAGCGGAAGCAGATACCCGACTTCTTGGAGAAATTGGGTATCTCTAGTTAAGATTTAGAAATTATCGGTTTCTGGTTTTGGTCCGACTGCGCCTGGTTGGTTGAGGAATAAGTTATCAGCCGCTTCGTTTTGATAAACACATTTAATATCTGGCTTACTATTTAAGTCGCCTGTGTAGCCAAAGGTATTCATGCGGCGCTTACAGTCACTTACTTGCTCTGATGATACCAGTTTCTTTTGTTCGAGAATTGACCAGTTATTTTGACGTAATACACAGCCAGGGCGCATACTAGGCTGAGTCACGTAGACATTAAAGGGGTTGAGGGTGACATAAACCCGCATATCAGTAACCATTGCACTCGCGCCGTATTGTACACAAAGTTCTGGGTTGGGGGCGCTACGATCAATTACCTCACGGGAGACTACGTTAGCTGGGCTAATTGTGGCGGTGGAACTAAACGCAATACCCAGCCCTATTCCTAGTATAAATATACCCGCCATAATTGCGACCGATGTGTAGTTGAGGAAAGATGGCTTTTCTCTTTCTCTAAGGTTGTCTCTGTCTCTGGGAGTGGGGGGACGGAATTTACTGCGTTTCATGGTTGCTTAGGTTAATAACGGGTATGGGCAGGAGTAGTTACAACCTTCCTCCTTCTTTTAGTATGCCTAATAGATATCCAACTCTGAATTTATGTGGGGTTTTTCTGAGTTGGAAATAAGCGATCGCCTTTATGGTACTCAGATTTAAGACAAAAGAGGGCAACTACTGAGGGCTAGCATCATCAAATTTTTCCCTTAGCTGATCTGTTATGTATATAAATTTATCAAACATTAATAAAAAATATGCAGAGAAAACTTTAATACATAAAATAGAATATTCACTTTCCCAATCGTTTTAGTCCAAGGCAGAAATAGCTTACATACTGGGAAGGCTAATGGAACGCATTTTGTACGAAAATTTACCCTCTATCTATTTTACTCTCAACTTTTGGGGAAAAATTCTTACTGTCAGTCAGTTTGCTGCAACACAGCTTGGTTATCGAGTTGAGGAACTTGTTAATCAATCAATTTTTTGTCTGGTTCATGATGATGACAGGGACAAACTCAAAAAGGCTATCTGTCCTAGCACCATAGCTAACATTATGCCAACATCAACTCAAAGCTATCATCAACATCGTGTCAGTTGTCAGAATGGCACAATGTTATGGGTAAAAGCGATCGCGACTTTGATACCCAATACTGAACCTGAACCCGAAATATTTCTAGTTTGGGAAATTGACCACTCTTTTAATTATACCAAACCCAAGCTCATAGAAACCGCACTTCAAGAAAGCCATGAAAAATATAAAACTTTGTTTCAAACCTTCCCTATAGGTATTGCTATTACCGATGAAAATGGCAAAATTACTGAAGCTAACCCTGCTTCTGAAAAAATCTTAGGAATTTCCATCGCCGAACATACTCAAAGAAGATCTGATGCTAAACAATGGCAGATTATTCGTCCTAATGGTACGCCTATGCCTGTGGAAGAATATGCTAGTGTTAGAGCTTTAAAAGAAAATAAAATTATTAAAAATATTGAGCAAGGTATAGTCAAACCAGGGCAAGAAATCACCTGGATGAGTGTCACGGCTTCCCCAATTCCTCTGGATAATTATGGTGTAGCAATTGCTTATATTGATATTACCGAACGCAAGCAAATTGAAGAATTTTTTCATTACAGTGAAGAACGCTATCGACAGTTATTTAACAGTTGCTATGATGCAATTTTTGTCCATAGTTTGACTGAAGATAAAATACCAACTAAATTTACAACTGTTAATGATATTGCCTGTCAGATGCTCAATTACAGTCGCTATGAACTCTTACAATTATCGCCTGTAAATATCTGTGATCCTGAAAAAATGGCAGAGATTTCCGAAATTATGGAAAAACTTGTCAGTCAAAAACATCTTTTGTTTGAACAGGTTTTACTAACTAAAGATCAGCAAAAAATCATCGTCGAAATTAATGCCAACTTTTTCGATTTGAACGGACAGCCAACGGTTTTGTCGATTGTACGGGATATTAGAGAACGGAAATTTGCCGAAGCTGCACTTCATCAACAATACCTCAGAGAGCGGTTGATGGGAGCTATACAATCACGTATTCGTAAATCTCTAAAATTATCAGAAATTCTTAATACTACTGTAACAGAAGTTCTGCAGTTTTTGCAAACAGACCGGGTGATTATTTATCGTTTTGAAAGTGACTGTAGTGGTGTTGTGGTTGTGGAAGCTTTGGAACAACAATGGCAGCCAATGTTAGGCAGAAAAATTTGGGATATTTGCTTTGCAGAACATTATTTAAATCTTGATAATAAAGGCTATATCCAAGCGGTAGAAGATATTTATACAGCAGGTTTTTCGCAGTGTTATGTAAATTTTCTTGCCCAATATCAAGTTAGGGCAAATTTAGTTGTGCCAATTTTACAAGGAGAAGCCTCCTGGGGCTTATTAGTTGCTCAACATTGCCGTCAAACTCGACAATGGCAACCGTGGGAAATCGAGTTATTAAATCAGTTGGCATTTAATGTAGGAATTGCCATCCAACAAGCAGAACTTTATCAGCAATTGGAGGCAGCAAACCAACAATTAAAACGTTGGGCAACTTTGGATGGTTTAACTCAATTAGCAAACCGTCGCTGTTTTGATCAATATCTCGAAAAAGAATGGCGGCGTCTTACTCGCGAAAGTCAACCGCTATCTCTGATTTTATGTGATGTTGACTTTTTCAAACTTTATAATGATACTTACGGACATCAAGCCGGTGATGAAGCTTTAAAACAAGTTGCAGCAGCTTTGGGTGATACTGTCAAGCGTCCGGCTGATTTGGTGGCGCGTTATGGTGGTGAAGAATTTGCTTTAGTTTTGCCGAATACTCATCAAGAAGGTGCGCTGCATATTGCTGAGTCAATTCATCAAGCAATTAAGCGTTTAAAGCTAGTTCATGAGGCATCATCTGTTAATTCTTATATTACTCTTAGTGTCGGTGTGGCGACTGTGATTCCGCGACTTAATAACTCGGCAACGGCACTTATTGCTGCTGCTGATGCTGGATTATATCAGGCGAAGGCTAGTGGACGCGATCGCACTATTGTTTTGTCTCGCGGTGATTTCTAATTTAAGCTATCTATTACTAACTTTGAATTTTAGGTATTCACTCCAACACGACCGTAATAAGCTGTAACTTGGGCATTAGGATTTTCTTGGTTATTTAACCACGCCCACATTTGATCACCTAATGAAAAATGCCACCACTCTTCTAAATGACGCCGGAAACCTGCGGCACACATGACATCTCGTAATAATTGACGATTTTTATGATAGGGCAGTTCTAGATGAGAAGCGTAGTAATCTGCTAAAGAACGAGGTGAAAGTTCATCAATGGCTGAACCCATATCTATTACTTTACCTGCGGCATCAACTAAAGTTAGGTCTACGGCAGCACCGGTACTGTGAGGCGGTGGGGTGAGGGGGTTGTGGTTGGGTACTGCCCAAATTTTATAGACTTTTTGCCAAATGGCATCTTGCTGTTGCTGGGATAAGTTGGTTGGGTTGAGTTTTTCTGCTTCTACAACTTGGGCAAAGGTATAATCAACCATATATTGTTGAACAGATACGGGTCGATAGGCATCAAAGATTTGTAAGCGCCAACCTGGTTGTATATGTTGCAGTTTGGTTTGGGCGTTGACTAGGGCGGTAAGGACACTTTGACGCAGATGATAGGGTGAGGCGTCTGGGTAGGTTGCACCGACTTTTTGGTAGGGGTGAGGCGATTCCACGGCAAATTGTGTTAGTGGTATGGGGACGAGGGGTTCTCCACATTCGACTATAGTTATTTTTTGATATGGCTTCATAGTGTTTTGCGCCTACCTATAGGTGTTTTTTTGAGACGCTTTTAATTTAAGCCTGTAATGTTGATCAGGCAAGGGTTTGAAGCATTTTTTGAGAAAAGGAGGTTAGCGCAAAGTTTGTAAGGTTTACGGTGTATGGGTTTGGGCTGTTTTGGAAATATTGCCTCTTGCCAGATCGATGGCTGTAATGATATTTTTAATGAGGTTGGCGCAAATGCACCTTGAAAACTAAATATGGTATGGGTTTTAGAGTGCCGCTCTTGAAATCGTAATTAATCCCTTTCAGGGATTGAAACATTGATTAGCCATTCCCACATCTTCTTTGTTTTTCTTGAAATCGTAATTAATCCCTTTCAGGGATTGAAACGCAATGGCAACTGTACCAAAGCTTGTAAAATTGCGCTTGAAATCGTAATTAATCCCTTTCAGGGATTGAAACATCTTTTATCCACCACTCTTCTGAGGTTTCATTAGTCTTGAAATCGTAATTAATCCCTTTCAGGGATTGAAACTAGCAAAAAAGATGTGCCAAGGAAAGAGATCGATAAACTTGAAATCGTAATTAATCCCTTTCAGGGATTGAAACTTGATAACCAAAGTTGTTATTTTGTATCTCTTTGGTAGCCTTGAAATCGTAATTAATCCCTTTCAGGGATTGAAACATCAGAGTAAAGATTGCCTATTATGTTTAGGCGATGGCTTGAAATCGTAATTAATCCCTTTCAGGGATTGAAACTAAGAAAAAAGGCTCCCTATGACAAGGGAACCACACTTGAAATCGTAATTAATCCCTTTCAGGGATTGAAACCAACAGGCTCACAAACAAGATGGCGCCATCAGGTTCCGATACTTGAAATCGTAATTAATCCCTTTCAGGGATTGAAACTAAAAACGATCGCCTCGTGCCGAGCAGCTATAGCTTTACTTGAAATCGTAATTAATCCCTTTCAGGGATTGAAACGAGAAAATGGCAGCAGCGCAAGTACGTTGGGAATGCTTGAAATCGTAATTAATCCCTTTCAGGGATTGAAACGAAGGCGATGAACTTAATCGAATAAATCACTTTACTTGAAATCGTAATTAATCCCTTTCAGGGATTGAAACTTGTGATTTCTGGAAGCTCTGTCTCAAGAGTTCATTGCACGATCTTGAAATCGTAATTAATCCCTTTCAGGGATTGAAACCGACAAGAATTAACCCCTGCTCTTTAAGAAAAGCTATCTTGAAATCGTAATTAATCCCTTTCAGGGATTGAAACTGAAAAAAAAACAACCGCGATTAATAATAGGCTAAATTCTTTACTTGAAATCGTAATTAATCCCTTTCAGGGATTGAAACCAATTCCCATCATAAATACCCAAGGTTTTAAATCTTGAAATCGTAATTAATCCCTTTCAGGGATTGAAACCACATTGACGGATCAATGAAGTCTTGGAAGTTAGCGGAAGCTTGAAATCGTAATTAATCCCTTTCAGGGATTGAAACAGTGCCGCTACCCAGAATCAAATGGGATTAGATAGTCGGGCTTGAAATCGTAATTAATCCCTTTCAGGGATTGAAACAATAATCCATTCCCATTGCTTCTTAGTTTTGGTTGCTTGTAGCTTGAAATCGTAATTAATCCCTTTCAGGGATAAAAAACAACCACATCCTCACCTGCCACCTTTCCCGCACCTACAACAAAAATCCACCACCCACAAATCAACAAACTTTGCCATACAGCAAACAGCAACTGTAGCCCCTGCCAGTGCAAAATAAAAACAAACTCAGAAAATTTACCTAAAACTGATACGTTAAAAGAAAATACCCTAAATCAGAGCCCAGGAGCGATCGCTCTATGGATATAGAACAACTACAAAAAATGGTAACAGAAGCCTGCTCTCATCAACCAGGAAGTGCTGCACGCCAAAAATACCTAACCAAAATTATTCGGCAAATTACTCCTAAACTGTGGAAAGAATATACAGCCTACTACCAAGACGCCCTACAACAAACCTGGATCTATTTCTGCCAAAACATCTGTGAAGGCAACACAGGGCAACCCTACAACCCCAGCAGAGGCAGCGTCACCACCTGGCTAAACTTCTACCTAAAACGGCGACTGCAAGACTTTTACATCGACGAACAAAAACAAAAAGCCAAAACCGCTACACTACAGACTAACTCATCTGAAACCAGCCCAGAACGACCCCTCAACCCCGTCGAAAATCTGCCTGCCAGCCCCGACATCCCCACACTTCTACAAGAAGTGACACAATGGGTTGAAACTGATCCCAATGGCGAATTAACCAGCATCCACCTCCTCAACCAACCAGCAATTACCGCCCAAGTTTTAATTTTACGACGCTTGCCCCCAGAAGCAAGCTGGAAAGACCTTTCTGAAGAATTTAACGTTTCAGTTTCCACCCTCAGCAGCTTTTATCAGCGACAATGTTTGCCTCGCTTGCGTAAATTTGGTGAAAACGAGGGATATCTTTAATAGGATGTTTTTCAAAAATCCATCTCACCAACTCAACTGCCTGCTGACTCACCGCTTTTCAAAAATTAGCCATGACTGACAATACACAAGATTTAAATGATTGGGCATTACCGCTGCCAATTACTCAAATAGCACGACGCAAAGCCCAAGAGTTTGCTAATATGCAACCCACATCACAAAAAGCTGAACAAGTCCGTTTAAATACTTTAGCTGTATATGTGATTAATGACTATCTACAAATGCTCAATGTTCCTACAAACCTCACAGTTAGTGATAGTTGGAACCCGATTATGCGCCTTTGTGCCGATGTCGCTGATTTAGAAATAGTTGGAATTGGTCGTTTGGAATGTCGCCCCTTAAAACCGCAAGCCGAAACCTGCCACGTGCCGCCAGAAGTTTGGTCAGATCGTATTGGTTATGTAGCTGTTGAAATTGATGAAGCTGCTGGAGAAGCTAGCGTTTTAGGATTTAGTCAAACTGCTAAATCTGAGTTACTAAAATCTGAACTTCTGCCAATCGAAGACTTAATTGATTGCTTAAATCAACCGCTAGCACCTACTACAATTATACCAGTTATTCAGCGGACAACCGTTAATTTAAGTCAATGGTTAGTTAATGTTTTTGAAAGCAGTTGGCAAACAGTAGAAAGTTTGTTAAACCCAGAAGAACTTACGCCCGCTTTTCGTTCAAAAAGTGCTGATAATACAATTATTACTGATAATGAAAACTTACCGACAATTAGTCGTGCCAAATTAATTGATTTGGGAATACAAATTGCTAATCAACCATTTGCCTTAATAGTCGATTTTACTTCAGATGCTGCTAAAAAAGATATTCGCCTGCAAATACATCCATCAGGCAATCAAATTTATTTACCTCCAGCACTGCAACTAATTGTACTTGATGAAACAGGCATAGTTTTTCTAGAAGCGCAAGCTAGAAGTGCTGATAATTATATTCAATTGCAATTTAGCGGTTTACCTGGAGAAAAATTTACTGTAAAAGTTGCTTTAGGTGAAGCGAGTATTACTGAAGATTTTGTAATTTAATTACTTTTAAAATCGGCATATTTTATCAAATTTATTAAATTTAGCTATTGGTTTTCCTTTAGTAAATACTTATAACTTAAAGAAATAGCAAGAATATTACTCGGAAATTTCACTCTTTTCAACTAGATTGCTAAAATTGCTTTGTGGGCTAAACTGATAAATTAAGCAAATTGTATTTAACTGCATAATAAAAATTTTATAGGAATCATTAGTGTGAGTAAATTAATTATTATTAAGTTAGGAGAAGGAAGTTTTGAGTCTGGTTTTTCCGTCACCTTACAAATGGGTGAAGAAGCCAAGCGCCCCAACCTAGAAATTATCGGCAAGCTACCAGCTAGCGTAGAAATTCCCCAGTATTATCATAGTTGGGCAACAAGCTATCGTCAGTTAGGATTGCGATCGCGTTTAGAAGCCTCAAGCGCCCAAATTACTAATGTTTCTAAACTAGAAACCTGCGATAAATGTGCTCAAGAATTACGCAATAGTTTAAATAGGTGGCTAGCTAGCGAGTCATTTCGCCCCATACGAGAAAAGCTACTTGAGCGATTAATGCCAGCCGAGCCAATCCGAATTATTATACAAACAGAAAACACCATATTACGACGTTTGCCGTGGCATTTGTGGGATTTATGCGATCGCTATTCCCAAGCCGAAATTGCCTTAAGTGCGCCCATTTACGACGATCCAGAACAACTAAATACTCCCCATTCTCAAGTTAGAATACTTGCCATTCTCGGCAATAGTACAGGCATTGATACCCAAGTTGACCGCCTTTTATTGGAAAAATTACCAAATTCTCAAATCAACTTTCTCGTTGAACCGCAGCGCCAAAAACTAACAGAAGCAATTTGGCAACAAGGCTGGGATATCCTTTTTTTTGCCGGACATAGTGATAGTCAATCTAATTTTGAAGCAGGTCAAATTTATATTAATCAAACCGATAGTTTAACAATTGACCAACTAAGATACGCCCTCAAAAAAGCCGTAGCCAGAGGCTTAAAAATCGCTATTTTCAACTCCTGCGATGGTTTAGGATTAGCACAAAATCTGGCAGATTTACAAATTCCGCAAATAATTATCATGCGGGAACCTGTGCCAGATCAAGTAGCCCAAGCCTTTTTAAAATACTTTTTAGAAAGCTTTTCTAGCGGTGAATCTTTTTATCTATCTGTGCGGCAGGCAAGAGAAAAATTGCAAGGTTGGGAAGACCAATTTCCTTGTGCAACTTGGTTACCAATAATTTTCCAAAATCCGGCAATTATGCCCCCAACTTGGCAAGAATTAGGCAGTGAAAATCTCAGAGAAATCCCCACGACTCCTACAAAACGCAACTTAAAACATGATTTTGTCAAGTTAATTTCAATCAGCTTAATAGTTACCTCCCTCTTAATTGGCATCAGACAACTAGGTATTTTACAACCACTAGAATTACAAGCATTTGACCATCTTTTGCAAACTAGACCCCCAGAAAAACCCGACTCGCGTCTATTAGTAATAGCTGTTACCGAAGCAGATATTCAAGCCCAAAAAAACGAACCAAGACGCGGTTCACTTTCTGATCGTTCACTAACTAAACTATTAGAAAAACTCGAATCATATCAACCACGCGCCATCGGTTTAGACATCTATCGAGATTTTCCAGTCAGCAAAGAATATCCGGATTTAAGCAAACGTTTACAAACAAATGCTAATCTAATTGCTGTTTGTAAACCAACCACAGAAAGCCACGATCAAGGCATTGCACCACCACCAGAAGTCCCCAGTGATAACTTAGGTTTTAGTGATGTTGTTATCGATCCTGATGGTATTTTGCGTCGTCAATTACTCGCATTTACTCCCTCGCCGACTTCCCGTTGTAGTGCCGCCTACGCCCTTAGTACTCAGCTAGCATTCCGTTATCTCGCTGCTCAAAAAATCTTCCCTACCTATACTAGCGAGGGCTATCTAAAGCTCAATAAAACTATCTTTAAACGTTTAAAAACCCAAACTGGTAGCTATCAAAACATTGATGCTTGGGGTCATCAAATTTTACTCAATTACCGTTACCATCGCTCACCAGACAATTTTGTACCACAAGTAACTTTAACCCAAGTTTTGAATAATCAGCTAAATGCCAACGCTGTCAAAGATAAAGTAGTTTTAATTGGCGTTACTGCACCCAGTGCCAAGGATTATTTTTTCACACCTTATAGCGCCTCCAAAGAGTCAAATCAACAAATGCCAGGAGTGATTATTCAAGCACAAATGGTCAGTCAAATTTTAGCAGCAGTACTAGATGGGAGAATGCTATTTTGGAGCTTACCAGAATGGGGCGAAGTGATTTGGATTTTGTTTTGGTCGCTTATCGGCGCAATATTGGCTTGCCGTTGGCAATTATCAATTCGTTTAGGAATACTAGTAGTTGCTCTTGTAGTTTTATACGGACTTTGTTTGGTTCTTTTCCTACAAGGATGTTGGCTACCATTAGTTCCAGCAGCACTGGCTTTAGTCTGTACAAATGTCAGCGTTGTTTATGCATTCAAATCTAAAACTAGCCTTTTACAGGGGCAGATTAATCATGGCTTATCTTAAATTCCCACAACTTCAGAAAATTTTCGGCGTTGCTTTGATAATTGTCGTACAACAACCTCTGTTGGCTCAAGCAACACCGCCACCGCCACCACCACCCGACAACGGTGCTCCCACTCGACGGGGAGATGCCGCAACTCGTAGTTTTTCTTGTATTCAAAAAGAAAAGCCTTTAACGGCTTTGATGCCCCTAGTTGAATATACTGATAGTAGCCAAGAGGTTAATTATCAAGTAGTTTTGAGCAAAACCGCCGCCTCGCGCCCCAGCTTCTGGTTTTATGTCCCCTACACCCTCGACTCGCAACATCCGGTTGAGTTTTCGCTGCAAGATGAGGCAGGCAAAGAAATTTATCAGGCAACGTTGAAAAGTTCAGAAACTGAACCTGGTGTTGTTGGTTTCCAGCTTCCTGCTACAGTGCCTGCTTTGGAAGTTGGTAAACGATATCAGTGGTTTTTCTCGGTTTATTGCGCTCCAGAAGTACCAATTATTGTGGCAGGTTGGGTAGAAAGAGTTGAACTTAACTCCTCACTGGTGGCACAGTTGCAGCAAGCAACGCCCAGAGAACAAGTTGCTTTGTATCAAAAAGCTAACCTTTGGCATGAGGCTATTACCACTTTGGCTCAACTGCGCCGTCAAAAGCCAGATGATGAGAATTTAAAAACTGAGTGGCTTGATTTGTTGCAGTCGATTGATCTTAAAGCGATCGCATCTGAGCCACTTACTGCTATGCTCTCCCAAACTTTTTAATTTCTCAAGTGTTTTTCTGACGCAGATCCTCAACTGAAGACTAAACCTCATATAACCGAGAATTCTGCCAGAAGTCGGGGGTCTGTATTATAGATTTATTCAGGAATAAATTATCAAAAAAAACGATCGCGGTTGTAATATAACTCACGATCGCAGCAAGACAAGTCTAAAAAATTTGAATGGTATTTAATTTATAATGCCAAGACGCCGACATAAATTACTACAACCCCAAGCAGTCTCTAGCCTCTCAACATAATCCTACCTAATCACGTTGCTCCATTTAGGCGTTGCATAATCGGGGGATGAATTTTGTCGGGTAGGCATCCTGCCTGCCAAATAAAGGATTTCAACCTAGATGGAATCTAAAATCACCTCTTTATTCAGCAACGTCAACTTATAAAGTGATTGTAGTTAGTTTTTCTACAAAAAAACGTCCAGTACAATCAGATTTTAGGTTAGCTTTTGCTTTGATCATTTGAGTTAGTTATCTTGGGCTTATAAGCTACATCTAAAGGTTGATGAATTAGAAAGCTGTATTCTATGATACAGATTTTCTTAGAAGTGTCCCTGATTATTTAAAATCTTTGCTCAGTAAGGATTCGGCAACAAACCTGATTTGGTGTCCAACTCAGATTTCTTAGTTCGGGAAATTTTCGATTCACTATGATTTTGTATAAAATAATACAAAACTTTTTATTTTTCTGTTCATAATCAGAAAGCAGCAAAAAGTACTTTGCACGGTGTCTCAATAGTCTTAAAGAGTGTTTTTTGTTACATCTGCCAAGCAAGTCTCCAGAAATTAAAGGGTTTGGTAATGCCATAGGTTCAATCTACTATCGACTTGCGCCAAGAAACATTAAGCAATTCAGCGTTTGCCAGTACCAATATTCGCCAAGTGTTCTGGTTCACCTGAAAAGCAGATTGCCAAAAACAGCTCATCTCAACTACACTTCTTGATTTTATAGGCATTTATTATGTCGAAATGACACCAAAACCCCTGGAACTGCCGCCGCGTCGGACTGCCCATAACCATGTGCAGCCAGCAAATGAGCGAGCAGTTTCTTGTGCCGCAGGTGTATTGAATTGTTCAAACCAGGCTTAATCAGCCACAAAATAACCCAGCAGCCAAATTTAAAGCGCTGAATCAGACCAACTACCCTAACACATCCCCAAAAAATCACCATGAGTCATGAATTACGTTCACAAGCTATCTCTCAAGTAACCGATCGCCAACCCCTACCAGTCAAAGTGCCGCAACGACTAGAGGCGCTGTGGGCAACCGATGTTTTTAGCCTCAGCAAAATGCAGGCAAGTCTGCCCAAAGATGTCTTTAAATCAGTCAAAAAAACCCTCAAAACAGGCGGCAAACTAGATATTTCTGTAGCAGGTGCAGTTGCGGCTGCCATGAAAGATTGGGCAACTTCCAAAGGCGCACTATATTACGCTCACGTCTTTTATCCGATGACCAATGCCACTGCCGAAAAGCACGATGGTTTTATTTCAGTGCAAGGCGATGGCTCAGTAATTACTGAGTTTACAGGCAAAGTGCTGGTGCAAGGTGAACCAGATGGCTCATCTTTCCCAAATGGCGGCATTCGCTCTACTTTTGAAGCCAGAGGCTATACGGCATGGGATGTCACCAGCCCGGCTTATGTGATGGAAACCGATAACGGTGTCACTCTTTGCATTCCCACCGTGTTCATTTCCTGGACAGGTGAAGCGCTGGATAAGAAGACGCCGCTGTTACGCTCCAACTCGGCAATGAATAAAGCCGCAACCCGCTTGCTGAAGCTGTTGGGACATACAGATGTTGCTACAGTAAACTCCAGTTGTGGTCCAGAGCAAGAATACTTTTTGGTTGATGCTCATTTTGCCCATAAACGCCCTGACTTACTCTTGACAGGCAGAACTTTATTTGGTAAGCCTGCGGCTAAGGGTCAGCAATTTGATGATCATTATTTTGGGGCAATTCCTGAGCGCGTCCAAGTCTTTATGCAAGACGTGGAAGAAAAGATGTATCGCTTGGGCATTCCGGCAAAAACTCGCCATAACGAGGTTGCTCCTGGTCAGTTTGAGATCGCGCCCTTTTTTGAGGCGGCAAACGTTGCCAGCGACCATCAACAGTTAACCATGACCATTCTTAAGAGTACGGCGAAGAAGCATGGTTTTGTTTGTCTGTTGCACGAAAAGCCTTTTGCTGGCATTAATGGTTCCGGTAAGCACGTTAATTGGTCGGTTGGTAATGCAACTCAGGGTAACTTGCTCGATCCCGGTGACACGCCTCATGCCAATATGCAGTTTTTGCTATTTTGCGGCGCGGTAATTCGTGGTGTGCATAAGTATGGTCCACTTTTACGGACAGTAGTGGCGACGGCGAGTAATGACCACCGTTTGGGTGCAAATGAAGCACCTCCGGCGATTATTTCTGTATATTTGGGTTCACAATTAGAAAAAGTTTATGAGCAAATTAGCAATGGAAAGCTAGAAAGCTCTGAACACGCTGGGGTTATGGATTTGGGCGTGGATACGTTGCCGATTTTCCAGAAAGATCCAGGCGATCGCAATCGTACCTCTCCTTTTGCTTTTACGGGTAATCGCTTTGAGTTCCGCGCCGTGGGTTCAAACCAGTCGGTTTCGGGTCCTTTGGTGGCGATGAATACGATTTTGGCAGATTCTTTAACCTGGGTTGCCGATCAGTTGGAAAGCAAAATGGCAAGCGCGGATTTAAATACGGCTGCTTGTGCTGTGCTCAAAGAAGTGATGGACAAGCATCGCGCGATTGTTTTTGGTGGTAATGGCTATTCGGAAGAATGGCACAAAATGGCAGAGGAGCGCGGTTTAGCTAATTTGCGGACAACTGCTGATGCTTTGCCAGTATTGAAGGCTGATTATATTGAGGAACTGTTTACCAGGGTTGGGGTGTTTACGCCCGTTGAACTGGAAAGCCGTTTTGAGGTTTATGCTGAACAGTATTTGCTGGCAATTGAAGTAGAAGCCAAGTTAGTCGTCAGCATGGCAAAAACGATCATTTATCCGGCGGCTGTGCGCTATTTGTCAGAGCTTGCCACTGCTATTACTAATGCTAAGGCGATCGGTCTGGAGTTGGAAACCGAAAGTGCTGAAAAAGTGGCATCTTTGGTGAAATTCTTGATGGATAGCGTCAGCAAACTGGATGCTGCTATGAGCAAGCATGATTTTGCCTCATTAGAAGAGCATATGCAATATTCTGCCCAAACACTGCGTCCAATGATGGATAAGGTGCGGGAATATGCTGATGCCCTAGAAGGTGAAGTTGCTGATGATTTCTGGCCCCTACCAACTTATCAGGAAATGTTGTTTATTAAGTAAACCTGTTTCTGCCCAGAAGCGTTGCCTAATTGCAGGATGAATCGTAGAGACGTACCGACGGTACGTCTCTACAATAGTGTTGCCTCAATAGGCAATGCATACCTAAAGAAATGTAAAAATATCTTGACTAGGTTACCGAAATAACTCAACCTAAATCATGTAATCTTAAATTAAACAAACCTAAAAAACTTAGCGCCACTCAAAAGCTATTCCAGCAGCTAGAGAGCGGCTAACCCCCAAACTGTCGAACCCAGTCTGGCGGCTAGAAGAAATGTTATCACTCCTCTAGCCACCCCGACTTGCTGATGGCAAAAAAAAACGGGGTGGCTAATATTTTGGGCTCACTTTCTACCCAAAATCAGGAGCACAAACTGTCATGTCACAAAATTTAATTACCTCTGGATTAATTCACGCCGCAGAATTACCCATAGA
>JBATUR010000005.1:0-190703 GCA_049671305.1 Coleofasciculaceae cyanobacterium
TTCTGTTAGATAACCATCAATTGGTGGCACAAAGTATCAAAAATTTGTCATATCTCTACAATGCTCAAGGACGCTACAGTGAAGCAGAACCATTGTATCTGCAAGCATTAGAGTTGACACAACGCCATCTGGGAGATAACCATCCTGACGTGGCACAAAGTCTCAACAATTTGGCATATCTCTACAAATCTCAAGGACGCTACACGGAAGCAGAACCTTTGTATATGCAAGCTTTAGAGTTGAAGCAACGCCATCTTGGAGAAAACCATCCTTCGGTGGCAACCAGTCTCAATAATTTGGCAAGACTCTACTATTCTCAAGGACGCTACGAGAAAGCAGAACCTTTGTATCTGCAAGCATTAGAGTTGAGGCAACGCCTTCTGGGAGATAACCATCCTTTGGTGGCAACCAGTCTCAACAATTTGGCATATCTCTACAAATCTCAAGGACGCTACACAGAAGCAGAACCTTTGTATTTGCAAGCTTTAGAGTTGAGTGAGCGGTTGTTGGGGCTTAATCATCCCAATACTGTTATCTTCCGTGAGAATCTGCAAATTCTGCGTGCGGCGATATAGAGGTATCCCAGCAACCCAACACTGATAGTGGTCATCTGTAGATAAATAGCTACAATAGATTACAGGTTCTACTACGACGTTGGTGACTGCCAATATTGTTTTTTGATCTATGTTTGTTCTTAAAAGGGCATTAAGTAGTCTCGTTGCAGTAAACCGGGCTTGTACCCGGAAACTTTAGACGAAACTCAACGATACCCACCTGGCTTGCCAGGTCATAAACTGAGGTAAGACGGCGTTATGGTGAGCCTATAAGATTTTATCCTCCTGTCTTGATAAGACTGGAGGGTTTTTTATATAAAAGGTATCGGGTTGCTCAAATCTGTCAAGACTACCACTTATGAAGTATTTTTAAAATATTGTCTGCATATCACGACATATAACCTTTTTCTAGGTAAGACGTTAATATAAACTTATTTAAATTACTATAAAAATTGAGTTCAGAAACATTGTTATCTCAGCCGCTGACTGCTTTAAAATTCCCCGCTCAAATCTACAGGCTAACTAATGGGTTGACGGTTATTCACCAATACCTACCAGCGACGCCAGTGGTGGTTGTTGATGTTTGGGTACGCGCTGGTGCAATTGTCGAACCTGAGCAATGGTCTGGCATGGCTCACTTCCTAGAACACATGATATTTAAAGGTACAGAGCTACTGCCAGCAGGAATGTTTGACTCGGTAATTGAAAGTCGCGGCGGTGTCTCAAATGCGGCGACAAGCCATGATTATGCTCATTTTTTCATTGCCACAGCGGCTCAGTATTTAGAAGATACTTTACCAGCTTTGGCTGACTTGCTGCTACATCCAACCATTCCTGACGAAGAGTTTGGGCGAGAAAGAGATGTGGTTTTAGAAGAAATCCGCTCTTGTTACGATAACCCCGATTGGTTAGGTTTTCAATCCCTGGTAGAAAACGTTTATCAATATCACCCCTACGGACGCCCGATTTTGGGAACCGAACTACAATTAAATGAGCGATCGCCTCAAGAAATGCGTTCTTTTCACGCCACGCACTACCAACCGGAAAATATGACAGTAGTTATTGTTGGTAATGTCGAGCAAGAAACGGCGCTAAATTTAGTTAATAAGTCGTTTCAAAACTTCCCAATTGCGACAGAATGTCCCAAATTAATCGCCGAAGCTGAACCACCAATTACCGAAATTAGACGCCAAGAGTTGTACTTACCTCGACTTGAACAAGCACGTTTAATGATGGCTTGGATATGTCCTGGTGTAGATCAATTGCGTGATGCTTATGGTTTAGATTTATTATCAGTGCTGCTTGCTGATGGACGCTCTTCTCGCTTAGTGCGCGAATTACGAGAAGAAGAAAGATTGGTGCAAAATATTAGTAGTAGTTTTTCACTGCAACGCGATTCTAGCTTATTTACAATTAGCGCTTGCTTAGATACGCAATATCTAGAAGAAGTTGAGGCATTAATATGCGATCGCTTAAAGCAATTACAAAACACACCCATCTCACCCACAGAACTCAGCCGCTGTCAACGTTTGCTTTGTAATGACTATATATTTTCCACCGAAGCGGCAACTCAAATTGCTGGATTATATGGATATTACAATACCATTGCCACAGCCGAAGTTGCCGTTATCTATCCTGAGCAAATTCAAAAAATTAAATCATCAGATTTGATGCAACTAGCGCAACAATATCTTTCTCCTCATCACTACGCAGTAACAGTACTCAAACCAATGATAGAATGATCACCCGAACTTTTGAAGTTAAACCTCAACCCATGACTAAATAAACCTCCAGACAAAACGCAGTGTGCCAAACTAATAATTAATAACTAAAAACACAACTAATAACTAATGTCCCAAACCATTACCCCACCCAAAAAACCAATCATCCATCGCACCGTACTCAATAACGGCATGGTTGTTATTGCTGTCGAAAATTCCGCCGCCGATATTATTTCTACTCGTATATTTATCCGCGCTGGTAGTCAGCGAGAGTCAGCAGAAAAATCAGGACTTGCTCATCTTTTATCATCGGTAATTACTAAAGGCACAACCGAAAAGTCATCCATAGAAATTGCCGAGCAAATTGAGTCTGTGGGCGCCAACCTCAGTGCTGATGCTTCGACTGATTACTTTTTGCTGTCATTAAAAACCGTTGCCAATGACTGGCAGGAAATATTGCAGTTAGCAGGAGAAATTTTGCGATCGCCTTCTTTCCCCGAAACTGAGGTAGAACTAGAAAAGCACCTCACTATCCAAGATATTCGCTCCCAAAAAGAACAGCCCTTCACGATCGCTTTTGAGCAATTGCGGCGGACAATGTATCAAAACCATCCCTACGCCCTCTCCGTATTGGGAACCGAAGAAACCGTCTCCAACCTCAGTCGCGCTGACTTAGAAGACTTTCATCAAACCTATTTCCGTCCCGACAACATTGTTATTAGCATTGCCGGTCGCATCACCCCAGAAGCAGCAGTTGCCCAAATTGAGCGCGTCTTTGGCGACTGGCAGCCTGCTGGAGAGGGCTTAACCCTACCAACCTTACCCTCCCTCATTGCCCAGCCTTGCCAAGTCACAACAGCCCAAGAAACACAGCAGTCAATTGTGATGCTGGGCTATCTTGCCTGTGCCGTAGAAGATACAGACTACACAGCCCTAAAATTGCTTAACACCTACTTGGGTAATGGTCTTTCTAGCCGCTTGTTTGTCGAGTTGCGCGAAAAGCGGGGTTTGGCTTACGATGTCTCAGCATTTTATCCCACACGCCAGTCCCTGTCTACCTTTGTCGTCTATATAGGAACAGCACCCGAAAACACCCAAACGGCTTTTGATGGTTTAAGCACAGAAGTTGAGCGTTTGTGTGCCACAGCTTTGAGTGATGAAGAATTACAAACGGCTAAAAATAAGCTACTCGGACAGTATGCACTAGGTAAACAGACAAATGCCCAGCTTGCTCAAACTTATGGCTGGTATGAAACAATTGGCTTAGGAATTGATTTTGATACCAAATTTCAGCAAAATGTCACGAATGTGACTCCAGAAATGGCTCAAGCGGTGGCAAAGCGCTACTTCATTGAACCTTATGTTTCGCTGGTTGGACGGGCTGAAGCTATTAATAAGCTGGTATCGACAAGGGAATCATAACAGAAATATTGCTGATCTATTTCTTAGCAAGCACAAGCAAGATACCTTTGCTAAAGTTACCATTGTTTTACTAGACAGTCGCACACACAACACCTTAAACTGCTGTTATCCAACCAGATAAATAGGTCAGATTAGGTTTATTTAATGAGGAGATATAGTTGGTTTAAATTGAGTGCATTAAGCTTCTTGGCAATTAACTTCAGTCAGTTGTCAGCAGTTGCGACTAACCATGCAGTTAATCGAGAAATTGTCCAAGCCAATTTAATCAGCATAAACCGACCTGTGCTCAAACTTGGTAGTCAGGGTACAAATGTTTCTGAGTTGCAAGCAGCGCTAAAATTGTTGGGGTATTTTACAGGTAATGTCAATGGTTTTTATGGAGAAAGTACTGTTAGTGCGGTTTCTAACTTCCAGCGGGCATCTGGTTTAAATGCTGACGGCATTGCGGGTGTAGCTACTTGGAATCGTCTTTTTCCCAGTGTGCCTACCGCTGCAAAAACTCCGCCAAGTGTTTCTAGTCGTCGCCAAACTCCAAATAAGCCAGCTTCCGGTTTTCCTGTGCCTTCTTCTTTGCAAAATAATAATCGAGATAACCGTGTTGTTGTACCGACGGTTGAGACGGTAAACCGCAATACTACCATTACTCCTGCTCCTAGTATCTCGACCGTAGTTAACTCTAGTACAACTCTTGTTAGTTTACCGATTTTGAGGCAGGGTATGCGAGGACCTGCAATTGTACAATTGCAAGAAAGATTAAGAAGTCTTGGCTTTTTTTCTAGTTCAAGTGATGGTGTTTTTGGGGAGCTCACTCAAACTGCAGTTAAAGCTGTTCAAGAAAAGTTTAATCTTGAGCCAGATGGTATTGTTGGGGCAGCAACTTGGAATATATTATTACGTTAGTTTTGAGAATTGAGTATTGAATGTAGCTCATTTAAATGAGAATTGCTCTAACGTAAGCAATTCATTCTCTATCTAAAGACACAGCGAAAAGCTGCCAAATCTTTTTATGATGGGCAAGCAAGATTGTCTAAATACATGGTGTTCTTATGAAAATTGCTTACATAATATTAGCTCACAAATATCCAGAACAATTAGGGCGCTTGGTTTCTCGACTTCAAACTGAAAACACTTCCTTTTTTATTCATATAGACGGAAAAACAGATCAAGAAACTTATGCTCAAATTGTTAATCAGTTGCAGGATATACCTTCTGTATATTTTGTGAAGAGACATAAATGTTTTTGGGGACATTTCAATATTGTCAAAGCCACTCTGGAAGGAATTAAGGCTTTGCTCAAGTCAGAAATTGAATTTGACTATGCCATATTATTATCTGGGCAAGATTATTTAATTAAATCAAATAGCTATTTGTCAGATTTTTTAGTAAAGCATCAAAATCAGGAATTTATGGAGTTTTGCTCTCTGCATTCTCCAGAGAACAAATGGTATAAGCAAGGCGGATATTATCAAAGTTTAAAGCGCATAGAATGGTGGCACTTTCATTATCGCAGTAAGCATTTGTGTATTCAGAAAGAGCGGCGCTTTCTTCCAGGAATGGAACCTTATGGTGGCTCTCAGTGGTGGTGTCTAAGCAAAAATTGCTTAAAATATGTTCAGAATTTTACAGAACAAAATCCGGCTTTTGTGAGCTATTTTAAGTATACTTTTATCCCGGATGAGCTATTTTTTCAAACCCTTATTCTCAACTCTCCTTTCAAAGATCAGGTAATTAATGATGATTTAAGATATGTTGATTGGGATAACCCTAACCCAAATGCTCCGGCAACGTTGCTTAAAGATGATTTTGAAAAGCTTAAGTCTTCTTCAAAATTATTTGCCAGAAAGTTTGATATGACTAGAGATACAGAGATCCTAAATTTGATTGATCAGCAGATTTTAGGTATGGATAGCAAACAAGTTGTATAAGTATAAAGCTTATTTAAACAAGTATTGCAGCTACTTAATTAGAATACCTAATTACCATGACTAGTAGAAGAAAACGTTTCTTGTCTTTCTTAGCTATTCTCTGAGGTTGGCAGGCAGTTGTTGGTTAACTACCTTAACTGCTTAATTTACTTTGTCTGTTGATAAAGGTCAATCTTGGGACGTAGTTGATAATACCTTTCTAGATAGAGCCATGTTTATGTAAAATCGCGGTATCTTAATTATCACAACTCAAACATAACAAGTTTAGCCTAGCTTATTTGACACAAAACTTAAATTTGTTGCTAACTAAAGAGTAACTGGTTGAGATTTTGGTTAATAAAAGGCTTTTTAATAATAAAACTAATTTTGTAAAAATCAGGTTTAAGTATATGAATATCCAAAAAAGCAGATTACTTGAAGATAGCAATAATACAAGTACATTTAGTCAACTCACTAATCATTCTGCAACAAACATAAAATCTTCAACTCAAGCTCTCAAAAATATTGTAGCTGAACGTAAAAAAGGCGGCAACAAATTACTATTTGGACTTACGGTGACGATTTTAACTATGATTATGGGGGGTTCAATATTTTTTGCCATTAACCAATACCAACCGCCTAATACATCTGAGTTCTTTGTTGTTGAGTAATACTTAAGTTAAAAAGCCTTTTAGTGTTTACTTATAAATTTTTATGAGCTAGCTCTAAAAAGAAAAATCAAAAAGCTCCTCAGCAATTAATCTGAGCAAATCTAGCAATGATTCACACAAAATAAAACCAGGCAATTAGCGGTAAATCTATACTGCTAATCGTTTTTGGCAACTTAAAATTGAGTTGCTCCTGCGGCAGGGTGGAACTTTTTATTTCCAATGCTACTAAGAGAAACTTAAGTATAATGACGGAATAAAAATATGGCTAACTCAGCATAAACTCAACCAAACCACAAAAGTATAATCTTTACAAAGTTAAACATAAAACCAAATCATAAATGCTTTAATTTTTCACCCCTCTATTGATAGAAATAAGATTTATTTCTCTTGGGTGATGTAATTTATACCAGAAAAACCTACAAAGTAGATATCAGCACCGAACCGAATAAAAAAGTCTTCGTGGTGTTGCCAAATAAATGAAAAACTATACCTCTTAGGAGTGACGACAAATGGTTTTAGGACAACACAAAAGAGCTGTAGGTGTTTTTTCAACTCGAAGAGAAGCCGAATTAGCTCTCAGAGAGCTGAAAGACTCTAATTTTGCGATGGACAGAGTTTCTGTAATCGCTCAAGATGCAGACGACGTAGGTAATATGGCGGGTGCTGATGTTCGTGACGACATCCGAGACTCAGACGATAACAAAGCCGATGAAGGCGCCAAAGCTGGTGCAGTCACAGGTGGTGCATTAGGCGGCTTGACTGGCTTATTGGTTGGTTTGGGAAGCTTGGCAATTCCCGGCGTTGGACCAATAATGTTGGCTGGTGCAACTGCAACTGCTATTGCGACAACCGTGGCAGGAGGAGCAATTGGCGCTGCGGCAGGTAGTCTTTTGGGCGCATTAATTGGTCTAGGAATCCCTGAAGACGAAGCCAGAAACTATAATGAGCGCATTTCCAGAGGACATTATCTGGTAATGATCGAAGGCTCAGACGCAGAAATTGCCCGTGCTCAATCCATCCTGAGTCGCGGTGGTGTAGAAGATTGGGCAATTTACGATATTCCGAATCCTGGAGGCACCAACCCAGCTTATGCAACCGGCGTCGCCACAGCCGCCGCTACTGCTGGCACAACCCGCCGTACGACAGGTACAGGTCGCAAAAGACGTGCAATTGGTGTCTTTTCCCACCGCCGCGATGCCGAAGCCGCAATTCGGGACTTGCGAGATAGTGGCTTTGACATGAACCAAATGTCCCTAATTGGCAAAGATGTACAGAGTGGTACAGCCGCAGGCAGCAACGAGATCAAAACCGGCAACAAAGCCGATGAAGGCGCCAAAGCAGGTGCAGCCACAGGTGGTGCATTAGGCGGTTTAACTGGCTTATTAGTCGGTTTAGGCGCATTAGCAATTCCCGGCGTCGGTCCTGTAATTGCAGGTGGTGCATTGGCAACAGCATTGGCGACAACCGCAGCAGGTGGTGCAATTGGTGCCGCAGCAGGTGGTTTAACTGGTGCATTAGTCGGCTTAGGTATTCCCGAAGACCGTGCCCGCTTCTATAATGATCGATTTAACCGGGGTGACTATCTGGTGATGGTCGATGCTATGGATGACGAAATCCACACTGCTCACGCCATCTTAAACCGTCATGGTATTCAAGACTGGGGCGTCTACGACTACTCAGATGATCATGACCGTAGCTATGACACAACATCAAATCGTGTTCCTACAGGCGTTGCCGCAGGTACTGGTAGTAATAGCCGCTATCACCGTGCAGTTGGTGTTTTCCCACACCGCCGCGATGCTGAAACTGCGATGCGAGAATTACGAGATGCTGGCTTCAATATGAATCAAATCTCCTTAGTTGGCAAAGACGATCGCGGTAATACCAGTTCATCTGGCAGTCTGACAGACAAAACTAAAACTGATGAAGGCGCCAAAGCTGGTGCAGCGACAGGTGGTGCATTAGGCGGTTTAACTGGCTTATTAGTCGGCTTAGGTGCTTTAGCAATTCCCGGCGTCGGTCCTGTAATTGCAGGTGGTGCATTGGCAACAGCCTTGGCGACAACCGCAGCAGGTGGTGCAATTGGTGCCGCAGCAGGTGGTTTAACTGGTGCATTAGTCGGCTTAGGTATTCCTGATGACCGTGCTCGTTTTTATAGCGATCGCGTTAACCACGGTGACTATCTGGTGATGGTTGATGGTACAGAATCGGAAATTTTGCAAGCAGAAACCATTTTGAGCCGTCGTGGTATTCAAAACTGGGCAATTTTTGATGCACCAGATCAGGGTAATCGTATGGGAAGCACTACAACTACGGCAACTCGTAACGTGACTAGCACTACATCAACGGTAGACACGAGCCGTGCTGATTATCAAGTAGTTGACAACACTCCGGAAGTTGTAATTATTGACAAGCGCAACCAAACTATCTAGGATTAATTGGCTTTCAATACTTGCTGGAGCAGGCTAAATAATTACTCTTATAACTTGCTCCTTTGTTGCTTTTTTGTTCCTTGACCGTTCTTTTAAAAGAACTAAAAACGTGAAAAAAATTACGACTCTTTTATTACTCAGTGGCGGTTTATTATTCGGTGCAGTTGCTTGCACTGATGCGGCAAAAACTAGTGCAGATGCTCCCGATACAACTAATCAAGCTGCTGTCGAAACGCCAAAAGCAGGTGAAGTTAAGGAAACTAAAGAAGATGCACAAAGCGAACTTCGCCGAAAGCAGCTTAATTCTGATATCAGAGCGCGTGAAGAGCGAAATAATGCTCTAAATGATGGTGATGCCAAAGGTCGCTCAGATGACAATCTTCAAAGTGAAGTCCGCAGTAAGCTAGAGGCAAATATTCCTGGCGGTCTACTGACTGTTAAATCGGAAAATGCCATGATAACTGTAGAAGGAACTGTCCCTAAGCAAGACCAGTTAGCGAAGATTGAGCCTTTAGCTAAACAAATTAAAGGTGTTAAAGGAGTAGATGTCAAGGCGAGTGTTGCTGCACCTAAATAAGTAGAAGGGATTTTGAAGCTGTTTTTATCTAAATCAGCTTTCATCAGTGGTCTAAATCCATATAAACCACAAATTTAAATAATTAGCCTGTTACTTCGTGATGGTGACAGGCTATTTTTATTGAGGAAGTAGTTGTTACTCTTTAAGGGTTTGTTACCGCAAAACAATTACAACCTATGTCCAGATCTGCTAAGAATCAGTCGGCATCTGCTCACTCTAATGCTAACCCTGCCTTGGATATTCGCTTATTGGTACTGGATATCGATGGCACAATTGCCGGAAAGTCTAATCAGATTCGGGAACCTGTAAAACAGGCAATACTTAAGGCACAGGCAAAAGGCATCCAGGTGGCGATCGCTACTGGTAGAATGTATTGTTCGGCTCTGCGCTTCCATCAAGAAATCGGCTCGAATTTGCCCCTGCTGGCTTATCAAGGTGCTTGGATTCAAGACCCGGCTACGGAAAAGATTTATCAACATTTGCCCCTTTCTAAGGCGATGGCAGAGCAGTTGTTGGATTATTTGGAAACTGAGCCTTTACTATCGCTGCTTTCGGTTCATTTCTATATCAATGATCAGTTATATGTGCGCGAAATCACTCCTGAAACCAAACTTTATGCCCAACGTGCCGAAATTATGCCAATAGCTGTAGGTGATTTGCGTCAGGTTTTAACTGATCAACCTACTAAGGTTTTAGCCTTGTGTGAGGATACTAAGATTATTGACCAACTTTTGGGCAGTTTGCGCCAACAATATACCCCGGCTGAACTTTATTTGACCAAATCTGTTGCCACGTTTTTTGAAGCAACTCATCCGGGTGCTAATAAAGGTACAGGAGTTCGTTATTTAGCCGAATCAATTTTAGGACTGGCTGCCCATAATGTGATGGCAATTGGCGATAATTTTAATGATTTGGAAATGTTGGAGTATGCAGGCTTAGGAGTGGCGATGGGTAATGCACCAACTGATGTACAAGCGATCGCTAATTGGGTAGCTCCCAGTGTGGAAGAAGATGGTGCAGCAGTAGCAATTGAGGCGTTTATTTAACTAACCACTGTCAAAAAAGCTTTGATCTCAGAAAGGGAACCGACGACTGGCCGTGTTTCGTCTCGGTTCCCCTACTGGTTCGCTCCTCACACTGCTAGAATCATATCCGAGGTTAGGGAATTTGTCACTATATTTTGGCAAAATTATAATTCCACAGGTGCACAAACACCCAGATAATCTTGTAAAAGCGATCGCAATAATTTTTGAGTCACCGCCACTAAACCCAATCTTGCCTGTGCCAGTTTTGGTGTCTGAGTTTTTACTTCTCCCCAAATGCGGCAATGTTTAAAAAATTCTTCCCAAGCTTGACTCAAAGCCAAAGCCAGTTTTAGCCCCCGTCGTTGCTCTAATTCCCTGTCTTCTAAAATGTCCAAGAAGAGGGCTATTAGGCGTTTTTCGGTTGGATGCATTAAACACAGTTGTCTCGGTGTCGCTGACTCATCTTGGAGCCAAGGAATAGGATCAGGTTCAATCAGTTTTCCGTCTTTGAGGATAATTAAGCCTTGTTGGTGAGCCATAGCGAGAATTGAGCAGCAACGGGCGTGAGCATACTGTATCGAAAAGCAGTTTAAAGTATTTTTTGTTGGGTTATTGGCAAGTTTTACAAAGTCAGCATTGATTAAATTTTGTAACCAATCCGCCAAACTACAATCTGTCAGCCGAAACTCAAGCCAGCCAGGAGATACGACTTCAACCTGGAAGTATAACTGCAATTCTGGCTCTTTTGGGAATTCGGACGACGGCGGGGATCTTAGAAGCTGTAAGGTTTTGAGAGTATCTGGTTGACTAAGCGGCTGATTGGTTGAAAGCAAAGCCGCCATTATTTGCTGGGCGAGATTAAGAATTGTTGGCTGAGATGATGCTAGCTTGAGTGCGATCGCCGAACGATAGATAATCTGATTGTGATCTGGCAAACGCTGCAAGGGAATGGCTTCAGGAGTAATCTCAACACCATTTAACTCAGGCACTGCCGCCATTTCCGACTTAATTGAGATAGCGATTTGCTGCTTAATTCTAGCGCTCACTGAACTTTGGTTTTGTAACGACACACTTAACAAAACACCCTTGAAAGTATTCTGAGTAATTTTTAACACCATGTAGAATCTAGAAAAACTGGCGTTTGATCACGCTTGAAGCTTATGTCACCATCATCTGTATCAGAGGCATCTCGACCTTTTTTAACTTGGCAACGAATTCTCGACTGGGCACAGGAACATTATCGTTATCGAACCTTTAGCAAAGATGACCGCATTCCGGCTCGTGCAGGATTATTATATCTAGTACAATGCGGCGCAATTCGATTAGTAGGAACGGCTCAAGTTAGTACTAATCTTAGCAAGTCTGTGTCTCAAGTATCATACCCATCCACAGAAGAAGCCTTTTTAGGTTTTGTTGGTGCCGGTCAACCCTTTGAAATTGTCGCACAGTCACCATTTACATTATCTGCTTATTCTCATGTTGATCAGACCTCAGTTATTTGGATGTATTGGCATGATTTGGATAACTGGCCCCATTTTCGGCGAGAAGTTTTAGATGCTTTTCGCTATCAACATCAGCGTAAACTTTTATGGTTAAGTACATTAGGACAGCGCCGAACTATTGATAGATTGCTTGGATTTTTGACTTTGTTAATAGAAGAATTTGGTGAGCCTTGTAACGATGGTTATTGTTTGCCATTTCCTTTAACTCATGCTCAAATTGGTAGTGCTATTGGCTCTACTCGCGTCACCATAACTCGCTTGATGGGTAAACTCCGTCAGCGGGGATTAATTAGTATTCAAGGAGATAGTTTGATTTGTTTACCCGCCCAAGTTATAGAAGCGAATAAAAAAGATTAAATCTCAATTTGTCTTAAGGGAAGTGTAACAGTAACTGTTGTCCCAACTCCAGCAAAACTAGTGATTGCAATATTTCCCCCGTGCAAGTCTACACACTTTTTGACAACTACCAGTCCCAATCCTGTTCCTGGAAGATTTCGGACATTTTTGCCCCGATTAAATGGCTCAAACAGACGTGTTTGATCGGCTGGCAAAATGCCAATTCCTTGGTCTTGAATTTGGAGAATAGCAATATTTTGTTCACATCTTAAGGTTAAAAGTATATTACCGCCTTCGGTGGAATATTTGATGGCATTTGAAAGTAAATTAGTCAGAATTGAGCGCAGTAGTTTTTCATCCAAATAGGCTAAATGACAGTCTTCTAGACAAGCAAAGCTGAGGGTATGTTGGTTGCTAGCACTCAATCGTAGTTCATCAATAACATTCAAACAAAAGCTTTCGAGATTAAGTAATTTAGGATTAAATTCAAGTTTGCCAGTTTCGGCACGATTAATTGTTAAAATATCATTCAAAAGCTGAATCATATTTTTTACAGAAGATTGAATTCGTTTGAGGTTTCTGTTTCTTTTTTCCTGTTCTGTTGCTTCATCTCCACAAGTTTCTAAAATTTGTGCTGCTGCTAAAATAGTACTGAGTGGTGTTCTAAATTCATGAGATGCCATCGAGAAAAAGCGGATTTTGAGAGCACTAAGTTCTTTTTCTCGCTCTAGTGCTAGTCGAACTTCATCTAACCGCTTGCGTTGGGTAATATCGGCAACAACTCCTACTAAACCACTGATATTACCATCGCGATCGCGCAAAGGAGCAGCCGAGAAACTAATATCAATTGGTGTGCCATCTTTTTTCTGATGTTGCCATTCCACACTTGGCGGTGTGACGCCTTGCAAAACATTTTCTCGCAGGGCATTATATTCTTCTAGCTTATCTTCTGGCACAATCGGATTTAGTTGATCAATTACTTCAGCTTCAGTCCAACAAAACATCTTTTCTGCTGCAGGGTTCCAAAGCTTAATTTTGCCTGTTAAATCGAGAGTAAAAATGGCACGAGGGGAGGCAGTAATTAAAGCTTGTAGTGTTTGGTTTATATGGCGCAGGGTGACTTCTGTTTGCTGGCGCACCGCAATTTCAGCCCGCAATGAGGTATTGGCTCTTCCTAGCTCTTCTGTGCGCTCTTGGACGCGGTTTTCTAGTTGGGAGTTGAGTTCTTGTAGCTGTTCATAAAGTTCTGATTGCTGAATTGCGATCGCTACTTGTGTCGCCAATTGCTTCATCAATTCTATTTCTAAAGATTGCCATTGTCGAGGTTGACTACAATGATGAGCAATTAATAATCCCCAAAGATTTTTACCTTGCAAAATTGGTACAACTAATTTTGCCTTAACCTGAAATTGTTGTAAAAATTGACTTAAACAAGGCTCTAAATTACTTTCTCCAATGTCAGCAATAGCGAGAGTTTTTCCTTCAGTATAAGCTTGATGAAATTCCCTAGGAAAGACTTCTTCAGGAAATGTTTGCCCTAAAATTAATGGTAAGTCAGGTAATACTGTTTCGGTAATGGCGCTACCTGTGCCATCATCCCAAAGTCGATAAATCAAAACGCGATCGCAACTCAAAAATTGTCTGACTTCAGCAACTGTTGTAACTAGCACTTCCTCCAAATTCAAAGACTGGCGAATATGATGAGCAATTTGTGTGACAACTCGCTCTCTTTCAGTTTGTTGCCGCAAAACAATTTCTGCTTGCTGGCGCTTGCTGACTTCTCGACAAAGTAAATAGTAACTGGCAAGAATAATCACGCCCAGAATAACCCCAAAGATAATCGGAATAATCAGATTAGGGATGAGCAATGTTGACATTTAGGCATAATATTTTAGTTATCTAAAGCTGATTGAATTCGCAGTTGTACAACTTGGTCTATTTCTTTATTCAAGGCTTGTTGTAAAGTAGCCATTGTGGCTTCTGTGGCAATTTCTTCTAAGGAAACAACTGCCGCATAACGTAATGCCCAGTCTTGGGGTTTCAGCAATGCCCAAGTCAATTTTGCTATTGCTTTTTGTCTGGTTTCCAAATGATTCGTTTTACCAATTTTTCCTAAACCCCGCGCTGCCACTCGCCGCACATTTCCTTGACAGTGATTAGCAACTTCCGTGCCAACTATTTCTATTAGTATATCTAGCCCACGAGCATCACCAATTTGAGCTAAAGCCTGTACAATATAAGCTTGCACGCCATGATCTTGACAAGCACCAAAAGCTGTCATTAAAGCTTCCACTGAGTCAGGTGCTAATTGCACTAATCCTGCTACCGCCGCTGCTGATACAGATGGGTTGTGGTGATGCAATAGTTGAATTAAAGGAGCAATCGCTATTTTAATTTTGTTCGTCGCTAAAGTCTGAACTAAATTCACGATTTCTGTTGTGGCAATAGCAGAGTTTAACTGCTCTATTAATCCTGATTCATTAATATTAGTAGTTTCCATTAGTATTAAAATTAAAGTTGAATTAATAAAGAATCAATTGCCTTAAATAATATCTGAATCTTTTCTGGCGCCGTATCTTTAATTGTTTTATCTTCTAGCATAGCTTCTAAAATACGCTTCAGATTTAGCAACTTCAAACTATTAGCTAGCTTTGCCTCTATTATTGCTTGTGCTGCTTCTAAATGTCCGATTGCACCCAAATCAAAAACGGCTGCCCAGCGTAAATACATATTCTCATGACTGAGATTTTTAACAATCCGCTCAATATATTGAGGCTCTTGAGTTATCAGATAAAAATAACGTGCTGCTGCACATTGAACCCGCTCGGAATTATGCTGCAAAAAAGGCTCAACTAATAAACGAGCCTCACTTGCTTGAAATTTACCCAAAGCTTCAATTACAACTTCATAAGGCTGCTCATCTTTTGATTGTAAAAGTTGCAGCAAAGCAGGTACCACACTCTTATCGCCAATAGCAGCAAGCGCTTGCACCACAGCTTCCCGCAAGCGTAAATCTGGCGTAGATAATGCCTCAAGCAATGCAGGTATTGCTTGAGAATTTTTGAGCAAACCCAAGGCACGAGCCGCTTGACGCCGCAAAGGATACCCCCCCTGCTCGGTGCGATAACGCTCATCTTGTAGAGCCATACAGAGGGCGTTGCAGGCTTCTTGAACCTGGTTTTTCCCTAACCACCAAGCAGCGTAATAACGGATTTGATTGTCATCTCCAGCTAAGGCGGCAATGGCAGATGAAGCAGAAAGAATGGGTTCAATTTGAGCAGCACTGGTCATGGCAGGCGGTTTTAAGTTGAATCAATTACTTCCCCCCGCGAGGATATGAGCGGGGGGTTGGGGAGATATTCAGGATTATTTTCCCTGCCCTATGTAGAGGTAACGCTGACGATTTTGCCGCCCCGCTTGTGAATTTCCTGAAACTTGCTAGAAAGCTGATCATAAGGTACTGAGTAGACTTGCCGAGAGCGACGTACGGCGACTTTTGTGCCAACTCCACCCACAACAGCTTCGATCACATAAACGCGATTATCACCCCGTACTGCTGAACTATGCAAGGTTGCCGCGCCAGTATTGCTGCCACTGAGGGATAAGGAAGGCGCAATTACTGAGTTGGGCAAATTCATTGCCACCCGCATTTCTAAGCGAGATTTTTTGCCGCCATATTGAGCATTATCGCTGTTGCCATGTCCGCGATAAACCGAAAATAAACGGTTAAAACCAACGGTTTTCATGCCTGGAATTGATTTAAAGCCTCGATAATAAGGAACAACATTATCACCAAAGGCGCTATCATATTCTGGGCTATAGATGTAAGATTCAATCTCAGCATCGTAACCTTTGGAGGCGTATAAATCGACGTGATAAGAAATCTCTGATTGATCGTAAGGTGCACGTCCGAGTAGGTGTTTGTAGTTCAATTCGATAAAGCGAACTTGCGGATTTCTATAAAAAAAGCGCTCTTTATAAAATTCCGAAGTCGCCAACATTTGCACAAATTGTCGGACGGTGATTTTGCCGTTGCGTAATAATGATTCGGCACTGTTAAATAGTCCGCCGATATAAACTCTTTCCCGACCAAAGACGTGTTCGTAGGCAGCACGGAATATTTGTTGTAAATCGTCTTCAGTCCAATTTTGACGCAGCTCGACTTTATTGCCTACTGTTGCACTAATGCCTAAGCGGTCTTCCGCTAAACGACTCATATTTTAGGCTCCTTTAAAAATGGGTAATTGTAAATTATTGAACAATTTTATTTGAGGTTTAAGAATGTGTTTTGAAACTAAGAGATCCCCCAACCCCCTTATCAAGGGGGCTAAGAGCTTTCTTTCCGCCCTTTATAAGGGAAACTAAGGGGGATCTTCTCTCCCATGTTCAAAGAACTTAAGAGTTATTCTTTCCTCCCTTTATAAGGGGGGCTAGGGGGGATCTTCCACTGACAAAACACAATCTTTAGCCCCTAATTGCACTAGCTCAAAGCATTAATTGCATAGTTGAGGTAGATGTTGGCTTCGCCTGCGGCATCACCAGAAAGACCATGATTATCACGGACAAATTCTAGGGCAGCAACGTACCAGCTAGGAGACAAGCCCAGGGCGCTGTTGAGTTCGCTTAAGCCTGCTACAACATACTCATCCAAGGGTCCTGTACCACCGACAACGCAGCAATAGCTGATGGTGCGGAGATAGTGATCGATGTCACGGACGCACTTGTTTTTGCCTTCTTGGCTGGAGGCGTATTGTGGTCCTTCCATCTGTGTGGTGTAGGGGAATTTTTTGTAGACGTGCCCAGCAGCAGCTTCTGACCATTTTTTGCCATTAGCAGCGAAGGCTTTGGATGCTTCTAAGCCTGCTTTGGCGCGGTTGAAACGACCAAAAATGGCTTGCATTTCTGTGTTGCTGAGGTATGCACCGCGTGTGTCGGCTGCGGAAATTGCCTCGGTTAGTGGGGTTTTCATGATGGTTTTATCTCCTGAACAGTTTAATGAGTTTTAAAGTGTGTTGAAATTGCGCGGTTTCTGTAATTAAGCAACAGCAGAAGCGGCACGATCAAAGTAGCCAGCAACTTCTGACATGAGGCTGCTGCAGTCGCCTTTGGTGATGCCGTTGGAGTCGTTAGCGATCGCAATTGCGGCTTCTTTCATCTTTTTCACGCCAGAGGCAACGGCTGAACCTGGTGTACCTAATGCTTGGTAGGTTTCACGTAAACCGTTTAGGCAACGATCATCCATGACGCTGGCATCGCCGGCTAGCACTGAGTAGGTGACATAGCGTAGAACAAATCCCAGGTCGCGAATACAAGCGGCTTGGTTACGGTTGTGGAAGCAAGCGCCGCCTGGACCAAAAATCTGAGGCTGTTCAGCAACTAAGGCGCGGTAAGCGTTGGCGGTAATTGTTGAGGCGTTGCTGGTGAGTCGGTTAACAACATCTAAACGTTTGTTGCTATCTGCAACCATCGCTGACAAACCATTGATTTCATCATTGCTCAGGTAAGAACCTTTTCTGTCAGCTTGGTCTACGACTCTGGAAAAAGCATCAAGCATTTTGTAAATTCCTAATCTATTTAGGTTTTAAATTGTTAGTGGTTATCAAAAACCTTTCTTAAATTCGTAAGTTACACTCTAAAAGTAAAAAAATTGGTGTAGAAGTTGTAAATAATTCGGAAAGAATTTAAACTTCTGCTATGCTTGTTACAGTTCGCAAAGTTTATGCGGTTGAATCGAAGATATTGTAAATTTTCTTAACTGTAAAGGCAAAAAAGTTGCTTTATATGAATCGCTTTTTTTGGTAGCTTTAAATATGATTAATTAAGTTTTATCACAAAATCAAGAAGGCTATTGACAAAATATCAACTAGTTTTAAAAGATTCTGTAGAGTGTGTTGCCCATCAACCAAGCTAAAATAAATTATTTCCGAAGAGAACGCCGCAAAATGAGGTACACTTTTTGTAGTAATTTTTCGGCAAAGGCAACTTAAATAACCTTGTCTTTGTGTCAGCGGACTGTAAGATTAAGGCACGGCTGTCTGCTATGAGAATTCTGCTCGTTGAAGATGATATATGCTTGGCTGAAACGTTAGCAGAGGCTCTGACTGATCAACGCTATGTTGTTGATATTGTCACGGATGGCGAGGCGGGTTGGAATCAAGCAAAAGTCTTAGATTATGACTTAATGCTACTAGATTTAATGCTTCCTGAATTGGATGGTGTGAGGCTTTGCCAAAGATTGCGATCGCATGGATTTAAAATGCCTGTCCTCTTCCTGACTGCCTGTGACACAATTAGCGATAAGATTGCTGGCTTAGATGCAGGTGCTGATGATTATGTCGTAAAACCTGTCGAATTGCAAGAGTTATTTGCTCGCATTCGTGCCTTATTACGCCGAGGTAATACTTCCTCAACACCAATTTTAGAATGGGGAAATCTGCGGCTTGATCCTAGCACTTATGAAGTAAATTATGAGCATCATTCGCTACACTTAACGCCCAAAGAATACGGACTATTAGAAGTACTATTAAGGAATGGTCGCCGTGTACTAAGTCGTAGTGTAATTATCGAACACGTCTGGTCATTAGAAGCGCCACCGGAAGAATATACCGTTAAGGTTCATATTAGAAGTTTGCGACAAAAATTGAAGACAGTAGGAGCTCCTAACGACTTAATTGAAACTGTCCACGGTATGGGTTATCGTCTCAAACAACTTAGCTGATTTTGTGATTTAAAAAAGACAAGACTTAAGGTTTTAAGGGTACAAAATCGAAACCAGTTTTTGCAACTTGATTAGGTTCGACTTGGAGAAGAATTGATGTACCTTTGCGATCGCCTGATGGCGAAAATTGTACCGCACCTGTCGCACCATTCGCAGAAAAAGATGTGTTAGAAAGCGCTTGTTGTAACCCTTCACGAGTTTTATTTTGCTGTAAACCCGCGATAATAGCCTCAGTCGCATCATAAGCCGTAGCACTACGCCAATTCACCTCACCACCCCAAAGTTTAACGGCATTCTCGGCAAAAGGATTTCCAGGAATTGCTTTCGGAGCCCAAGCTACAGCCATTATCATGCCATTAACTGCAGCTTGCCCTTGTTGTAAAGTTTGAATAGTATACATTGTAGAACTGCCAAATAAAGCCAAACGCCTTTGATTTGCCTGTGCCACATCAAGTCCTTGAGTTAATCTGTCAACAGAAGGTAATAATAATAAACTATCTGCTCCCTGACTAATTGCTTGAGAAATTACAGTATTAGCGTTAAAAGTTGCAGCAGAAAGATCACAGTTAACCGCAGCAATTTTACCACCATTTGTAGCAACAGCTTTAGTAAATTCTTCCTTTAATGATTCGCTAGCTTTTGCTTGAGAATCTGTACAAATTACGGTATTCGTTTTGCCAGCATTCTTAACAGCATAATTAGCAAGAACTTCTGCTTGATTGCTAATACTAAGAATCGTGCGAAATACATAGTTGCCAATTTCTGGTAAAGCTTGTGCATCACTAGTAGGAGAAATTACCACTAATTTGCCGTTTTGATACTCTGGTGCTGCCGCAAGTGTTGCATCACTGGAGTTATGTCCAACTACGGCTAAAATACTTGAATCATTGACAAGTTCTCTAGCTATTTGTTTAGCACGATCAGGATTGTTATTATCATTGGCAATTTCAACTTGTAGATTTAGTTTATTATCACGAATTGCCTCAGTTTGAGCCTGAGCCACACCTCTTAGCATCTCTTTTGCAACATTTAAGTTGCCGCCAATTGGTACGCTGACAGCGATTTTTACAGGGTTAGAATTAGCTACGCTGGCATTATTTAAATAAATTAAGGCTTCTGGATCGTTGCGATTTTGTTTTAATGATGCCTCAAATTGAGTCTTAGCACTCTGAAAGTCTTTTTTTGCAAAAGCTTCCACACCCGCTTTTTTACTCGGATTGCTATCTGCCTCGATTAAAATCTTATCACCCAAGCTAATCTGTTCTGGTGAATTCCCAGAAGGATTTTTTTGGGGAACTATACTTTCCACCTTTACGCCAGAGCGATTGGTAAACCACCAGAAACCTGCTCCTAGTAAAGTAGCGGTAACTAGCAAGGCTAAAACAAGCACTGTAGTTTCATTTTTTTGTGTCATGGATTTCTAATAATTGATTTCAGTAATGATTAGAGAATACTACACTTGTTTTTTAGAAAAAACGGAAAGTTACACGAAGCAGTTTTAGCCGCGCCTTCCCAAAACAAAAGCACTCACCTTTAACAAATAGTGAGTGCCTTAGTTGTGAGAAATAACAATCTTCAGCTAACTAATAAGCATCTTGCAACTCATAGAAGTCAGGAGAGATATAATCTTTACGCAGGGGCCAGCCTACCCAATCTTCTGGCATCAAAATCCGCTTTAAGTTGGGGTGTCCTTCATAGACAACGCCGAACATATCATAGGACTCTCGCTCTTGCCAATCGGCGGCTTTCCAAATCCAGTACACAGAAGGTACGGTGGGATTTTCTCTTGGCAAGAATACTTTGATACGCACTTCTTCTGGTTGTACGCCATTATCACTCAGTTTAATTAAGTGATAAAAACTTACCAAATTTTCTCCAGGTCCAAGGTCATAAACACCTTGACATTGCAGATAATTAAAACCGTAGGCATAAAGAGCTGTCGCAAGTGGAATCAGAAAATCTGGCTCAACTCTGACAATTTCTACACCCGAATGATCGCGCTCTAATGCTTGATGCTCAAACTCATTTTCGGTTAACCACTGAGATACTTTGCCGACTTCGACAATTTTGGCATCTTCGGTAGTTGTTGCCGGTTTAGATTCTTCAGCCACGTTTTACCTCCTCTTTCACAGAAGACTGAAGCGCTGGAGGTACAGGCATTCCCATTGCTTCTGTCAACTCTTTGGGTGGGTTATAACGAGTTTCGGACTGTAGGTATTTACCTGTCAAAATTTCCGGCACAACGTTCATTTTGTGGGTTGTGCTGTAATAACGGTGAGTTTGATTCAACTTACCGCGTTCCTGCATCGACTCATCGGCGACTTTTTTGCGTAGCTTGACGATCGCATCAATAATCGCTTCAGGACGGGGAGGACAGCCAGGAATGTACAAATCAACAGGGATTAGTTTATCTACGCCTCGTACCGAAGTTGGTGAGTCAGTGCTGAACATTCCACCTGTAATCGTACAAGCACCCATTGCGATTACATATTTGGGTTCTGGCATTTGTTCATACAAACGAACCAACGCGGGTGCCATTTTCATCGTAACTGTGCCGGCGGTAATGATTAAATCAGATTGCCGGGGGCTAGAACGAGGCACCAAACCAAAACGGTCAAAGTCAAAGCGAGAGCCGATTAAAGCGGCAAATTCAATAAAGCAGCAAGCTGTACCATAGAGCATGGGCCACAAGCTAGAAAGCCGCGCCCAGTTATATAGGTCATCAACCGTTGTTAAGATGACATTTTCCGAGAGGTCTTGAGTAACAGTTGGGCGCTCAACCGGATTGAGAATTTGCGACTGTTGAGCTAGTGTGCCGCCGTCTTTTGTAATGTTCATGACCATTCCAAGGCTCCTTTGCGCCATGCGTAAACTAGAGCAACTACAAGAATTGCAATAAAAATCAGGGCTTCAATGAAAGCTAAAAGTCCGAGTTGATTGAAAGCTACTGCCCAAGGGTATAAAAACACAGTCTCAACATCGAAGACCACGAAAACTAGGGCAAACATATAGTAGCGGATGTTGAATTGAATCCATGCACCCCCAATCGGTTCCATGCCCGATTCGTAGGTGGTACGTCGTTCTGGACCGCGAGTGTTCGGTCGCAGTAATTTTGATGCCGACAGTGCCAGGAAGGGGACTAAGCTGGAAGCCAGAAAGAAACCTAAGAGATATTCGTAGCCGCTAAGAACAAACACGATGGGTAACTGCCAATAAGAACTTGCGTTATCACTTCTTTACATTATTATAAGACGCTTACGGTGGTGTCCCAATCTGGAAAACCAGGGCAGAGCATTGTTAAAGGTAATCATATCGATTGAAGTGAGCCAGTTAGATTTGTGATCAGAAGCAGCGATCGCCTCCGCAAAAAGACTTTGGCAAGAGTGTTGAATTGCATAAGCGTTAGAAAGTCACACAGTTATGCGATAATTTTTAACATAGATTTTAAGATTTGCTTCCTAATATTTTCTGTGAGTAATGAGCGAGCCAGCCAACGAGCAAGCCAAAGAGCAAACCCTTGCTGAACAAGCACCAGCTAGTTATGAATGTCGCTCTTGCGGCTATGTCTACGAACCGAGCAAAGGAGATAACACGGGTCGTATCCCAGCAGGGACACCATTTGAAGAGTTGCCTCCTGAATGGCGTTGCCCGGTTTGTGGTGTTCGCACTTCTCAGTTTGAGAATGTTGGCGCCAAAGATGCCCCGTCTGGGTTTCAGGAAAACTTGAACTTTGGTTTGGGGGTCAACCGCTTGACTCCTGGTCAAAAAAATCTGCTGATTTTCGGCGCTTTAGCTTTGGGATTTTTGTTTTTTCTAAGTCTCTATGGCTTGGGCTAAAATCATGCCGATTGTAAGATAACCAAAAGTGATCAGTTGTATTGCTTGAGGGGCGCAATGTGAAGCAGTAGCTTTTCTACACAGAAAGTATTGCTTTAGGGAAGGATAGATAATTCGCTTTTACCAGTTCTGGATGCTATGAGCTATTTCGTGAGAACGCTGAAACAAATTGTAACAATATTGGCAATCGCCTTCATTTGTGTCAGTTGTGGTTATGCTAAACAATTAGGCTACAATCCCTGGACAGTTGTGCCTGTACCAACAGAATCGACTTTACAGGATGTGGCTTTTACAGGTGATCCTAGTCATGGTTGGCTTGTCGGCAGTAATTCGGCAATTTTGGAGACTACCGACGGTGGTAAAACCTGGGAGCAAAAAAAATTAGAACTTGGTGACCAAACTTATCGTTTTACAGCGGTTAGTTTTAGTGGTGACGAAGGCTGGATTACAGGTGAACCAGGAATTTTGTTACACACAAAAGATAGTGGTTCATCTTGGTCGCGTATTCCTTTGAGTGAAAGGTTACCAGGTTCACCGAATACCGTTGTTGCCATTGGTCCCAAATCTGCCGAAATGACGACCACCGTGGGCGCGATTTATCAAACTAAAGATGAGGGCAAGACTTGGAAGGCGATGGTTGAAGAAGCTGTCGGGGTTGTCCGAAATATCTCTCGTTCGGATGATGGCAAATACGTTGCGGTTTCAGCAAGAGGTAACTTTTACTCAACTTGGGAACCGGGACAAAATGCCTGGGTACAGCATCAGCGCAACAGTTCCAAGCGTCTGCAAAGCATGGGGTTTGGTCAAGATGGGCGTCTGTGGTTGATAGCACGAGGCGGACAGTTGCAGTTTAGCAACCCTGCCGAGGCAGAAGCTTGGGAGAAGCCTCAAACTCCAGAGATAGCCACAAGCTGGGGTTTACTAGATTTAGCTTACCGAACACCTAATGAAATTTGGGTGGCTGGTGGCAGCGGTAATTTGCTCTGTAGCTTGGATGGTGGACAAACTTGGCAAAAAGACAAGGCAATTGAAGATGTACCATCTAATTTGTATAAAATTGTCTTTTTAACACCAGAACAAGGATTCATCATTGGTCAGAAAGGTGTTTTGCTCAAGTATGATTCCACAGCTCAAACAGCTCAAGCTGCTTGAGATAATGGAAATAGCTTGAATCAAAGCCAGCTATTTTCGTATGATAGTTATGTAGTTTTCAATTGTTGAATAGAAGGAGACAAGAATGGCAGGTACTACTGGAGAGCGCCCGTTTGGCGACATTGTAACTAGTATTCGTTACTGGGTAATTCATAGCATCACAATTCCAGCTTTGTTTATTGCAGGTTGGCTATTTGTGAGCACTGGACTTGCTTATGATGCTTTTGGAACACCTCGCCCTAATGAGTACTTTACCCAAGAGCGTTTAGAAGTTCCCATCGTTAGCGATCGCTTCAACTCCAAACAGCAAGTTGACCAATTTATTGGCAAGTAATTTTTTTGTAAAAATAAGGTTGAAAAACAATGACAGGTAATTCTCCAAATCAGCCAATTTCTTATCCGATTTTTACGGTTAGATGGATTGCTGTTCATACATTAGCAGTGCCTTCGGTTTTCTTTTTAGGCGCGATCGCATCAATGCAATTTATTCAACGATAGGAGACAAAATTTATGATAAAAGAGCGTCCCCGCAATCCGAATCAACAACCAGTTGAACTTAATCGGACTTCTCTTTACTTGGGTTTATTACTGGTTTTTGTTCTTGGTATTTTGTTCTCTAGTTATTTCTTCAATTAACTAGATACAAATTTCATTAGTGTTAGGTTGAATTAGGAGGGATAAAATGATGTCTGGAAGTGGAAAAATTCCTTTGTGGATTGTGGCAACTGTTGCTGGTATGGGTATCTTGACACTTTTGGGTGTTTTCTTTTACGGTGCTTATGCAGGACTTGGTTCCTCACTGTAGAATTTAAGCTCAAATGACTGAACTACAAGCAATTATTTAGATATGCTTGTTTGATACCTTAATACTCATCAAAAATAAGCCGCTGATTTTGTTAAATCAGCGGTATTTTAATGCTTTTCCGGAACTAATACTGTTTAAATTGAAGGCAATAGTATCCTCATGCCTTTCAAGACCTCATAATGACTGTAATCACCATTCGGGAACAGCAAAAAACTGCTACGGGATTTAGTGCAACTCTTAGTTTTGACGGGCGAATTAATTACCCCATAACCATTACAGAACCCTTTAGCCGTAAAGAAGAACAGCTTCTGGAGTGGTATTTTGAGGAATGGTTAGTCTTTCCGTCGCTGAATGAGATCAAAGCACAGCAAGCCGCCGCTAGTATTCAAAATTATGGGCAGCAGTTGTTTGAGCAAGTCTTTAAGACTAATTTTGACGCTTATGGGGAGTATCGGCAGCTCAGGGGCAATCTAGGGCAGCTACAGATTGAAATTGAAAGCAACACCCCTGAATTTCAGGCATTGCATTGGGAATCCATACATGATCCTGAGTTGCCGCGCCCCTTGGCGGTAGACTGCGTGATGCTGCGGAAGATGACTAAACCTGTATCCGTGGCTGCTAATATTGCGCCTTCCCCTGTAATTAATTTGTTGGTGGTAATTGCGCGACTGGGTGACAATGATGCCAGTTATCGCACAATTTCTCGCCCTTTGATTGAACTGATTGAAGCAACTCAGTTACGGATAAAAGTTGAGTTGCTGCGCCCTGGCACTTATGAGGCGTTGGAGAGGCATTTAGAGGAAAAAGGTGCAGGGTTTTATCACATCATCCACTTTGATACTCACGGCGCTTTGATGAAGTATCAAGATATTGAGAAAGGGGTGGAGAGGGGTAAGTATGTTAAAAAAAGATATGGGCGAGGGAATTGGCAGTCTTTTGAAGGTGTGAAGGCATTTCTGGCGCTGGAGGCGGATGATGAGGGGGTGACTGATTTGGTTGAGGCGCAGGAGTTGGCAAATTTGCTGACGGGTAAGGGTATTCCTGTGTGTTTTCTCAATGCTTGTCAGTCGGGAAAGCAGGTGAGGACTTCTGATTTTGTAGGGGCGCAAGGCGTTGCGCCCTTACCAGCGATAGAGAATGACTCCAGAGAAACTAGTCTCGGTAGTCGCTTGATGTCGGCGGGGATGCAGATGGTGGTGGCGATGGGATATTCTGTCACCGTGACGGCAGCTTCTTTGTTGATGCAGAAACTTTATCAGGAAATCTTTGCTGAGAAGAGTTTTAACGAAGCTATACGCTTGGGTAGACGGGAATTATTTAATAAAAAGCAACGCCAAGCTTATCACAATCAAACTATTGATTTGGAAGATTGGCTGCTGCCTGTGGTTTATAGCAATGGGGCGGTGAATCTGAACTTGCGAGAATTTACAGCGCCGGAAGAAGAAACTTATTTAGAAGCTAACAGTAATTTATACGAATTTACTCCACCTCTATATGGTTTTGTCGGGCGAGATTTGGAAATTCTCAAAATAGAAAGAAGCTTAATTAAGCATAATATCCTGCTATTGCAAGGGATGGGTGGAACAGGCAAAACGACGCTGCTGACTTATTTACAGGAATGGTGGCAGACAACGAATTTTGCTGAGGATGTCTTTTATTTCGGTTATGACGAACAGGCTTGGACGCTAGAACAGATTGTATTTGATATTGGTAAACAAGTATATGGTCGCTTTGAGCAAGCTAATTTTCAGGCGATGAATTCGGCGGCGCAAGTCCAAAAATTAGTAACCAAATTCCGTGCGGAACCTTATATCTTAATTTTGGATAATTTGGAGTCGGTGACGGGGCAGCAATTGGCAATTCAAAATACACTGCCGGAAAATGAACGTAATAAGATTCGAGATTTTTTGAAGCAATTCATGATAGGGAAAACTCGCGTAGTTTTGGGTTCTCGTAGTTGTGAAGAATGGCTGCAAAAGGCAACGAGAATGCATATTTATCAGTTGCAAGGATTAGATCCACAATCTCGTTCTGTGTTAGCTGAAAAAATCCTCAAAGATTGTGTAGAAACACACCGCATTCCTAAGTTACGCAAGGATGATGACTTTAAAAAATTGCTGAAGTTGTTGGCAGGATATCCCTTGGCGATGGAAGTTGTCTTGGCAAATTTGAGAGGGAAGTCACCCAGCCAAATCTTGGCAGATTTGCAGGCGGCGGATGTGAAATTGGATAATATGCGGGAGACGGGAGATAAGACAGAAAGTATTCTCAAATGTGTGGAATATTCCCATAGTAATTTATCACCAGATGCTCAGAAGTTGCTGTTGTGTTTAGCGCCTTTTAGTGGGTTTATTTTCCGTGATGGTATTCCAAATTATATCAAGGAACTGCAAAAGCTAGAACCGTTTCAAGATTATGCTTTTGAGCAGTTTGATGCGGCAATTCAAGAGGCGATTAATTGGGGTTTGTTATCTGGGCTTGACCTCTCCCCTAGCCCCTCTCCTAGCAGGCGAGGGGGACAGGAGGCGGAGCGGTTGTTGGTGATTCAGCCGATTTTTCCTTACTTTTTGAATACGAAATTAAATCAACTGGATGAGGCGACTCGTGCAGCGTTGCGTGAGGGATTTAAGAATCATTGTCGCGGTTTGGCTGGTGATTACTATCGGGTGATGAAATCTAATGATGCTGATATGAGGCAATTGGGTATATTTTTCTGCAAGCTGGATTATGAAAATCTTTACAAGGCTCTAACAATCAGTTTGGAGAAGCAGGAAACTATTGATGTTTTCTTCTGTTTGGATAAATACTTTGAGTTGGTTAAGGATATTCCGAGCAATCTGAAATTATCAGAAGAGGTTTGCCAAGCTCATGAGGCTTATCCTTCAGAAATTAGAACAGGTAGGATTGGTCTTCATATAGTAATGGCATTGGAGAGACTAGCTTACTGTTATCTTCAGACACAGGCATATCAAAAAGCACGAGATTCTTATCAAAAAGTCTTGCAACTATACCAAGAACTTAGTGATTTAGAAGAGAGAGAAAAACAACGCTACATGGCTACCACCCTGCACAATTTGGGAAGAGTTGCCCAAGAATTACGAGAATTTGAACAGGCAAAGCTCTACTATCAACAAGCTTTGGATATCAAAATTGAATTTGGCGATCGCTATTCTCAAGCTAACACCCTGCACCAATTGGGAATAGTTGCCCAACTATTACGAGAATTTGAACAGGCGAAGCACTACTATCAACAAGCTCTCGATATCTATATTGCATTTAGCGATCGCTATTCTCAAGCTGATACCCTGCACCAATTGGGAAGAGTTGCCGAAGAATTACGAGAATATGAACAGGCAAAATCTTACTATCAACAAGCTCTTGATATCGATATTGAAGATAGAAATCGCTATTCTCAAGCTAGCACCCTGCACCAATTGGGAATAGTTGCCCAAAAATTACGAGAATATGAACAGGCTCAAACTTACTATCAACAAGCTCTCGATCTCAAAATTGAATATAGCGATCGCTTTTATCAAGCTAGCACCCTGCATCATTTGGGAATGGTTGCCCAAGAATTACGAGAATATGAACAGGCTCAAACTTACTATCAACAAGCTCTCGATCTCAAAATTGAATATAGCGATCGCTATTCTCAAGCTAGCACCTACTTTCAACTTGGTAGAGTTGCTGAAGAACAGGAAGACTACCCAGAGGCAAGGGCTAATTTTGAGAAAGCTTTAGAGATATTCGTTGAGTATAAGGATGAATATTATATAGCGCTTACACGAGGCAATTTAGAGCGGATATAAGGGTTTGCATCTGCAATACATTAATTCTCCCTAGCTGAAATCTTGCACTTACCCAGTCATCCGCCGGGGGTTTAAACCCCCGTCTCATAGCGAAAGTCCTCTGAAGAGGACTAAATATCTAGAGAAAGAGTAAATAGATTCGATCTGCTTGCACAAGATTAAATACCTGAACAAAGATTCAAAGATTCAGTCCACAAAGCGTGGACTTTCGCTATTAGCAAGGGAATTAATTCCCTTGCGGATGACAGGATAAGCACAAAATATTAAGCAAAGAACCCTTCCTCACGCTGCATCATCATCCTTCGCTTCCGTATACTCACAAAGCACATTCAGTCCAATTTTCAGAACATACAAAACCACAATCGTCGAAATTGTAGACTCCAAAGGAATGCCATGAGCATTTGCCAACAAAACCAAAGAACCAATTAACCCATTCAACAAAGGTGCACTGCCTGGATTTTTGCTATATTCCTGCACCTTACTGCGAAAACTATCATCGCCACAGATTTCCTTTCGCAACTGCTTCATTGTCACCTTGCGGAGGCGCTCTAAATCATAGCTTTTCGTCTGTGCACCCATGTCCAACAACTCATCAAACGAGTCATCAAACCTACCATCATATTTTTCCAGCGTCGCCAAAACCTTTTGTGACGACTCATCTGGCAAAATCTGCCGATAATTAGTGATTTCGCTAGCAGTTAAGAAAGCATCCATTTCTGAGTCTAATTTTTGAGGAATATCTCTATATTATGCTCCTGTTAATTCTCAAGGGGTTCTAAAGCGCCGACAGTTAGAAAAATCAGGAATTTAGGCAAAGCACCATTTGTAGGGGCGTACGGCCGTACGCCCCTACCCAATTTATTTTTATTACCACAAATGCTTGATTTTGTCAAGGACTTGTGTCATAATAGCATTGTTGCAACCGCAACAGGACAAGAGCCAGCCCGAAACTTTGGACAGGTACAAGGCTGGCTCTGGCTCCCGTCATACAAACAAAGGAGACAAACCTATTATGGCTTACAAAGACAGTCTCAAGCCTTGGGCAGTCGTGCGCTTAGGCAAAAGTTTGCAATGGGTGACTATCGCCCGTTACAAATCTCGTGCCGATGCCGAGGGACATTTGTTGTTATTAAAACAGCGTGTACCTGATATTGAGTTTAAAGTCATCTTCGATTTGCCGGAACGTAAAGAATAGACTTCTTGCAGGAAGTTGCCACAGGCTTGAGAAAGTCACAATTCTCAAGCCTCAAAATCATCCATAGAGAAACTCGGCAAATCAGGCGGCATTACTGCACACTCAACAGTTACCTTATGACTTTCCCGCTGACTATCCAAATCAACCGCGATCGCCTCAAAGCGTATTTCCGCAAAACCAAACGGCACAACCACCTGCGTCATCGCCTCCAACTGCCCCGCACCATCTGGCAACAAATCCACCAACCACCTCGGACCATCCAAAAGCGCCCGACTTTGACGGTCTTGAACCCATAGTTTCACACAAAGCCGCACCGAGTGAGGCGGCAACTTCACCCGCACTACTACAGGTTCCCCAACTGCCAACTCATTTTTGGGAATAACCAGCGTTGGTGCAGGTATGGGCGTCTCAGACTTGACAGGTGCAGGCATTTGTGGAGGAGATTTCTGAGGCTGAGTCGGTACAGAAATCGGTTCAGGTTGTATCTTCACCATTTCTGGTTGCACTTGTGGCTCTGGCACAAAAACCGACTCATCATCATCATCAACGACAATTTCCTCAGTTGCCCAGTCACTATCCCCAACCCCAAAGCGCTGTATTTGCTCAGGTATCGATTCTGGTAACGAGTCGGCTTCTCCAGGCTCATCAACTAAGTTAAGCTCAAACTGATCAGAATTTTCCCAACTTAAAGCCTCAAAATCGGCAATTAAATTCTCAGAATTAGCTGAAACATCCTCAACTTCCGTAACCAGATGAGGATTTGAGATAGCCATATTTTCACTATCCCCCGACTGCGGCACTAAATCAGATTGTAGCCATTCAGAAAGTTCTCCGTCTGTCGCCAGAGAATTGAGGCGCAACAAAAAGCGATCGTGGCTATTCAAAGCTTGGAAAGCAGTATCAACAGCAGGCTGCTCATCAGTTGGCTCAAGTTCAACCACCGCAGGTGCTATTTCTGGAGTATCCCCCCAAAGTTCACTCAATTCTAAATCAGCCGCTGTCTCTGTCACCGGGGTAATTGTCGCTGCTTCCTGCAACACCTCCGACACATCCGCCGGCGCATCATCTACCGAAACCAAAAGCACTGATAACTCAGCTTCTTCTACGGATAACTCAGCCTCTGCTGCATTAGCCTCTTCTGGTGCTGTTTCTGTATCTTGCTCGATTGGTACTTCTGAGGGGCTAAAAGCATCTTCAAGCAAAGTTTCTGTTGTTTTTGTGCTTACCTCTTCAACATCTGTTGACGGCTCATCTGGCTTCACCTCATCACTACCATCAGCCGATGGCAGCTTAGGAAAACTGGGAAGATCAAGAGATTTTGAACCTTTGGGAGTTGGTATTGCCGGTTGATAAATTTGCGGCGGCATAAACTTTTGAGCTGTCGGCGCTAAGGGGCGCTGAGGAATCTTATTTGTATCGATTAAATCAATAACAATTGGCTCTAAAGAAAGATCCCCATACTGCTCAAGTGTCTCCTCATCTAAAGTTGCAAAATTATTGGCAAGTACCAGCATTTTTGCGACAGGCATCACCTTTGTACCAGGAATAATTGATTCTAATAGCTCATCCAAATCAGCCGTAATTGTAAACGGTTGACTAGTTAAAGCTGTTAGGGTTGAGCTATAAAGTATAATTTTTCCTAAAATTAGCCGCGTCTGGCAGGGCGGAATTTCTAAACTATGATTAAATGACAAGGGAAATGCTTGTTCTGGCAAGGGATGTTGAACATCTAGCAACATTTGTGAGCTTTGCGGATCACGCAGTTGATAACGCAAACTGCCTTGAAATATGGAGCTTTGCGCCTCGTTTGTGGAGCCAACATTCAAGACTTCTACTATGCCACTAATTGTTAAAGATTCACCGCGCTTTGCTGTATAAGAATCTTCTTTTAAGGTTAAGGTTAATCCAAGCCATTCTAAAGCTTCTGATGTGGCAATTTCTTCTGGTTCTTCTACTATCGATGATGCCTCTGCTTCGTCAAATTCTTCTAAAACTGGATCAAGCACTTGCTGCAAGATTTGCTCCAGCATCTGTAATGATTGCTCTAAGATTGGGTTTGATGGCGTCGTAGTATCTGTTTTGCTATTGATACTGTCGGCGTCTAACTCATCAAGATCAAAGGGAATTAGAGTTTCAACTTCAACTAAGCTGACTGGCACAGGTTCTGGTTCAACTTCAACTAAGCTGACTGGGACAATTTCAGGGTCAGGTTTAGCGCCATTATTACCATTCTGGCTAGGAATTTCTGGCTCTGATTCTAAAACAGAAGTATTGACATTGTGACCATTTTCGGAAATAGTCTCTTTTGAAGCTGGATCAATCGATGTCAACTCGTCGGGATCTTCAACAGGACTGTGAGTTGTTTCTGGCGTCGATAAACTCTTTTGAGTTGCCAAAACTTCTAGCTGAATCACATTCTGCCAAGATTTACCCAAAAAATCTGACATAATATCTCCACCACAGCGTAATTCCCACATTCCTGACTTAAGGTAGGTGAAGGGAATAACGACCATTAAGCCTTCTGAGTTGGTACGACGCGATCGCTTTTGTGACCGACGCCTGGGTGGTACTTCTTCAATTGTGGTATGTGTTACACAAATTTCGACATCGGCATTGGTACGGCTAGAGTGTGCCACAATGCGATAGCGACCTGGTTCAACAGTAAGTTTTTCTAACTTAAGTGGTTGCCAAGAGCGCTCACCCTCTTTTTGTAATAGAAATTCCCAATATTCCATAGTTGCTTGTTGACTCTTCTCGTCGCCATCTTTTTGGTCTTTGCTTTGGCGTTGCCAGCTATCTTATGTTTCGTGAATATAATTTCTTAAGTTTACTTAGGTCTGTTCAAAATAATTATTTCTAACAATTAAATTATTTGCTCTGATCAAGCTGATTTCTTAACTCATCACTCTTTTCTAGTAAATCAGATTGAGCGATCGCTTTTTGCTCTCCAGACTTTAACCACTTTAAATTTACCGTCTGATTTTCCGCCTCAGCATCTCCCAAAACCAAACAAGCTACAGCTCCACTGCGGTCAGCTCGTTTAAACTGTTTATTAAAAGCACTGCCACTCAAATCAAGCTCCACAGCAAACCCTACCTGACGTAGCGAGTACGCTAATTTTGAAGCCTGTGCTTCTGCCAAATTACCTCTAGATATCAAATAAAAATCTAGTTGAGGGCACAGTGGATCAAGTTGTTTTTGTAGCAACAAAATTAAACGCTCTAACCCCATACCCCAGCCTACTCCAGGCGTTTGTGGTCCACCCAATTCCGCCACCAAACCATCATAACGACCGCCAGCACAAACTGTGGCTTGAGAGCCCAAATCATCGGACTGAATCTCAAAAGCGGTGTATGTATAGTAATCCAAACCTCTAACTAAACGCGGATTTATTTGATAAGCAATGCCCAACTCCGATAACCGTTGCTGCACTTGTTCAAAGTGACGCCCAGATTCGGTACTGAGATAATCTAAAATACTGGGAGCTTCGGCGACAATTTTTTGAGTTTGTAGATTTTTACTATCTAAAATCCTTAAGGGGTTACGGGTGAGGCGGTCTTGCGAGTCTGGGTCTAATTCTGCTTGATAGGGCGTTAGGAAGTCCACCAAAGCCTGACGATAGCCCTGTCTGTCTTCTGAGTTACCTACCGAGTTTATGTCCAGTCTGAGGTCTTTTAAGCCCAAGGTTTGCAAGATATTCGTGGCGATCGCGATCGCTTCCACATCAGCACGAGCATCACTACTACCCAAAACCTCAACTCCAAGTTGGTGAAATTGCCGTTGACGACCGGCTTGGGGGTTTTCGTAGCGAAACATCGGTCCCATATACCATAGGCGCTGCACGCCACCTTTGGCATAAAGGCTATTTTCAATAAAGGCTCGTAAAACTCCTGCTGTGCCTTCTGGGCGCAAGGTAATGGAACGGGGAGGGGTTGCCTTGTCGTTGAAGGTGTACATTTCCTTACCAACGACATCTGTAGCTTCACCAATACCCCGTTCAAATAACTCGGTGCGCTCAAAAATCGGGGGGCGAATTTCTTGATAAGCGGCTAGTTCCAGAATTGATTTGGCGATCGCTTCTACTTTCTGCCAGTAGCCAACTTCTTCTGGCAGAATATCTCTTGTACCTCGTAACGCTTGTATAGAACCCATTAACTTTTTGCTTCTACCGAAAGAGAGGATACAACTTGAGCAGTGTCTTCTTGCCACACACCATAACGGCTTTGATAATATGCCAAAATTTGCTTGACCCGCTCTCGACCAACCGAGGAGCAAGTAGTTGCATATTCAATCGACAAACCAGCAATTTGACTTTCGTGGTAGTCAAACGTACGAGAGGTTTGAGGAATTAAACTAACTTCCACTCCTCTAACTTGCCGCAAATGAGCCGCCACCTCACGATAAATGGCAAGTGGTAACCCAGAACAGCGAATTTGATAGCGTAATGATTCCGTCACCGTCTGCCTCTGAATCTAAAACAACTCCTTTCTTACTTTATCGGTCTTAATCACGCTTTTAAAAAGGTATTAGCAATAACTGGCTGAGGATTTTCTAACCATGCCGTTGGTTGTCCCGGTGTTCCTGATGGTTTATCTCCAACTTGTCTTGCTACTTCTTGACCAAATTGCTCTAGGATCACGGTTGGAGTCGGTCCGCTATTAACTTCAATCCGCTTCACCAAAACCTGTCCATTAGATAACCGCTCTCCTTCTCGGACATAACGTGCTGGTTCATTTGGCACTTTGACAATTGCACTCTGTATACCGCCCGCCTCAATAACACCTGTAACTTCAATCGTTTGAGCCAAAGTTGGTTCCTGTAGTTGAGGCAATTCTCTTGGACCCACTGCTAGTGGTGGCAAAGGCGCAATACTACTACCACCACCAGGACGAGTCACCGTTGCTGGTGGCTTAAGTGTTTGTCTGGTTGATGATGTTGCTGTTGATCTGTTTGCTGTTGTTGGTCTTGCTGCTGTGCGTGGCGCTGCCGGCAAAACATTGGCACTAGCTCTGGTAGTTCCTTCGACGGTTCTTGTATTGGTGTTTCCCGTTGTTCTAGGTTGGTTTCTACCTGCAACACCACCGCCTGCGTTTCTACCTGCAGCACCACCGCCTGCGTTTCTACCAGGCGGCAACTGAGGAATTACAGGTACTGGTCTACTGGCTGTTCCTACTGCCGTTGGACTTGGTACGATCGCCACCGGGACGGTCGGAATTGCGGCAAATGGGTCACTACGCCCTAGGTTTTTACGAATTTGGTTAACTCGTGTGTCTGGTGGGGTAGATTGGGTTAGTCCACCTACTGCCGTTGATTTTCCTGGTTGTTTGGCGGTTAGTGGTTTGGCAAATGGTGTTGCAGTAATTTTGGGTTCGCGTGCAACTTTCTTGACGGGCGAGGGCGTAATTAGTACCGTCGGTTCGTCTTCTCCTGATGGACAACCTCCGAGGAATAGAGCCAAAATGCTGACTAAGGTGATTAATGATTTTTGACGCATGACTAGTCCCTCAAAGTTTTACCCAAAGACACTTTTTGTTGTTCAATTAAAAGTTGAACAATAAATAGATCGCTTAGTATATCAAAACTATTTTTTTTTGATCGTTTTGAGCGATTACGAAAATTAAACTCACAGTTTTAAGGAGTTTTGTTTTGTCCAGCCGCTCAAGCTAGTTTTTATCGGCTCACTTATCTAATATTTTAATCTTGATCTGGATGTGTTCTGGACAAACAATTTTTGTGCAGGTTATTGGTTGTAACACTGCCTTTAGTTATTTTTGTTACAACCGTCTGCTTAGTCGGTGCCACTCATGAATTTTTTCAGTGAGTCCAGACCTTTTTTCACGCGCCGCGAGACGGTTACGACGCTGATATCTAATCTTTCTGCGACTTCTTTTTGGGTTAAGTCGTGTAAAAATACAAATTCTAGAACGTCGCGAGTACGTTTTTCTAGATGGGATAAGGCTTGTTGAAGACGAATTTGGTCTTCTTGGGCTAGCTGAAAGCTACGGTATTTGGGATCGGGTACAAGTTCCCCTAAACTTGTTGTGCCTTCGTCACCATCACCGACTGGTGTATCAAGGCTTAGAGGTTCGCGATTTTGATGTGCTAACTTAATTTCTTGCCACTCAGCAAGTGAAATTTCTAGGGCGGCGGCGATTTCGTAATCTGCTGGTTGTCGATTCAGTTTAACTCGTAGATTTTGAGTGATTTCGACTGATTGTTGACGTAAAGCTAGCCAGCGTCTGGGAATACGAACTGAACAACCGCGATCGCGCAAATAATGCTGAATTTCTCCCCGAATGTAGGGAATTGCAAATGAACTAAAAGCACTGCCCTTGGTCGTATCAAAGCGTTCTATTGCCCGAATCAAACCAATACTTCCTACCTGAAGTAAGTCTTCGTAACTTTCGCTACATTGATTAACCCAATGATGGGCTTCTTTTCTAACCAAGCCAAAATTAAGCCCAACTATTTGGTTGCGAATTTCTGCAGAGCCAAGGCGCTGGTATTCTCTCAATAATCTTAAGCTTTCGTGTTTTAGTTCGTTAGCAACAGAGGTATGCATGGCAAGATTTGGGTGGTAGAGCACAATCTGAATCAGGGATGCTCAATCGTTGAGTTAATCCCTTTAGTAAAGTTTACGCTGTGATTTTAAACACAAGCGTTAATTTGTAGAAGCGTCGTAGCACCCATGACATCTAAAGATCCTAGCACTCAAAAAAGATCGACGACTTGCTGGTAATCTTTATTTTTTATAAGTATCCAGGAAACTTGTCTGTTAATTTTACCAGCTAAATCAGATTTCAGAAAACAGCACTTGTACTGAGTTAAATCATGATCACAAGTGATACTCTCAACTTTAGTGTGTTCAATTGGCAAGCTGATACATTGTCTAGCTGTGTTTGACTTGATTGCTCAATCGCTTAAAAATAAGATACTCCCCACCATCGGTAAGGTGAGGAGCATATTGATTGAGTGAGGAACGCTCAAATCAATTTAAGTCAAATTAACCTTGTTCGGGTTCAACACGGGCGTAAAAGATACCCCGAATTCTGACTTCTTTAGGATCAGCAGCACCTAAGTCTGTATCAGAAGGTTGATCGCTTTCAAATGTTCCAGCAACTTCGCCTGTACGACTATCGACTTTGGCGACTTGCAGGGAAATTTTGCCAAGTCTCGTTTGGACGCGCTTAATGTTACTACGATCTAGGTTATCCTTATCGGCTCTAGAGGGAAGAGCAACCGCATTGTCATAACCAGAAGCAACACCACGTCCTTTAGGATCGAGGAAAACAGCTCCACGGTAGGAAGGGACTTTGAAACTACCTTCAAAATCTGTGGAAGTGTTGATACTCTCAACACCAGGCTGACTTTTCGCCACTAAATCTTTAATTGTAAAGAGGAAGGGAACTTGCTCTCCACCAGGCAACTGGACTGTAATTGCCTGAAAATCTAGCCCTTCTTTTTCTACAAAAGTTAAGCTACCATCAGCATCAATTTTTAAATCACCTCGCACTTGATCAAGGCTAGAGGTGTACCGAGTTAATAATTTACCAGGAACAAATTCTGCCTCTTGACGTTTATTTGCTGGTTCTTCCTTGACAAAAAACGTAGTTGGCTGTACGCATAAATCAACCATCACATAAGACTGGCTGCTATCGATAGGAATAGAGCCACGAGTTGTTTCTGATAATTGGGGACAGTTGTTAGCTAAACCCGTGTTTCTAATTTGGTCGTAAGTGAGTGGAACATCAGCCGCACTAGCCGGACCCTCACTACAAGCTGTTAATACCCCCAAGCACAAAGCTAGGAAGGCAACAATGATCGCGCGATACCTCATGGTCAACCTCAATCGTCAATATCTGGTCTGAAAATTTTTCTTAGGTTAAGAAAAGTAAATTGAGTTTCGGTAAATCGGAGCCAAAAAGCTCTTGTCTTCAAGACATCGCTCAAAGATGACCCAATTCACTTTCGACTCATGTTATATTTTGGGGCAAAAAAACAACTTCAGTTGGCGATGATCTCTGTTAAACCACTACCCTTGTTGAGCAAAGTTCTGGAGATGACACCGAAAGATGTAAGCCTCAAATCTTCTTTAGAGCATTGTACACGGGAAGAGTTGCCTTTAATCCTTATAAACTTAAAGCTCTTGTCATCTCACAATAGATATTGTGGTGGTAAAGCTCAAGGGCAGAGATTTTTCTCCCTTAGCTCTTACCAATCAAGTCAACCTAACTTCTTTTGATCTTAACGGCATGAATTGCGACAAACAGTTTGATTCAGGGCATTTACAAGTCAAACTACTAGCTATTACTAGTGATATTCGTGCTTTGGCACATAGTCATCAAAACGACAGCCTTTCCTTGTTGGCTTTACTACGCGCCTTAGAAGAACTACATCGAGAGATTCGCGAAGATTTGTTTCAATCTTCATTACCCGATAACCGACAGGCACTTTATGCTCTCCTCAAAGATATCGAAGAATCTGGAGGCTGGCCCTACATTGATCGCCTGAAATTGCAACTGTTGCTGTGTAATTTTCCCGAAAGCCTTGGGGAGACAACTACTAGCATTAGTAACGAAGAGCAAGCACTTTGATGGAGCACTAGAAAAATCAGGGACTGACAAATGATTGATGACCAATGCTAAGATCCTGCCGTCAGTCTAGAAATTTCATTCATCAATACCTAATTCTTATGGCAATTGCCGCAGATTCAATCAAGTTTGGGACAGATGGCTGGCGGGGCGTTATTGCAGCCGATTTTACCTTTGAGCGCTTGGCTTTGGTTGCCCCGGTGGCAGCCAAAATTCTGGCAAGTGTTTACGGTGGCGATACGGGCAGCAATACGATCATTGTGGGCTACGACCGACGCTTTATGGCAGAAGATTTTGCCAAAAAAACTGCCGAAGTCGTCGCCGCCGCCGGATTTGATGTCATGCTTTCGGAAGGTTATGCCCCAACTCCAGCCTTTAGTTGGGCAGCCAAGCAACAAAACGCCCTAGGCGCGTTGGTAATTACGGCTAGTCATAATCCTGGAAACTATCTGGGATTAAAAGTAAAAGGAGCTTTTGGCGGTTCGGTTTCGCCAGAGGTGACGCAACAAATTGAAGCCTTGCTAAGTGAGGAACCTTTAATTGCCCAAACTCCTGGAAATATCCAGAGTTTCGATCCTTGGGCAAGCTATTGTGAGGTACTGCGGGCAAAAGTCGATTTAGCTCAAATTCAGGAGGTAATTCGCCAAGGCAAATTGACTGTTTTTGCAGATGTGATGCATGGTGCGGCGGCTAGTGGTTTGAGCCGAATTTTGGGAGTAGCGGTTGAGGAAATTAATACGAAGCGCGATCCTTTATTTGGTGGTGGGGCGCCAGAACCCTTGCCGCGCTACCTTTCTCAGTTGTTTCGGGTAATGCGGACTCATCGGCGTCACAATGCCAATAGTCTGGCGGTGGGGTTGGTGTTTGATGGAGATAGCGATCGCATTGCCGCTGTTGATGGTAATGGCAACTTCCTCAGTTCCCAAATCCTCATCCCGATTTTGCTGGAACATTTAGCCGAACGTCGTCAGTTTAGTGGAGAATTAGTCAAAACTATTAGTGGTTCTGATTTATTTCCCCGTGTGGCAGCGTTGTATGGGCTTGCGGTGTATGAAACGCCGATTGGTTATAAATATATTGCTGATCGGATGTTATCAACGCCTGTGTTGCTTGGTGGTGAGGAGTCGGGAGGTATTGGCTATGGTAATCATATTCCAGAGCGAGATGCCTTACTTTCGGCATTGTATCTGTTGGAAGCCGTTGCACAATCGGGGCAAGATTTAAGCGACCTTTACAAAGGTTTGCAAGTACGGACGGACTACTTTTCGGCTTATGATCGCATTGATTTGCATTTATCAGGGATGGATGTGCGATCGCGTTTACTAGAACAACTGCAAACTAAACCTTTAAGCGAAATCAATGGTCAAGCAGTAGTTGATTGTCAAACCACAGATGGCTACAAATTCCGTTTAGCTAATGATAGTTGGCTCTTGATTCGCTTTAGTGGCACTGAACCAGTATTGCGTCTCTATTGTGAAGCTGCTACCCCAGAAGAAGCACGTAGTAACCTCAACTGGGCTGCAAATTGGGCAGACTCTGTATGATTAGTGATGATTTGCTAATCATTTAATAATTCCCAATCTTTAAAAATGACCAAACTCGTTGTCGCCACAGGAAATTCCGGTAAGCTGCAGGAGATGCAGACATACTTAGCCGATTTAGGGTGGGAATTACAATTAAAGCCACCGGAATTAGACATAGAAGAAACCGGGGAAACATTTACCGCTAATGCTTGCCTGAAGGCGTCTGAGGTGGCATTGGCGACGGGGGAATGGGCGATCGCTGATGATTCAGGGTTAGAAGTTGATGCCCTTGGCGGCGCTCCTGGCATCTATTCAGCACGTTATGGTAAGACAGACGCCGAAAGGATTGAGCGCTTACTTAGGGAATTGGGCAATCAATCAAATCGAGGGGCGCAGTTTGTCTGTGTTGTGGCTATTTCTCGTCCTAATGGTGCGATCGCTTTTCAACAAGAGGGCATCTGCCGGGGTGAAATTTTATACTCAAGAAAGGGTGAGGGCGGTTTTGGCTACGATCCGATCTTTTATCTACCAGAACAACAATTGACCTTTGCTCAGATGACAGGGGAAATGAAGCGGCTTTACAGTCATCGTGGTAAGGCGTTTGAAAAACTACTGCCTCAGTTGAAAGTAGGAATTGGGGAGTAGAAGATCCTCTTCTAATTTTGCCTATCACCCAACATTTGTAGAGACGTTTCGGCGAAACGTCTCTACTATTGCTAGTTAAACTGCTTCTAGATTCTTTTCTCCTGTCCGAATACGGATCACTTGATCGACAGGACTAATGAATATTTTCCCGTCGCCAATTTCACCTGTTCTCGCGGCGGCGATCACTTTTTCGACTACCATATCAACTTGGTTGTCTTCTACAACAATTTCCACCTTCAGCTTTTGCAGAAATTCAACTGTAAACTCAGAACCTCTATAACGTTCCATTTGACCTTTCTGGCGTCCAAACCCTCTGACTTCAGAGACTGTCATGCCAACAATTCCGGCGTTGACTAAGGCGATTTTTACTTCGTCTAGTTTGAAGGGACGAATGATTGCTTCTACTTTTTTCAATGTCTATTGCTCCTCACGTTTTTCTATCTATCTTTATAGACCCAGCATGACACTTTCTATCATCGCCTCTAATCAAATTTTTGTAACAAAAGATACTGTTTACTAGAGTGAACTCATTTTGCGGTACTAATGATGCTTTTGAGCCACAAATTTTAGAGCAGCATGAGCAAGTGCTCAATCAAGCTTTGTCCTGCCTGCTCAAGGTTATCGTCTAGGAAGAAAGTCAAGCTACGGATGCGGATATCATCGATTTTAAGATCAAGCGGTTGTTTTAGAGGAGTCGGATAAATTAGAAAGGCGTCTGTGCATTTTGTGGCTTTGGCATAGCTAATCATTTGGTGAATATCAGGATCAGCGGCGCGATCAGGAGCTTTATATTTAGTATCCAATACAGCTCGTACAACGCCCGTATCAGCATGGCAAAGTAGTAAGTCGATACGAAAGTGCCGATTCTGACCAATTTCTATCTGATGCTGCTTGTTGACAAAAAAGCCTAAAGGTGGGTTTTCTTGAAGCCATTGGGCAACAAAAAGTTCATAAAGTTTTGCCATGTCAATTATGAAAGGTATCATTGCTCTGTCTCCTTTTTGATGACTCGCTCCGCTACTATCTAAAAAGAAGCGACACAGGGCGTGTAAGGGTCGATAATCCTCATTAAGTCGGTTGTATCGCCCTACACAGTCTGCTGAAGAGCTAGGCTGAAGCGTCACTAAACCTTGTAAAACATGATAGGCTTGTCGCACTATTGGGGACACTCTTTCGGAACATAGACCACTGCGACCAATGATAAAAAGTGTCCAAGCAAGAATCTGGTTTTCTTTAATGTCGCCAGTTTGTTCTTGATAGTTGCAATTAAGTTTAATATTCCAGGGCTTTTGGATAGTTTGTTGAATATTTATTCGCCCTCGAATATAGGCTAGTTGAGCAGTTTGAGGGATATAGGCGCGATGAAATCCTTTACGCCCTCTTTCAAGAATACGAAGAGCTAAAAGATGAGCCAAATGATTATAAAAATCTTCTATTGATTGACAATTAGTTAATCCTTCTAGAAAGCGAAAGCTTTTCAATTGGTAAGCGTATTCCAACATCCCAAATAAGTTTGTGAGTTCAACTTTAGGAAGTAGGATTAAGTTAAATTCTGGTGTTAAGGGAATATGACCTACCCAGCCTTGAGAAGTCAGTTTCCACTTGTCGCTAGTTTGAAAAGATGGCACTTCTACCTTGACTTGATTTTTATAATTACGCCACAAGGCTGATTCAATTTCCGGATTAATTTCGTCTCGTCCCAACTTTCGAGGAACATATTCAGTTAACTCAATACTTTGTGTCTTATTCATGGACAATATTCTGTTTTATTTTGACCCAGCAAAATTCATCTGCTTTTTCCAACTGGTCAAAAAAGTATTCTTCTAAATACGGTTCAATTTCCATTTTCCAGATGTCTTCGATTTGTTCGCTTAGGTTTTCTGTTAAAAAGAAAGAGATGCCAATTTCATAATGTTTATTGGCGATTGCATTATTTAAGTGCTTCAGCATTTCAATCAATCCATCTACCGGAAATCCTGTTTTATGCTTTTCGTGATATCGTTTTAATACTTGATAATTAGGACGAAGTTCGATAAATGCAAACCGACGACGTAAGGCATGATCGACTAAAGCAATAGAGCGGTCTGCTGTGTTCATTGTACCGATTATACGGACATTTTCGGGAATGCTAAAGAGTTCATTACTTCCCGATAAACGGATTTTTTTGTTACGATACTCTAGTAAATACATTAATTCGCCAAAGACTTGAGCTAGATTGGCGCGATTAATTTCATCGATGATTAGAACACATAAACCTTGGCGAGATTCGGCTTTTTTGCAGAATTCAAGAAAGCGCCCTGGAATTAGGGGATAAGTTAATTTTCCATCTTGACTTTGGGGGCGAATGCCTTGAATAAAGTCTTCATAAGAATAGGCAGGATGGAGTTGTAGGAGTTCTAAAAAGCCATCTGTACCGCTGATTAAATGTTTGGCAAGTTTATCGGCTATGTAGGTTTTTCCTGTTCCTGGTGAACCTTGGAATATTGCTTGTTTTTTGCGGTTAATTGCGCGTAGCCAATAGATTAATTCTGTTTCATCAAAACTTGTCTGTTCTACAACTTGAAGTAGAGTAGATTCAGGAATTGGTAATAATGAATTGATCCGTTCTCGAATAATCAGCAATTGTTCATCATAATGATCCATATCTTCTTCCTTGTCAAGAAGTTCTAATACTCTATGGAAATCCTCAATAGCTTGCTGCTTATTCTCTAGCTCAAAGTAGGCACAACCTCTTTGATAATAAGCTAGAGCAAAATTGGGATTAATCTTCAGTGTTTGGTTGTAATCCTGAATTGCTGCCTCGTAATCTTCAAGCTTATAATAGGCATTTCCTCGGTTATAATAACCGTCCGAATTGTTGATCTGAATGAGGAGTAATTGATTATAGTCTAATATTGCTCCCTCAATATCTCCTAATTCAGCCTTAGCTTGCCCTCTGTAACTATAAGCATTAGCTAAGTTGGGAGCTTTTTCTATTGCTATGCTAAATTCTGTAATGGCATCTTGATAGTTTTGTGCTTGATATTTTATAATGCCTCCATCTAAGAAACTTTTACCCCATTTTTTCATCGAAGGATTTAAGTATTCTCGGAGCGCTCCTTCCGGCTTATCGCTAGTGGCTAACAGAAATAGTGGGAACAGACCTTCAAATGTTTGTTTGATTTGATTAATTAGATGTTCTTTGGAGGACGATAATACTTGCTCTGGCTTTAGATGTATACTAATCTGAATATTTTTATTGGCACTATTTTTCCGAGCCAGATACCTTAGCCAATCGCCTAAAAGATTAGCCTTATCAAGATCTTTCTTGGACGAACAGTGCAAACAGTAATCTTCAGTCAGTTGAGTTTTTTGAAGTATAATCTCTTTTACTATGTTATCTTGATAATTTTTTATAAATCGTTGTTTGTCAGGACTCCTCTCAGTGATAAATAGACCGAAACGCAACTCTTCTTTGACAATTGTTAAAAAGAAATTAGCACTATTTCTCTTGTTTTCTACTGCTCTTGCCGATATATTATAGAACATTGCCTTATAGTTTAAAATCGGTAAGCAATTGATGTCGAGGCGCTTGCTAATGCCACCAGGTAGTTGAGCAGCTAAATGACGGTAAAGCTCCTGTAGTGGCTTTTCAACACACTTTTTAAATTCTTCTTCATACTCTAAATAAAAATCATCCTCGTCTTCTGTAGAGTTCTTCAGTTTTGCAAGAACCTCAAAGGTTTCTACTGAGAATGGGCATTCTGGATGTATACTAACGTCTGCCATTGTTTCTAATAAAAATAGCTTAAATTGCCTACGAGACTGATGGAGATAACTTGATTATTAACCCACTAGCGTTAAAACCCGATCGCTCTTTCTACACAAGATCATCTTAAAATGAATCTTAAAATAGGGTAACCATTAAAAGTTTTACCTTACGGCTTATCGCACTCTCCCCTAACGTTTAATTACAACTTACTTTTTATTGCTCAAAGTTGTGGTAACTTCATTGCCGAATCATCAAGCCAAAAACCTTGTGAAGTGATTCCTGCTGAACTGAGTGAGGTTTTAGTCAAGTTAGGTGTATATTCAGCAGTAAATCTAGAAGGTAATAGCTCAGTAAGCTTAGTCGCATCCAAACCACAATAAACCAAGGCTTTGAGAACTCAGTAGTTCAGAACCGGATACCATGTTTCAGCAACCATCCGGATATCTATGCCTAGCCACTGGATTAGCTCAATTTTCAACTCAAGCCTGACCTACCCTATGGCAAAATTTAGTTAAGCTCATCCTAATTTTATTGTTCCCGGCATGACCGAAACCAACTCCAATCTGCCAAGTAAATATGACCCTACTCTTACTGAAGCCAAGTGGCAGAAGTACTGGGAAGAACATCAAATCTTTCAAGCTGACCCCAATCACCAGGGTGAACCCTACTCGGTGGTAATTCCGCCGCCTAATGTCACGGGCAGCTTGCATATAGGTCATGCCTTCGAGCATAGTCTGATTGACACCCTGGTGCGCTACCACCGCATGAAAGGGCGCAATACCTTATGGCTACCCGGAACTGACCACGCTAGTATCGCTGTCTCGACAATTTTGGATAAGCAACTTAAAGCTGAAGGCAAAACCCGCGAAGCTTTGGGACGTGAAGACTATCTCGAAAAAGCTTGGCAGTGGAAGGAAAAATCTGGGGGTACAATTGTCGGTCAACTGCGACGCCTGGGCTTGTCGGTGGATTGGTCGCGGGAACGCTTTACGATGGATGAGGGTTTATCGAAAGCTGTCTTAGAAGCTTTTGTTCAACTATACGAGGATGGACTAATTTACCGGGGCGAGTATTTGGTAAATTGGTGTCCGGCTTCCCAATCAGCGGTTTCGGATTTGGAGGTGGATAATCAGGAGGTAAGTGGGCATTTGTGGCACTTGCGTTATCCGCTTGCTGATGGTAAGGGTAATGTGGAAGTAGCGACGACTCGCCCAGAAACGATGTTGGGTGATACGGCGGTTGCGGTTAATCCGCTGGATGAGCGTTATCAGCATTTGATTGGTAAGATGCTGAGGCTGCCGATTATGGGGCGAGAAATTCCGATTATTGCTGATGAGTTTGTTGATCCGGGGTTTGGTACGGGTTGTGTGAAGGTGACGCCGGCTCATGATCCGAATGATTTTGAGATGGGTAAGCGCCACGATTTGCCGATGATCAACATCATGAATAAGGATGGCACTTTAAATCAAAATGCGGGTGAGTTTGAAGGGCAGGATCGTTTTGTTGCCCGAAAAAATCTGGTGAAGCGCCTGGAGGAAGACGGGGTGCTGGTGAAGGTTGAGGATTATAAGCATACTGTTCCTTATAGCGATCGCGGTAAGGTGCCTGTTGAACCTCTGCTTTCTACTCAGTGGTTTGTCAAAATTCAGCCTTTAGCTGATGATACTTTGGCATTTTTGGATGAACAAAACTCACCTCAATTCGTGCCGCAACGCTGGACAAAGGTTTATCGTGATTGGTTGGTAAATCTTAAAGATTGGTGTATCTCTCGCCAACTTTGGTGGGGACATCAAATTCCTGCTTGGTATGCGGTGAGTGAAACTGGCGGCGAAATTACAGATAGTACGCCGTTTGTGGTGGCAAAAAGTGAGGCAGAAGCACAAGAGAAAGCTACTGCACAATTTGGTAAAGAAGTCAAGCTAAAACAAGATCCAGATGTTTTAGATACCTGGTTTTCTTCGGGTTTGTGGCCCTTTTCGACGATGGGATGGCCCCAAGAAACAGTAGATTTGAAGACTTATTATCCAACAACGACGTTGGTTACAGGCTTTGACATCATCTTTTTTTGGGTGGCGCGGATGACGCTAATGGCAGGATATTTTACCAAACAGATGCCGTTTAAGGATGTTTACATCCACGGATTGGTATTAGATGAAAAAGGTCAAAAGCAGTCTAAGTCTAAAAATAACGGTATTGATCCGCTGTTGCTAATTGATAAGTATGGCACTGATGCCTTGCGTTATGCCTTAATTCGGGAAGTTGCGGGGGCGGGGCAGAATATCCGCTTAGAATACGATCGCAAAAAAGATGAATCAGTTTCGGTAGAGGCGTCGCGCAATTTTGCCAATAAATTGTGGAATGCGGCGCGGTTTGTCATGATCAATTTGGATGGCAAAACGCCGCAAGAGTTGGGTTCCCCCTTGGATTTACTAGAAGTGCCAGAAGGGGGGCTAGAATTAAGTGACCGTTGGATTCTTTCGCGCTTTGGGCAGGTTGCAGCTCAAACTAATCAGTATCTTGATAACTACGGATTAGGTGAAGCAGCAAAAGGTCTTTATGAGTTTATTTGGGGTGACTTTTGCGACTGGTATATTGAAATGGTGAAGTCTCGGCTGAGGGCTGATGCACCGCCTGACTCAAGAAAAATTGCTCAACAAACACTTGCATCTGTGCTAGAAGGCATTCTGAAACTACTGCATCCGTTCATGCCTCATATTACAGAGGAAATTTGGCAGACTCTCTACGGGCGTAGTGTAAGCAACGATGGCGTACTAAGGTATGCTGATGGCAGCGCCCAGTCTCAACAAAAATCTGAGTCTGTTTTGGCGTTGCAATTATATCCAGGAGCAATTAATTCCGGAGTTGGGTCAAAAGTGATGGAGATTAAGGAAGATTTGCTAACTTCATCTGAGTTGCAATCATCCTCCCCTCAAATATATGTTCAAGTTCAGGAGATTGGGCATCAGGCAGCAAAATTTATCTCAGAGTTACCAACAAATACAGTTCAGTTGTTCAGGAATTACCAAAAAGCATTAATTGTGGTGGGTTGGCTGTTTTTCGCCATCATTGCTCTTAAGATAGCAATGGCTGTCAGTAGTGCGATTGATGATATTCCGATTGTCTCATCTACCTTTGAACTGGTTGGTCTAGGATATACAATTTGGTTTGTTTACCGCTATTTACTATCGAGTAAAAATCGTCAAGAGTTGGTGGCAACAACTCAATCCTTTAAGGAAGAAATTTTCGGTAAGGAAAAACCAGAAACAGTGCCAGTTTTGAGCCGCCCAGCATTGCCCATGAACCCAATTTTAGACCAGGGTGAGCCGTTGCCGTTGCCCCAAAAGAGTGGCAATACCATGATTGACCTGGAACTAGAGCAACAGTTTGAGTTATTGATTGGTACAATTCGTACGATCCGTAACTTGCGGGCAGAAGCAAATGTTAAACCTGGGGTCAAGGTATCAGCTATCCTTCAAAGTGAGAGCGATGCCGAGCGTCAAATTTTGCAACGGGGGCACTCCTATATTAAGGACTTAGCAAAAGTGGAGGACTTAACGATTACTTCAACGCTAGAACAAGAATTTAAGACAACAATGGCGGCTGTTGTAGGCACTGTCCAAGTTTTGATGCCTTTAGCTGGGGTTGTAGATCTTGAGGCTCTTGGTGCTAAGTTAAGCAAAGATTTAGCTAAAGTGGAAGCGGAAATTAACTCGATTTCCACACTCCTAGCAAATCAAAAGTTTGTCAAGTTAGCTGCACCAGAAAAAGTGCAGGAAAAGAAGGAGGCTTTAGTAGAGGCTCAAAAGCAAGCAGAAATTTTAGATGATCGCCTCAATCGACTTACTGATAACTCTTAAGTGTTTTTAACCACCAACACCCAACAACTGACAGGCAATGTTACACCTGGCCCAAGTGCAAAACAATGAAAGTGTAGGCGGGGTGGAATTGCAATTGCTTGCCTGCCAACAAATTGAAAACTCCTGGACAGTCCTCAATCCAGAGACTGTCCTTTTTGCCAATACTAATCCCCTGCCAGAAGGCTTGTTGGTTTTGGTGGAGCTTTCTGATAATAAAGAAGTTTTAAGTATTCAACACGCCAAAAATTGGGTGTTGGACTTGGTGCAGAAGTACTTGACAGGTGGCGCAACCAGTACAACTTTTCTAGAAGAAGAAGCTGAACGTGCTGAAAAGTGGCGGCAAGAGTTGACGCTACAAAGTCAAGATTTGACTCGTCGTAATTTGGAAATGGAAGCGCGTCGCGAACAAATTCAAACCCTAGAAGAAGACTTGGAACCTCAAAGACAGCGACTGGAAGAAATGGCACTCCAGTTAAAGACAAAAGAAGCAGAATTGAAGACAAAAGAAGCAGAATTGAAGCTAGAAAGACAGCAACTGGAGGAAATGGCGGTGCAGTTGAAGCATAAAGATGGGGAAGGGTTTTAACCAACGTTCTCTTTAGCTGGCAAGTATACTGGTTGGTGTCCCTTGGGGTTCTCCTAGCAGTACAACCGAGCAAGTTAGCTGCTGCACTAGAGGGGTTGTCAGGGCACCTTGTATTAAACCATCACCACCAACCTGACGGCGCAGCGATCGCAATACGACTAAATCATGAGCTTGAGCAGTGCTTAGAATTGCTTGCATTACATTCTCATGAGGCATAATTTGAATTACAGGTAAACTTGCAGACCCTACCTTAGAAGCCATGATTTCTAGTTGAGCCTGAGTCCAAGCAATTTTGCTTTTGGGTGTTCTGGGGTTACAGACATGAAGTAATGTCACTTGGGCTTGATTAGCATCAGCAATAATCTGGGCAAACCGTAGTGGACGCAATGCCGAGGGTGTGAGGTTTTCCACAGGTACAAGAATACGTTTAACTTTGAGCGGTGAATCCAAAAGCCTCGTCACTGCAACCATACAGTGGGATGACCAAAGCACAGATTCTGTGATATTGCCAAATAAACGCGCCCTGAATCCCATTTGTTTGCTTAAACCCAAGACAATCAAACTAGCATTTTGTTCTCGACTGATATGACTGATGCCTTGAGCGATGTTGTAATCAATTCGCAGTTGCGGTGACGCTTCTACTCCCAATTCTCGACTTAATTTTGCTGCCTGATCAAGTAATAACTGGCTTTTGCGGAGCGCATTATTCATCTCCGGTGCATCCATGCGAGCATGAGCTTGAGCGATCGCTAATGGCATAATTTGACCGCCTTGATGCTGCGCCACCAACATTGCCATTTCCATCAAATGACGCTGCGTTTCTGGATTGTAAATCGGAACAATCACTGTAAACTTCCCTGGTTGGGAACTGGGGAGTGTTTCTTCACTAGCAGGCACATCCTCTGCTAAAGGTGCTTCTGCTACCTCTAGGTGCGGCGCAAAACGAGCAGTCAAGATAGGTCCGAGTGTAGATGTCACCAACATCAAAACAATCACACTATTCAAAACACCATCTGTCAAAACTCCAGCGCGATAGCCAACCAGTGCTGCTGCCAGTGTCGCTCCAACTTGCGGCAATGACAACGACCACATTGCTAACATCTCAATATTGCTATAGCGGTAGACCAACTTTGCCAATACTGCCGCCAAAAGCTTGCTAATAATCAAACCCGCTACAATTGCCGCTGTGAGCCAAATCGTACTCAGACTTTTAACAAAGGCAGGAATATCGATTAATAAGCCTAAGTTAACGAAGAAAATTGGGATAAATAAAACGCTGCCAACAAACTCGACTTTTTCCTTAACTGGACCATCACCCACCACATCGTTGACGGCTAAACCCGCAAGAAACGCGCCAATAATTTTTTCGACCCCGATTAATTGCGCTCCCACCGAAGCCAGAAATAATGATAGTAATACAAATAAAAATTGGTTACCTTGGTCATCTTTGGAACGACGAAAAAACTCTTTCCCCAACCAGTCAAAGCCAAATAAAACTGCTACTGAGTAAATTGCTAGGGAAACTAGTAACATTACCAGCCCCATTGCTGAGAATTCCCCAGCATGAATGGCAATACAAACCGCCAGGACTAAAAGCGAACCAATATCGGTAAAAATCGTAGCGCCAATAGTAACAGTAACTGCTTCATTATTCACCACGCCCAAACGTTTAATGATCGGATATGCGAGTAATGTATGAGAGGCAAATAATGACCCAATTAAGACTGAAGCATTCCACTCAAAATTAAATATACGTCCTACTAATATACCCATAATTAGGGGTATTGCAAAAGTAAAACTACCAAAGCCAATTGAACGATTTCGGGTGCGGCGAAACTGCTCCATGTCTACTTCTAAACCTGCCACAAACATCAGATAAACGAGTCCGATATCTGAAAGCAGTTTCATGGTATCCGATTTATTTTCAAGCACCCCTAGTCCATTAGAACCTAACAAGACACCTGCTGCTAATAAACCCACCAGTCCAGGTAGTTTTAGCCGCTCAAACAAAGGTGGTACTGCTAAAATCACCACAAGTAAAACGGCAAAGGGAACGATTGGTTCCTCTAAAACATGAGAGATAGATTCCATAGAAATATTTTTAGAGATATTGCTGAAATGAAATTACGGCAGTCTGTTTTGACCTTGAGGTTAGGGTCAAATGGTTGCTAAGGTGTTATTAAATTATCTTGGTAGTTTAACAAAAATTAATTAAATCTAGAGATAATCTTAAGAGAGATTTATTAATTTTTAAGTTACCAGTGAAGTTGGCTTAAAATATATCGTAAACGGTCGTAGTCGTCTTTGAGCAATACACTCAAAGTGCGTCCGGCTTTGACTAACCAAGAGCGATCGCCTTTTCTTAATTGATACACTTCTCGAATTGCCGCTGCTGTTAGTGCTTCAACAGGCGCACCAGTGACCACTAATAATGTACGCAAGAAATCTAACTGCTCGCTAAAATGAATAATCTCTTGTGGTTCGCACTGATATACCGCTTGATGGATTTGTGGGGGACGCGGTGGCAGGTATTGATAAACAGGACTACGATTAGGCATTTTACCATTTCCAGCTTGTCCAGGCGGCTGATAGCCAACAATCGCGGCACGAAATTCGGTTTTGAGCATGGCAAAAATTTGGGGTTGCTGCTCACGCAAGTCTGCCAAACTCAAGCCTAATGCCCTAGCACGGTGGACAGAATCAATTGGGCTGGTTGTGGCATAATAAACTACTGCCAAGACTTGATTGCCCGACTCTTCATCCACAGCTCTTACCCAACTACCAAAAGGAGGCATGACAGGAAAGCTTAAGTCTTCTGGCTCCAAACATTGTGCCAAAAATTCCGTCGTTGCCGTTTCGATGACTTCTGCTATGTGACGCTCCGAGCGATCGCTATTGGCAAACTGGGGGAGAGGAAGGCGCATAAATCATCAAGTGCTAACGTAAATATCAAAATGGCTTGAAAGTGCAAAGAGTTGAAATCTCGTTAGCATTTCTTTCCTTAAGCACTTCCAAACCACTGCCTGACCATATATAAACTATTTTGCCTTTTTTGCAGTTGGCTCAACTGCTGCTAATTCAGAAAGCCTGAATGTTACTAATTTGTCCCAGTTGCCGCCTTCAAATAAAACAGCCGCTTTGCCGTTGGTGATGCGTTGCACGAGTCCCTGAAACTGGTAATAGGTATCATTGGGGTTGGTGACGCTAACAATTGAACCAGGAAAAATCATGAGCTTGTCTTAGATAAGGGGTGTATTTAATAGCTTACAAGCAGTTATTGGTGATTAGTCATTGGGAAAAACTATCAGCAAACGACAAAAGCAGGAATGATTGCCAGCTAAAACTTCAAACGATGTCGATGATTAGCAACTGATTCTACCAGACCGATCGCCAAAAAGTTCGCAAGTAGTGACGATCGCCCATAACTAAGTAGAGGTAGAGGAATACCTGTAATCGGTGCAAGTCCAATATTCATGCCAATATTAACCACAGTCTGAAAGACAATCATCGATAAAACACCGATCGCCAGTAGTGAGCCAAAATTATCTTTGGCAGTTTGAGCGATAATAATTAAGCGCAGGCAAAGGAACCAAAAGGCACACAGCACAACAATGCAGCCGGCAAAGCCAAGTTCTTCGCCAATTGCCGAAAAGATAAAGTCAGTATGTTGCTCTGGAATAAAGCGTAGTTGAGTTTGAGTGCCTTGGTTTAGTCCTCGTCCCCAAGCGCCACCAGCGCCGATGGCAATGCGAGATTGAATTAAGTGGTAACCACCACCCAAGGGGTCTTTATCGGGGTCTAGGAAGAGAATCAGACGATCTTTTTGATAGTCTTTGAGGACTCCCCATAGCACGTGTCCGAGTTCTCCAGAAACGGCGTTGACAACTAAGGCACTAATTGCGCCTACTAAGGGGAATGAGAAGGTACGCCAACCGATAACTACCATTGCCGCTACCCACACAAACCATGCTGGCAAATAGGCATTGAAGACGATCGCAGAAACAATGGGAGATAGCATTAGCAGTAGCCAACCGGGATTAGCATTTCCCCAATAGAGCATTCCCATTGTGATACAACCAAATACTAATGAGGTTCCCAGGTTTGGTTCCAAAAATACGAATGTCCAAGGGACTGCTGCTACTGCTAAAACCCGCAAGAAACCACCTAAAGTTGAGGCGGGTTGTGAGTGTAAGACGGCGGCAAGTGTTACGATTAAGCCGATTTTGGCAAATTCTGATGGTTGAATTTGGATGCCTCCTGCTAAAGTCAACCAGCGTTGAGAACCGTTAGCAGTATTACCAAATAACATAACGGCAATTAGACCGAGAATGGTAATGCCATAAACTAGCCAATGCCATTGAATCAGTAGTTCGTAGCGGGATTTGGCAATGAATAAAGCGATCGCAAGTCCGATGCTGCCAATAAACCAATGCCACCACCAATCCGTTTGCCCATTATATAGTTCGGCGCTGCGGATCATCACTCCTCCCAAGAAGGTAAGACCGATGCAGATAATCAATAGCTGCCAGTCTAATTGTTGCCAGGATGCCAGCAGATATTTCCAGCGATTACCAAGTATTGACTTTTGGAACATATAAGAGTGGTTTTGAGCTTTGTGTTGTGATTAATTATCAGTGTTAGAGCTGAAGTTTCAGGATGGACAAACTAAGATCAGTATAATCATTGCCAAATTGTCTAAAATGTGCTTCTAGCTGCGGAGGGCAACAATTGATACTTTAGCAGCAATAGATTGAGCGATCGCAACCAAGGCTTTGGCTGATGCTGACTCTGGTGCCCCAACGACAATCGGAATTCCAGCATCGCCACCTTCTCGTAAGGATATCTCTAAAGGAATACAACCAAGCAGAGGAATATCTAATTCTTTTGAGGTTTTTTCACCACCACCAGAACCAAATAAGTCATACTGTTTTTCTGGCGCATCTGGTGGAATAAAATAACTCATGTTTTCGACAATTCCCAGTACTGGCACTCCTAGTTGTTGGAACATTTTTAAACCCCGACGTGAGTCTAGTAATGCTACGGTTTGAGGCGTGGTGACAATCACTGCCCCTGCCATTGGTACAGCTTGGGTTAAGGTTAATTGAGCATCACCTGTTCCTGGTGGCATATCGACTAAGAGATAATCTAATTCTCCCCACTCTACTTGATAGAGAAATTGTCGTATAATGCCATTTAACATGGGTCCGCGCCAAATTACCGGCTGGTCTGGGTCAATTAAAAAACCCATTGAAACTAATTTAACGCCGTGGTTAAATGAAGGTTCTAGTACTTCGCCTTGTGCACCTTTTTGCACCATGACTTTGGCACTGCCTAACCCCAACATGGTTGGTGTATTGGGACCATAAATATCGGCGTCAATTAAACCAACTTTTGCACCCATTTGTGCTAAGGCGACGGCGACATTTACCGCTACAGTTGTTTTGCCGACGCCGCCTTTGCCACTGGAAATTGCTAGGATATTTTTGACGCCATCAATGCCTGTGCGGTTGGGAATGGCTTTTTGTTGTGGCGTTTCGGCGGTAACATCGACAATGACTTTGTTAACACCGGGTAATTGTTTGACAGCTTTTTGGCAGTCTTCAACGATAAATTCTCGTAGTGGACAAGCTGGAGTAGTCAAGACTAGGGTAAAGCTAACATCACCGTTGTCAATTTTGACATTGCGGATCATGTTTAATTCAACCAAGCTTTTGCCGAGTTCGGGGTCTTGTACCGGACGTAATATTTCTAAAACTGAATTACTATCAAGCATATTATACGGATTCCTTGTCTCAGTCAAGGCTGGCTAACTTTGTTAGAGGTTCTTCATCTGATTTTACGGGTTTGTTGCTAGTTTATTGGCTTTTAGGTTTTGCTACTGCAAAATTTGTTTATTTTAGATAATTTTTAGATAGCAACACTAGGCAATGATGGCACGTTAGTTTGCGCTCAAACAAATTGCACTGCCTCAATTAATTGTCGTATTGGCATATTTACAGGTTTGTTGAGTCGGGAAAATAATTGAGAAGAGGAGCGTTGATATTATTTAAATATGGTTCTTTGATTTGGTGGAACTTTATTAATTAGCAATAGCAAATTGTAGCTCACGCAAGTCTGCTAAATTAAAGAGATATATTCAGCTTTGGTGGTTGATGGCGTTATAGTCTTCGACTCCATGTCTAACAACCCTTAATATATATCTTTATATGTAGGTAATTAGAGTAAGTTAAATTGAATCCTCATGTCAAGAGGCGAACTAGTTAAGTTGCGGATTAGGGAGTTTGCAAAAAGAGAAAACTGGACACTTACAGAAGTCGCCCAGCGTTCGGGAGTACCCTACAATACAGTCAAAACATCTGCTCGTCCTGGTATGACAATGGTTGATATTGGTGCGATCCGTAGGTTAGCAAAAACCTTTAATGTTTTAATTGAAGACTTGTTTGAGCCAGTAGATGAATAAATGCGTTAGTCTAGCAAAAATCGCTTTTTGAAATAGTATCGACTACAAAATTTAAACCCGTTTGCTTCCGGAAAGTTAGAGAGTTTTTTTGCTTTGAGAGATTAGACAAACCGCTGCCCCAAGGCTATGCTAAAGCAAGAGAAGATCAGGGGTTTGATTTTATGGTGATAATCCTCAAATGACAAAAATTAACTGAACCTAAATGTCTATCTATAGTTTTATTCCCAAGCAAAACACTTTTGGAAAGCGTCAATTCAGAAAAATTGCAATTTTCTTAGTATTGACTTTCTTATTCACATTCTTTTTTCAAGTATTAATAAGCTTATTTAAGCCTGAATCTGCCAAAGATACCTATATTTTAGGAATTATTTGGTCCCCAGCCTTTGCTGCTATTATTACTAATTGGATATATGGCAAAGATTTGGGAGAATTAGGCTGGAATTGGGGACAATTTCGTTATATTTGGTTGAGTTATGCCATTCCTGTTCTTTATTGCTTACTTGCTTATCTAGTAGTTTGGAGTTTGGGTTTAGGTGTTTTTTTTAATCCTGAATCAATGCAAGAAGTTGCTAAAAGCTATGGTTGGGAAGCCTTACCTAATAGCATAATCTTTGTTCTTTATTTATTATTTTCCACGACTCTTGGTATTCTTAAAGCTTGTTTTTATGCTTTGGGTGAAGAAATTGGTTGGCGCGGATTTCTTGTGCCTGAACTTGCTAAGATTACTACGTTTTTTCACACCGCTTTAATTAGTGGAATAGCTTGGGCAGTATGGCACTATCCTAGCATTATCTTTGGTGGATATAACAATGGAACGTCTATTCCTTATAGTCTTTTTTGCTTCACACTTTCTGTTATTGCTATTAGCTTTCCAATGGCTTGGTTGCGTCTAAAATCTGGTAGCCTTTGGACAGGAATGATTTTTCATGCCAGTGATAACTTATTTCTTGAAGACGTTTTTAAAAACTTAACTAAAGATACAGGAATCACCGAGTATCTTGTTGGTGAATTTGGCATTCTTATAGCTATCGCTTGCTTGATTCCTGCTTTTATATTTTGGCAACGTCGGCATGAGTTACCAAATAACTTCACTCCCTAAAAACCAACAATCTTATAATATTTATTTGCCAAAATTAGTCAAGAAAAATAACTCTTTGCAACTGCAATTCGTAGCGACGATTGACCTAACAGTACTTTTGTACTACAATAATAATTAAAGCAATCCTAAAATCAAGATAAGTGTCAGGAGTTGTGAATAATGGCTTGGAAACCTGGTCAAAAGTTACAGCGCGGCAAGTACACTATTGAAAAAGAACTAGGGCAAGGCGGCTTTGGCATTACATATTTAGTTAAAGATAAACAAGGTAATCAATTAGTAGTTAAAACCCTCAACGAGTGGTTGCAAAGACAATACGATTTTGAAAGTTTTCAACAAGATTTTCTCAACGAAGCCCTAAGAATTGCTAAATTTCGTCATCCTCATATTGTACGGGTGGATGAAGTTATTCAAGAAGGCGAATTATGGGGTATGATTATGGAATATATTGATGGGGAAGATTTAGCTCATCGAGTTTGGAAACAAGGCGCTTTATCAGAGTCAGAAGCCTTAAAATATATTCAACAAATTGGGGAAGCGCTGACACTAATTCATAATAACGGTTTACTACATCGCGATATTAAGCCGCTGAATATTATGCTGAGAAAAAGTCAGTTGGAAGCGGTATTAATTGACTTTGGTATTGCGCGAGAATTTACACCAAATTTAACCCAAACTCATACTCAATCATTATCCGATGGCTTTGCCCCGATTGAGCAATATGATTGGCGGGCGAAACGTGGGGCTTATACTGATGTTTATGCAATGGCTGCAACGTTGTATGCTTTAGTGACAGGAGAAATGCCGATGCCTTCACCAGTAAGGGCGTTTGGTACTATATTAGAGCAACCTAAACATATTAATCCAAAAATAAGCGATCGCGTTAATGATGGCATCTTGCAAGGCATGGCAATGAAGCCGGAAGAACGTCCGCAATCTGTGACAGAATGGTTAGGAATATTAAGTGGTAGTAAAATTATTCCCAGACTTGCGCCGACTGATTATGATAAGTTGCGAAACTTATTAGCCGTTGGAAAATGGCAAGAAGCCGATCAAGAAACGGCGGCATTAATGTTAAAATGTTCTGGGCGAGAAGGTTGGTTAAGAGTGGCAGATATTGAAGCATTATCCACTCAAGAATTAAGAATAATTGATCAACTTTGGCGAGAATTTAGTAATGATCGCTTTGGCTTAAGTATTCAACAACAAATCTGGCAGAATGTGGTGGATAGCCATAAAAATGAGTGGAAAGCTTGGTGTTGTTTTGGCGATCGCGTTGGTTGGCGTCAAAAAGGCAATTGGCTGGCTCATTCTAGTTTGAATTTTAGCAAAAATGCGCCAGAAGGGCAACTGCCGGCGTTAGTTGTTTCTGATAGTTTTACTTTGCGGCATCAAGAAGCGGTAGTAGCGTTGCTTTCAAGGCATGATTTGTAAGGGAAATTAAGCTTACAAAACGTTTGGTAGTCCTACCTGCCTGGGTTCCACAAATTCGCCATGAAAGCCGACAGCTTTGTTTTCCATGCTTCTAGCTTCGGCAAGTTCTCGACGAAGTTGAGCACGTTCTAAGTCATCCTGAATACCGCCCAGGATATATACGATTAACCGCGCCGCTAAGTCTCGCCCAGAAACTAAGATTCGCTTTTTATTTGGGTCGTACAAAACGCCGTAAAATATAGAACTAGGAATGTCCATAAAGCTAAATCCACCATTTTTGTCGTACTGGCGTAATTTTTTAAAAATTGTCTTGGAATTGAGCTTTTTCTTAAAGATTAGAATACCTAAAGCTTGTGCTAATGCCGCTTGCCCGACGGGACGAAATAGCATATTTCCTTCACCGCTATCTTTTTCAAAACTAAAGCGGCGTAACAGTGGTGTTTCGGCATCATTTTCCAATCTTTTATAGCTAGGTAAATTGGCTAAATTATCAAATAAGGTGTTAAATTCTTTTAGCCCTTGTTCAAGTTCTTCATCCTCTGGACGCATGGAAATTAAGCCTTTCTCAGAAGGTTTCCAGGAAGGGAATTTTTGCCCCAAATATCGCTCAGACATATCTTGAAGTGCCTGGAGAGTGGTTAGCACAGTGGATTTGGCGGCGACGGTTGCACTATCCCAATTAACACGAGGATTGCGGTTTTTTTGTTCTTTTAATAGAGGGTGGGTGACGGCAATTTTTCTGGCAATGATCGCAAAACCATCATCTTCATTTAGTAGCGCCAGTTGTCCTTGGCTAAGTTTTACTGCCATTAAGTTGACATGGACAAAGATTGATCTAATGCGTCGTTGTGCTTCTTGACGGGTTTCGCCTTTGACGACAGCGGGGATAAATTCGATGCCAATTTTTTCGTTTGATAGGCTTTGCAAATGAGAAGATTCTACCTGATATTCTGTTCTTAAATTATCAATTGTGACCGGGGAACCTACTGGTTTCTTTGCTTTGTTAAATGGTTGAAGTTTGCCTGTTTTAATTAAAGTCATTAAGCCTTGGACGCCCATCAATCGGTGTTGACCATCTAGGGCGAAAAAGGCAACTTCTTTAATGTTTAATAAGCCCAATGTTTGGTTATGATCAAGGGCGGTGAAATTGGCGGCTGAGTTCAGTGCTCGTCCTTGTTCGTCCCATTCGGCAGAGGCGGGATCGTCCACCCAGTAAGGGCTGAGCACTACAAGGACGGCTGGAAATTTGTGGGCTTTCCGGGCGGCTAAATATTGGGCAAGGGGGGCTTGGCGTGACCAATCTAGGGGGCGTTGTTGGATTTCTTCGATAGTTTCGGCATCGCGGATCACGTTTTCGGTTTGGCTGTCGAATTTTTGCCGAAATAAGGGGAGTTGAGAGGCGAAGCGGACTTTGCTATCTAGCCATTCGAGGGTGACTGAACTGATGAAGGCTTCGGTGCTTCCCATTTGGGTTCTTTGGACTAGGAGGCGATCGCTTTTTCCTAGGTATTCATCGAGTAATTTGGCAAGTGTCTGGTTGCTGGCGCTGTTCATGGAAGATTTGGAGCAGTTATGTGTTTTTAAAAAACGTTGGCTGATTTTTTAAAACCATTTAGTATAGTATATTAGTCTATGAGATTGTATGCCTCTTTTACATTTACTACAAATTTGAGGTAAAAGGCGATCGTTTTTTTGGGAGGGGGAGGATGAGTATAGGGGAACAGTCAGAAAACCAGCGAGACTTAGCATACTACTGTCAACTTTTTTCTGAACTTAAGCTAAGTAAGAATAAGCAAAAGGACAGTGGCGAGGCTCATTATAAACCAATATTACTACTATCTGTAATCGATTTAATTACACAAGGTTTGATTCAAAATAATCAAATACGTGTTTCAGATGAACTAATTGAAACATTTAATAAGTATTGGAATTTATTGGCTTCTGGTTCATCTTATAAAGGTGGATTGCACTATCCTTTTATTCATCTTCAAAGTGAAGGATTTTGGTATGTAGTATTTAAGCCTGAATATAATGGATTACAGCCTAAAACAACCAACAAGCTCAAAGCTGCTGTTGACAATGCTTACTTGGATCAAGAACTGTTTGATTTACTACAAAACCCAATCTCTCGACAAGAATTAATTGATACACTTATCGCCGTCTGGTTTTCAGCTAATCAAAAGAAAATTGAGGATATTTTAAAAATAAATCAAGATTTTCAGAATGTTACTGAGCAGGAATTAGAACTTCAAGAAAGAGAACCAAAAATTATCTGGCGGAAATCATTCGTTAGGAATGCGTTCTTTCGTAAAGCAATAGTACAAATTTACGATTACAAGTGTGCTTTCTGTAGATTAAAAGTAGCTAGATCGTTAAATCAAAATATTGTAGATGGTGCACATATTAAACCGTTCTCGCAATTTTACAACAATAGAGTAAATAACGGAATATCACTCTGTAAAAATCATCATTGGGCATTTGATTATGGTTGGTTTGGGATAGATGACAATTATAAAATTATAGTTGCTAGTGACTTGCAGGAAGAATCACCTAATGCTAAACCAATGAAATATTTTCACGGTGAGACTATCCTTATGCCAATTTCAGAGCAATACTTTCCAAGTCTTGAAGCCTTGCAGTGGCATCGCAAAAATTTATTTAAAGCATAACAAACAAAGGAGAACTTAGATATGACAGAAACTCAGATGACACTATTCCCACCGCGTACTGTACCAGAGTTAGTAAAAGATATAGAAAAGCTAACAAAAGAAATCCAGGAGTTATATTGTTTAGATGAAATACCTTGGTGTATAGGATATAGTGGGGGGAAAGATTCAACAGCAGTATTGCAACTAATCTGGAATGCGATCGCAGCACTTCCATTGAAAAAGCGAAATAAGATAATCTATGTAATTACAACAGATACAGGTGTAGAAAATCCGATAGTATCTGCTTGGGTAATCAATTCTCTGAAAAGGATGAAAGAAACTGCCCAAGAGCAAGAAATGCCAATTGAACCTCATCTCTTGCGACCGGAAGTTACACAGACATATTGGGTAGGTTTAATGGGTAAGGGTTATCCAGCGCCACGCCAGAAATTTAGATGGTGTACTGGACGCTTAAAAATCGATCCATCTAACCGTTTTATTCGGAATGTTGTACGCGCTAGCGGTGAAACAATTGTTGTTTTAGGTACTCGTAAAACGGAAAGTGCTAATCGTGCTTCTATTATGGCAAAGCGTGAAGTAGGTAGAGTACGCGATCGCCTTAGCCCTCATCCCAGTCTTCCTAACTCTTTACTTTATACTCCTGTTGAAGATTGGCGCACTGATGAAGTCTGGATTTATTTAATGCAGTGGGAAAATCCTTGGGGGTATAGTAACCAAGATTTATTTACTATGTATAGAGGTGCAACAGCAGATAATGAATGTCCATTAGTTGTTGATACTTCTACCCCTAGCTGTGGAAGTTCTCGTTTTGGTTGCTGGGTTTGTACATTGGTTGATAGTGATAAATCTCTATCAGCAATGATTCAAAATGATCAAGAGAAAGAATGGTTACAACCCCTTTTAGATATCCGTCGTGAATTAGATATTGAAAATGATCGCGAAAAGAGAGACTTCCGTCGTATCTGGGGCGATGTCCAACTATTTGAACGTAACATAGACGGCAATATTTCAGTTGAACCAATACCTGGTCCCTACCGAAAAGAATGGCGCGAACATTGGTTAAGAATTGTCCTAGAAGCACAAACTCAAATTCGTAATACCGCACCACCAGAAATGCGTGATATCACCTTAATTAGTCCGGAAGAACTTAGTGAAATTCGCCGTATTTGGTTAGAAGAAAAGCACGAATTTGACGACAGCTTGCCGCGTATCTATCAAGAAGCAACAGGCGAACCTTTCCTAGATACTCGCCTTGGTGATGAAAGAAAGCTTCTAGGTAGTGACGAATGGGCAGTATTAGAAGAAATTTGTCAAGACGATAAAATGCATTTGGAACTCATGGCAAAATTATTAGATACAGAACGTCAATATCATGCAAAATCGCGACGTGGTATCTACGAAGCTATTGACAAATGCTTTGATAGTAGTTCTCGTTCCAAAGAAAAAGCAATTGAAAACGCCCATTATCAAAGAAACTTGAAAAATGCCGTAAAAGCTGTGAAAGAAAATACAGGGGAAGTTGAAGAAATTCGTCAAGCTTTGAATAAAACTGATAGTGTTCAAGGCAAGCAGCTTAGTTGGGGAAGCTTGAAATTTGCCTCTAAAACTAAAGATGAAGGAGAAGATACATAAATGATTTTCCTTGAACTCATACTCCAAAACTTCGGTCCCTACCAAGGGCGACAAGTCATCAACCTCCGCCCCGAAACTGATGATAACCCCCGCCCAATTATCCTTTTTGGCGGCATGAATGGTGGCGGAAAAACAACCCTGATGGATGCAATTCGTTTATGCTTGTATGGTTCTCGTGCTCAATGTTCTACTCGCGGTAACTTAAGCTACAGCGACTTTCTTAGTCAGTCGGTTAACCGCAATACTCCTCCCACAGAAAAAGCCCGAATTGAATTGGCATTTGAAGTCATTCAAGACGACAAACCAACTACTTTAAGAATAGTTAGGTATTGGGAAAAAGAACCCAAAGATGGTAAAGATACATTAGGTATTCTCCTAGACGAAGAGTGGCCCGATAAAGCCCTTGCAAATACTTGGGATGAATTCATAGAAAACTTATTACCATTAGGAATTTCTAATCTATTTCTCTTCGACGGTGAACAGGTAAAAGAATTAGCAGAACTTGAAACACCGCCTCCTACAGTTGTAGCTGCAATTCAATCTTTATTAGGGCTAGAATTATCAGAACGACTTGCAACAGATTTAGATATTCTTGTCAGTCGTAAACGTAAAGAAATTGCTAATGCCAAAGAACTAGCAACTCTTAAAGAAATTGAGCAAAAGTTTAAGCAACAAAAAGCAGAACTTGACAATACAAAACAAGACTTAACCGAGGTAGAAGCCAAGTTAAAACGTGCAGAAGCTCAACAACGTTCAGCCTCCGATAAATTCATCTATGAAGGTGGTAAAATTGCTAGTGAACGTAGTCAGTTAGAAATTCAACTTATAGAATTAACAACACAGGCAGATGATGCGCGTCAAGAGATGCGAGAATTAGCAGAGTCAGCTCTACCATTAGCTTTAATTTCACCTCTTTTTGAACAAGCAAAATTACAAACAGAACAAGAAAGTCGTCAGCAACAAGCAAAAATGGCTTGGAATGTTTTAAAAGAGCGTGATAATCGTCTTTTGAGTTATATCAATCAACTTTCTTTAGTTCCGAACCAAATTGAAGAGATTCAAATTTTTCTTAATCAAGAAAATCAAGCAATTAAAGAAGATTTTGAAGATAAAAAAGAGCCTTGGCTTAACATAGATATCGAAGCTAAAAATCAACTAGAATCATTACTTAAGCATGATTTGAATTATAGTAAATTTAAATTTAATAACAAACAAGAAAAACTCAAAGAATTAGAAACAGAAATAGACTTTCTTGATAGACAAATAGCCGCCGCTGCCTCACCAGAAGCTTATCAAACCCTGGAAGATGCTGTGAGAAAAGCACAAAATGAAGTAGCCAAAGTGAAAGCGTCTTATGAGACACTGAAGCAGCATTACAATGAATTAGAGAAAATACTCACCAAAACCAAGAGAGAATTAGAAGACTATACAGATGACAGTATCAAAGTGCGAAATAATCAACATATTATTGATTCTATTGCTAAAGTAAAAGCAACTTTGAAACTTTTTAAAAAAAAACTAACCCTGAAAAAGTTAAACAAGTTAGAAATAGAAGTAACCGAATGTTTTCTCTATCTCTTACATAAATCTGACTTAGTACATCGAGTAGCAATTGATACTTATACCTTTAGTCTTTCTTTGTATGATCTTTCTGGGCAATTAGTGCCGAAACATCGCTTATCGGCAGGAGAAAAACAACTATTAGCGATCGCCTTTTTATGGGGACTTGCCCGTGTATCAGGGCGCAACTTACCTGTAGCAATTGATACACCACTCGGACGCCTTGACTCTTCCCACCGGACTAACTTAGTTGAACGTTATTTCCCAACAGCAAGTCATCAAGTTATCTTACTTTCCACAGATACCGAAGTTGGCAAAGTTGAGGTGGAAAGATTAAGAGAAATAGAAGCGATCGCACACGAATATCTTTTAAAATATGATGCAAGTCAGCGTCAAACTATTACAGAACCTGGATATTTTTGGTAAACTAAATGGAATCCCCAATTGAGCGCATTACTCTTTCCCAAACCGCAAAAGATCAACTCCTCAAGCTAAAACGCAGCACCAAAATTGACCAATGGAACATCCTCTGCCGTTGGGCATTCTGTCGTTCCCTGGCTGAAAAGAGTATCCCTTCACCCGTCCCACTTCCTGCCGATAGCAATGTAACACTTACCTGGCGCGTCTTCGGCGGCGAAATCTCGGATCTTCTCCTCATTGCCCTCAAACAACGCTGCTACAACGACGGACTACAAACAGATAAAGAAACCCTGGCAAGCCAATTTCGCTTACATCTGCATCGTGGTATCGGATATCTAGCAGGCGACCCAAACATCAAGAAAATCGAAGACCTGCTTGCCTTGGCGCAACTAAAAACTGATTAAATAAGTATGGCGAAAAATTAGCTTTATTCGGTATGATAGCGTAAAATCTGACTCTTCAGTTATGGTTGCTCCAATTCCCGAAGCCCCAGAAATCGAGCGTCACCGAGCCGCGATGTTTAGAAACGACCTTTCTAAGCCCGTGCGATTGGCAATAGAAAGTGCTATCTTAAATAAAGATACCACATTTTTTGATTACGGCTGCGGACATGGTGGCGATGTCAGCCGCACGACAAATCAAGGCTATCTCAGCGATGGCTGGGACCCTTACTATCAACCAAATAAACCGCTTGCAGACGCTGATATTGTCAACATCGGCTACGTGATCAACGTCATCGAAGACCCCACAGAACGCCGCGAAGCCCTGCTCAAAGCTTGGTCACTTGCCCAAAAAGTCTTAATTGTCTCCGCCCAAGTCTTAATTGATGACCGTGCTTCTGGTCAAATTGCTTACGGAGACGGCATTGTTACCCGCCGCAACACCTTCCAAAAATATTACGAACAAGAAGAACTAAAAATCTATATTGACCAAGTGTTAGGAGTCGATGCTATTCCTGTCGCCTTGGGTATTTACTTCGTCTTTCGTGACGCCGCCCAAGCCGAAAGCTTCCGGGCATCGCGTTTCCGTTCCTACACCACAACGCCCCGAATTCGCGCTAACATTAAAAAGTTTGAGGATTACCAAGAACTCCTCACCCCTTTAATTGAATTTGTGACCGAACGAGGACGCCTTCCTACAGTCACTGAACTCGAAAGTATCCCCGATATCCTAGCAGAATTTGGCACTCTGCGCCGCGCCTTCCAAGTTATTTTGCAAGCGACTGATCAAGAAGAATGGGATGTTATTTCTGAAAAACGTCGCCAAGATTTGTTGGTTTACTTGGCACTTACTCAATTTAGCCACCGCCCCAAAATTGGTAATTTAGAGAGTGTGGTGCGAAACGATTTTAAAGGACTTTTCGGCAGTTATCAACAAGCCTGTGCCGCTGCTGATATGATGCTAATTAGTGTAGGAAATCCGCGTCTGATTGCTAATTGTTGTAAAAATAGTGCGATCGGCAAACTATTACCAAAAGCCCTTTATGTCCATTTCTCTGCACTAGAAAACCTCAACACTCAGTTACGGCTTTATGAAGGTTGCGCTAGTCGGACTATTGGTCGATTGGATGGTGCAACTTTGATTAAGTTCCATATTAATCTACCAAAAATCTCTTACCTATTTTATCCCGATTTTGATACACAACCTCATCCTGCTTTACATACTAGCATGACCGTAGATTTGCGGGACTTACAAGTTGTTTATCGCGACTATGATAGGTCAGATAACCCCCCAATTTTACACCGCAAAGAAACCTTTGTAACGCCAGATTATCCCGGTTACGAAAAGTTTGCCAAACTGACTCAGCAAGAAGAAAAATGGGGATTATTAAACAATACCAGCACAATTGGCACTCGTAAAGGTTGGGAAAAATGCCTTCAAGAACATTGTGCCGAAATAAGAAATAATCGGATTTACTGGCGCAAAGATGCTGATCCTTATAAAGTTAAAATACTAATGTCTGCTCGTAATCGCAAAAAATAACTTTAATTTTAATATTGTTCTGGATATTTTTTGTGTAACTGTTTCGACCGTTTGCGACGATAACGCTTCAGGTTAGAAGCACGAACTTTATGAATTAGCCACAAGCCCAAAAAATAACTAGCAATAGCACAAACTATCCCAACTGTCACACACCCAACCAACAACGGCAATAAAACTTCTGATCCTAACTGCATGACATCTTGCCAAGACTTAAAGCTAACATTAGTTTGAGAATGATCATTAAGTAACCATTTACCCACCTGGAAATTAAATAGATAAATTGGCACAGAAGTTAAAGGGTTACTAATCCAGGGACCAACTGTTGCTAAAATTTTATTACCACGAAATAGAAATGCTAAAAGTAAGGCAAGAACCGTCTGAGAACCTGCAAAGGGAAATAAACCAGCAAACACACCACAAGCTAAACCTCTAGCTAGCGCTTCTGGTTTTCCTTGAAGACGGACTAAGCGCCAGTAAAAGTATTTTAAACTTCTTTTATAATTTTGCCAATTGTGCTTTTGAGAAGACCTGCGTTTTGTCCTATCCAAACCTTCCGGAGAATTTTTAGACATACTGGCAAAATCAGTAATTTTTTACCGTTCAAAAATATGCCAGATTAAACATGAGATGGTTTTTCTAGATTATAACCAAAATTCTCATTAATATCCTATGATGCCGGAAGACTTGAGCAATTGTCAAGGTTTGGTTTAGATTTTAGCAAAAGTCAAGTTAAAATTAAATAGCCTTACTATTTTAATTACTTTGACTTGCCTGAATTTAACTTAAGTATCATGATCTAACTAATTTGCTAATTAACCAAGACATTTTTAGTTAAAATTACGAGAACGATCTAATAATTGTTGAGCATTTTGCGTCCATTGAGCATTACCTTGCATCTGAAAAAGATCTCTCGCATATTGCAAGACTTGTTGAGCTTCTTGGTATTTATTTTGGCGCAAAAAGACTAAACCAGCACCATAATAAGCATTGGCATAATTAGAATTACTTTGAGCTGATTTGCGGAAGGCATCAAGAGCTGCTCTCAAATTTCCTTGCTGGAATAAAATGGAACCAATATTGTAGTGTGCTTCTGGATATTGAGGATTGATTTTAATTGCCTGTTGAAAGGCTCTTTTTGCCTGTTCCTTTCTGCCCTGCTGTAAATAAATCATGCCTAAATGATAAGAAGGTTCAGGAGCATTTTGACTTAATTCTATGGCGTTTTTAAATTGCGCGATCGCCTTTTCAGTATCTCCCAACTGCGACAACACCAATCCATAATTATAATGAGCCACACCCAAGCGAGAATCAAGCTCTAGCGCCCGTATTAGATAATCCTCTGCCTGACTCAAATTATTCCCTTCCAACAGCGCTGCGCCCAAATTAGCAAACGCTAAGGCAAAATTTGGATCAACTTGTATCGCTCGATAAAACGCATCTGCCGCTGGTTGTAATTGCCCAGATTGTCGTAAAGCTAAACCCAAATTGTAATGTGCTGGCGCCAAGAGTGGGTCAAGTTGTGCCGCACGCCGAAAAGCCGCAATTGCTGCCGATAAATTGCCTTGTTGAATTAACGCCAGTCCCTGACTAAGTTGCCGTGCTGCTTGCGGTTGAGTTGGTTGGAGCGACGACGGCAATTGAGCGGCAACCGGAACAGGCAAACTACTAACTAATAATACCACCCCCAAAAGCCAATTTGTCAGAAAAAACGTTAAACTTATTTGGCGTGAATTTTGCCTAGTTTTGAAACAAAATCGTTGCCATTTGTTGCGAATATCCATAAAAGTTAGAAGGATTTAATTTCAGGTAATCTAACTTAACTTCTACTGAAGTTTACCTTACAAGACATTGCAAGTTTTAAATCATAACCAAGAAAAGCGTTAATCTCACAAACAGATAGTTTTGATCCCAACTCGCAATTGACACGGGCAGTACCTAAGAGCGAAGAATTAGCTGATGCGGTCATGCCTGTGCCGTACCGCCAAACTTCTGAATATTCTGGGGGGAAATCATGAACGAAAACGTTGTTTCTGCCACCCGTAATGTGGCAATTGTTGGACCATATTCTAGTGGTAAAACCACTCTTTTAGAAAGCTTATTATTTGTAACCGATGCAATTGATCGCAAAGGTAGCATCAAAGACGGCAACACCGTGGGCGATAATGCCATTGAAGCACGCGATCGCCAAATGAGCGTCGAAGTCAGCGCCGCCAGCACCGAATACCAAGGCATTCACTTCAACTTTCTCGATTGTCCAGGTTCCATAGAATTTGCCCAAGAAACTTATAATGCCTGCGTGGGCGTCGATGCTGTCGTCATAGTTTGCGAACCCATAAGCACTCGCGTCCTCAGTCTTGCACCCTTATTCAAATTCCTCGATGATTGGGAAATACCCCATCTGGTTTTTATCAACAAAAGCGACCGCATGACCTGTCAAGGAGACGCCTGCGGTTACCCTTACCGAGAAATCTTAGATGCCCTCAAGTCCGTTTCCTCCCGCCCTTTAGTACCTCACCAATATCCCATCGGTAAAGGCGAACAACTAGTCGGATTTATCGATTTAGTAACCGAACAAGCTTATCATTATCACCCAGGTGCACCCGCCGATCAAGTGCCACTGCCAGAGTCCTTAAAAGAACAAGAAAAAGCAACCAGGGCTCAAATGTTAGAAGCATTGGCAAACTTTGACGACCATTTGTTAGAAGAACTATTAGAGGAAATTGAACCACCAACCGATGAAATTTTGCAAGACCTAAAAATGGAATTAGGTGCAGATTTAATTGTGCCAGTATTCATTGGTTGTGCTGAACAAGATTATGGCGTCCGTCCGTTGATAGATGCTTTATTACGAGAAGCACCAACACCTGAAACAACACAAAAAAGGCGCAAAATTAAAGGAAACGACGAGACTATAGCACAAGTCTTAAAAACCTACTACACTCCTCAAGGTGGCAAGCTTTCCCTAGTGCGCGTTTGGCAGGGTCAACTTAAGGATGGCATGATCTTAAATAATATCCGCGTGGGTGGATTATATCGCCTATTTGGTCAGCAACACTCCTCAATTTCCCAAGCAGAAGCGGGTGAAATTGTCGCTTTGGGACGCATGGAAGGCATTCAAACCGGTCAAACTTTAACCAATAATGATAGTCAAGTCGAACTACCCCGCGCTAATTCACTCGTACCAGTTTATGCCTTAGCGATCGCTCCTGAACAGCGCAAAGATGAAGTTAAGATTAGTACTGCCTTAACCAAACTCTTAGAAGAAGACCCCTCACTCGCATGGGAACAACACGGCGACACCCATGAAATTATCCTTTGGGGGCAAGGTGAAATTCATCTGCAAGTGGCATTAGACCGACTACGGCGCAAGTATAACCTGCCAATGACTACTCAATTACCACGCATTCCTTATAAAGAAACCATCCGCAAATCTGCATCATCTCACGGACGCTACAAACATCAAAGCGGTGGTCATGGACAATTTGGCGATGTACATCTTGATATTAAACCGTTGCCACGGGGTGAGGGTTTTAATTTCAATCAAACGATAGTTGGTGGTGTGGTTCCTAAACAGTATATTCCTGGCGTGGAAACGGGGGTAAGAGAATATTTGGTGCATGGACCATTAGGTTTTCCTGTGGTAGATGTGGCAGTTACATTAACCAACGGTTCCTATCATAATGTGGACAGTTCGGAACAGGCATTTAAGCAAGCGGCAAGACTAGCAATGACCCAAGGAATGCCCAATTGTGAACCAACTTTGTTAGAACCAATTATGACGATTGAGGTCTGTGCGCCCCAGGAATACACTTCTAAAGTCTTGCAATTAGTTTCAGGGCGTCGCGGGCAGATTTTGGGCTATGAAGGGCGTACAGATTGGTCTGGTTGGGATTATGTTTCGGGCTATCTTCCCCAGGCTGAAATGCATGATTTTATTGTGGAATTACGATCGCTTACTTTAGGTGTTGGCTTTTTTAATTGGCAATACGATCATCTCCAAGAAGTTCCCAGTAAGCTAGCTGAAGGTGTTTTGGCAAATAGCAGTAATTAGTTGTTGATCTAGACAATTCTAGTTAATCCCATGCCTGAATGTGTGGGATTTTTTTATTAATAAATTCTTGATTTTTCTGCAATAATTTTCACCTGATCTACGCTAACACTATTACTTTTTTGATTCGATAAAATAAGCATAGGTTCACCCCAAATTGTAATCATGGTTAAAACACCTTCACCGAATTGGACAATTCCGCCTTTGGAAAATGGCGATAGCTTAAACCGCTACGAATTTGAGCGCCGCTACAACGCTAAACCAAACCATAAAAAAGCTGAACTAATTGAAGGAATTGTCTATATGGCTGCTGCCTTGCGTTTTAAGAGTCACGGTCAACCTCATGCTTGGATTATGGCATGGCTAGGAACTTACCAAGCTATGACTCCAGGTGTGGCTGCTGGAGATGCTCCAACAGTGCGCTTAGATATTGATAACGAACCACAACCAGATGCTGTTCTCCTAATTATGCCAGAAGCAGGCGGACAAGCTCAAATAAGTGATGATGACTACATCGAAGGCGCACCAGAGTTAGTTGTTGAAATTGCCGCTAGCAGTGTGGCAATTGACCTTCATGCCAAAAAACAAGCTTATCGCCGTAATGGTGTCAAAGAATATATTGTTTGGCAAGTTCTTGATCAAAAACTTAGCTGTTTTTATTTAGAAAAGGGTGAATATCTTGATTTAACTGTTGATAGTAATGGAATTTTAAAAAGTAAAGTTTTTCCGGGTTTGTGGTTAGCGGTTACTGAGTTATTAGCAGGAAATATGCAGCGTGTATTGGCAGTTTTACAAGAAGGTATACAATCTTCTGAACACAGGGAATTTATGCAAAGATTAAGTAATCAATAGTTAGCACGGAAATAAACAAGTAGTCGTTAGCTTTTGGCGATCGCTCAAAAAATACCAAATATGAATGAATCACAAACTTGGTACATTGTCAAGCGTAAAAACGAACAATGTGAAATTGTCCAAAGCCAAGACGCCGAAAAACAAACCCCAGACGTAATGCAACGCTGGGGACCATTTGAAACACAACAGATGGCGATCGCTAGTCGAGTCGGATTAATACGTGCTGGCAAGTGTCAACCGATGTAGAAACTCATCAACTGCCTCTTCTGCATCCTAGACCCACTCGACTGATAAACCACAACCCTTACAACTTATCGAGCTGGGGCAGTTGCACGATTTCCTTGTTTTGCCTCAGCGATCTTTTGTTTGAGCACATCAACCGCCTTGGCATATTGCGGATCAGAAGTTGTCCCTATCCTAGTGCGGTCTTGCTGTAACTCCTTGCGTTGGGCATCAGAAAGCTCAAACACCACATCCGGATCAATGCCATGCTTATTAATATCTCGACCATTAGGCGTCAGATACTTAGCAATCGTTACAGCCATACCTGAGCCATCTCCCAAGCCCCGTACCGACTGAACTAAACCCTTACCAAAGGTTTTAGTTCCCACCAGAGTCGCCCGTTTATCATCCTGCAAAGCACCAGAGAGAATCTCACTCGCACTTGCTGAACCGCCGTCTACCAGTACAACCAAAGGTTTGTCAGTAAGAGCACGATTATTGGCTTGCTGGCGGTCAGTTTCGCCCTGTCGATCAACCGTAGAGACAATTCCCCCCTCGTTGATCCACATCCGAGCGATTTCAATACTGGCATACAGTAGACCACCAGGATTAGAGCGCAAATCTAAAACATAACCATTAACCTGCTGCTTTTCCAAATCCTGGATAGCATCCCGCATTTCCTGAGCCGCATTAGCACTAAATTGATTGAGCCGGATATAGCCAAGCTTTTCAGTAGGAGTGTTTTGGACGTTGTAGCGCACCGGATGAATTTCAATTCGTGCCCGTGTCAGCTTATAGTCCACCTGCTTATCAGCACGCTGAATTGTCAAGGTTACCGGAGTTCCCTCTTTACCTCGAATCAGCTTGACAGCATCATTGACATCCATACCCTCAGTCGTCTTACCATCAATCTTGACAATAATATCCTTTGCCAAGACACCCGCCTTAAAAGCCGGAGTATCTTCAATCGGAGCAATTACCGTCAGCTTTTTGGTCTTCTCATCCTGAGCTAACTGAATCCCTACACCCGTTAACTGCCCAGAAGTATCAATTTGCATATTCTTGAACTCTTCTGGGTTCATGAACCGCGTATAAGGATCTCCCAGCTTTTTGAGCATCTCCCGAATCGCGGTGTAAGCTTCTTCGGAGTTGGTGTATGTGCGATTGAGATAGTCTTTGCGAATTGCCCGCCAATCTTGTTGATTGAACGTACCGTCTACATATTGGCGATTAATAATGTGCCAAACTTCATCTACCAATTCTTTCGGGCTTTCGCTAAAGAATGCCTGACTTTTGGACAAATGAAGTCCCGCGCCTGTAACCGCAACCGTTGTTAATACCAATGCTGTCGCCCCAAGAACGAGGCCACGTTTTGTAATTACCATAGTCCTACAATTAAGCTGGAGGAAAGCTACTACAGCATGAGTTACGCTAACTCTAACACAGGCACCTGCCCGGTCGTGCCTAAGCCGATTTTCCTTCCTTGACAAACTGGCGAAAGAGAAAGAGAAATTTCCTAATTCTTCTCACCCACTAGAATCTTAGTTTAGCTAAGGTTTGGCAGTTGACAACGGCTGACACAGTTCTTGATAGCTACCCCCACCGAAGGCATCGGGAGTTTGAACTCTTGAGTTAGTTTGTAAATAATCCTTCAACCAGTCGCAGCTCAAGTTCAACAAATCGTCCAAATCCAAATTCCAAATCAGCACCGTCTGATCATCGCTAGCTGACGCCAGTGCTTTGCCGTCATTACTCCAATCAACACTAGTAACACGGCTTTGATGCCCTTCCAAGGTTTTAATTAAGGTATCATCCAACCGCCACAACTGAAGCCGATTATCCCAACTAGTCGTTGCCAAAATTTTACCACTAGGACTAAAGCGGACATGAGCCACACTATCTGTCGGTCCTTTTAATGTTTTCACCAATTCCCCCTGACGATTCCAAAGTTTTACAGTATTGTCATAACTGCCCGAGGCAAGTAGCTGACTATCAGGAGAAAAATTAACATCCAAAACCCAATTACTATGACCTGTTAAGGTTTTGATTAACTTGCCATCAGCCGTCCAAAGCTTTGCTGTATGATCATCGCTAGCTGTTGCTAAAAGCTGACCATCTGGGCTAAAGCTAACAGCATTGATGCGAGCAGGTTTGGCTTCTACTAACCGAGGCTTATTTAAATAATTAAGCAGTGCTGTATTTAAAACTTGAGCTAGCCCAATATCTGATTGATCAGGCTCTTTTAAAGTTTTCAATAAAGTGCCATTGCGATGCCAAAGCTTGACAGTGCCATCCCGACTACTAGAAGCAATTCGTTTTCCATCTGGGCTAAAACTGACACTCAGCACCCAATCACGATGCCCCGTAAATGTCTTTAATAAAGTGCCATTACGCTGCCAAAGTTTCACAGTGCCATCACGGCTACCAGAAACAATTAGCTGACTATCAGGACTAAAACTCACAGAACTAACGCTATCTTGATGACCCTTTAAGGTTTTGATTAACTGACCTGTACGATGCCAAATTTTGATAGTTTTATCGTGGCTTGTGGTAGCAATTAGCTGATTATCGGGTGAAAAAATGACACTTTGAACTGCTTTTTCATGTCCCTGCAAAATCAAGCGAGATGGGTTACGACTACCCCAAAGTTTGATGCTTTTATCTGAGCTTGCCGAGGCAATTATGGGACTTTGATCTTTTGTTACTCCTTTTTGAGCATCGGTGGAAAGTGTTTTAGTAGAATAACCACTTGCAGTCTTGGCAGGAGAAGACTGTGCTTCTGACATTTCTAAGCTTTTGCTATCGGAAAAATCAGATGATGAGGTGGCTTTTTGAGGAGATGGCAACTTTTTGTTGTCAAAAGTTGTGCTATTTTCTGTTTGGTCAATATTTTTATATTTAGGACTAAAACTGACCGATGTCACATTGTCGCTATGACCTCGAAATGTTTTTAATAACTTGCCATCTTTAGACATAAGTTTGATAGTATTGTCGGTACTACTACTGGCTAGTTGCTGACCATCAGAGCTAAAGGCAACGGCTAAGACTTGATTTTGATGATATGACAAAGTATTGAGGAGTGTACCAGAACTAGTCCAAAGTTTGACTGTGCGATCGGCACTGCCAGAGGCGATAGTTTGACCATGGGGACTAAAGGTGACACTATTAACACGCTTATCGTGTCCAACTAAGGTTTGCTGCAATTTGCCATCAATTGTCCACAACTTAATCGTTTTATCTTCACCTGCCGAGGCAATCAGTTCACCTGTGGGGTTGAAGCTGACTGACGCCACACCTCCTTCATGAGCTTGAATAGTTTGAATTAATTTACCGCTAATTGTCCACAGTCGTATTGTGCCATCAGCCGCTGCCGCCGCAATTATCTGTCCCTTGGGACTAAAACTAACGCTGTAGATATGACTTTGAGGACCCCGCAGCGTTTCTAGCAAGGTGCCATCTCGATGCCAGATTTTGACTGTGCCATCCCAGCTACCGGAAGCAATTAGCTGACTATCAGGACTAAAAGCAACGCTGCTAACGCTATCAGTATGACCTTTAAGTACAGTTAAAAATTTGCCTGAGTGGCTCCACAATCTTACTGTTTTATCTCGACTGGCGGAGGCGATAAGTTGACCATCTGGCGAAAAACTGACGCCCCAAACAACATCATTATGTCCTTCTAAACGATTATGCTCTGTGGCTGCGTACATAGCTTGAGAAAGAGCCGTTGTCACAGCCAAACGTGTATCTGGTTTGATTTTTATTGAGTTATAAGGTACACCTAAAAAGTTTTCTAGTCCGAGGGCATTGCTGTTTTCTGCGGTTTCGATGTCCTTGAGGCGTTTGGCAGCTCGTAATCCTTCCAAAAGTGCTTCAAAATGTTTGTCGGTGACAAATAATGCTTCTGAAGAGGCACTTAAAGCATTTAATTGGGAGTTTAAGGAAAGAGTTGCAGATAGTCTTCTTTCCAATTCTGCTCGGCATCCTAGTCCGACGGCGGTGACAGCAAATAGGCTCATAGTTGCGCCCAAAGTCAAGGCTCGGCGGCGCTGTTTACGAACTTGAGCTAGTTCAATTTCACTACGTTTGAGCTTGGCAATAATACAAAATTGGCTTAGATGTTGATGGTTTTGACGAATCGGTTGGACGAGATAATCATGTACTAATTGATATCGATCTTCTGGTTCTTCTGGAACTCGGAAGACTAAGCCGGAACCGACTAAAATTGTCAAAATTAAGTTGAGTTGATTGAGTGTTTTTTGTTCTGATTTCTGACTATTTGTTTCTAAGATAATGTTTAATAACTGAGTTTGGGTTTTTAGGGGGCGAGTACCTCTATCGTTGGTTAGGGCAAATAAGATTTGCCAAACTAATGGCTGATTTTCTGCTCCACAGTCTTCAATAACACAGAAAAGCGATCGCTCTACTAATGCGGCTTTTGGATTAACACCCAAAGCTTGATACTGTTTGAGGGTGGTGATTTTTTCGGCTTGTAGTTGCGCTCCCACTACTTGCAGCTCAATTAAACGCACTCTGCCTGAACTAGCTGCTAAATCTTGTACTAATGCCTCAATCAAGCTTTCTTCTAGCTGAAATTGAGATGCTTCGGCTAATGTACCAATCACATTTGTGGCATCTTGTTGGCAAAGATCGCCTAAGTGGTAGCGCAGCGAACGTGCCATTAAATCGTTATTAATGGCAGTGAAATTGCTATGGCGTTCGCATTCTAATAGGTAATGCAAATAATCTTCTCGCATCGACAAGATTACTTTCACAAAGGGTAAATTTAAACATTGCGCTAAAAAATCATAAAACTGACAGCGCTCTTCTAGATTGGTACAGGCAAAGAAAAACTCTTCAAATTGGTCAAAAATCAGAATTGTTAAGAAACGAGCTTCGGCAGCTCGTTGCAATTGTGACAAAATTGTGGCTATTTTTGTCTTTTGTAGAGGTTGTGGTTCTGATAAATTACTGTTAGTTCCTAACCACTGATTTTGAGAGTTCAAGCCATTTTTTAGCTGTTTTTCTAATTCTCCCTGCCAATCTCTGTAAACTTTCTGCACAACGGGAACCGCTACTCTGGCTCCCATAATTCTGCCTTCTAAAGCGGGGACTAAACCGGCATTTAGTAGTGAGGTTTTGCCAACTCCAGAAGAGCCGTGCATGATCGTTAGTTTGTGGTCATTGCGGCTCAGACGCTCTATGAGGCGATTCACATCTGGTAGTCTGCCGGCAGCAATAATTGCCAAAGGTGAGCTGTGAATGCCACGCCAATGCCGATTAAAGGGTTGTAGAGGTGCTGCTCCGATGAAGGTACAAAAGCCATATTGTTGCTCAATAGCTCGTCGCTCTTGCTTGAGCTCAAAGCTGCGTAGGTATTGGTTTTGCTCAAGATAAAGCGATCGCAATTCTTCTAAAATTTCAATATAAAGCTCTGGATGCTGCTCTAAGGTATTAAGCTGGGTTTTGGGGGTAATTGCTTGCTCTAAGGATGCGATCGCCTCATTTTTGCAGCCTAGTTGTCGTTGAGCTTTGGCGTTGATTAACAAATAAACACTAAGCTCACAATGGCGACGCCACCCATTGGCATCGACTTCAGAAATACTTAAGCTGTCTTCGCTAGACTGAAAACGACGCACTCCAGCAAACAGTGTGTTAGTGAGTTTCTGCTCAATTGAGGGCGATTGAGATTCTAAAATGTTAATAGCCTGAATTGCTAAAGTTTTGGCATCATCCCAATCTGACTGAGCCAAAGCAACTGTTGCTAAAAAACCATAAGCTTGGCTATGGTGTAAGGTATTATTTTGGATCTGAGGCTGTGCCAAAGATTCTAAAGCTAAAGCCTGTAATTCTGTCCAGCTTTCTAGTTGCTGTAAAACTTTTCCTAAGCTAATAGTTAACTGAGCAACTAAATCTAATCGCCCTGCTGTTGTCAAGGCTTCAATACTGGCTTTAAATGATTTCTTTGCCTGTTGCCAATGGTGTTGACTTTGGGCTGAATGTAATTGAGCTTGGCGACAATAACACAGACTAATGTGATGTAACAATACGCCAATTCTTTCTAAAAGTGAAGGCGAAAAGCTTGTCCTTGGATCAAATTCTTCATTTCCCCAACTGCTGATTTCTTCATCTTCCCATCCTTTAAGTTCTTGTTGCCAAAACTCCAAACTTTGAAAATATAACTCGATGGCAAGTCCAATATTGTCGTTAGCAAAGGCATCACGTCCACGCATAAAGCGCCAAGTTGAGACAATTGCTGGCTCTAGTATAAGTTCTCGTCCATGTAAGTCGCGTAATGCTGATTCTAGTTCTTGTCGTCGGCGGCAACTAGGGGATAAATTGAAGGTTTCATTTGGTATAAATTCTCCTAAATTGCTACTTAAAATTGAGCTAAATAGTTGGGTTGAGGTTTTATGCCACAAGCTAAACAATTGAGGTGTGGCAAGTTCAAATTTTATGGAGGTTGCCGCCCAACTTTTGAAGTCAGGGGCAAAGCGAGTTAGCTTTTGTAATACTTCATCTGTTAACCATAATACTAAAGGAACTGTTAGGCTTTTTCGGAATTCGTCTCGTATTTGATTAGTAGAAATTAGTACGCCTTCAATTGCAGTTACTGACTCTAAGCCAAATACCACGAGGGCAGAGGTTTGGTTGCCAGTAAGGGCTGCTAAAATTGGACTATAAATACTTTTGTTTGATGGTTTTAGTGTAATCTCGCTCAAGGCTGAAGCAGTGATTTCTTGTAGCTGCTGCCACATTTGCTTTGAGCAAATTTCATAATTGCAACGTACTAAAATTAGTGCAAAATGCCCTTCAGATAGGGTAATTGCTCGCGACAGGGTTAATAGCGCCCGCTCGTTTGCCGCTGTTATTTGATATCCGGACTCTTGCTCCCTCATTTCATAATTTTCTTAACTTTTACTACGGCGGATTTATTTCTGAATCTAAATTTTCCCTGATTAGAGAAAAATTAAAAAAACGATTGACTTTGACATATTTGCTTTGGAGTATTTTTTGCTGTAGACAAGTTGAATATGCTTAATTCAAGCCCATCACAGTTAGAAAAACTAGCTTAACCTAACAATTAGGTAAACTTCAAACTGCTGTTGTTGACAGTTTTCCTGATGTCTTTGTTGTTTTGTACTAAAAAACTACTACCTTAATAGGATCAAAGTTTTTCAAGCTTTTGTCAGTGATCGAATGTTAAATCAGCTAGTGATTATGTCTACGATTTATTGTGACACAATTTTTGAAGATTCGTGATCCCAATCACTAATTAAGTGCAGTATTTTTGCATTCCAATTTGGAATTTGGGAAATAAGTAACTTAACTTTAAGTCAGAGGGCTACGATAATTTGAGTTCAAAGAAGGTGACTTTTTTAGACCATAGTTATACTCCATTTTTTAGGATAATCAGCATCTGCAAATCGGTAGATTTACTGAAATATATCTACTTTCTTTGTCGAGGAGTTTAGAGAAGGGAAGGTGACGATTTTAGAGATAAGCATCGTCAGGCAGAAAAACATCGTAAATTTTTGCAGATATATTTCTGCAAGCCTAAACTTGTGATTAGCCGGAGCTAACCTTTTGTCAATGACTGAGATGGAGCAACCGAAATAATCTTGTTTTAAGAATAAAAAACTTACTTTATGTAACTTAGAAACAATGAAAACCAAGTTAGCTTTTTTTATTTTACATTGTTTCTAAATTGATAGTACTAGCCAGGTTTAAGGGCGGCGGTTAAAGAGCGAAATTGAGCAGTTTCTGCTAGTGCCGGGTTAATGCCAAACCAACGTCCCAACTCATCTCGGTACTCATAAACAAACATACTCCTCAATAAAATTTGATACTCTCGTTCGCCTTTAACCGCTTGTTGTTGAACAACTTGAGATAACAACTCCCATTCTTCAGTATCGACCGCCAAAGTTAAGTCATCTCGGTAACCTTTAATCACACTTTCTAAGCATTGGCGCGAGAGGGGTGGGTCTTCATTTTGCAAACAATTATAAAGTAGACCTAATAAATTACGAACATGACCACCACTAATGCGACACAAGCGATCAAGAGTATTTGGTTCATCAAAGACTTCTGGAATCAGCATTAAACGTTGTTGAGCATCAACTTGAGGAAAAGCCCGTGCTAGTACCATCTGCCGCAGCAACGCCATGCCTTTAGGTAATTCGCTACTGTTTCGTGATTGAATCGGTACCATTGGCAACACCTTGGGCGCGACACCGCCTCCCAGGTGATTTTTGAGAGTTTCATACTCATTAGAAAACATTAACGCCAGGGGTACAGTGTAGACGACATGGCACTTAAGAGCACGTAACTGAGCACCTCGATCAATAAAAAGATACTCTGGTTGCGATCGCCCACTGGCAACTGCCCTAGGAGAAACCCGATCTAAGTTATCAACAATAACCACCAAACCCTTTTTGCCGCGCCGTTTTAGTTCCTCATTACCCTTGCCCAAAACTTCCTCATTAATTGCACTCAAAATGCCTTGAGTTCTGGGTTCTAGGTGCTGTCGCAGTTGGTCGCGTAATTGGGGGCTTTCTTTGGTTTTGGCGGTAAGTTTGGCAATACCAACTGAAAGTTCCGCTTCTCCTGAAAGTTCAATTGGAGTCTGTAAAAAATCTTTGATGTCGGTGAAGAGCTTGTCAAAGTAGCGAGGTTTTAGGTGAATGTCAATTTTTTCGAGACTTTCACTGACTGCTTTGGCGATACTGAGAAGAATATCACTAATATCAACATCTGCCATATCCAAGTCTTTACTCGACTCAAAGTAAACGACATGAAATTGTTGCTGCTCTAACTGGGCTTTTAGTCGAAACAACTCCGTAGACTTGCCACAACCAATATGTCCCGTAAAAAGTTGACAGGTAGGTTCATCTGGTGAAAGGCGAATAATCGTCCTTCCTAGAGCCTCAATAATTCTGCCGCCCCGAACCGACGAAAAATCGATATAGTACTGACGATCCTCTGGATTCCCCACGACAAGAGTCTTGGAAGGATTACAGGCTTTAAAAAAAGTTAGTAGATGCAGTTTCATTCTCGTCCCGACTGATGCAGTCACACCCTAATTCATTGACAACATGGTTGTACAGGGGTTATTGCCCCTCACAGACCATATAGGTGAAAAATACTTCACAAATATTTTCCTGATCTTGTATGGCAATCAACTGTAAGACTTATAAGATTTTTAACTTGTCTAGATCAAGAGGGGCAACAGCCCTTATTCTGCTCTCCTGTGCGATTATCAGCTTGCAGAGGGACTCAGTGTATTGAGGCTAAAAGGCTGGAAGTGCTTGCAGTAGAAAGAATCCCGTTGCCGCCTTGAGAGTTTTAGTACAAATTGGCAAAGTAATCTAGCACTCTTGTACTCAGAAAAAGAGAAAGGAGTGGTTAAATGGGAAAAGTATCTTGGGTTAAATAGACCTAGGAGTACAGATTTCTGGGTTCTCCCGGTGTATCTTTACTCTTGTTTCAAGGACAAATACCATTTGAGAATTTACATCTTTTGAACCCAAACGGTAGTAGATGGCAAACATTGCTTCAGTTTCTCAAAATGAATTGACGAGCAGGCGTAAAAAGCTGCGACGCGCCCGACGGATTAAATCGTTTCAATCTCTTTGGCGGACACTTTTTGTGGGTGGGATGGCAACTGGTTTAGTTTGGGCGATTACTTTGCCTGACTGGGTGATTCGCTCGCCCGGACAAATTGTGATTGAGGGCAATCATTTTCTTTCGGCGAAAGCGATTCGCTCACTCCTACCGTTGTCTTATCCCCAGTCGATTTTGCAGGTTCAACCTCAAGCGATCGCTAAATCTCTGGAGGCGAGTGGACCTATTGCCCAAGCCACGGTAAGCCGACAATTGCTGCCACCGGGCTTGTTGATTCAAGTTAAAGAGCGTCTCCCTGTAGCGATCGCCAAACTGCCAACCAACTCCAAAAGCTCAAACTCTAATCCCCCTGATGGTTTGGTGGATGAACAAGGTATTTGGATGTCAAAAAGCAGCTATAGCGAACTCAAACAAAATTTTGAGCTACCAACACTAAAAGTAATTGGTCAAAACGAGCAATATCGTCCTTACTGGTCAGAAGTTTATCAGGCACTAGGTCGCTCGGCTGTGCAAGTTTTTGAGATCAATTGGCAAAATCCTAATAATTTAATCTTAAAAACCGATTTGGGAAATGTCCATTTGGGTCCTTACAGTTCGCGATTTTCTGAACAATTAGGTATTCTTGATCGGATGCGAGAATTACCAACCCATGTCAACCCTGGCAAAATTGCCTATATTGACCTCAAAAATCCAGACTTTCCCGCAATTCAAATGATTAAGGGAAATGAACCAGCTCGCCCAACTACTAACTAAGATGAAGGTAAGGAAGAAATTTTCACGGTGCATTCAAGTTTACTTAAAAATTATTACCAACGAGTCTTGACAATCTACCTCTTTAAGAGTGTTATTACACTAAATTAGCTTTCGTTGGTTTTTCTAATCGACTTACTCTATAGTTGACTCAGATTGCTACCTGCTACTTATTAACTGATAAAGTTGTATATCGACACTGAACTATTGCAATGACTCTTAATAGTAAACAAGGGCTTGCCCACGAAAGCTCCAATCACAAACTGTCCGCTGAACTTTCAGCAAGCATAGACAATCACCCCTTCAGTAATTCGGGGTTACAGTTCAGTCAAGCCCATGATTCCAAAGGTATCCCCAGGGAAGAACCTAGGAGTGACAATATCGTCCCAGGTAGCGTTGCCAAAATTAAAGTCATTGGTGTCGGTGGTGGCGGGGGCAACGCAGTCAACCGCATGATCGCCAGTGAAGTAGCTGGGGTCGAGTTTTGGTCGATCAATACCGATGCCCAAGCACTAGCCCAAGCTTCAGCCCTCAAACGCTTGCAAATGGGGCAGAAATTGACACGGGGATTAGGTGCCGGCGGCAATCCAGCAATTGGGCAAAAGGCTGCCGAAGAATCTCGTGACGAAATTGCTCATGCGATCGAAAACTCAGACCTCGTTTTTATCACAGCAGGCATGGGCGGCGGTACAGGCACTGGCGCAGCACCAATTGTCGCCGAAGTGGCAAAAGAAATGGGCGCCCTCACCGTCGGCGTTGTCACTCGTCCTTTCACCTTTGAAGGGCGTCGCCGTACTTCCCAAGCCGAGGAAGGCATTGCGGCACTACAAAGCCGAGTCGATACCCTAATCGTCATTCCCAACAACAAGCTGTTGGCAGTCATCTCCGAACAAACCCCTGTTCAAGAAGCCTTTCAAGTCGCTGATGATATCTTGCGTCAAGGTGTACAAGGCATCTCTGATATCATTACCATCCCCGGCTTGGTTAACGTCGATTTTGCTGATGTGCGGGCAGTTATGGCAGATGCCGGATCGGCATTGATGGGGATCGGTATCGGTTCCGGCAAGTCACGGGCTAGAGAGGCAGCAATGGCGGCAATTTCTTCACCACTGCTAGAGTCTTCCATCGAAGGCGCAAGAGGTGTTGTCCTGAATATTACAGGCGGCAGTGACTTGACACTTCATGAAGTAAATGCTGCTGCTGAAACAGTTTATGAAGTTGTCGATCCCAATGCCAATATTATCTTTGGCGCGGTGATAGATGACAGGCTGCAAGGGGAGATTAGAATTACAGTCATCGCTACAGGTTTTACCGGCGAAACTCAGTCCGCACCTCCCATGCGAGAAGCCCCTTTTCCACGACGCCCAACTACTCCTACCCCGCCTCCACCCGCCCCAAAGTCTGAGTCTCCAGGTACTAAACCAGGTTTGGATATTCCCGAATTCCTGCAACGGCGTCGCTTTCCCCGGCAGTAATTTAGAGTTACTGGTTGAAGCCATAACTCAAATTTAGGCGTGTGCTTGGAGACATCTTGGGTTCAGGGAAGCACCAAAGCTAACCTGATTTTGGCGGAGTGTTTGGAAGAGTAGAGATTCTTGATTGCCTCTAACCAAAATCGGGTATAGAGGTTAGGGTGCGGCATCTTGTCTGGATTGAACTATGACGCCAGACTGGGTTATCGTTGCCAATTTTATTAACAAAATTATGCTGTTTGTAGTGTGACTCAAAATCAATCCAGCATCCCAATTGCTTTAACTATTGCCGGTTCGGATAGCGGCGGTGGTGCGGGAATTCAGGCAGACTTGAAAACCTTCGCCATGCATTGTGTCCACGGTACTAGCGCCCTGACTTGTGTGACGGCACAAAATACTCAAGGAGTGCTGCGAGTTGATGCCTTGCCTGCTGAGGCTGTGGTAGCCCAAATTGCCGCAGTGATCAGTGATATGGTGGTTCTGGCAACGAAAACCGGAATGCTACTCAACCAAGAGATTATTGAGGCAGTTGTTTCACAAGTGAAACAATTAGGAATCAAAAATTTGGTGGTAGACCCGGTAATGGTGTCGCGTACCGGAGCACAATTGATTGACGATGATGCTGTAGCATCCTTAAAAAAGCTTTTAATCCCAATTTCCTCCATTGTGACGCCAAACCGCTATGAAGCACAGCTATTGGCTGGTTTAGAAATTAACACTTTGCAGGATATGCAGGAAGCTGCCCGACGTATTCAGCAATTAGGGGCAACTACTGTTTTGGTTAAGGGTGGTGCTATGGTGGGTAATCTTCGGGGTGTAGATGTTTGGTTTGATGGGCAATTGATGACGCTGACAACTGAGGTGGTGGAAACAAATAATACTCATGGTACAGGCTGCACTCTTAGTAGTGCGATCGCTGCCAACTTGGCACTAGGCAAAGATTTACTCTTGGCAGTGCAATTAGCCAAAAATTATGTGACAACGGCATTAAAGTATTCCTTAGATATTGGCATGGGTTCGGGACCTGTCGGACATTTTTTTCCTTTACTGCCTGAATATGAGAATCTGTGCGAGTAAAGTTGAATAGTTGAGAAATTTCTGCAAAAAATTGCTGCGATAAGCTACATATTTCAACTATTCTTGCTTTACAGAAGTTTTGTACCCATGACCTCCAATTGAATCAATCCTATTATGCAAAACCCGTCAACTGACCGTTACACTATGCCCAATGCGGCTAATAAATATTCTCCTTCGGTACCAATTACTGTCTATCGGGAATTGGCTGCTGAGTTACAAGCGGCACAGACAACTATTGATTCTCTAAGATCACAAAATCAGCAGTTAGTCAAACAAAATCAACAATTGCAACAACAAGTTGAAAAAGTTGTCCATTCAGCACAACATCTTCAGCAAATTGTTAGTTCTTTTAGTGGGGCTACTGCAACTAATCATGTTGAAATACCTCGCTATAAGCCAGCCAGGCAGCCGGAACCTCAACCTATGGCTCCCCCACCACCACCCCATCACCATGAGCCTCGTGAGTCGGTGTTTGATCCCGCCTCCTTTCAGGATGAACCGGAGTTTTCTCCTTATGCGGAGACAGTGGTAATTGAGCAAGAGGATACTCGCGTCCGTCGTCCTGTTCAATCAGAGAGTGTGGCAGATGTCAATGGCTGGATGTTGATTATTGCGATTTTGCTGATTGTGTTGACGGCTTTTGGTACGGGTTTCTTGATTGTGCGTCCTTTGCTAAACAACAATAAGCGTTAACATTGTGCGACTTGATATGAGGAGCCAGGGTGTATTGACCACGGGATTGGCGGACAGAAGCGCCTACAGCGTGCCTCAAACTCGGTTAGTAGGGAGAATAATAGGCATCGCTTTTAGAGGTTGGCAGAGATGGCTTGAACGGGACAGGTAGGGATACACTGTTCGCAGACAATGCAACGCGATCGCGTAAAGTTAAGCTTGAAGGTCTTGGGATCGAGAGTTAAGGCTTCAGTCGGACAAACGCCGGTACATAAGCCACAATCAACACAGACATTTTCATCAATCAAAATTTCGCGTCCGACAAGGGAGACATTAATGTCTTGCGATCGCATCCAGTCTATCGCAGCATCGATCTGATCAATATCGCCCAAAAGTTCTACGACTAGTTTGCCAATTTGATTGGGTGCGACTTGAGCGCGGATAATATTAGCGGCGACATTAAAATCTTTTGCCAGTCGGTAAGTTACCGGCATTTGTACAGCACGTTTAGGAAAAGTCAGCGTTACCCGTTTTTTCATCGTCTTGTTACAGTATTTGTGTGATTAATAAATAGTATATTTGCTTTCATTATGACTCCTAATTCATCTGACTCAGTATCAACATCTGCCCAGAAGGCGGAGGCGACAAGCAGTACTCGCTGGAGAAATTTTTTAATTGCAATAGTTGCAATTGTGCTTGGTATAGCTTTGTTTTTGGGATTACAAACCGAGACTGATGCAATGTCTCTAGATACTCAAGCTGAAGAATCAACGCCTTTATCAGTAGCTCTTACTAATGGTAAACCAACACTGATGGAGTTTTATGCTAATTGGTGTACCAGTTGTCAAGCAATGGCAAAAGATTTGGGAGAATTAAAGCAACAATATGGTAATTCAGTTAATTTTGTGATGTTAAATGTAGATAATACCAAATGGTTACCAGAAATTATTAATTATCGGGTCGATGGTATTCCTCATTTTGTCTTTTTAGGGACAGATGGCAAATCAATTAGTCAGGCAATTGGAGAACAACCTCATCAAATTATGCAAGCGAATTTGGAGGCTTTAGTTGCGGGTTTACCTCTACCTTATAGCAAAGCTAATGGACAAGTTTCTGATTTTGATGCCCCTGTATCAGTACCATCTGCTTCCTCAAATCAAGCTGATCCTCGCAGTCATGGAGCCCAGGTAAAATAGTAGATAAAAATCAAATTTTAAAATTAGTTCAAGCTATTTCTACGCTCTATTAGTTTTAGTAAAATTTCTCCATGTCTGTCGCGAGTAATAGGATAAAAATAGGCACAAACTAAGCCAAAAAATAATACTAACGCGGGCACAGGACCGATAAGTAAACGAATTGCCATCATCGCTGATTCAGGTTGGGTAGCAAGTGACTGTCCGGAAATTGTGGAGATGAATCCAGCCCAGGCTAAAATTTTACCAACTAGGAAAAGTGCGATTGCTAAAGCAATTTTTTGGAATTGTAAGATTAAAGCACAAAAAAGCCCTTCTCGCCGTTGTCCTGTATTAAGTTCATCCAAATCCAGCACATCTGGCAGCATTGACCAAGGTATCAAGTAAGCTGTAGATAGACCAATTCCAACCATCACGGCTAAGGTGTACATCAGTTTCACTTGATGCGGTTGTAGGAAATATAGTCCGATTAAAGCACAAATTGTTAAGGGAATTCCCATGCAATAGACTGCTTTTTTTCCGACTTTTTGAGTAACTGCACTCCAGAAAAAAATCATAGTTAAGGCAGTACCTTGAACCGCCAGCGCTGTTTGGGTAAAATGTTGATCTGGCAAATGCATCCAGTTAATCACAAAGTAAGGCAAAATTGCTGCTGTTAACTGTAGCCCTAACCAGGAACATAGATAAATACCAACAACACACAAAAAAGGGAAATTGCTCAAGGCAATTTGAAGCTGTTGTTTTATTGGTATAAATGATTGATTAGAAACGGGAATTCGTTGCTTTTGGATTGACTTGTAGCGTTTATATGTACCCCAAACACAGATGAAAACTGCCAACATTGCAATAATTCCAGACAATGCTCCTAGAATTAAGTACTTTTGGGAAGGATGCTTAATATAAGCAAAGATGACTTGAGCTAAAGTTAGGGATAAAAGACTAGCACCAATGCTAAAGGCAGCTTTAAAACTAACTAATTTAGTGCTTTCGTCATAACCTGTGGTTAGTTCGGCAGCGAGGGTACTATAAGGAACGCCAACGACTGTAAAGGCTGTATAAAATAATAAAGCAATCGTACTAAAGTAGGCAAATAGTAGCCCCTGATGCGTGGTAGATGGTATTAACCACTGCAAGTAGAAACAGACTCCCAGAGGAATAGCACCAGCAAGCATCCAGGGATAGCGCCTGCCTAGAGGAGAACGAGTGCTATCGCTTAAAATGCCAATTATGGGATCGAACAAAGCATCCCAAACCTTACTAATGAGCAAGACACTGCCCGCTAAGGTAGGATTTAACCCAGCTACGTTGGTGAGAAAAAACAACAAAAAAAATACCAAAATGTTGTTAGGAATTTCTACACCTAGCCCTCCAACGCCATAGGCAAGTTTGGTTTTTAAACTTAGTTTTTCGCTATTAAGCTGCTCAGAAATAGCATCGGGAGCATGATTCATCGGAGAAGTTTGTCAACTAGACAGAGCCAAACCTAGCACAACTTCTTCACCAACTTAGATAATTCGTGTAATACGTTTAAGTATTACAAAAGCTGGAGAAATGTGTAATACACATACATATTACAAAAGCTTGAGAAAATACACTTTAGTTCAGACAGCACAAGGTTTCCCATGCAGGAGAGGTATAATCAACAAATCCATGAAAGAAGTTGTTCTAATAATGGAAGTCAAATTATCGATTCTCCAAAAGGGCGCATCTTAACCAGCTTTAAAGATCCTTGAAGAGAGTCAGAAAGATGAGTGTCCTATTAGGCTATCAGATTTTTACCCAAATCTATGAAAGTGCCAATTCCTTAGTCTATCGGGGAATTAGAGAAGAAGATAATCAAGCAGTTATCCTCAAGTTTTTGAAGGAAGACTATCCCACGCCGCAAGAAATAATTAGATGCAAACAGGAATATAAAATCACCCACAAGCTCAATATTGAAGGAGTGATCAAAGCTTATCGATTAGAGAAGTATCAACATACTCTGGTGATAATTTTTGAGGATTTTGGTGGAGAATCCTTAAAGCTTTTAATGAATAAAAAAGCGTTTTCGCTCAAAGAATTTCTCTTCTTGGGCATAAAAATTGCAGGAATTTTAGGAGAAGTTCACAGCAACCAGATTATTCATAAAGATATCAACCCGTCTAACATTGTTTTTAATCCGTATACACAGCAGATTAAACTGATCGACTTTGGCATTTCTAGCATTTTGTCCCGCGAAAGCTTTACAATCAAAAATCCGAATATTTTAGAGGGAACTCTAGCTTATATATCGCCGGAACAAACGGGCAGAATGAACCGTTTACTAGATTACAGAACTGATTTTTACTCTTTGGGTGTCACGTTTTATGAACTACTCACCAATCAGTTACCTTTTGATACTACCGAGGCAATGGAATTAGTCCACTGTCATATTGCCAAACAACCTGTACCACCTCATGAATTAAACTCAGAAATTCCTAAATCTGTTTCAGAGATTGTCATGAAGTTGTTAGCAAAAACGGCAGAGAATCGATACCAAAGTGCTTGGGGAATTAAAGCAGATTTAGAAGAATGTCTGTTTCGGTTACAGAATAACAGCCAAATTTCAGATTTTACGCTTGGTCTTAAAGATGTTTCCGACAAGTTCCAAATTCCTCAAAAATTGTATGGGCGTGAAGCGGAATTAAACACTCTTGTAAGGGCATTTGAAAGGGTAGTAACGGAAAGAGAGGGAGAATTTAATTTCCAGTCTTCAGTCGAAATGATGCTGGTATCGGGTTACTCAGGTATTGGTAAATCAGCTTTAGTTCAAGAAATTTACAAACCGATTACTAAGCGTCGAGGGTATTTTATTTCAGGTAAGTTTGACCAGTTTGGACGCAATATACCCTACTCATCTATTAGCAGCGCTTTCTCAAATTTGGTACGGCAACTTTTAACCGAAACTGAGGCATCTCTTGCCCAATGGCGAGAGAAAATTAAACAGGCTTTTGGTATCAATGGTCAAGTGATTATTGATGTGATTCCTGAATTGGAAATGATTGTAGGAAAGCAACCGGAGGTTCCGGAATTAGCAGCATCTGAGGCACAAAACCGCTTTAATCTTGTCTTTCAAAAGTTCATCAAAGTGTTTACTCAAGCGGAACATCCTTTAGTGATCTTTATTGATGATTTGCAGTGGGCAGATGTCGCCTCACTAAAACTGATTAAGTTGCTGATGAGTGCGCCAGATAGCCAATATTTATTCTTGATTGGTGCTTACCGTGACAACGAAGTAAACCCAGCTCATCCGTTAATGTTAACTGTTGATGAAATCAGAGAATCTGGGGTAACGGTCGAGCAAATTTACCTTCCGCCTCTAGACTCGTTCGATGTCAATCAGTTGATTTCAGATACCCTCAAATGTCCTGCAAACGAGACAATTTATCTGGCAGAATTGGTATTGTTAAAAACGGATGGTAATCCTTTCTTTATTCAGGAATTTTTGAAATCTCTTTATTCAGAAAATTTGTTAAAGTTTGACTTTACTTCTTTAGGAAAGAGCAATCAAGGAAAATGGCAATGGAATTTAGAGGAGATTAAAGCGAAAGGCATCACTGATAATGTTGTGGAGTTGATGGCTGACAAGATTCAAAAGTTGAGTGCTTCTGCACAACGAATATTACAGTTGGCTGCGGCAATTGGTAATCAGTTCGACCTCAAAACATTGGCAATTGTTTATGAAAAGTCTCAAAAAGAAACAGCATCTGATTTACAAGAAGCGATCGCCATTAATTTAATCTTGCCTCTTAGCGATGATTATAAATTAATTGAGGTAGATATAATTGATTCTTCATTAGAAATAAATCAAAAACTAATGATTGAATATAAGTTTGTCCATGATCGAGTACAGCAAGCTGCTTATTCCTTAATTCTATCAAAAGACAAGCAAGCAGTGCATTGGAAAATTGGACAATTGTTACAAAGTACTCCGTATCAAATACAAGAGCCAAAGATTTTTGATATTGTCAATCAGCTAAACCTGGGTATTGAATTAATCATTGTTGAATCAAAACGTGAACAGTTAGCTCAATTGAATCTTGTAGCTGGCAAAAAGGCTAAAGCATCAGCAGCTTATGAAGCAGCATGGAACTATTTAAAAGTTGGTATAAGTTGCCTCAGTGTAGATAGCTGGAAAATGCAGTATGACCTCACCTTAGCACTTTATGTAGAAGCAACTGAGGCAGCCAGCTTGAGTGGCAACGTTGAAGACATGGAACAATTGATTTCTATTGTGCTGCAACAAGGCAAAACGCTATTGGATAAAGTGAAAGTTTATGAAATCAAGATTCAAAACTTTATGGCGTATAACAAAACATTAGAAGCTATCGAAATTGCATTATCTGTCTTGAAAATGTTAGGAATTAACTTTCCTAAAAAGCCAAATAAATTAGATATTCTGTTGGCACTAGCGAGGACAAAATTTGGGTTAGCAGGAAAGCAAATTGAGGCATTAATCAACTTACCAGAAATGACTGCACCTGATAAAATAGCTGCCATACATATTCTCTCACTTATATGTTCTGCTGCTTATTTCGTATCACCAGAACTGTTGCCACTAATTGTATTTAAACAGGTCAGTCTATCTATCAAATATGGTAATACTTCTGTGTCTTCCTATGCCTATGCTACATACGGATTAATTCTTTCTGGAGAGATTGTCGGAGATATCCATTCCGGCTATCAATTTGGTCAACTAGCACTTTCATTAGTCGATAAGTTTAACGCTAAAAAACTTCAATCTAAAACCATATTTATCGTTAATTACTTTCTTATACATTGGCATGATCATCTGAAAGAAACCTTAAGTTCTTTCTTAGAGGCTTACTTGATTGGACTGGAAACCGGAGATTTAGAATATGCGACTTATTCAGTCAGTGCATATTCCTATTATTCCCTGGTAATGGGTAAGGAATTGACGAAGCTAGAACGCGATATGGCAATGTATAGTAATACTTTCAGGCAACTCAATCAAGAAACACTTTTTTATTACAATCAACTCCAACGGCAGGTTGTGTTGAATTTAATGGATCAAGCTGAAGATAAGTGCCGTTTAGTAGGTGAAAGTTATGATGAAATAAAAATGCTGCCTATTCATTTGGCGGCAAAGACTCAAAATATTTGTCACTCTATCTATTTTTTCAAATTATATCTCGGCTATCTTTTTCAAAACTATCAGCAAGCTTTAGAAAATGCCGCTTTGGTTGAAAAGCATATCAAAAGTGCTGTGGGTGCTGTTCCTCTTTCTCATTTTTATAATTCTCTGACTCATCTTGCTATATATTTTGATGTTTCTAAATCTGAACAAAAACGAATTCTTAAAAAAGTTAAATCCAACCAAAAAAAGATTAAAAAATGGGCAAGTTCTGCTCCTATGAATCATCTCCATAAATTTTATTTAGTAGAGGCAGAATTATATCGAGTTCTCGGTCATCAAGTTAAGGCAATAGACTGTTACGATCAGGCAATTGCCTTAGCAAAAGAATATAAATATCTCAATGATGAAGCCTTAGCTCATGAACTAGCGGCGAAATTTTATCTAGCTTTAGGTAAAGTTAAAATTGCTCAAATCTATATGCTAGATGCCCGTTATTGTTATCGCCAATGGGGGGCAATTGCTAAAGTTAAGGATTTGGAAAAACGATATCCGCAATTATTTTTTAAGAAGTTTGATAGCCTTGTCACTCAGTTAAGAGTATCGGAAAGTAACAGTGGTGAAAGATCAGAAGTTCTAGACTTAGCCACCGTAATGAAAGCGACGCAAGTATTTTCTAGTGAAATCAGGCTAGATAAATTACTCACAAAATTGATGGAAATTATGATTGAAAATGCTGGAGCGCAGAAAGGATTTTTGATTTTGGAACAAGCGGGTAAACTATTAATTGAAGCCGAGGGTACGAAAGAAGAGGGTATCACGGTATTACAGTCAGTTCCAATTGTACCTGTAGACGTTTATCACTCGACTTCCCTACTTTCATCAGCAATTATTAACTATGTTGCCCGCACCAAAGAAAGTGTTGTTTTAAATGATGCAACTCATGAAGGTCAATTTATCAAAGACTCTTATATTATCCAAAATCAACCCAAATCAATTCTGTGTGTTCCTCTAATTAATCAAGACAAACTAATTAGCATTGTTTACCTTGAAAATAATCTTACCACAGCAGCTTTTCCCCCCTACAGGTTGGAAGTTATAAAACTTTTATCCGCTCAAGCTGCCATTGCGATCGTAAATGCTAAACTCTATTTGGAAGTAAAGGAAAGTGAAAGTAAACTTACTCAATTCAATGAAGCTTTATCACGTTTTGTTCCCGGTCAATTTCTCCAGGCTTTAGAAAAGGAAAGCATTGTTGATGTCAAATTAGGCGACTCGGTGCAGAAGGAAATGTCGGTGCTATTTTCCGATATTCGGGATTTCACAACTTTATCAGAAAGCATGACGCCAGAAGATAATTTTAAATTCATTAATGCTTATCTTAGTCGGATGGAGCCAGCAATTATTGCTCATCAAGGTTTTATTGATAAGTATATTGGTGATGCAACTATGGCTCTATTTAGTGGTAGCGCTGATGATGCAGTTAGAGCAGGAATTGCCATGCTACACGAACTTAGCAAATACAATCAGCATCGTCTTAATTCTGGTTATAAATCTATTCAAATTGGTATTGGCATCAATACAGGTTCTTTAATGTTAGGTACAGTCGGAGGGCAAAATCGCATGGATAGTACTGTTATCAGCGATGCTGTTAATTTAGCCTCCCGCATTGAAGGATTGACCAAAAAGTATGGAGCATCATTATTAATTTCTCACCATACTTTTACTCAATTAGAAGACATGAATCAATATGCTTTTCGTATTATTGATCGCGTTCATGTTAAGGGAAAATCGACGGAGGTAAGTGTTTATGAGGTATTTGATGCCGATCCTCCTAATGTTCGAGAGGCTAAGTTAAGTACGAAAACGGCATTTGAGCAAGCTCTATTACTTTACAACTTGCATTTATTTCAAGAAGCAGCAATACTGTTTGCAGAAGTGTTGAGCCTAAACTCAGAAGATAGAGCAGCTCAAATCTATCTTGACAGGTGTCAAGAGATTAAGTTGGGAGACATAAATAGCCGTGAGTTGGACAAATTTATTCAGTTTAAAAGCACAAGAAATAGTGTGGAAGAATTAGCTAAAATCCAACCTTTTCCACGAGTTTAGCTGGAATAAGTGCATTTAGGGAGCACTTTCTAGTAAGCCATAGCCTCTAATATTTGCCTAAGTTTTGCTCTGGAAATGTCTGTTCAGAAAAACTTATCACATCCACAAGTAATTCAAATCATTCTCCGCATTTCAATTTGAGCGGTTTAGATTGATAATTATATTTATAGGGAAAGAAGTAACTCACGATACAGAAATCTAGTTGAGGGCAATAATTATGGACACGAGCTTTATCGATTGTTTAGTAATGACTGTGTTCAGTGCACTTATTTGTATTTGCTTGCCGAGAGTTTCAACCTTAATTAGGTCAAATTTATCCATTTTAAAACTTAATTCTGTATCCTTAAAATCTTCGATATCTGACTCACCTCAATCTACAGATTATCCAAAACTGACCACTGTTAACAACTAACAGTTTTTGGCTTAACCTCAAATTTTTTGTTCAGTTACCAAGGTAAGGTTAACCCATTCTCCTTTGTTACTATAAGTACGAATTAATCTTTGTCGCTTGTTTGGTTGTAACAACCAACCTACTTCTAAAACAAAAAAGTGACCTGGTTTAATTTGTAAAGGACAATTAGAAGATGCACCGTCGGGTAATAGTATTACTTGGGTAGGTAAAGCACTTTCTGTAAAAGTAAGAATTGAACCGTTAATTTGAGCTTTTGAGGTAATAGTACGAGCAGTATTTCCTGTGCCAAATGTTAATTGTTGCACTAAGCGATCGCTATTTTCTTGCTCTATCTTGAGAACAGTTGGATAAGTTTCGGAGGTGCGGAAATCAGGATAAACTGTTACTGCCTCGCCTCGCCATTCTCCTAGCAATTGTTCTACAGTTAAATGTGGACGTTCTGGTGTATTAGTACCCGCAAGTTGTTCTCTAATTAATGTTAGTCGTTCTAGCTGACTATCCGGATTAAAGATTTGTACTAAACGTAAGCGGCGATCTGCTTCAATTAAACCTAATTCTGCCCCAAATTCTGAAAAAGGTCCCCATTGAATTGACCCCAAAGAGAAAGCACCATTTTCTAGAAATAAAATATTTCGACCTAGAGAACTATACTCTAATATTTTTTCATCAATGGGTTGATTTGGTGGCAAGCGACGGACAATTTGCCGCATGGTTTTGTTATCGTTGAGCATTTCAAAACTCACCACAGTCGGCGTATCTTCTAACTGTTCACCTTGGGGTGAAAAGCGGGTAAATGAGCCTTGCCATTCACCTAAATTTTCTAGCAGACAGTCCCATTGTGAACGCATTTTCTTATTTAGCTAAACGTTAACTCGTCCGTTTTCTCATAATTATTAAGAATAGGACTAAGAAACAAAATACCAGTAATCAAAGCAACAAACCCCAAAAATTAACTTAACGTAAGGCAAAGCGGCGGACAGCAAACAAGCTTCCTAATAAACCAATCAAACCGCCAAAACTCAAAAGTAATAACGGCAACAATAATATCTGTATCGGGTTAGTCGCCCCACCTGCGATAAACTGCATAAAATCAGGTCCGGTTGCCAATAAATTCGCCAAAAATTGTTGAACACTAGTAATCAAAACCCAAGCAATTATTGCACCAGCCAAGCCAAAAGTAATACCCTGTAAAATAAACGGTAAATAAATCCAAGCTGTAGTTGCCCCCACTAATTGCATAATCTCAATTTCTCGCCGTCGCGCCATCACAATTAAACGAATTGTCGTAGTAATTACGGCAACTGCAGTTAAACTTAAAACAGCAATAATCGTCAGACTTACCCAACTCAAACCTTGACTTAATTGCTGCATTCTTTTAAGTACTTCATCCAAATACTGCACATCATCTATTCCTGGTACAGCCTTGAGTTTTTTAACCAAAACTGGTACAGCCTGAGAATTTCTAGCTTTTACCTTCAATTCATCAACTAAAGGATTGCCTTCCAATTGTTCAGTAGCGCCATCAATATTAGAAATTTTAAGCTGCTTAACCAAAGCTGTCCAAGCTTGTTCTTTGGTAACGGTTTTGACTTCAATTACTTCGGGAAAAAGCTTAACAACTGGCGTTACTAAGTTTAGCTGTGCACCAGGATCTAGATATACAGAAACCTCTACCTGACTGCCAAATTGACTTAGCAACCCTTCTAATTTCCAGGATGCCTGCCAACTCATGCCAAACAAAAATAACAAAACCGTAACAGTACTAACTGCCGCCCAATTCATCCAACCCCCACGCCGTAAGCCGAGGAGGGTTTCACGCAAAAGATAGTCGAGTTTAGTGAGAAATTGCAACATTCTTTACTTATTTGTAGGGAAGCGGTTTGATTGTGGCTTACTGAGTAATGGTAGGATCAGCCATAGCTTAGTAAATACACCCAGTTTTGCAGCCAGAGAACTGTTAGTATTAAGAGATATTAGGATATAGAAGTTTAGCTGCTCTTACGATTTGTTGCCATGACTGCTCAAGTTGTCGTTGAAAAGAAAAAATTAGAGAAACCGCCTTTAGAAATTCATTATCTAGGCGATCGCGTTTTGAGAACTCCCGCCAAGCGCGTTGCTAAGGTTGACCAAAGCATCCGCCACTTGGTTCAAGAAATGCTGCAAACTATGTACAGTGCCGATGGCATTGGTTTGGCAGCACCACAGGTAGGAGTGCATAAACAAATTATTGTAATTGATTGCCAGCCCGATAGTCCTGAAAAAAAGCCCTTGGTTTTGATTAACCCCGTGATCAAAAAATTTGGTCGCGCTTTGTGCGATGCTCAAGAAGGTTGCCTCAGCGTGCCTGGTGTTTATATGGATGTCTCTCGCCCTGCCGAAGTTGAAGTAGCATATAAAGACGAAAACGGACGCCCACAAATCTTAAAAGCTGATGGCTTATTATCCCGCGCTATTCAACATGAAATGGATCACCTAAATGGTGTCATGTTTGTTGATAGAGTAGAAAATGGTTTGGCTTTGACAGAAGAACTAAAAAAGCACGGTTTCTCATCACAAGCCGTCAAACCAGTTAAATAACAAATCGGCAAAAACTATGATGACGCCAAAAAGCGGTGTATTTTTACTATTTTCCTGTGTTGCCGCCATAGCTGCTGTGGGTTCCATTTTTGAATTGTCTTCCGGGAACCCGCAGTTAGGTACATCAGTCACAGGAGTTATTCTCGCCGCAAGTATTCCCTTAACCGGAATATTTTTTGTAGTTGCTGTGCGAGATGCTAGGGCAAATTTGTAGAATTGCTTGTTGTTTGTTTATTATTGACGCTTGATTAATAACCAACAACCAATAACCCAATAATCAATAAACAATGACAGGTCAAATTTATCAGGGATTGCTGCGACAACTATCTACTGAACATACCATAGAGTTGCTGCCCCTTTACGTCCTGTCAGAATATCAAGAAATAGTAGTTGGGCGAGATCCTAGCTGTGAAATTGCTTTAGATCCCAATTATTTCATAATTGTCTCTAGGCGTCATGCAGCGATCCGCCCACTTCAAGCTTTGGGCAATAATTTACCTTCTTGGGAAATTTGCGACTTAAATAGCGCTAACGGTACATTTATAAATGGGCAGTATTTGCAAGGATGTCGTCAACTACAAACAGGCGATCGCATTGAGTTAGGCAAAAATGGTCCCTTATTTAGCTTTGAGTGCCAACTTAATCATACTACCCCTCTCTATTCTCCACCACCGCCACCACCACAAGCCAACGCCACACCCCTCAGATCAACCGTACCTGTGGGCACTGAGTCAGATGTTACCTTTACCCAACTATTTCCCCTAGCATCAACCGGAAAAAACTTAACGCAAAAAGCCTTCTTGATACCAGGAATGCTGACAGTAGTTTTTGTGGTGTTAATGTTTGCTGCAGTTGGGCAACCAATTGTTTTTAATATGCTGCTTGCCGCATATTTAGCAGGTACAGCTTTTTACTTTGTTTACCGACTTTGCGGCAAGTTTAAACCTTGGTGGGTACTAGTTAGTTGTACAATTGCCACAGCTTTAATTTTAGTTAGTCCAATTCTGCCTTTATTTATCACTATCTTCCGTGAAATTTTACCAGGCAACTTGCCCAGCGAAGGCGAAGAAATTAACTTTATTTCTTTACTAGTTCGGATGTTTTTTGGCGCAGGATTGATGGAAGAATTGCTTAAAGCATTGCCAGTACTTCTACTTTGCTTTATAGGAACATTCTTACCTTCCCCGTGGCGAGAAAAAGTTGGGGTTTGGGAACCTTTGGATGGCATATTATTAGGCGCGGCATCAGCAATTGGCTTTACCTTATTAGAAACATTAGGACAATATGTCCCCGATATTATTAATAATACCCCCCTACAAGCTGGTGATGGGCAACTTTTGGGATTACAATTATTGATTGCCCGCGTTTTAGGTTCCGTGGTGGGGCATATGGCGTATAGTGGTTACTTTGGTTATTTTATTGGCTTAAGCGTCATCAGACCAAAAAAGCGCTGGCAGATTTTATGTATTGGTTATTTCAGCGCGTCAGTGCTTCATGCTCTTTGGAATTCTACAGGATTTGTGACGCCGATACTTTTAGCACTGGTTGGCGTGTTATCTTATGCTTTGTTAGCTTCCGCTATTCTCAAAGCTAGAGTACTTTCACCAACGCGGGCACAAAATTTTGCTACTCGTTTATTGGGGGACTAGAGGGTTTCCAGTTCCAAAAACACAATAACCCCGTTAAATAGATACATTTTCGTTAATACCTCACCCAAAATACTAGTAGCGTAATCAGTACTATAAACGACTAACTAAAGCCACAACACAGACTTGGCTTAAGTCGTAGCAAGAATGTGCAAAAACAGCATCAATGTGCAATACATCTAAATTTCATACCTGTAAATATGGTATTAACCAGAAATAAACTAACAGATCCATAACTCAAAGCTGGGATATTTGGAAGCTGTTAATTTTCGATATTTTGGAATATCACAGTTCAGTTTTGGGTTGAAAGTAGCACAGACATAATATTTTTTGCTGTAATATTCTGGCTGCAACAGCAAGTTTAATTTTCACTTTTTAATAAATAGGAAATATCATGATTATTGCCAAGCCTTTTGTACCTTTCGCCGCTATTGCTACAGTTTTTGCTATTCCCAGTATTGCTGCGGCGAATACCCCAGATGTCGCAGCCACAACCATTCCTGCTAGCGCTTGCCGTCCGGAAAATGACACAACAGATTCTAGAGTTTCTCTCTCTAACGGAGCTTATGTTTTCAATCCAGGTGTTACTGGGACAGTAAGATTTTACTGCCCACTTCCTATCAATGGTAATAGAACTAATGGGATAAATAATAATTCCATGACCCGGTATAATCTCTACTACCGAGATTCTGATGGAACTGGAAATGCTGCTCAAATCACGTCGCGTCTTCTCTATCGTAGCACTGGTCAATTCGCCATAGGCTCACAGTTGAATTCCAATACAATCAACACTGGAACCAACCTTACAAGCGATAGAATCCACACTATTCTTCTGAACCATACTTTCCTTAATTTTCGGCTCTATTACTTCTTAGTAACTATGACGCGAACCAACTCAAATCTGAACCCAGCATTTACCGGTATCGACTTTGTTTTTCCCCCTATTGGGTAACGCCAAATCTTGTAGAGGCGTTCCAGCAAAACGTCTCTACGACTTACAACTCATCAGGTAAATTACCAATCAAATCATCACGAGTTTTGCTCTTTCTTAAAGCTGCAACAACATTTTGATTTGGCTTACTATAAACAATTGGAAAATCTATTTCGTGATATTCTGTTCTAATTGGATATGCTAAAAATTCCCTTTCTAAATCAAACTCAGCCTTAACGCCTGCTTTATTGCCACGCGCATCAACCCGAATCCATTTATCTAAACTTTCTAGATAAATTGCATTCAAGCCGTGTAAACTCATTAAAGATTTGTCAGCATCATCTAAAATTAACTTCTGATAGCAGAAACCTGTTGGAATATTTAGGCATCGTAACAGTGCTGCGAGTAAATGAGATTTGGCGTAGCAAATACCTTCTTGATATTTCAAGACATTAGAGGCTTCGCAAGTAACTACTTTGCCGTTAATATCAAATGAATGAGAGATATTATCTCGCACATATTCGTATACATTTTTGACTAAATCAATTTTATTATTAGTAGTTTTAGATAAATTTTCAGCTAATAGTTGGATATTTTGATTGTCATAATCAATAACATCAGAAGCAACTAAATACTCATTAAAATCATAAATTTCTAGTTCTAACTGCATTTTAAATACTCCATAAGGTAGAGGCAAAACCTTTATCAAAGTCAAAAAATTAATTATTGATGTAAGACAAAAGCCTCGCCTCTACCCATTAAACCGGATTAAGCAGCGATCGCTTCTGGTGCTTCCACAGGCATTTCTATAGGAGCACCATCTTGTACCAAAGAAGGAGTTTTACCGCCCTTTTGGATGATGCCAGAAACCATAGCTAGCAGAGCATTCACCTTGCGAGTGCGCCACTCATCAACTAAACGCTCTACCGCCGCTGCAGGCAAACGACGCTCCATTGCTTCCCGCAAATAAGCTGCGTGCCCTGTTTCATCTTGAGCGATAGTGAGCATCCCTTTTTTCAGATTACGGCTAGTTGCTTCATCTTCTGGCAAAACATTCGCCATCCGCGCAAAGTCTTTGCTAGCATCCAATTCTAGGATGTAAGTACTAGCCATAAACATCAGCCAATCAATCTTTTGCGGTGATAGACTTTCTTGAGGATAACCCTCAAAATACGCCTCAAAAAACGGACTACGGCGGCGCTCATCTGGCTTGCCATCAGCAGTAGTTTTTGGCAAACTCTTAAAGTCGATAACTTGCTTGTTGAGTTGCTTCAAACCGTGGGCAAAAATCTGCCCATGACGCTCCTCATCTGAAGCATGACGGGCTAGTTTGGCTGCTAACCACGAATCACCCTCGGCGGCAGCACGCTCGCTCAAAGCCGTTATAAATGGCACAGAGCCTGATTCTGCCAACTGAAACCCTGCCAGCACATTCGGACGGGTTTTGAGATCCCGTAAGCTGCTAGCAGAGATATAAGCGACGGCGCCTGAGCCAACCAAATGCAGAATGTGAGTAAAAAAGTTCATAAAGTAATTAGCGTGTGAGGTCGCGTTGTTAATGCGATCGTAGCGCGATTTTCTTGGGAGATTGCTGCTTCTGATACTGTTGAGAGATACTTTTGAGTTAATATTGCGATTCAAAGGCACTTTGCTTTATGACTATGAAACTGACAATCTTGACTACGGCTGCTTTTTTGACTACTAGTTTAACGGCGGTTGCTCATGCGGAAAATTTACAACATACCCAACAATTACTTTCCACAAAACAATGCCCTCAATGTGAATTGAGCAATGCAGGTTTGGTTTTGGCTGACTTGACGGGTGCGAATTTAAGCGGCGCTAATTTGAGCCGTGCTAATCTGAGCCGTGCTAATTTAACAGGTGCTGATCTAACTGGCGCTAATCTTTCCGGTGCTTCCCTTAATGGTGCTAATCTACAGGGCGCAAATTTGACAGGAGCTAATTTAAATTCAACTGATTTAAGAGATGCTTATTTGGCTAATGCCACATTATCTAATACTAGCTTTGTAAGCGCCAATGTATTAGGAGTAATTGGTATGCCCAGCCAAGCGGGAAGACCTGAAGATTTTTATGCTTGGGGTGTTACCGAGTCAGAAAGAGGAAATTTTCGAGGAGCGATCGCCAAATATAATCAAGCATTAGCCATGAAGCCCGACTTTGCCCCCGCTTTCCTCGCCCGTGGTATTGCCTTATATAAATTAGGAAACGAGCCCGGTGCAAACCAAGATGCCAAGAGTGCAGGAGCATTATTTAGCGCCCAAGGTAATACCGCCGGTTATCAAGCATCACAAAGTTTTGTGCAAGCGATGGAAATTGCTCGTACTCCACCTAAAACTGGTGGCGGTGGTGGTAATTTAGGAAATGCTTTGTTGGGTATCGGTTCGTTGCTATTTAGATTGATTTCGCCTTTTTAATCGTGTAAAAATTCTCAGGTGTAAGGTATATCCGATTACCACTACCAACAATTAAAACTTGTTAGGATTACAATAATTAATCTTGCTTAAACATTGCTATGTCATCAACCTCAACCCCATTACCAGATGCCTTGGCAAAAATTGTCGAGCGCTTTCAAAAACGTACTAATCCCAAGCAACGTTATGAACAGTTGCTATTGTACGCCAAGCGACTAAAAGAAATGCCAGAAGCGGATAAATTGCCAGAAAATAAAGTTCCTGGCTGTACCTCGCAAGTTTTCTTGACTGCCAACTTAGAAGATGGCAAAGTTTGGTATCAAGGAGACTCAGATGCTCAATTGGTCAAAGGTTTAGTTGCAGTATTAATTGAAGGCTTAAACGGTTTAACTCCTGAAGAAATTTTGCAAGTTTCTCCTGACTTTATTCAAGATACTGGCTTAAATGTTAGCCTCACGCCATCTCGTGCTAATGGATTTTATAACATTTTTCAGACGATGAAAAAGAAGGCACTGGGATATCAATTAGGTACGTCTGCTCAGGAACTGAATTAATCTCAAATACTCCTATTATGTTCAGGTTCGTCTGGTAAGGATACCCGACTTCTTTTAAAAGTTTTTTGGTAATTCATTAAGTTATAACACTAGAAGTCGGGTATCTCATGCTATTTTCATAACCACTCAGTTATTAAACAACTTCTGCAAAAATTTGGTTTGCGGTAATTGAATATCTGATTTACTAAATGCTAACCAAATCTCATTAGTTACTGCATTAAGTGGATTTAAAATAATACGATCAACACAAGACAGTTCAATTAAGGAATAATTATGCAAGGCAAAAAAATTCTCATCGTTTTAACCAGCCACGGCACTCTAGGCGACACAGGCAAAGAAACGGGCTTTTATCTTGCCGAAGTCAGTCACCCTGAAGATGTCTTCACTCGTGCTGGAATAATGGTTGATTATGTTAGTCCCAAAGGCGGTAAAGCGCCGATGACTGGTATTGACTTGGAAGATCCTTTAAATAAGACATTTCTGGATGATGCAAACAAAATTGTACAAGTTGAGAATACCCTCAACCCTAGTCAGGTAGATGTTTCTGACTACGATGCCATTTTTTATGCAGGTGGTCACGGTACGATGTGGGACTTTCCTGACAATGAGGCACTCGCCAATATTGCTTCGACTTTGTACGAACAAGGTAAGGTTGTCGGTGCAGTCTGCCACGGACCTGCGGCTTTGGTGAATTTGAAACTATCTAATGGCGATTATCTGGTTGCTGGCAAGACGGTTTCTGCCTTTACAAATGAAGAGGAAAAAGCCGTTGAACTGACGGAGGTCGTGCCGTTTGCTTTAGAGTCCAAGTTGATTGAGCGGGGTGCTAAAGTGACCAAAGCCGCTAACTTTCAGCCTCATGTTGTTGTAAGCGATCGCCTTGTTACAGGACAGAACCCCGCATCTGCCGCAGGTGTGGCTGAAAAAATGGTTGAACTGCTCAATAATTTGAAAGCGCAATCGTCTCCAGTTTCTACGAATGCATAATAGTTGATTTTTGTCAAGTAAAGCAATGCGGTAAAGTAAAACATTTCGTTCTACTTTACCGTTTTTTTGGTGAAGACTTGACGAGCGCACCCATCATTGAGTATATTGCAGTAGAACAAATGTTCTACTCAAAAAATATCATTGAAAAACCCCTAACTCTATGGCAGTAATTAGGCGGTAGGGAAAGATTTTGCTCAAATTATTAATTCAGCAAGTTAACATCCAGAAAGTGTTAACAATCTCGTGTAATTAAACTAAGCAATGTGTTTGCTTATTTACATTTCGTTTCCTGTTGAGTTGAATATCGTGTAAGGAGAATTTGTCATGGTTGCAACAAAAGACAGCAAAGAACAGATTTTTAAAGCATTTCAACAAATCCTTACAAACCGAAAAAATCTTGACTCCAAAATAGCCACAAGAGAAGAAGAAGCGGAGAAAGAGAAGAATAAACAACTGCTAGAAATTGCCTCTACTTATACTATTGATAGTATTGTTAAAGGGCTGGCAGATTTACAACTTGAGTTTGGTGTAATTGTCAATGGCTTGTCTGAAAAATTAGCAACAGAAGCCTTAAAACTAGATGAACTCAAACGATCTATTACAATTGAAACGCAGCATTTAGAAGAACTGCAGCAAGTCCGTGTGGTTGCTGATGCTTTACATCTAATTACTCAAGAACATCAAGAAACTCTCAAAAATATAGAGCAAACTGCAGCAACCCAACGAGAATTATTAGAAAAAGATACAACTGAGAAACATAAAACTTGGGAAAAAGAACAGTCAGAGTTTGCAATTTTTATTTTAGAGGAAAATGAGTTATTAATTAAAGAAAGGCAACGTCAAGAAGCTGATTATCAGTATGAGTTAGAGCGTCAGCGGAAAGTCGAAACCGATGAATATGAAGAGCTAAAACGCAATCAAGAACGAGAACTGCAAGAAGCAAATCAAGAAAAAGAAAAGCAATGGTCAGAGCGTGAAAAAATCTTAAAAGAGCGTCAACCTTTGCTTGCTGAAAATCAAAAAAAAGTAGAAGCTTTTCCAACTGAACTTGATGAATCAATGAAGAAAGCCAGAGAAGAGGCAATTAAAGAAGTTCATCAAGATGCCAAAGTCAAAGCAGAATTAATTGAGAAAGAATGGGAATCAACTAAGCAAGGTTATGAATTTAAAGTTCAATCTTTGCAAGAAACACTTCAGAAACAAACTGAACAAATTGAAAACCTTTCAACTCAGCTACAAGAAGCACTAAAACAATCTCAATCTTTAGCACTAAGAGCATTTGATAATTCCTCAAATGGAAATCAAGCCAAAGCTTAAGCAGACTTGAGCTAATTTGAATTTTCGTAGTTAGTCATTAGACAAAAAATGACTCATAGCAAGTGACTAATACTTAATTAGAGGTTTTTTCATGGCAGGCAAACCAAGCGACAAAAACACTAAAGCCCAAATTCTTGAGGCTTATGATCAATTGGCGCAAGAGCAAAAAGCTTTAGAATCACAACTTAAACAGCTTCAGAAAGAAACCAAAGAAAAGCCTCTTGTTTCCACTCAAAAAGATCAACAACTAGCAGCAATAAATCAGCAGCAAGTTGCTTCAGATAAAATGGTTTTGACGATTGATAGTATTGTTAAACTACAGTCAGGGTTTGGTAGTGCTGTTAGTGAATTATCAGAGAAACTAACAACAGAAGCTGCAAAATTAGCTGAGTTACAGACTTCTGTAGCAGAAGAAATTCAACAACTTGAAGAATTACACGATTTAGCAGAAATTAAAGAAGATACATTAGATGTTTTAATCCAAGCTTATGAAGATAATTCAAAAGCCTTTCAGGAAGAACTTAGTCAAAGGCGAGAAACTTTAGATCAAGAGATTCAAGAGTTAAGAAAAGCTTGGGAAAAAGAGCAAGATGAACATAAGCGTACTATTAAAGAACGCAATGATGAGCAGAGTAAAATTCGGCAGCGAGATGCTAAAGAATATGATTATGAATTGACTCTGCGGCGTAGTTTAAATAACGACGAATATGAGCAGATACAAAGAAATTTATACAAACAATTGGAAGAAGCCAAACAAGAACAAGAAAAAACTTGGACTGAGCGCGAAAAAGCGATCGCAGAACATGAGAAGCAGTTTGAAGAGTTAAAATCTAAGGTAGAGGCGTTTGAGAAAGAGAAGGAAGCTGCCATTAAGAAAGCTAAGGAAGAAGGCAAAGGTATTGCTAACTATCAAGTAAAAGTCAAGGCTGATCTGCAAAACAAAGAACTTGAAGGTAATAAGCGCTTTTATGAGTTGAGAATTCAATCTCTTGAGCAGTCAATTCACACTTCGGAAGCCAGAATTCAAAACTTATCGAAACAACTAGAAGCGGCACAAAAACAAGTTCAAGATTTGGCAGTTAAAGCAATTGAAGGCGCTTCTACTATTAGCTCTTATCAGGCATTTAAAGAAATTGCAATGGAACAAGCCAAAGGTCAAGTTAAGGGTAAGTAATTCTGCTTTAGATCCTAACTCCTTTTTGAGAGTTAAAAGAGTGAATAAGACTCTTTTAACTCTCTTTTTTAGAAAACGTGATGAGCAATTCACACCTTCTGATCAGCACCGCTTCAAATTTAATTGACTTATTACTGGCACTAAAGGAAGTTTCTGGTAATTTTGTAGAACTTAGACCAGAGCAAGTGAGCGCCATACGACCAAGGAACATCTAAATCTTAATGTACACTATGAGCGATCGCTCTTGTGCAACACCAATTACTAGGCAGTGCCGAGGGCCATCCCATCCGCACTGCTTCTGGACAGATAGTATGAATTGTAAATTGGCAATCAATTAACTGGAAACCAGCTTTTTCTACCTGCTTCATCCCTTGTTTCAAAATCGAGTCATTATTAAATTCAATGGTTCGGTTGCACTGAATGCAAACTAGATGATGATGATGATGCGGAAAAGGCTGATTTAGCTCATAATGCTTGTGCCCTTCCGCCAACTCTAGTTCCCGCAAGATACCCATTCGCGCCATTAACTTGACACTACGGTAAATTGTGGACAAACTGATCGCTTCTCCACGCTGCTGTAGCAAGTCGTGAAGTTCCTCGGCACTAAGATGATCTCCTCTGGGCAAATTTTGAAAAACGTGCAGAATTGTTTCCCGTTGGGGAGTTAAGCGCCAACCACGAGAGTTTAGCTCAGATTTAAGTGAAGCGGCTGTGTATGGAGGCATAAATACCCTCTCAAAAAAAACCCATTATTGACAATGATAGTTATTGCCAGTCCTATTTGCAACAATCTTTGCTAATTGAGAATAAATGGCAGTATTTTATTGCAAATTGTTGATACCGCAAGGACTGAGAGATTGTTCTTAGAATGGTATTACATAGTATTTTGAATGGTCAATTTCTTTCGACCAATGTTTAAATTTTGCTAGAGGAGTAGACGCCCGACGCGCTAGACAAGCTTCAGCTTTTTTGTTACCTACATGGTAAAACTTGAGATCAGCGAGAGCGTTGCGCTGCTGCGTTCGCCCTACAGCCCTACGGGCATCCTACGGCAGGCGTCTCCCTTTGGGAGAAGCGCAGATCGCTCAATCGAACAACAGCCCTACACCCCCTGTTACTAACACAGCCAGACAATATGTCAAAACACGACTCCTATCTAAGATGCTCATTTTGCGGTAAATCCTCCGAGCAAGTACGCAAATTAATTGCAGGTCCTGGCGTATATATCTGTGATGAATGCGTCGAACTGTGCAACGAAATTTTAGACGAAGAATTGCTCAATTCCTCCAATGACACCGCAATTCAACCGCCCCTACCCTCAGATCAACCAACCAAGCAACCCGCCCGCGCCACTCATCTAGCTTGGAATCAAGTACAAAAGCCAACCGAAATCAAGCAGGCTTTAGATGCCCATGTCATCGGTCAAAACCAAGCAAAAAAAGTCCTCTCAGTGGCAGTTTACAACCACTACAAGCGCCTTGATGTTGACAAAACTAATTCTGGCAAAACCGTCGTTGATGACAGCGTAAAGCTGGCTAAGTCCAATATCCTGCTCATTGGACCTACTGGATGTGGTAAGACACTTTTGGCTCAAAGCTTGGCGACTCAGCTAGATGTACCATTTGCCGTCGCTGATGCCACCACCCTCACCGAAGCTGGTTATGTCGGCGATGATGTGGAAAACATTTTGCTCAGACTGTTGCAAGTTGCCGATTTTGATGTTGAAGCGGCACAAAAAGGCATTATTTATATTGACGAAATTGATAAAATTGCTCGTAAAAGCGAAAACCCGTCAATTACGCGGGATGTCTCCGGTGAAGGAGTACAGCAAGCACTTTTGAAGATCTTAGAAGGCACAGTGGTAAATGTTCCGCCCCAAGGTGGACGAAAACATCCTTATCAAGAATGTATTCAATTAGACACTAGTAATATTCTGTTTATTTGTGGTGGTGCTTTTGTGGGGCTAGAAAAAGTCGTAGAGCAACGCACCGGCAAAAAAACGATTGGCTTTCTACAACCAACCCCAGCAGATCAGTCAAGCGAGGCAACTGCTTTGGCAACACAAGTAACAGATATTTTCAAACACCTAGAGCCAGAGGACTTAGTAAAATTTGGTGTAATTCCCGAATTAATTGGACGTTTGCCGATTATTACCGCCGTAGAAGCTCTAGATGAAGAAGCTCTCATGGCTATCTTGACACAGCCTCGTAATGCTTTAGTTAAGCAGTATCAAAAATTGCTGAAGATGGACAATGTGCGTATGGATTTTCAGCCAGAAGCTTTAAGAGCGATCGCTCAAGAAGCCTTTCGACGTAAAACTGGAGCAAGAGCGCTACGGGGTATCCTCGAAGAACTAATGCTAGATGTCATGTACGAATTACCATCTCGCAAAGATGTTACACGTTGCACAATTACACGAGAAATGGTCGAAAAACGCTCTACTGCTGAACTTTTAGTCCATCCTTCTTGGTTAATTAAACCAGAATCAGCCTAAACACTCAATTATTAGTAGTTGATCGTATAAAATCACAATTCACTACTAACGACGCCGAGACTCGGTTGGCGGTGCCGTCTGCCAAAAGCTGGCAATTAATAAACAAATAATGCCGACATTAATGAAAGTATCGGCTAAATTGAACACGGGGAATTTAATTAGGCGGAAATCTAGAAAATCAACCACATAACCATAAGCAAATCGGTCGATACCGTTGCCTAATGCACCGCCTAAAATGAAACCATATCCCAACTGCTCAAGCTTGTTAAGTATTGGTCCAAACCAGGCAAGGGCAACTAAACCAAGACTTACAAATAAAGACAGCCAGCGCAACCAAGCACTTCCTTGGAAGAGGCTAAAAGCTGCGCCAGTATTTCTGACGTAGGTAAAATGAAAGACATTTGTTAGTAGGGGTATCGTCGCATTAAGTGCTAAATTTTGGATCACCAAATATTTAGTTAATTGATCCAAAATCAGACTAATAACGGCAGCAATCCAGAAGAAACGGTTTTTCAAACGCATGATAATTTGTCATTGCTCATTAGTCAACAAACAAGCTAATAAAACATCAGTTTCCGCAAAGCAAACGCTAAAACGGTAACAGCACAGACTACCACCAATTGACCTGGTAGCAGATAAATAGTGTAGGTCATAATAGCTTGCATTAAAGGTAAGCTTTTGACAACTGTCATACTGAGGGTATGGAAAATAATTAAATAGAGGACACCATAAATATGGATAGTTATTAGTCCACAAATGCAGCTAAAAGCCAAAGATTCGACTCGTGGACGCATCCGAAAGGCAAAAAATCCGCAAACCCAAGCACCCGCAATAAAACCCAGCAAGTAGCCAAAGGTTGGCTCTCTGAGATAATTGAGCCCACCGCCTCCGGTAAAGACTGGAAGTTTTAAGCCTAAGACAATGTAAGCAATTTGAGCCAGCGCACCAGCGTTTTTGCCGCCCAAGCAAGCGGTAAGGAGTACAGCCCCAATCTGATAGCTAACACCAAGTGAGACGGTATGGATGCCTTGTCCAGACCAGTCCCAGGGCGGGTTTGTGACAAAGGCTTCTAGAAAAGTACCACCGATTGTCAGTAATAAGCCAATCAATGCCCATAAAAGTTCATTAGGAACAGCCATCAGTTAGGATCGATAAGCCTCAAGGATAAAAGAACAATCATATATAAACAGAGGAAGAGTAGGAAAGAATTTCTCGACAAACAAGACTTGTGTCACAGATGATTGTTTTTATTCTTCCTAATGCTTCCTCAAAGTTGGGTTGATTTTGGTTCTTTCATACTTGATTAGTCCCAGTTTTTTCTGGGAATCAAAGCTTGATCATGCCATATAAAAGCTCAAAGCATGAGGCTTTGAACTCTTCTTGGCAGTTTGTCGTGGCATTAAACCAGGCTTGATGACTTATCTTGCGGATTTTCTGCCCGTCAATCAAAGCGATCGCGTATTGAGGCTGCTTTTTTCACTTTCTCTCTTTTTATTTGGTAGAAAAATAGGCGGTTAGCGCTTCTGAGTCGCCAATTAACTTACCATCAACAAAAACTTGCGGTACTGTGGTTGAACCTGTAACAGCCCGTAATGAGCGTGTGGTAACGTCTTTTCCTAAGACAATTTCTTCGTAGTCAATATCATGATCCTTAAGCATTCCTTTGGCGGCGGCACAGAAGGGGCAACCGACTTTGGTAAACAAGGAAACTAGTTTTGGTTTTTCTGCTTTGGAGTTGATATAGTTGAGCATTGTCTCAGCATCCGATACTTCAAACGGATCGCCTGGTACTTCTGGCTCAACAAACATTTTATCTACTACGCCGTCTTTGACTAGCATCGAATAGCGCCAAGAGCGTTTGCCAAAACCCAAGTCGGCTTTGTCAACTAGCATTCCCATGCCTTCTGTGAATTCGCCATTGCCATCGGGTATTAATGTCACATTGCTGCACTCTTGATCTTTTGCCCACTCATTCATCACAAAAGTATCATTGACTGAGACACAAACAATTTCATCGACTCCGTTTGCCTTAAACACCTTGGCTAATTCGTTGTAACCAGGAAGATGGCTGGAGGAACAAGTTGGTGTAAATGCTCCCGGTAATGAGAAAACAACTACTGTTTTGCCCTTAAATAGTTCGTCAGTGGTGAGGTTAACCCACTCGTTGTTTTTACGAATTGGGAAGGTTACAGAGGGGATTTTTTGTCCTTCTTTGTTAGGCAGCATGAGTTTGTTTCCTTGACGAGTTTAATGTTACTGATCGTAAACTTACGATATCTAAAGCGTATTCGTTATGAGTACGAACTGTCAAGGTAAAGATTTATTTTGCTCAAATGCCTTATAGGTATGGAGGTTGAGAATTTCTAATGCCGTTACGCTAATGTTGTGGCTTGACCAGCGGCAGGCAAAAAAGAGGGATACTTTTGAGCGGCTTGTAGCACGGCTGCCATTAAGCCTGGAAAATTGGCATCTAATTCCTCTCGTCGTAAGGAATTGATATGTTGAGTGCCTTCTTTGCGGCAGTATAATACGCCAGATTCTCGCAATACTCGAAAATGATGAGACATGGTGGATTTGGCGATCGCTTTTTGGGTGTTGCCTGAGACAATCACAAAATCAAATCCGGCACATGGTTGCTCTCCTTTGGTTGCCAACAACCTGACAATTTCCAGCCGTATGGGATCTCCCAAGGCATACAAAACGCCGGCTAAAGAGATATCTTTGCAGTCTGGATGATAAAGCAGTCTCATATCTGCATTATGACATAGGCTAACTCAAAGTTCATTTATTCGATATAATCGAACTATCGAATAAACATTCGAGTTAATGTCAATGAAAGCTTGATTCGACCGACGGAACCAGAAATAACAAGAGCAAGCGTAATCGAAAAAAACTGTTCTGTAATTTTTTGTGAAACAGCAACAGGTATTTTTCTTGTCACAAAATCACTAATTTTGGAGATTGGCATCATGAACACAGAAATTAATTTATTTTCTCCTTACAAACTGGGTGACTTAGAATTACCAAATCGGATCGTAATGGCACCTTTAACTCGTAACCGTGCAGGCGATGGCAATGTTCCAGAACAAATTAATGCGACATATTATGCTCAACGTGCGTCAGCGGGACTAATTATTAGCGAAGCAAGCCAAATATCTCCTCAAGGCTTAGGTTATCCTGCCACTCCGGGCATACATTCACCAGAGCAAGTGGCGGGTTGGAAGTTAGTTACCGAGGCAGTGCATCAGCAAGGCGGTAGAATTTTTCTGCAATTATGGCACGTCGGGCGGGTATCTCATCCAGATTTGCAACCGCAAGGGGCGTTACCTGTGGCACCAAGTGCGATCGCACCCAAAGGTGAGGCGGCGACTTATCAAGGGATGAAGCCTCATGTAACGCCTCGTGCCTTGGAAACCGCAGAAATACCGGGAATTGTTGAACAATATCGTAAAGCCACAGAAAATGCCTTAGCAGCGGGATTTGATGGGGTAGAGATTCATGGCGCTAATGGCTATTTGCTTGATCAGTTTCTGCGGGATGGCACAAATCAGCGTACTGACAAATATGGCGGTTCGGTTGAAAATCGCGCCCGGTTGCTTATGGAAGTTACAGAAGCGGTTGTGGCGGTTGCGGGTGCTGGGCGAGTCGGAGTTAGGCTTTCACCGAGTGGCACGTTTAACGATATGCATGATTCTAATCCTTTGGCGACCTTTAGTTATGTGGCTGAGGCATTAAATCGCTTTGGGTTGGCGTATTTGCATATTGTGGAGGTGATGGAGGCAGACTTGAGACATGGCGGTATAAAAGTGCCAACAAGTGCTTTACGCGATCGCTTTTCTGGCACATTAATGGTTAATGGTGGTTATGATTTAGACCGAGGAAATGCCGTTTTGTCAAGCAAAAAAGCAGATTTGGTTTCCTTCGGCATACCGTTTATTGCTAATCCTGATTTACCAAAAAGATTTGCTTTGAATGCACCATTAAATGCAGCAGACTCTACGACATTTTATGGCGGTGGTGAGAAGGGATATATCGATTATCCGTTTTTGGCGGCTAGTTAGTTGAAAGTTAAAACAGAGGCAAATATTCTGCTGTAAGCATTGCTGCCCACACTAAAAAGTATTTTTAGATTACCCAAACTTATGTAGTAATATAATGCCTGATAGTTTAGCTGAATTCCTCTCAAAACTACTCACTCAATTTATCTCATCGGTCTGAGGTAGAATCAATTTTTGCCATTTTCTTCAGATTAAGGTTATAAATTTGAGTTTGTTAATCTTCCCTTTACTTGCAAACGCTATTCTTTTATAGACTTCCCCAATGCAAGTAATAGAAAATAGCGATGCTTTATCGTAGCAATTTAACCAATCCAATTCGCGTAGCGGCTTCGATTTCAGTTGTCGCGATGACTTTAAGTTTAGCCGCTTGTGGCGGACAGCAAGCTGCCAACAGTCCAGCCACAGGTGATAGTGCCTCTCCTGGTGCTGCTGCTGGTGGCACTGATAAACTAGCCCTCAAGGGTGATGTACAGCTAGTTGGTGCTGGTGCGTCATTTCCGGCGCCACTATATCAGCGCTGGTTCGTAGATTTTAACAAAGTACACCCCAAACTTCAGATCAACTATCAATCCGTCGGTAGTGGTGCAGGTGTTGAGCAGTTTACCAAAGGCACTGTAGACTTTGGTGCAAGTGACACAGCCATGAAGGATGAGGAAATCGCCAAAATTCCTGCAGATAGAGGCGTGCTTTTGCTACCAATGACAGCAGGTAGCATTGTTATGGCATACAACCTACCGGAGGTAACTGGTGAACTGAAGCTACCTCGTGCAGTGTATACTGATATTTTGCTCGGTACAATTACCAACTGGAACGACCCGAAGATTGCAGCAGCTAACCCAGGTGTGACATTGCCTGATCAGAAGATTACCGTAGTTCACCGGTCTGATGGTAGTGGTACAACAGGCGTCTTTACAAAGCACCTCAGCGCCATTAGCCCAGAGTGGAAAACCAAGGTGGGAGATGGTAAAACAGTATCGTGGCCCACAGGTGTTGGTGCAAAAGGTAATGAAGGCGTTACTGCTCAAATTCAGCAAACAAAAGGCGCGATTGGTTATACCGAATACGGTTATGCCAAGAATAATAATTTGAAGTTTGCCTCTTTAGAAAATAAAGCTGGTAAATTTGTGGCAGCGAACGATCAGTCAGCAGCGAAAACTCTAGATGCTGTGACATTGCCGGAAAATCTACGGGCATTTATTTCTGATCCAGAAGGTGCAGAATCTTATCCAATTGTGACCTACACTTGGTTGCTGGCTCCTAAGAAGGTTGCTGATCCAGAGAAAGCCAAAGCGATTGAAGCAATGATCGAGTATGGTTTGACTGAGGGGCAAAAAGTTGCTGGCGAATTAGGATATGTGCCTCTACCTAAAACGGTTGCCCAGAAAGTTGCTGCTGCTGCTGATGGCATTAGTGCTGACTACAAAATTGATGTGAGTAAGTAGTCGTTAATTGAGTCGTTAGGGTGTTCTACGGTTTGTCAGATTGAATAGTTGCAAGAGCATTTTTGCTAATTAAGGGTTAATGTTCATCACCTTTTTATAAGTTACGGTAAGTCACTCATGACCATACAAGCTTCTCCTGATCTTGAATCAGGTTTCCAACCTCGGTCTAGTACAGAAAAGTCACTGGATCGAGGTTTCATCTGGCTAACTCGCATTTTGGCATTGTCGGTGGCGGCACTATTGCTGTTTATTGCCTCTACCGTGGCGATTCGAGCGCTGCCTGCGATTCAGGAATATGGTTTGGGATTTCTGTTTTCCAGCGAATGGAACCCGGTGGAGGGACGAGAAGAGTATGGGGCGCTGCCGATTATTTATGGGACTTTGGTAAGCTCTGCGATCGCTCTCGTCCTTGCCATACCTCTAGGAATTGGTACAGCAGTCTTCTTGAGTGAGGACTTTCTGCCGTTGTCTGTACGGACGCCTTTGGTGTTCATGGTAGAGCTTTTGGCAGCTATTCCCAGTATTGTCTATGGTCTTTGGGGCATTTTTGTGCTAGCCCCGGCAATTGCTCCCATTCTGGAGTGGCTTCATGAGACTTTGGGCTGGATTCCTTTATTTTCCACTGTTCCCGGCAATCGTTCGATGCTAATTGCTGGCATAATCTTAACTATCATGATTTTGCCGATTATCACCGCGATTTCCCGCGATTCTTTGGCTTCTTTGCCTCCCGAATTGCGGCAAGCTTCCCTTGGTTTGGGGGCAACACGCTGGGAAACCTTGTTTCGGGTACTTATCCCGGCTGCTTTTTCTGGCATTGTTGGCGGCATCATGCTTGCCCTGGGGCGGGCAATGGGAGAAACGATGGCGGTAACTTTGGTAATTGGTGCATCTAATTCTATTAGTCCATCACTCCTAGCACCAGCTCAAACTATTGCTTCTCTGTTGGCATTACAATTTGCCGAAGCCAAAGGTTTGCAAGTAGCAGCGTTGATGTATGCAGGACTTGTCTTGTTTATCCTGACGCTAATTGTTAATGTTTTTGCTGAGTTGATTGTTCGTCAAGTTAAGAAGTTTTAGTAATTCCAGTTAAGTTTACTTTATGTCACCTCCAATTCAAGACCAATCAAGCTTTGATTCGCACACGGGTAGTTTAACTCGTTCTTATAGTAATGGACGCTCAATATTTGGCATCATCATGACAACCTTGGCGGGGGCGTGTTTAGTAATTGCCCTCATCCCTTTATTTGCCGTGCTGATTTATGTAATCAGGCAGGGAGCTGGGCGTTTAAACTTAGACTTATTTACTAAGCTGCCACCGCCGCCTGGTTTGCAGGGAGGAGGAATTGCTAATGCGATTGTTGGTACTTTAATTACGGTAGGAATTGGTACTTTAATTAGTCTACCTTTTGGGGTTTTGGCTGCTGTTTATTTATCAGAGTTTAGTTCTGGTAAAATTTCCCAAGGAATTCGTTTTGCCACAAACGTTTTGGCGGGTGTGCCTTCAATTATTGCTGGTATTTTTGCCTTTGGTTTGGTTGTCGTAACGACGGGAAACTTTTCGGCATTCGCTGGTGGTGTGGCGCTGGCGGTGCTGATGTTGCCGACTATTATCCGTACAACTGATGAAGCTTTACAGATTGTACCTCAAGATATTAGATGGGCATCTGTGGGAGTGGGAGCATCTAATTATCAGACAGTTTTGCAGATTGTTATTCCTGCCGCCATACCTGCAATTATTACAGGCGTGACCTTAGCAATTGCCCGTGCGGCTGGAGAAACTGCCCCCTTAATTTTTACGGCGCTTAATTCACCATTTTGGCCAAAATTAACGCCAGAAACTTTGTGGACTCAGCCAATTGCCACGCTTTCAGTTTTGATTTATAACTTTGCCACAGTTCCTTTCAAACCTCAACAAGAGTTGGCTTGGGCAGCGTCGTTTATCTTGGTGTTTTTAATTCTACTAACTAGTATTTTTGCTCGTATGGCAACTCGGAAGCAGATATATTAAGCAATGGTTGAGATCAATGTTAGTTATGAGATAAAAACACAGAAATAGAATAATCAAGACATTGGCTTTGTTTTAATTGTTAATGATAAGTTTGCTTTCAAATAGTAGCCGTAAGTGATGCTTTTTTCTCCAGTCAATCTTCAACCTAACTTCAGAGAATTTTATGTCTTTTAATCAGTCAACTACCAATCATAGTCAGCGCCTAGATAATTCAACTAAAACTGTCCTGCGGACAGAAAACCTTGACATCTATTATGGTAAGTTTTTAGCCGTAAAGGGTGTTAATCTTGAGATTCCTAAAAATCGTGTAACGGCTTTTATTGGACCTTCTGGCTGTGGAAAAAGTACCTTATTAAGAAGCTTCAACCGTCTTAATGATTTAATTGATAGCTTTCATGTTGAGGGTAAGGCTTATTATAATGATCAAGACCTTTACGCACCAAATATTGATCCAGTAGAAGTACGACGCCGTATTGGTATGGTGTTTCAAAAGCCTAATCCTTTCCCAAAATCGATTTATGATAATATCGCTTATGGGGCACGGGTAAATGGTTATAAAGGTAATTTGGATGAGTTAGTTGAACGTTCTTTGCAACAAGCCGCGTTATGGGATGAAGTTAAGGATAAACTGAAACAAAATGGTATGGCTTTGTCTGGTGGACAACAACAAAGATTGTGTATTGCCAGGGCAATTGCTATTAATCCAGATGTTGTTTTGATGGATGAACCTTGTGCTTCTCTTGATCCGATTTCAACCCTTAAAGTTGAAGATTTAATGCATCAATTGAAAGAACAATATAGCATTGTAATTGTGACTCACAATATGCAACAAGCAACAAGAGTTGCTGATATGACTGCCTTTTTTAATGCTAAAGCTACAGAAAAAGGTGGTAAACAAGGTTATTTGGTGGAATACGATCAAACTGAAAATATTTTCCAAAGTCCTAAACAAGAAGCGACAAAGGATTATGTCAGTGGACGTTTTGGTTAATTAATTTCATCAGCAGGGTGTGTTTTTAAGGTTATCAATTATTTGTCTTAATTCAATTGAAAAAGCAAAGCAAAAAACTAGCCAACTGCATAATGTGGGAATCAGTTTTTCGTTGGAGTTGCAGGGAAGAATCAAAATTCTTCCCTAATTGCTGATTTATGCTCATATAAATCTTAGTTATCGCAGTTGAACAAACAAGATTTTGATTATAGCCGCTTAAAGCCAGGGAAAAACGATTTTCAAAGTTCCCAGATATTACAGTATTAGCAGAAGACTAGTATTTCGAGATTATCAACAACTTATGGCTTATTTAGCAACGCCTTAAAGAAGTTTCAAAATGAGCCAATGTCATGTTATTTTCAGTCCATAATTAATAATATAAAAGTTGCTTGTTTGCAATTACGGTGGCAAATAGTTGAGTAACTAAAAAACTTTTTTTAACTTAACCTTAACCTATTTTGTGTTCATAGACAGCTAAAATCTGTAGTTAGGTCAAATATAGCTCAACAGAGAATTATTTAACCTTCAACTGATAAGTCATTTGTGGCTGATGAAAAGGTATAATAAGGTAGTTAGTGGTTGAAAATGTAGTAAGTCAAGCCTTAACTTGGGGATTTATTTGCGAATGCGATCAGCTAGGAAATATGCAGATTTTTCCTTCGCAACCAACCGAAAAATGGGAGTTGCGTCAGGCAGGAGATAGATGGTTGTTGTTAGTTAGTGGTGTTCCCCAAATTAGTCTTCATGTACCGGAAACACTCGCTTTTTTAGAACGTCGTAGATTAATAGTTGAAGACTCAGAAGACGTTAATAACTTTGATTAATAATGCTATAAATTATAAAATTATGATGAAAAAAATATTTCAAGGTATGAGGTTTTAATAGTTTTAAAAATTAATATTTAAAGAAATTAAAAAATATCCAAACATTGTTTTGTCGAGCAATTAGGATAATTTTGATAAGGCAGGTTGAGGCATTTAATTCTAAGCTCATTTAGCAATTGTCATAATGGCGATCGCTTCTCAAACAACAAATTAAATCTTACTAGCATAGCAATTCAAGTATTTTCAAGCCAGCAAAACTGAAACAAGACATCGCCGCTGAGATGTTATGAAAAGTTAGCCTTTTTAACACATTATGCTCACTTTAAGTTGTACCTATAGATACAGAGTAATTAATTATTATATAAGCCTTCCGAGAGACGAGTCAGCTCATGAATCAACCTATTGTTAACAGCGAACTTTAGTCCAAAAGTTTTACATTATTGAACTGAAGAAATTTAGCTTCAGCTCAATAAAATCTGGAGAAGTTCAACAATTGTTTCGTTGACTCAAGGAGAGACTGAATGAATAGGCAGCTTAAGAAAAATTCCAGCAAAAGGATTGCTAGTATTATTGGAATTGCTAGCATTAGCGCCCTTTTTAGCCTTCCCATTTTGGCAATCACTAATCCTAGTAGTAGTCAGTTATTAGCTCAAACTCAGCCAGAAAGTGACTCTTCACCAACCCCACGAGTTGACACAGAGGATCGCTCAATGCCGTCTGATGTAACAACTCCGACAAATAATTCAGCACCAGAAGTTGCGCCCTCTGAGACAACTACACCTCAAACTGTGCCTTCTCTACCAGAAAAGACTACCACAGAAAATATGCCAGAACCTATTGCCGATACAAGTCTCAAACCTGGAAATTACTGGTGTATGAACAACCCAAATCCTCAATGTCGCGGCTAAAACTTTAAGAAATTGTTGACATTTACCTCCAATACTTGTCAATAATTCACCTAATGTTTTCAATAAAAAAAAAGCAGGTTGGAGGATTTATCTAAAAACTCCAACCTGCAACCTACTAAACTTTAACTAATAAGTTAAACAACTAGTTATGCAGATCGAAGCAATTTACAATAGCCGTTTCAGCACGGCACAATATCTATTACTCAAAGCTCCAATAATTTCACTTTGGCGTTTAATTTGACTCAAAGAAAACGACTTAAATTAAATTCTTCTTCTGGTTCTGATTTCCCCCGCTCATTTGATAAAAATAACAAAAGTTGCTCAGAATAGTCAACGATTCCCCGCAATTCGTCCCGTAGTATTTCTAGTCCACCATTAGCATATTCTTCAAAAATTTCGATCCGTTTTTCTTCAGCGCTGGGTTCAATTGTAGATAAAATTTTGCTATCTTTGGTATGAGCTATTGCCAGTAACTTAAATACTAAATCATAATTTCTAGAAATAAAAACTTCAAAACTAATTGGCGAAGGCTCGCGAGAAATTTCACCTAATGCAACTCGTTTTTTGCGCTTCATGCCCAAAGTTGCCGCAAACACCATAACATCAGCATAAGTTGGGAAGGGTCCGGTTGAACCTTCCAATACAGTTAAAGCTTTGACTAAATCTGCTTTATCTTTGGCTACCCTGATTCTGTTGAAACTCATATTTTTAATACTTGCTTTTGCTAATTTTAACTAAAGCTACAAAAACTATCTATTAAAGCCGCTTCCAATCAATCAAAATACTTTTAGGGAAAGGTTGCCGTTTCCTTAATTTACCCTTGACTAAATATTTTGAGCAGCCAAAGATTAATCTTTGTATCGTCATCAATTTTGCCACGTTTTAGCGCTTTTTCTACTAGTGAGATAGATAAACCCGGCAAAACACTTGACTCACGAATACGTCCACTATGACCATTTTGAATCGTCAAGGCAATAATTTCACCAACACTCAAATCATCTACCCAATATTCTTGTATACCTGAATCTTCATACAACAAACGCTTGCGTCCCAATTCATCACTGACAGTAGAATCACCTATTTCCACAACCAAAGTTGGTGGGTCATACTGTTGAAGATCGACAGGCAAATCAGTTAGTGGTGGTACTTTTAAACCAGTACCAATATAGAAGGCTAAATCTGGTTGAAATTCAGCAAGACCAGCTTTGCTAAAACTAGTATTAGCAAACTCAACAATGCGGATGTTCTTAATGGTCGCAAAAAGACTAACCGACTTAGAAATAAGCGAATTTTGACGACCATAGCGTGGACCAAGGGGCGACATTTCAATCCTTAAGAGTCCTTGATGGTAATAAAACCTGCCGTCGGCATAAGCAGGATTTTTAGCCAGTGCAATATATTCTTCCCAGCTAACTTTGCCCCACCAGGTATCCGTCGCCAAATTTTTTGTCAAAATTTTACTGGTGTGCTCTTGTGCCGAACTAACCATAATGAATCACTCACATTTGGCTTTGTTCAAACTTACAGGAGTTTTTTGGGTTATCCGCATAATTAATCACAATTTTTTGACGTTTTCATGATGTAAGATGCTGAGCACGGGTTGAGTTAGTAAAGTAGCAGTATGAGAATTAAATCAACTAAAAACCGTAATCTACTTCAACAATTTCAGTATATTCAAAGTCATTAGGGCTTTGTTTTACTAAAGGATAACGCTCTCCTCCTAATTCAATCCAATCTTCTTCACAATCAGGTTTAGGAGAATTGTAAGTAAGAACATATTCTCTACCTTTATAAGTTGACATTTCTTGCTCAACTTCACCTCGCCACTGAGTTTTAGTTACTAAAACTACCAATTGATTTGCTAATTGAGGTAGTGTTTTAGCAATTTGCCTGCGATAAATTTGATCCAAACTTCCAAAAGGAGAATCCATGACAATTGGGAAAGTACTACTATCAGGTCCCATCAAAGTATTTTCTTGAATCCACTCTCTTACTCGGTCAATAATCCCAGCAATAAATGATAAGCTGAGAATCTGATTTTCTCCGGTGGAAGCTGCCACAGTTGTCTCTTGTCCTACTGTGTTTTCTATTAAGGTTAATTCATATTTGTCACTTAATTTTGGAATATAGGGAGTGAAGGAAATTGAGGCAAAAATTTCTTGAACTCGCTGCTCTAAAGAAGCTCTAAATTGATTATCTAAACGGGTTTTTACCTCTGTTAACCGCTCAATTGAATCTTGGGTTGCGGCAATTCTCTGTTGTGCCAAAGCTTGCTTGCTCTCATTCATTTTATGCTTGGCAACTTGCTTGATTTTTGTCTCTATTTCAGCTTTTAAAACCGTAATTTTTTGAGAATTAGATCCTTGCTCCAAGGTTAAATCACGAATTTTATTTTCCGTTTCGTCTAAACGTTTTTGTAACTGACTGACATCTTCATTCGGAAAACTTCTCAGCTTCTTCTTAATATCATCTAACTGGGTTTCAATTGCCGAAAGCTCACTTCTAGCTTGGGCAATATTATTCTGTTGTCGATCAACTTCTTCCCAAAAGTCAGGTAATTGCTTTTCAATTTCATCAACTTGGGTAGACATTCTAATTGCTGTTTCTTCAACATCAAAAATTCCAGCTTTATCCATCCAAGCTGATACTTGATGATGAGCATGAGTTCCTTCAACTAAATCTGCTCCACAAATACAACGTTTTTCATCTAATAAATCACTAACAAATTGTCGTTTAATTCCAATAGGTAGTTCTCCTTTTTCCCGTAAATCATCAACAATTGAGCGAAATTCCTTAGTTGCACCCAAAATAAAAACCATATAACCACGAGTAGAAATAGCTTTTTTTAAGGTATCTTTTGCCTGTTTCAGTTGTCCGATAAGTAACTTTGCTCTTACTTCTAATTCATCTCGTAGTTTCTGTAAGTCCTCGGCACCACTCAATTCGAGCAAATGATTGCTGAAGGCTTTTTTGAATTCATCTTGATGACCTAATTCTTGAGTAATTTCTATTTGGCGTCCGGTAATAGTCTCGCTCTCTATTTCTAGTTTCTTCTGTTCTCTTAGTAATTTTTTAGTTTCTGAATCCCCAATATTAGCTAATTCTAACTCTAAAGTTTTTTTTGCCTCTTTTAAATGTTTAATCGAGCGAGTTAGAACTTCTACTCCTAATAAAGTTTTAGTGGCTTCGGCAATTTCTAACCTTTGTTCAGAACGGACAATTTGTTCAATTCTTTCACCATCAAAAAAGAAGTATTGATGTAGTGATACAGGTAAAATTCGACCAATAATATCATCGGGTGGTTGTTCAGGCGGCACCCAACGTCCGTCATCTCCAGCTATTTGCAGATATAACTCACTTTTACGCAGCTCAACCCCTGTTAAGTTCTTATAAGCACGACACAAACGTTTAGCTTGATAACGCTTATTTTGATGTTCAAATCCTACCTCTACCCAGCATTCTACTACACCTTGATGAGGAGTTTCGTTAGCTGCTCTCTTATTTACCAATTGCTCTTCTGAAGCAAAAGCTGCGCTAAATCTTTCATATAATACCCAGGTAAAAGCATTAAGCAAAGTTGTCTTACCTGCTCCATTATTACCGTGAATAATTGTTGTATTTTGCTCTCCAGAAGCCAGAAATATCTCAGGAGTTTTGCCATAAAACTGACGAAAATTGCAAAGCCGGATCGAGATCAGTTTCATTGCACTGCTTCCTTAATAATCTTCAAAATATCATCGTTAATATTGCGTGGATTTTTCATGTAAAGCTTATCTTTTTCAGTTTGCAAGACTCGCTCAATAATTTGTCGAACCTCCACCGAGGCACTAATAATCGGTTCTTGAACATCATTTAGACTAACTGCTGTGCTATATAAAGAAATCTTTTCCGATGCAAAATCGGGAATAATTTTAGAAGTATTGCTAGAATAACTGAAGTCATCGTCCATGCTAATTTATTTACTTTCCTTTAAAGATCTAAAAGCCCATATTTGCGCTGAAGCTGTAGCAGTTTCATCCTAGCTTCTCCAGCATTATCTGCTAAATCAGCAAATTCTAATAGTCGCCTCAACTCTTTTTTGAGCAAATTTCTTTCAACTTCTATTGTGTCTCGCTCTAAGTCTGGTGGCAACACAATCATGTCAAATAAAGTAGCACGTTCTTTACCTGGATGAGGACGTAAAATTCTGCCCCGACGCTGGATAAATTGACGCGGATTACCACTACTTGCTAAAATAATAGCAGTTTGAACCGCTGGAATATCAACCCCTTCATCTAAACAGCGAATTGCCACCAAACCTTGCAATTTTCCAGTTTCAAATTGTCTGCGTAAATCTTCTCGTTCTGTTAAAGATGTCTCAGCAGTATAAGTATTAATTCGGTAACCTAATTCCGTTCCTAATAACTTTGTTACCGCTGCTAATTGGCGTCCCCCTTCAACGCTAACTGCCTCTTCTACGGAACCATCACCACAATAAAATAAAGTATGAGTACTATCCAAACGCTTTATCATCAACTGACGTAACGCGGCTAATTTATTCGTTGCTGTGCCAATTAAACGAGCACGTTGCATTAATAATGAAGTTAAAGTTTCCTGATTTGCAAGATTCTCCTCAGCCATCATTGCCCAACCAATTCGTTTAGTTAATCTTGCATAAGTACGAGTTTCGTTTTCGGTTAACTTTACTAAAATCGGATAATATAAATAATGGACTAACGCCCCTTGTTTAATAGCATCTGCCAAGGTTAGTTCTGGCTCTAAAACGGAACCAAAATAATCGAAGACAAATTCTGTTCCTTGTTCATCAAAATAACGTTCAGGTGTCGCTGATAAAGCCAAACGTAAGCCAATATTTCTCGGTAAACTTTGCTCTAAACGAGGTGAACCCAAGTTATGAGCTTCATCACCCACAATCAAAGTTTTATCAGGAAAATACTTAATTTGAGATTGTAATCCATCACCAATTAAACTGGCATTTGTAGTAATAATCGTCAAAAAAGCTTGCTTGCCAGAATGAATATTATAAAGTTGGGTGGAAAGCTGACTTTGCCAGTTACGGACACTTTCAAATGCTAAAATAGGTTCAAGACTAAACTTACGACATTCCCTATCCCACTGGCTCACCAGATGTCGATAAGGACAAACAACCAGTAAGACTTGTAAGCCAATTTTCTGATAAAGTTCAGTCGCGATCGCTAAAGCCGTAATCGTCTTACCACTACCCGTCGCCATCTTCAGCGTACCCCGCCCCTGATTAGCAAACCAATTGCTTACCGCTTGTTGCTGATACTGCCGAAGCCGTATATAGTTCGGTATTTTAGGGCATCCTGGCGCAGACTCTAAGTTATAACTAGCTTTGGCTTCGGCAACAACCAAAAGCTTATTTACATCGTTGCAACTCGCCTTAACTGACAATTTTCCCTGTTGAAACTGATAAAACGTCACTATCTAAACGCCTCTAGGTAAAGCCATTCGATAATTCTATGAGCAATATCCTAGAGGCGCTATATCAGTAAATTGCACCATTAAATATGACCCGTTTTTACTTACTTGTCTCTGCAATTATCTGTTGTCCTTGAGGTGAAATAGCATACCCCAAAAACGCTTGGACTTGAGGACTCGCTGGACTCTGGTAAGCATAGTATAACTCTCGTTGATAAGGATAATTAGCAGCTTCTGGCGTCAAACCATCCACTGCTACTACCCTTACCGTTTGTTGATTTGCCACCTGAGCAAAAGTCGCATAACCGATACCATTAGTACCCAACTTTTGCAACAGAGGAGTAGTGACATCCTGCTGGAGCGTGGTAATGTTAGGTGTTGTTCCAAAAGCAGCATTTTTGAGTGCCAGCTCTTGAAACGCCTGATGAGTGCCACTGAAGGCTGGTCGATTAATTACCTGAATAGTTCCCGCTTCTCCTCCCACTTGCGACCAATTAGTAATCTTGCCTTGGAAAATATCCGCAACTTGAGCGCTGGTTAATCCTTTACGGAAGGTATTATCTTTGCCAACCACGATCGCGATCGCATCTTTCGTTACAGGTACAACAACCAAACCTTTAGACTGTTCTGAGGAACTCAACGGACGAGATATCGCCGCAAGATCAACAGTTTTCCCAAGCAGTGACTGCACACCCTGATCTGTTCCCCCAGCTTGCGTATTCACAACTGTCCTGGGAAATTGCCTCTCAAAGCTATTTTTTAGCGCTTGATTAATTTGCACCATACTTGTCGAACCAGCAATTTTGACCGTAGTACCAGCAGGGACATTGCTTGGCAAGGCAAAAGTTTTGATCGGCGTCGTAGTTTGATTTGGTTTTGAGCCTTGAGGCGTTTGTGCTGGGCTTGAATTACCATCACCCTGAGTTGTACCACCGATATTCAAGCCACTACGAGTAAACCACCAAAAACCCCCACCCAATAAAGCGGCAGTAATAATCAGCGCCAAAATTAAAACAGCCGATTCATTTTTTTGAGACATAGAAATTAAGTAGAGCCTAAATATTTTGCATCAACCTATTAGCGCACGCCAATAAATCCTGTTTTAGTAATTAGTTCCTGCCCTTCAGTTGTCAGCAACAATTGACTATAAGCTTCGCCGGCACGTTGCTCTTCCTTGCCATTTTGTTTGACAACGACTGTTAAAGGACGACTTAAGGGATATTTACCTGATGTAAATGCCTCTGGATTAATCTGGTTACGCTGTGGTTTTGTACAGTCCATCGGTATCATAGGTTCCTTATAAGGCGTAACCAAGGCATTAGCTTGTAAACCAAGTGGCAATGCCTTAACATCGCAGCGCTTTACTATATCAGTTACCGAGCCGTAGTAAATGCCGCCTGTATTAGATTCCACTTGTCGCAGTGCCTCCCGCGTCGAAGAAATAAACTGGATATTAGCTCCAAAATTTTCTCCACGTAAGACGCTTTCCATAAAAAAGTTAATTGTGCTGCCATCTCCTTTACGCCCAGAGTAGACGGTGATTAAAAGATCAGGTCCCCCAACTTCTTTCCAATTCATGACCTTGCCCAGATAAATATCTTTAAGCTGAGTAATAGTCAAACCAGGAATGTTCAGCGTAGGATGAACAGCTACGGCAATTCCATCGAAGGCTACGGGTATCTCTTTAAAAGTAAAACCGCGTTGAGTTGCTTGATCATATTCTTCTTTGGTAACCCGACGCGAAGATTGAGCAAAAGCCAGTTCGTCGTTTAACAACATATTGATCAAAGTTCGAGAATTCGGTCTACCATCACTGGGCTGAGTATAACGTAGTTGAAACGGCGTCCAAGCTGCTTGTAGCATCGGTTGTACGTCGGTACGAATTGGTTCCCAAGCTGGAGTACCGCTATAACTAAACTTTCCTGATGGTACATTTGGGACTTTGGCAAAAGTTGCGACAGGAGGTGGCAGCGTAACTGGCGCGGCGCTTGTACTAGGTTGAGCTTGGTTGGGAGCAACATTTAAACCAGCTTTAGGTGTACTGGGGCGGTTAGGCTCCATTTCTGATACACGATTGAAATCAACATTACGGAAAAATAACCATCCAGCACCTAAGATCCAAGTAATAACGAATAAAGCTGATATACTAACAACTATCGTTTCGCTTGTTTCGTGTTTTAGAGACATTAGTTTTTTGTTTCAGTGAGTGGCACAAATTCAAATCCAAAACTTGTGCGGTTTCCTGGTTGGATTCTAACTAATTGAACTGGTCGATTGCGATGCCTGCGGCGGGCGGAGCCATCGCCTGACGGTAAAAACTTAATATTTCCATCAGCACCATTTGCTGAAAAATCCGGTGCTACTAAGGTTTGTGAAATCTTGGTACAGATAAAATTATATTCAATTGAAGCAACTTTAAAATTTTGTCAACTCGCCATCTATTGCCCTGTGCCAATTCACATTACTGTCCCCAAATTGATTTAATTCTTAAGTAAATGTAGTAATCTTCATCCTCTGGCTATTCGGTTTTACTTTTGCCAAAAATCTGTTAATGATACATTAGATAAAATTAAATTTATTTATACCTTGACAGAAAAGCCATGATGCAATTTTTAACCCCAGTCAGAAATTTGGAGACAGCTAAAAAAATTGATGAAATTTTAAGCTGGGCAGTTCGTTGTCAATGGAAACCAAGAGGTTTCCCAGAAATAGTCCTTTTTAAACTAACAGGATGGATTGCTGTACCTTTAATACCTGAAACTTTTAACGATTTATCTGTGCTGAATCATATCACGGAGGCTTTGCAAGCATATGGGTATAAGCAGTTGTACGCTACTCAACTTTTCACGGCATATTATGATGACAGCTACCTAGTTCCTGTCACCTTGGAAGGGTTAAATGAGTTTCGTATGCGAGTAGCTTCTTTATCTGCTGCTCTATTTATTGGAGAACCAGAGCCTAATTGGGTAATAATTTCTATAGATGCTGATTACTACTTTGTCGCAGGCTCAGCAGATTTTATCAGTCAAATTTTACCTTGGAGCATCGAAGAAGCCTTCTCTCGCTTCCAAAACTTTGTGCTACATGAGCAGATATGCATAGAGGCGACACAATATCTGCAACGTGTCCACGATCAGCTCAAGAATAATTATCCAAAAGCTGAATGTGGTGATGAATTTCGCCTATAGTATTGGTAAAATTTTAACTCCTAGTTCTTTGAAGGTTTTCGTTTATATAATTTGGACAACGGTTAGGAGTACTACAAATTATCCTCATTTGATTTAGCAGTTCCTTCCTATCTGCACATTGAGTTGGAAGCTTTCCACAAGCTTCGGACATTTCTTCTGAGAAAGCATTCAATTTTTCTCTATCTGAAGTAGACAGCTCTATATTTTGAACAGCATTAGGAGTATTCTCCTCACGATTTTGTTTGCAAAAAATGGTCAAATCTACAATTGAACCGTTGGCATTTCTCATATAGCAAATAGGAGTATCTATTGTTTGCTGACTCAAAACCATTCTAGGAAACATTGCTAAAAATGAAGGTACAAAAAGTAACATAGTTGCTCTTAAAGTTTTCAACATTATTTGAATATTTTTTTGATTCATAAATACTTGCCTTATTATCAAGAATCTGTTTTGTTCGTAAATTGAAGAAATATTTGTACTCTATTTCTAGTAGCAATCGGAAACTCTCTTTAGTAGATTTTCCGAGAAAGCTAAACACTGTTTTGGTGGTAAATACCTAACTTTGTAAGGTGCACCAGTAGGACGCTGAATTTCTAATGTAGGGGCTAAATAGGGACGAGAATTTGAGAATGGTCTAGCTACTACAACTGTGCCGTCCGGTAGTGTCGTTGTATAGATAGCTCCTCTATTGCTGGGTGTTGGTATTACGTCAGTATTAAATCGAAGAGCGAAGTAATTGTTAAAGTCTATGTACATTAATGATACAGGTATTCCAGCATTCTTCCAATAGTTTCTATTTCCAACAGGACCACCAGAAGTTGTGAGCAAATACTCATTGATAGCAAGACTTACCAACGCACTATTTAGTACCGTTGCACCTATTGAAGAAGGCTTGGTAGAGGTGGAATATTGCTTGAGGCTGAAAACTCTATCTTTAGTATTGATGAGTGAGAGAGGTTGATATGTTTCAGATGATATTTCTCTTCCTTTTGCTATGGGAGGTAAAATGATTCCTAGCTGACTTAATACAAGTAATCCTACCGTGATTGATTTGCCTGAAAGTAACTTGAAGTTTTGTTGAAACGAACTTAAAGTTTTCATCTAGGTTTTTGTACTTTTACTTTTTTCACAGTAAACAGGATATTACAAAACTTAATATACTTTTGAAAATCTAAAAATAAGAATCTCTGATGATAAGTATAGAGATATAGCTAAAGCGGAAAAGCTTTATACTCAAATCTATTAAATGGCGAATCCAACTCTAAAAAATTTATTTGGGCAAAGGCACAAATTCAAATCCAAAACTTGTGCGGTTTCCTGGTTGGATTCTAACTAATTGCACCGGTCGATTGCGATCGCCTGACGGTAAAAACTTAATATCTCCAGCGGCACCATTTGCCCTAAAATCCGGTGCTGCTAAAGCTTGCTGAATTCCTGCACGGCTAGGGTTGCGTTCAATTCCAGCAATTAAGGCTTCCGTTGCATCATAAGCCATTGCCGTACGCCAATTGACATCACCGCCCCAAAGTTTGCTTGCTGCGGCAGGAAAGGTGGCTTGTGGGTCAGCTAAAATATGCCAAGGTATCGCTAGCACCATGCCAACTGCCGCAGGACCTCCAATTTGCAGGGTTTGGGGAGTGTAGGCATCGTCTCCGGCTAATAGTGGTAGGCGATTGCGGTTAACTGCAACTACCTGCAAAGCTTTATCAAGAGTAGCGGAATTGGGCGCCAACATCAAAACTTCAGCCCCTTGCTTGATGGCTTGTTCAACACTATCACCAGCGCCAAAACTACTACTACCCAAATCATATTCACCAACAACTTGTCCACCATCACCAAACAGCGCCGTGGTAAATTCTCCTTTGAGTGATTTACTGTAATTACTTTCAGAATTAAAAAATACTGCCGCTTTCTTTTTCTTAAGATTATTAAGCTGATAACGAGATAAAGCATTTCCCGCAAAGCGATCACTCGGCACCGTCCGAAAGATATAATTACCAAACCCAGACAACTGCACAGATGTGCTTATAGGTGAAATTGCCACTAATTGTCCTGACTGATAAACTTTTCCCGCCGCCAAAGTAACATCGCTGGCAAAATGACCAACAACGCCTAAAATATCGGGATTTTTTACCAAAGCACTGGCAACTTGTTCGGCAACAGCAGGTTTGTTATCATCATCAGCAATTAATACTTTTAAAGGAACGCCTTTAATGCCACCTTTTTGATTAATTTCCTCTTGCGCTTGTGCCACACCTCGTAAGATTTCTTGCGCTGAATTAATATCAGAACTTAGCGGCACTGCCACGGCAATGGCATAATTTTTTTGATTACCAATACGTGCATTATTTAGATAAATTAAATTTTCTGGTTGATTACGATTGGTTTGACGTGCTTGTTCTAGCTGTTTTACGGCTTCGCTGTAGTTACTTTTTGTGATTGCTGCTGCGGCGGTTTTTTGTTGTGGTGTGGCATCTGAAATTAACACTTTCTCGCCAGCACTAAGGCGATTTTCAATAGGTTGATTAGAGGAAATTGCTGAATCATTTGTTGCTTGCGTTTCTGCTACCTTGCCGCCGAAATTTTTAAACCACCAAAACCCACCACCCAATAAAGCAACGGTGACTAATAATGAAAGTATAAGAACAGTTGTTTCGTTTTTTTGGGACATGATCGGTTCAAAATAGTAGGCAACCAGACTAAGTGAGGAAGCGTGATAATAGCAGATAAACTAAGCGAAAAATTGCTGTAACTGCGACTCCTGCTAAACCTGCCAAAACAGCAATAGCGATCGCTAATTCTAAAGAAAAACCACCTCGTAAGAAGAATACAACGACTGCTGCCGTGATTACAGCCAGAATAAGTAAATCTTTGCCTTCAATAATGCGGCGGTATTGAGCAAAAATTAGCCCCCCGACAATCATTCCTAATAATCCTATGCTAATTCCTGTTACTCCCAAGAATTTGCTTAGGGCGATGAATAATAACCCCCCTTCAAATCCTGTAAACGCACCGCCGCCTAAGATTTCTAGCAACGAAAAAGCTGGTTTTCTAGTTAGAGGTTGGGGGTTTGAGATAACTTGCGGCGGTGTGATTGGTTGCGGTGTGATTGGTTGCGGTGTGATTGGTTGCGGTGTCACAACTGGCGGTGGCGCTAATGCCTCCAAAACCTCCTGTGCCGACTGAAAGCGTTGATTTGGTACCGACAACAGCATTCGGTCTAAAATGTCGCCTAAATGGTCGCTAACTTGTGTCTGAGGACGCCAATTCCAGGCATTATTATAGCCATCGTACAAATCTTGGGGATGAGTGCCAGTTAATAAGTGTATGCAGGTGGCAGCCAAAGCATACAAATCACTAGATGGATAAACTTCAGCACCAGCCATTTGCTCAGGCGGGGCATATCCTGGAGTAAAGATGCCTGTAGAGCGATTAGAAGCACCACCAGCGGCTTGATTTACCTTTTGTTTAACAGCACCAAAATCTAGGAGAAACAAGCGTCCTTTGCTATCGCGCATGATGTTAGATGGCTTCAGATCTCGATGAATTGAGCCATTTTCATGAACAAATTTCAGTACATTAAGAATTTCTTGTAAAACCATCAAGACTTCTGCTTCAGAAAACTTACCTTTTGTTCTCAATTCTGCTTCTAAGTCTTGCCCATCAATAAATTCTTGTACCAGGTAAAAAAATTGGTCTTCCTTACCCGCTTGTCTACTCGGTGTCGCCAAAGGAAAGAAGGCAAATAAATCAGGAATTTGTGGATGTGTGCTGCCTAATTGCTCTAAAGTTGCCGCTTCTCGTTCAAATAAATCTTGGGCGATTTTTAGCTGTGGCGGGTTTAAGTCGCCCGTCGGTTGAAATTGTTTGACAACACAAGAGCGCATTGCCGGCGTAAAGCGATCGCGTGCCAAAAATGCTGCCCCAAAGCCACCCTGACCCAGTAACCTCGAAGGTATATAACGACCCGCTAAAATTAAGGGCATACCACAGGCTGTACAAAATTTTTGTTGTGCCGTATTGAGGGTATTTCTGTCATCAAGATCGGCAAAATGGTTAAGTGGACGCGGGCAGCCAGGACGGGTGCAGTAAATTTCCATGTTTAAACTTCGGGACTAAGATGTAGTAGGCTCCCTACAAGTATTGAAGGCAATATACAAGCAAGTGACTAATTTGTGTTGTTTCTCTCCTCACTTTAGCCTTGAAATTCCTTGCTGAAGGCTCAGTTTAGCCCCTGAGTAACTATTGCTAAGTTCCTGCTGCCTTTAGAGTTTCCGCAGCCAAGGCTAGCTCGTCCATCTCGGTGCTTTGCCAGCCGTTCGAGGCAAATTCTGGTAAAATTTCGCGACTGAAGGCTTCAGCGGCTTTCGAGCGATAACGGTGAGGGTTAACGATTAAAGACAACATCCGTTTAACAACCACCTCTTCAATTGGTGCACGGTGCAGAACGCCCATTTGCAACTCTTTTTCAATCGCAGAAATGGAGACAAAAGAAGCTCCTAAACCAGACTGTACAGCATTTTTAATCGCTTCAATGGAGTTGAGTTCCATTTCCACCTTGAGGCGGCGCGTATCAATGCCGCAACGGGAGAGGACTTGATCAATTACTTTGCGAATTGTCGATTGTGAGTCTAGGGTAATAAACTGCAATTTATACAGATCATCTTTGTGAATTGTACTAAGTTTCGCTAACGGGTGAAAGACGGGTAAAATTAGTGCCAATTCATCTTCAGCATAAGGAATAATTTCTAAAGTTTCTTGTAAATCGGCGGGAACTTCTCCTCCAATAATTGCTAAATCAACTTGTCCATTAGAAACAGACCAAGCAGTACGGCGCGTGGAGTGGACGTGCAATTGTACCGCGACATCAGGATATTTTTGCCTAAATAAACCAATCATTCTGGGCAACAAATAAGTCCCGGTAGTTTGAGACGCCCCAACAATTAAAGTACCACCTTGGAGATTTTGTAAATCTTCAATAGCGCGACAAGTTTCTTGGCAAAGAGTTAGGATTTTTTCGCCATAGTTAAGTAGAAGATAACCTGCTTCTGTGAGTTGGGCACGACGCCCACCACGGTCAAATAAAGGTACATCCAATTGTCGCTCTAAGTTTTGCACTTGGAGACTAACAGCAGGTTGTGAAACGTATAAACTATCAGCAGCACGTTTAAAACTTCCCTCAGCAGCGATCGCTTTGAGAATGCGGAGTTGATCTAAAGTAAACGGAAGGTCAGACATAGGGCGCAACCTAAAGAAAAGGAGCAATTCATTTCAGGAAAGAAGGGCTTTGACAAAGCGCGACAGTTCCCTCTCTAGAATAATTTGTAAGCTTCTGCTGACATCGACAGTAGCATACCAAGGGAGCAAGCCGAGAGAATTCTTGTTAGCATAGAGTGTTTTGCAATTTACTTAGGTTTATATGGCGTTCTCAACTTGGCTTTCTTCTAGCCACTTGGTGATGTTTGGGTTATTGTTGGGCTTTGCTTTTGCCCATAGTGGTTTAGCGGCACTGCGCCCTTGGGGGGAACAACGCATTGGTCCGAGGCTGTATCGGGTTTTGTTTGCTTTGGTGAGTATTCCTTTTGCGACCATATTAATAATTTACTTTTTTAATCATCGTTATGACGGCTTGCAACTCTGGCAGCTTCAGGGGATACCTGGACTTCAAAGCGTGGTTTGGGTACTTTCAGCGATTTCTTTTTTGTTTTTGTATCCTGCAACTTTTAATTTGTTAGAAATTGCTGCCATCCAAAAACCCCAAGTACATTTGTTTGAAAGTGGTATTATGCGGATTACCCGTCATCCTCAAATGGTAGGACAAGTAATTTGGTGCATCGCCCATACACTGTGGATTGGTACAACTTTTACTTTATTAACTTCCCTTGGCTTAGTTGCACATCATCTATTTGCCGTCTGGCATGGCGATAGAAGGCTGCTGGCGCGGTATGGCGAAGCATTTGAGGTGGCACGAGCGCGTACTTCAATTATCCCCTTCTGGGCGATTCTCCAAGGGCGACAAAGCTTAAAATGGGAGGAATTCCTGCGTCCGGCTTATTTAGGTGTACTTGGTTTCATCGGACTATTGTGGTGGGCACACCCTTTTTTAATCCAAGCAACCGGAAAAATATCCTGGTAATACAGGTAATACAGGCTTTTTCGTTGCTCAGATGATCCCAAATGGATGTAGCATGATCCCAAACAATTGTAAAAACCTCTATATTCAATCAATGAACATGGTGTTGTCTCTTGACCAGCGGACTTTTAGACAAGAAGTTTTAGAATCTGCAACGCCCGTTTTAGTGGATTTTTGGGCGCCTTGGTGCGGGTTGTGCCGAATTATCCATCCTTTGGTACAGGAATTTCAGTCGGATTGGGCTGAACCAGTTAAATTAGTCAGAGTTAATGCCGATAACAATCTCAAACTGGCTAATACCTACCGCATTAAGTCCTTGCCAACGATCCTTCACTTTGAGGGTGGGCAAGTGATACATCGGCTAGAAGGCTTCAACGGACGGGAAGATTTACGAAGGGCACTCTCAAACATTATGGTGACTTCATCGTCGTCGTCTCTGCCCAAATCAGCCTAGAAGGAAAGAGGATTAATTCCCAAGCGTCTGCAAAAGAAGACAGGTAAGCATCTTGCTTGCCCAACCCTAGGCAAAAATCCCCAAAACTTAAATTATGTTTTTCTATACATAACCATCGGTAGAAACAATCAACCGATGGTTTTTTGTATTTTGTAGGTGCTTTGACCCTTTAGTTTTAAACTTGAGTCACCTTAACTACACTAGGTATATTTCCCTTAGTGTTAAGGTTTTGCCAGAATAGTAAAGAAATCTAAAGTAGGCTGTCTTCAATGGAACCGCTTTATCAGTATGCCTGGCTAGTAGCCGTATTGCCTTTAGCAGGGGCAATGTTGGTCGGTCTAGGGCTAATCTCACTAAACAAAGCCACAAACGGTCTGCGAAAGTTAAATGCTGCTTTCATTATCTCCCTCCTCGGCGCGGCAATGGGTCTTTCGTTTGCTTTACTCTGGAGTCAAATTCACGGACATGAAGCTTATACCCGCACTTTTGAATGGGCGGCGGCAGGCAGTTTTCATCTAAGAATGGGCTACACCATCGATCACTTAACCGCTTTAATGCTGGTTATTGTGACAACTGTCGCCTTCTTGGTGATGATTTACACCGATGGCTATATGGCTCATGATCCAGGGTATGTACGTTTTTATGCCTACTTGAGCCTATTTAGTTCTTCCATGTTGGGTTTAGTAATTAGTCCCAACTTGGTACAGGTTTATATTTTCTGGGAACTAGTCGGTATGTGTTCTTACCTGCTAGTTGGTTTCTGGTACGATCGCAAAGCCGCAGCAGATGCTTGTCAAAAAGCCTTTGTAGTTAACCGTGTTGGTGACTTTGGCTTACTCTTAGGCATTTTGGGGCTTTACTGGGCAACCGGTAGCTTTGAATTTGACGTAATGGGTTCCCAACTACACGCTTTTGTAGAATCAGGGATGCTGAGTGCAGGTTTAGCCGCCTTATTTGCGATTTTGGTCTTCTTGGGACCCGTTGCCAAATCAGCGCAATTCCCCCTCCATGTCTGGCTACCGGACGCGATGGAAGGTCCTACACCCATCTCAGCTTTGATTCACGCTGCAACTATGGTGGCGGCGGGTGTATTTTTGATTGCCCGGATGTATCCGGTTTTTGATGGTATTCCGTCGGTGATGAATGTCATCGCTTGGACTGGTGCATTTACTGCCTTATTAGGGGCTTCAATTGCCATTACCCAAAATGACATCAAAAAAGGTCTAGCTTATTCCACGATTTCCCAATTGGGTTACATGGTAATGGCAATGGGTATTGGGGCATACAGCGCCGGCTTATTTCACCTGATGACCCATGCTTACTTCAAAGCTATGCTGTTTTTGGGTTCAGGTTCGGTCATTCATGGCATGGAAGCTGTGGTAGGTCATGACCCCGTTTTAGCGCAGGATATGCGGATGATGGGCGGTTTGCGGAAGTTTATGCCCATTACTTCCCTGACATTTTTAATCGGTACTTTGGCAATTTCGGGAATTCCGCCTTTTGCTGGTTTTTGGTCAAAAGATGAAATCTTAGGCAGTGCTTTCAATGCAAATCCGGCATTATGGTTAATTGGCTGGTCAACAGCCGGTTTGACGGCATTTTATATGTTCCGGATGTATTTTTCTACTTTTGAGGGAGAATTCCGAGGCAATAATCAAGAAATTCGCCGTCAACTCAAAGCTGCTGCAGGTGAACCTCTGCCTGTTTTTGGTCCTGGCGCAATGGATGTCAAGGAATTGGCACATGAGGCGGCAAATGATCATCATAGTGAGTCTCCCCATGAGTCTCCTTTAACGATGACGCTGCCGTTGTTGTTACTGGCTGTACCATCTACCTTGATTGGTTTGGTGGGAATGCCGTTTAATAACTACTTCGAGGAATTTATTCACCCAGCAGGCGAAGTTGCCGCAGAAGTCGCGGGACACGCAGAAGCGTTTGACTTAAACGAGTTTCTGATTATGGGTGGTAATTCTGTGGGAATTGCCTTAATTGGCATTACTCTGGCATCGTTGATGTACTTGCGCGGTAAGATTAGCCCGCAAGAAATTGCCAACAAAATCAAACCACTTTATGAGTTTTCCCTTAATAAGTGGTACATCGACGACCTCTACCATAAAGTCTTTGTGGTTAATTTGCGCCGCATTGCCCGACAAATTATGGAAGTGGATTACCGTGTAGTTGATGGCGCTGTCAACTTGACGGGCTTTTTCACTTTGGTAAGTGGTGAAGGGCTGAAATATCTAGAAAGTGGTCGTGTGCAATTCTATGCCCTAATTGTCTTTGCTGCCGTCCTCGGTTTGGTAATTGTTTCTGGAATTACCTAAGTAGTTGTTAGTTGTTAGTTGCCCTTAGTGGTCAGAAAACTGGTCTGCTAAACGAAAGATTCAGTTAAATTCTGACCACTCATGGCTAAAAACTGGCAACCATAAGTAAAAGATCCTTCAAGACAAACGAGAACATTCAACTAACAACTGGAAATGAACCTTACAGATTTTCCTTGGTTAACGACAATTATTCTGTTCCCCATCGCGGCATCATTGTTTATTCCACTGCTGCCGGATAAAAATGGTGTTTGGGAACGTTGGTATGCCTTAATTATTGGGCTGATTGATTTTTCGCTGATTGTTTATGTTTTTGGCAGTCAGTATGATTTTGCTAATCCAGGTCTGCAACTGGTTGAGAAATATTCCTGGGTGTCTCAACTAGACTTAAATTGGTCTGTGGGCGTTGATGGCATTGCTATGCCTTTGGTGTTGCTGACGGGCTTTATGACGACGCTGGCAACGCTGGCAGCTTGGCCCGTGACGTTTAAGCCAAAGCTGTTTTATTTCCTGATGTTGGTGATGTACGGCGGACAAATTGCTGTCTTTGCTGTCCAGGATATGCTGTTGTTTTTCCTGGTTTGGGAACTGGAGTTGATTCCGGTTTACCTGATGTTGTCAATTTGGGGCGGCAAAAAGCGCCTTTATGCGGCAACTAAGTTTATTCTGTACACAGCAGGCGGTTCACTGTTTATTTTGGTGGCGGCGTTGGCGATGGCGTTTTACGGTGATACCGTGACGTTTGATATGCGGGCGCTGGCGGCGAAAGACTACCCAATCAACTTTGAATTGCTTCTCTACGCGGCTTTCCTGATTGCCTACGGCGTCAAACTGCCGATTTTCCCTTTGCATACCTGGCTACCTGATGCTCACGGTGAGGCGACGGCACCAGTGCATATGTTGCTGGCAGGAATTCTCTTGAAGATGGGCGGTTATGCGCTAATTAGGATGAATGCGGGGATGCTATCTGATGCCCATGCGGTGTTTGCGCCAGTTTTGGTGATTTTGGGGGTTGTTAATATTGTTTACGCCGCCTTGACTTCTTTTGCCCAACGCAACCTAAAACGCAAAATTGCTTATTCTTCGATTTCCCACATGGGATTTGTTTTGATTGGCATCGGTTCCTTTACCGAATTGGGTTTAAGTGGCGCGGTGCTGCAAATGATTTCCCACGGATTAATTGGGGCTAGTTTGTTCTTTTTGGTAGGGGCAACTTATGACCGCACACACACCTTAATGTTGGATGAAATGGGTGGTGTTGGTCAGAAGATGAAGAAGCTTTTTGCCATGTGGACGACTTGTTCTTTTGCTTCTTTGGCGCTACCAGGAATGAGTGGATTTGTTGCTGAGTTGATGATATTTATTGGCTTTGCAACTAGTGATGCTTACAATTCTACCTTTAAGGTGATTGTGGTGTTTTTGGCAGCGGTTGGTGTTATTTTGACTCCAATTTATCTGCTTTCTAATCTGCGGGAAATCTTCTATGGTCCGGAAAATCAAGAACTGATTTCTCATGAAGTTCTCCAAGATGCTGAACCGCGAGAAATCTTCATTGTCGCTTGTTTATTAGTGCCGATGATTGGGATTGGTTTATACCCTAAAATGTTGACTCAGATTTATGATTCAACTACTTCACAATTGACGGCACGTTTGCGTGATTCTGTGCCAGGTTTGACTCAACCTGCTATTGCTAAGAATGAGCTGCCTGCTGTGTTGATGCAAGCACCTATGATTGGTGTTAAGGCTACTAATGATGCAGTTAGGTAGGACTTAAGATCTAATTCATTTGTTGATAATAGGATTGGTATGATGCCAATCCTATTTTTTTGTGAATTTAGAGAGTATCTGGATCAATATTTAATTCTCGCAGTTTTGCCGCTAATCTTTCGGCGCGTTGGGATTCTTGGTTAGCCCTTTGGGATTCTTGATTAGCCCTTTGTGATTCTTGATTAGCACGTTGGGTTGCTAATTCGCGTTGTTGCTCCAACTCTAAATAAGAGAGAAACTTTTGTCCATCAGGTCGATATAATTCTAATCCTAATTCTGACAATTCCAACCGTATTCCTAGACGAGGACTTACCCAGCCTGAAATCGGTTCAATTACTTCTAGTAATCCCTCAATTCTTTGCCAACCACTTAATTCTTGATTGTCTGGATCATATAGGTAATATTCTTCTACACCGTAGCGATTATAAAATGCTACTTTTTTATCCATTTTTGTTTGACTATCGCTGTAGGAACGGATTTCAAATACAACTTGTGGAGGGATATTATTTTCTCTAAATTGAATATAAGAACGCCTTTCGCCTTTTGGCACACCGAATACAATCATTACATCCGGCGCTTGGCAAATGGTGTTTTTACCTACAACTGGATACCAAAGTAAATCGCCTGCAACAAATACATTTGGGTCATCTTTAAACAGCGCATCACAACCACCTTTGATGGTAGTAATCCATTCGTATTGAATTGTGCTATCTGCCATTGGTTGTCCATCACTGGAGGGATAAGTAATTTCTTCGGTAGTTAGTTTCATAAGGTTTAAATACCAGATTTATCTACTTGGTTATACGACGTTGCGCCGCTGCAGAGGGATATCTGCCAACTTCTATTAAAGTTTGCCTTTCTATAAGTCTATCTTCACTGTTAAACTCAAAAATTCGTTCTGTTACTTCTCCAATATCTGTAGTTGCTTGAATTGCCATTTTATCGAGTCTAAAATGTTCTCCCCAACAGTCTCGACGTGGGTTGAAGAATCGGACAAGTTCACCATTTTGCCAATTAATTGAACCTAAATCAGTCCCTTTTTGAAGGTTGCAGTAAATACAAGCATAGGCAAGATTATCTGGTGCTGTTGAACCACCATGTTTTAGGCTGATAATGTGGTCTATTTGGTAAAGCGAAGATCTATCCGCTTCTGCCATTAGGCAGTATTCACAAATATAATCAGCACGTTCAGCAACTAAATGACGCAGTTCTTTACTAATATATGGGCGAGGCATTTGAAGTTATTCCTCAGCTTTAATGTATTTATAAGCCCGTGCTTTTGCTAGTGTTATTATATGTTCTATCACCAAAAAATAGTCTAATTCTTTGTTTTCTTCTGGTGTCAGTTCTCCTATTTGATGTTTGTAAACTAGATCTTCTAAACGTTCTCCTGCTGTTGCTGATAGGTGAAAATCTATGACACTTTGGGGCGTGGTTCCTGCGGCAATTAAGTCAATGATTTCGTCGTAGACTTTGGTGGTTTTGACAGAAGCAGTCATGAATTTATTTCTCCTTTTAATTATTTAATTCTATGCTACTTGTGATTGAGTTCTATAAATCTTAGGCTCTGGTAAAGGCTCACCTTCTTCTATTGCTGATTCAATTAGTAGTTCTAAGACTTCCTGAGCATTTTTTACTGCTTCTTCGTAAGTATCTCCGTGAGTATGACAAAACTCTCCCCATTCAGGCAGACTGACGACATAGCATTGGTCTTCTTCTGACCATTGAATAGTGATTGTGTATTTCATAGTTATTCATACACCTCTCGTCGATGAGCAATAGTGTTTACAAGAACTTGATTTGTTTCATCATCAACTAGGTAAATCACTCGATAGTCACCAATACGATAGCGGTAATATTCTGCCAACTCACCTTTGAGGGGTTTGATGTTAGGGTGATAACGAGGAGATTGCTCTAGTTGTTCAAAGCATCTGGCAATCTTCTTGGCTAAAGCTTGGTCTGCTGATGCATAAATTTTTTGGGCTTGGGCTGATAAAACAACTTCATACATCAGTCCGAATTGTTCTCCAGTTGGCTACACGACCTTCAGCAATATCTTTTTTTCCTTTCTCGAAGGATTCAAGAAATCCAGGAATGTCAAGAAGTTCTTGGGTTGCCTCTTCGCTTTCTTTGTCTGCTAAATAAGCTAGAAAGTCAGCAACTAACTGGAGGCGATCGGGGGATAATTGCTCTAGATGTTGGTTGATTTGTTGACGGATTTCAGTGTTATTCATGGTTTTTTAGATTATTTTTCTTCTCTAATTCTGCCAATTTATAGTTAGCAAACTTCCGCATTTTTTCATCTGGATCATTTTCTGCTCTGTCGCGCAATAGAGGTAGAGTTTGGGGATGATCAGGATATTGCTTGATGATTATCTCAAGTGCTAATTGCCGAGGGTTGTTTTCCTGAAGGTAACCAAAAAGATAATTACGATGCTCCGAAAGAGCATTGATAGCACGATTGTATAAAAGTTCAAATACACCCAACTCATCTTTCCAGCCTTTGGCTAATTCTTGCATTACAAACCATCGTACTTGCTCATCTGGATCATTTTCAGCAAGATTGTGCAACAACGGAAAGGTCTGTAGATGGTCAGGATAGTACTCGATAATTACCTCAAGTGCTGCTTGCCTAGGACTATCTCCAAAGAAGAACTCATTTTGACTTGAGACATTAACAGCACGATGGTACAAAAGCTCAAATATACCTGGCTCATCTTTCCAAGCTTTCGCTAATTCTTTCGCTGCTTCTTGCTGGACTGCCAAACTCTTATCAAACTGAACACGAGTTTTGAGCCAAGGTCGGGTATTGCAATCATCTCTCCAACCTTTCGCTACCTCTCGCACTGCTTCTAGTCGGACAACTGAACTTTCATCGGATTGAGCGCGGGTTTTAAGCCAGGATAACGTATTGGGATTATCTTTCCAACCTTTGGCTACCTCTTGTAACGCTGCTTGTCGCACAAGTAAATACTCATCCGACTCAGCCCGAGTTTTAATGATGGATAAAGTTTCAGGATCATCTTTCCAGTCTCTAGCCAACTCTTGCATCACTACCGTACGAACATTGGGATCAGCATCGAACTGAACGCAACTTTTGAGCCAAGGTAAAGTTTCCGAGAAATCCTTCCAGATTCGTGCTAGTGCTTGAATTGCTTCCTTTTGTACGCGCCGACTGTGTTCAAATTTACTCAAATCTCTCAGGTGCTTGAGTAATTTAGCGTCAACCGCAGTCAATGCATTGCGATTTCTCACTTCTGAAAAGCACTTGGCTCCTAATAAAATATTGATAAACTTTTCCTTCTCACCATTTTGAGAAACTAGATGCTCAATAATCTCCCCAGCAAAACTCGTATCAATCATCCCCATAATCAGCCGCAAAACTTCATGCCAAGATTCATCATGCCAATGCTTACCAAAAGCCTCGCTCTTCAATTCCTCAAGCGTCAAACCTCCTATACTTCCCCGCTTCCCAAACCGCTCCACAAACTCACAAGCACAGAAGTATTCTAAAAATGTCCGATGAACAAACCCATAAGAATCAGCACCAAGGAAACATAAGATAAAATTACGACTCCGCAACTGTTCAATCAGCAAACGAGCAACCATTCTAGTATTGCTGACTTCAATACTTTTCAAATAACCAATCAAAATCTTTTCTAAATCATCAGTACTAATTAAATTGCCAGATAAACCTTGATCTGCTGCTTGCATATAATAAGCAACCTGACGCAACATCGCCTGCTTATCTTTGTAATCAATTGTTAGCGAATCTACCCTAGAATCTTCTAACAATTTCTGCTCCACATCCCATTGATGTAACAATAATCTTGAAGCTTGGTTGTAGAGTTCTGGTCGATCTCTTGGTAATTCTTGATTGCGGTTCAAAATTGCCATCATGGTTAGCAAAAGAGGATTTCCTGCTAATTCTCCAATCGCTTTTGATGTCTTAATTGCTTGTTGTAATCGTTCCCGTTTTCTAAGTTTATCTGCCTCATCTGTAAAGGTTAATTCATGCCATCGATAGAGAAAATCCTCAATTTGTTCTGACTCCAAATCTTGCAGCAGGAAGTGACGAAACTGAGCATCTTTAAGTTGTCGTGGTTTATAACCAATAATGCGAGAAGTCACAATTACTCGCACATTTGGATAATCATTTGTGAAGCGATGGATATCAGTAATTACCTCTTCCCTTTGCGCTGGATCGAATACTTCATCTAATCCATCAAACATCACCAAAACCTTACCAGCTTTCAGTTTTTGAGCAAGTTGATGTTGATTGAGGTGACAGATAATGTTACCTTTGTGGAAGAATTCTAGGAAATTGTTGCATTGTCCAGAAATGCGATCGCGTTTATAACTCCGCAATTCAATCAGCAAGGGAATTGGTAGTTCAATAACATTATTAATGGGTGTTCTTGCCCAATTCAAGGCAATATATTGTAATAAAGTAGACTTTCCTGAACCCGGATCACCTAAAATTACAATATATGGATAAGTTGCAGAGTCATTAACAATATCTAAAACTGAACAAATCGGCTGTCGATAATAAGCGCGTTTGTATCTTTCCCATACTTTTGAATCAACTTCTGCCTCAAGTTCATTACTATTTTTCAGTCGTTTTTGATGCTCTTTAGGAATTTCATAAACTTGCGGTAAATACTCCTGGCATTCTTTCACATTTTGTGCTACGAATACTTGCCATACTTTCAATCTTTCTCGATAATCATAAATACTCGTATCCAAACTATCTAAATTAAGGTTGCCGTATTTTTCTTGCAGTCCTTCCTGATATCTCGCTAAGTCAAATTCAGGAACAATGCCAGTTAGTTCTTTTGTATTTTCTTGAATGGCTTCTATATTTTGCGAGTCAAGAATAACACGTAAATCATCTGAGTCTCGGACAATTGCCTTAGCTTTTTTGAGATATTTCTTGCCAATTCGTTGCCAGTTAAAGTCCTCTGGTAGCGATGACAAATTAAGCTGATACCAAATTTTAGCTAATGTCTTTGTATCTAAAGATTTACATTCATCTTTAAAGGCACTTCCTAATATTTCTTTAACAGACTTATCTTTAATAAATTGTTTTAAAGGCTTAATATAATCTTTTAGTTGTTCATCAGTAAGTTCTGCTTCTTCTAACTCATCTTGAATTAGTTGCAGAAATTCCTTTAAAGCTTTGCCTGCAGCAATATCTAGAGGTTCCTTCTCGGGAAGCCGAATCACATTTTTGAGTGAATCTTTAAATAAATCTTTCGCCCAGTCTTTAGCTGCATCTTTTGCCAAATCTTCTAAAATGGGTTTGAAAACAAAACCGACAGCTTGCGTAACTCCCCAGGCAACTAATAAATCAACCATAAATATTTGATTTGTTTAACTATGCTGACTTTAAGTATAACTTTGGAAAAGTCCGATAGTTGTAGAGGCGCACGGCTTGCGCCCTCATAAATATACCGATTAATCTCTTAACAAATCCTCAGCTAATGCCACCGCACCCCACAACGGCGCATCATCGCCAAATGCTGCAGGGACGATTTCAAGCTCAACTTCTGGTAAAGCAGTTTCTCGCGCTACACTTCGCACAACTTCCCAGAATCTTTCCCCGGACTTAGTAACACCACCACCCAAAATAAAGCGTTGTGGATTAATTAAATTTGCTGTGTTTCCTATACCAACTCCTAACGCCCACGCTGCTTTTTCTATAGCTTGAGTTGCAAGATTATCTCCTTTCGCGGCGGCTTGACCAACAGTTTTAGCTGTAATATTTTCTAGATTGTTATTAACTAAGTTACGCAATATTTGCCCTTGATCTGATTGTCTTTGTAGCGATTCCTTGACTTGTTGGGCAATATATAAACCAGACGCCAAACGTTCTACACAACCACGTTTGCCACATAAACAAATCGGACCATTTGGGTCAACAACAGTATGCCCAATTTCGCCTGCCATACCACCTGCGCCGCGCCAAGGTTTGCCATTCAAAATCCAACCGCCACCGACTCCTGTACTAACGGTAATGTAAAATAAGCTACTCATACCTTGCCCTGCACCAAAGCGATGTTCTCCTAATGCCGCGACATTGGCATCATTATCGACGCTGGTAGGTGCATTGAATTCAGATTCAATCATGGATAATAATTCTACCTTTTCCCAACCAGGCACATGATGAGAAAGCCTGACTATACCTGTTGTAAAATCCACAGGACCGCCAAAACTAACACCAATTGCCGCAGGTTTTTCTCCTCCTAACACTTCACGGACGAGAGAAATCATAATTTTTATATCAGTGTTGGCGTCGGCATTGGGAGGAGAAAAAACACGACGATGTGCCTGCCAGTAATTAGTACCAGGAGAGATAACAGCAGCAGTAAGTTTAGTGCCGCCAAAGTCAAGAGCGAGAATTAGTGAAGTCAATTCGTTATCCTTATTTTATAAATTCATATTTTATAACGGTACACATTTAAGCCAGTTGATTTTGATTTAGAAGAAGCATTCATCGGTTATAATATTAATCTATACTATAATTTTCGCCATCTCAATTGGTATAAAAGTCCTAATTAGTTTGCCGTGGTTGGTGTTTCTTGATACTTTGAAATAGCAATAAAAATTGATCATAAAGTTAGTCAAAAGTATAAAAATGCTTTTCGTGAACTTGCCCAAAAAATTCGCTTCGTCTAGGAGAAACTATTATGTTCCAAGCTGCACCTAAAACAATGACTCTAGAAGAGTTTTTGGACTGGTATCCAGACGGTTATGGTCGTTTTGAATTACATGATGGAGTAGTGGTAGAAATGCAACCAACAGGACCTCACGAACAAGTAGGTGGGTTTCTTGCTCTTAAATCAGGAGTCCAAATTGAACGCCTAGAACTTCCCTATTTGATACCTCGGCAATGTATTATTAAACCGATTGATTCTGACAAATCAGGCTTCATTCCAGATATTGCTGTGCTGGATAAAAATGCCCTTGAATCTGAACCGATGTGGCAGAAACGCTCCACAATTATTAAGGGTGAAACTGTACGCTTGGCGATTGAAGTAGTTAGTACTAATTGGCAAGACGATTATTTAATTAAGTTAGCGGAATATGAAAAGCTAGGCATTCTTGAATATTGGATTGTTGATTATTTAGGTTTGGGTGGTAGGCGCTACATTGGTAATCCCAAGCAACCTACTATTTCGGTTTATCAATTAATTGATGGTGAGTATATTTTTAGTCAGTTTAGAGATAATGATCGCATTGAATCGGTAACATTTCCAGAGTGGAATTTGACGGCGGAACAGATTTTTCAAGTTGGGAAATAATCTATAACAACAATATTTGCTGTAGCGCATCCTCACGCTGTGCGCCCTTCCCATCTTATTCGTGCATAAGTCTTAATTACTCCTAAATTTAGCCCTACAGATAGATTAGGGGAAGATTTTCTTGCTCCCCCTTTCTGCACTTCGTGCCGCTTCGCTAATGCAGGGAAGCAGAGCATTGGTTAGAGTGTTAGGTTATATCTTATAAATCCAAATAATTCTTCACAATCCCTAAAATCCGTTCCGCCGCGTGTCCATCTCCAAAAGGATTAATCGCTGTCGCCATTTCCTGATAAGCCACAACATTACTTAACAACTCACTCGCGGCAACAAAAATATCAGCCGAATTTGTGCCAACTAACTTAGCTGTCCCCGCATTAACAGCTTCTTGTCGTTCCGTAGTTTCTCTTAACACCAAAACCGGCTTTCCTAAACTCGGTGCTTCTTCTTGCAAACCGCCAGAATCTGTTAGTAAAAGATAACAACGTGCGATCGCTCCTACTAATTCTCCATAATCCAATGGTTCGGTTAAAAATACTCTCGGATGGTTGCCCAAAAGCTCTTGTAGCGGTTCTCTCACCGTAGGATTACGATGCAATGGCAATAATAAAGCCGTGTCGGGAAACTTCTCTAATATTTGCAGAAATCCCTGAGCAATATCAAATAAAGGTTTACCCCAGTTTTCGCGTCGGTGAACCGTGGCTAATATTGTCCGATATTTTCCCCAATCCAAACCTTTAATTTCACAACTCGGTTGGCGCTTTGCTACTGCCAACAAAGCATCAATTACAGTATTACCAGTATGATGAATTTCTCCCACAATTCCCGATTTTTGCAAATGTTCCACAGCTAAAGTTGTTGGTGCAAAGTTTAATTGAGCTAGTTGAGAAATTAATCGCCGATTTGCTTCTTCTGGATAAGGATTAAATAAGTCATCGGTACGCAAACCTGCTTCCACATGACCGACGGGAATTTGTTGATAAAATGCTGCTAATGTCGCGGCAAAGGCAGTGGTTGTATCGCCTTGAACAATTACTAACTTCGGCTGAATTTGTTTGAATATTGTTTCTAATCCTTGCAAACTTCGACAAGTAATGTCCGTTAAAGTTTGCTTTGCTTGCATAATTTCTAAATCTTGGTCAGCATTAAGTTCAAATAGCTGCATTACTTGGGCAACCATTTCGCGATGTTGACCGGTCAAGATTACTTGAGTGTCAAAAAGCGAACAGTTGCGAAACTGTTGGATGACGGGGGCGAGTTTAATGGCTTCTGGGCGAGTGCCGAGAGTGATACAAATTGGCAAAGGCGATCGGGTCATGAAGATTGATCAACTGGCAAACAATATAAACAATATATTTTATGACAAGGCTCGTTTGATTTGATGACTTTGTTCTAATTTGGCTTTGGCTCCCCCTTTCAGCTAAAAAGATTATTCATTTTCCCTCTCATTATTAGCAGAGGAGCGGAGGGGTTAAGGGTTATGTCTATATTGCACTCATCTAATTGTTATCTCAACAATATATTTCATAATATTATGGCTCTATTTTTGAACCATTTAAGCATGAAAAAACCCGGTTTTGACCGGGTAGCATCTCTGTTTTCTTCAAAACTTAATTATTTAATTAAACCTTGAGCAACAGTTGCCAGAACCCATGTTTATGTTCAATTAGAACCTGAATCACAGGTTAACGGGCAAGCGGCATAAACTGAAGTATGCAAAGCGTTTTGCTGTCCATGAAGCCAGTTTAACCAACTCACATCTTCTGGGTGAACGCCTTTAAATGTAAGGACAGCAGCACCGAAGACAACTGCGAAAACATTGATACTAACTAAGCTTCCTGCTACTAATAAAACAGCGCTAATAGGTAGTACAGATTGCAAGGTAATTGCTAAAAGTGAGCCAATTGTTACCATCAAGACGATTAAGGGAAAACCTACAACCAGCAAGCAAACTGCCAGAGTAAATGTCCAAATCAAAAAGGTTTTGACCATTGCCAAGGAGTAAGTCTTTGTCAAGCTTTCGTTTGCGGTGAGTTCCATGATTATTCTCCTGAATTCCTTAAAAAATCAATTTACAGAAAAGTCGTCCATCAATCCCTGTAGATTGGGTTAATAGAAAATTAGTATAGATAAACTATTGATGAAGATGAGCATATATACAAAAAACTTTACAGTTGCCTGGAAACATTTGTGGATCGAGATCGTTACAAAAGGCATCTCTTGCCGAAAACTAATTTTGAAGAATCTTCCTCAAGACAGAGGAATTAATTTTGTAACGACTTTCGGTGTTTAGAGAGAATTTCTTTACATTGATTAAATTTCCAGATCGATTACGATAGATAAGATTGAGTGAAGTGCTTAACAGTTCTTATCAATTAAAATAGCTATTCTCATAATCTCACTTATAAGTAATAGTTCTTCAATCAGTGACCAATTTAGGAATTAGAAGACCGCTCTGAGGAGAGCTTTCTTAGAAATAATCACTCTTGAGAGCTAGCATTATTTTGAATAAATGTTAAAGAACCCTCAAGGAAAGGGCATATTCTAAAGAAGAGTTCCCAGAATCACTTCCTAGTAAGCCAAGTCGTAGTTGATATATGACAGACTCACAACGTCCGCCACTACCACCACCACCTCGACCCGGAATGCCACCTGCTCCCCCACCAAGACCTACTACTCCAGGTCAAGCACCTGCGGGAGCGGCGACGCGACCTCCCTCACAAAATATGCCCCCGCCTGGTGCAGCCACAAATCAGCAGTCTCGTACCGCACCAACACCCGCAGCAGAAGCCAAACCTAGGATGCCAGTCAGGGGTGCTAGCCTGTCGCCTGGAAATCCGACTTTAGAGAGCTTAATCCGCCATGCTTATGAAAAAGGCTTTTCTGACGTTCACCTTGGTGTAGGTGAAACGCCACGCTTCCGTAACCGTGGTGAAATGGAAATTACCGACCATCCAGAAACAGACCAAGCCACTTTTATGAGCTGGATGCGGGAAATCTTGACGGATGAAGAAATTCGGCGCTTTCAGGATACCTTGGAATTTGATGGCGCAACTCAATATGACTTTGCCCGTGTGCGGATTAATATCTTTGACACTCTACTGGGTCCCGGTATGGTTTTGCGGATTATTCCGCTAACCATCTTGACTCTGGAGCAATTGCGCTTACCTGATGTATTGACAACTATCTGTCATGTACACAAGGGTCTAATTTTGGTGACAGGTCCGACGGGTTCTGGTAAGTCTACGACGCTAGCGGCGATGGTGGACTACATGAACAAAGAATTGCCGAAACACATCGTCACCATTGAAGACCCAATAGAATTTGTACACCAAAGTCGCAAAGCCTTAATTAGGCAACGGGAAGTTGGCATTCATACTCTCAAGTTTGACAATGCCTTAAAAGCTTCCTTGCGAGAAGACCCTGACATCATTTTGATTGGGGAAATGCGCGATCGCGAAACAGTGAACACAGCACTAAAAGCTGCTCAAACAGGTCACTTGGTCATGGGTACACTGCACACCAACAGCGCTATTAAAACTTTAGAGCGGATTTTTACCCTCTATCCCGCTGAAGACCAACCCGCCATGCGTGCGGCAATTGCCGAATCTTTGGTAGCAGTTGTGGCTCAAGGCTTGTGTCGTACAACCGATGGCAAACGTGCCGCTTTTCACGATATCTTAATTAACACAGAGGCGATCAAAGACTACATCTTAAAAGGTAGAAATGACGAAATTCTACCTCTTATGGAAGAGGGAGAATATGACGGCATGATTACAATGAACAAGTCTTTGTTTAATCTCTATCAAGAAGGGCGAATTACTGAAGAAACTGCCTTGGAGATGTCTCCTACTCAAAATGAGATGGCGATGATGTTACGAGGTCGTATTTAGGCTTAATGTATCGCTAGTCTTTAGCTCCAAAATTAGGAGATCAAACACAAAAGACTAAGACTGAGTTAAGTTAGTAACCTACACAATTAATCACAGCTTCTTCAACTGACAACGTTCTAGCTTTTAGTTTTAGTCATTGAAATTGGATAAACCACTCTCCTCCCAGCTATTTAAAGGCATTGCACTGTTTACGCCGGGGGGAGATTTAATTTACTGTATTGATTCCTCTAAGCAAGGTCGCTGGCATTTACATCTTTGTGCGGCTTTACAAGAACTTTTGCGTTTACCAGAGCCACCTCATTTTTTAGTACCAGGATATACGGCAACTATTGATCGCTGGCTTGAACCTCGAACTCATCAATTGCAGCAGAGTGCAGAAGTTTATCCGCTGATCAAAGCTCATCAGCCATTGCTCAATGCTGTCTTTGGTACTGGTCAATTGGTTTGGCAAATCGCTCCTTGGCAGGAAGAATTATCTGACCCAATTGTGCTAGAAACATATCGTGCTCAGTTTCCTCAACTTTGGGAGGATCATGATTTAATTGTTCGCTGCGAGCGTACTGAACAATTAACTGAGTCTTATTCTCAGATTGAAAATGCGATCGCTACTGATTGGGCTACCCTCAGCAACCCTAACATCAAAACGTCTCGGCAGCGCCACACTCTAGCTTCCCACTTTGTTCATCCAGAAGGCTTGACAAATATGGAACGTTACTCTAAGTTTTCTTCCCAAAAACAGGAGCAAGAAGTAGACCCAGAGCTTCCGGCTGATCATCAAACTGCTCCCCTCAACCCTGATCATCAGCCTAATGATCCTAAGCTTGAAACTGTGGTCACAAAAGAGAAAGCGGTTTATCGAATGCCACAGCGTCAAATAATTTCCTCATCTGAGCCGCTGACACCACAACCGCCAGATCTAGACATTCTCCCGACACAAACGAATGGCAGCTACGTTTTGCGCTTGTTTGTGTCGGGACACAGCGCCGCAACTGAACATACTCTCAAAAGCTTGCATCAATTATTAGAAACTTCTCTGCCTTACCCCTACACTCTCAAAATCATTGATGTCTTTAAACATCCAGACCAAGCAGAAGCCAATCAAATTTCCGCCACGCCAACTTTATTGAGAGTCTGGCCCCAACCTGTCCGTAGACTGGTGGGTGATCTGACAAATATGGAACGAGTCTTGCAGATACTGACGCTGCCAGAAGCTTAGAGGCAAGTGTCTGTCAAGCTATCCCTACCAGGATAATCAAGGTATTGTCGTTGGCAGACATACATCCGGCGCACATAATCCTGAAAACTCTAAAGTTGTTACCTCAAGGGTATCAAGAGCAATATGACGAATCGCGTGGTTATTAGTATCAGCAACATAAAGGTGAGCGGAACTAGCACTTAAACCGGATGGTTCGGCAAAACGTGCCTTAATACTTTGACCATCAAGAAAACCAGCAATGCCATCTCCTAGCATTGTCTGACATTCGCCTGTACGGGGGTCAACTCGTTTAATTTTATGATTGTAGGTATCAGCGACCCAAAGATAATTTTGAGTGTATTCAACACCCAAACAGTGCTGCAGCCGTACGTTATGACCTTGACCATCATGATCACCAAAACCGAACAAATCACCACTGCCGCAAATAGTACGGACAGGTAAGTTGTCAATTAAGCCAACAGCACGAATTGAGCTAGTTTCACTGTCAGCTACATATAATTCTCGACCATCAGTAGTTAGTCCACTCGGTTGAGCAAAGGCTGCCTCTTGGGGCAAACCATCCAAACAAGCTTCAGCACCAATACCCGCGTAGGTGCTGAGGGTTTGGGTTTCTAGGCACATTTGCCAAATTTGATGGGAACCTGCCATAGCAATTAATAGGCACTGACCGACTTTTTCGACATCCCAAGGTGAATTTAAGGCTGTTTCTGGTGTTAAACCGTTGCCAAGTCTAATGTTATGACTTTGCTTGCCTGTTCCTGCCAGGGTTTTTACCTGCTGCTGTTTTAAATCAATTTCTCGTAGGCAGTGGTTTTCGGTGTCGGCGACATAGAGAATTTGCTTGTTGACATCTAAAGTCATGCCTTGGGGAGAGAAAAATTGAGCTTCTGTAAATGAGCCGTCAGTTAATCCAGATTTACCGTTGCCAATAATTTGTAGCACTTCACCCGCCATTGTGCTGATAATTAGGCGGTGATGACCTGAGTCGGCAATAAATAAGCGGTCGCCTATTTCATCCGCTAGCACTTTACCAGGAAAAGCTAGAGGTGTAGAAGCCTTTTGCTGCTGTTTTTCTAAGGTAAGGGCAAGTTCCTGGCAATTAATCGTGCCTTTGGCTTGATGTTGCTCGATAAGCTGACCGATAAGCTGGTCTAATGCCTCGCGATTACCTTCACCTGAAACAGTACTAATTACATAGCCTTCTGGGTCAATCAAGATTAAGGTGGGCCAAGCTCGAACCGCATATTGCCGCCAGACGTGGAAGTTACTATCAACAATTACTGGATGCTCGATATCGTATCGCAAGACAGCTTGGCGGATATTTTCGGCATCTTTTTCGTTGTCAAATTTGGCGGAATGAACGCCAATTACCGTCAGGTTGTCCTTGTATTTGTTTTCCAAATATTTCAGGTCTGGCAAGATATGTAGGCAGTTAATGCAGCAATATGTCCAAAAGTCAAGTAAGACAATTCTGCCTTTTAAACCTTTGAGAAATAAGGGCTGGTCGGTATTAAGCCAGATGCGGTTTTGAGGAAACTCTGGCGATCGCACACGAGGCTGAATCATCTCTTTTGTGATCGGTAATAATTGGGCATTTCGTGTTAATTCAATGTAGTTTCTGGGACTGTCAGTGGCTCTGAATCAGTGGCTGGTAATTCTGACGCTTCTGGAATTGGCTCAGATGCTGATTTTTTCAAGAAGCGTTGGGGAATTTCTGACTCAGTTGGTGCGAGTATGATTCTTGTGGGTGCAACGGGTGGTGTCAAGAAAACTTCTTTTAAATCGAGTTTTGGTGTTGCTGCTTCGTCGTTGGGTTCTAGTATTTCTGGTATGGGAGCTTTTTCTATAAGTACAGGTTCAGGTACCACTTCTGGAGGTTGCTCAGTCCGATCTTCTGTTTCAGGCGATATTATTTCTGGCAGAGTAGTCGGTTCAGGTGATGGAATTTCCTCTATCGGCAGTTGTGGTGACGCTTGAGGAGCTTCTGTAGGACGCCGGAAGCGACCAAAGAAACCGCCTGGTTTGGACTTCTGAGTTTCTAGTTCTTGGGGTATTGATTCTGAGCTTGCAGGTAATTCCTCTTCAGGTATTGGGATGACTTCAGGTGTTGGTGTTGGAACTAAATCAGGTGTTGGGATGACTTCTGGTGATGGTGTTGGGATGACTTCTGGGACAATCACTTCAGGTGATGGTGTTGGTGTCTCAGGTTGACGCCGGAAGCGACCAAAGAAACCGCCTGATTTGGGTTCGTTGGGTTGGGTTTCGCTTGGTGTTGCTTCTATTTCGGGGAGTGCTGGTTGAATAGGTATTTCTGGTGTTGGTATTTCGTCTGGTGTTACTTCTGGTATTGGTATTTCGTCTGGTGTTATTTCTGGTATTGGTACTGGCTGATTTTCGTAGCCTGGTTCCACAATGCCACGAGCGGCAACTGCTGAGATTTCGCCGCGTATTAGTTTAGAAAGGGCGTCTTTACCTTTTGGCTGGTAGTCAATTAGGCGTACGGTATTGTTAAAAACATTTTTGACAGGATTTCCCTGTTCGTCTAGAAATTCTAGTTGTACCCAGTTTTTGCCTGGTTTAAATCCTTTGAGATAAACTGACTGCCAGCGATCGAGAATGAAACTTTGACCGTTAACAGTGGCACGAATTCGCCAATCAGCGATCGCGTCTTCCGGGTTTTCCTGTGCCACTAGGTGTAATGGTGCGTTAGTTAGATAAAAGTCGAGCATAATTGGCTCGGCTCCGTAGCTGCCCGTAGGACGGCTGTAAGTCAGCAGAGGTAGTGCCGAATCAGGGTTATTATCGGTTGTTTTTGTAAAAATGTGAAATGTTGTTTGGGCATAAGCGCCATCGTTTTTAAAGCTTTCATGCCAAGGAGTAGCAGCTAGTACTCGTAGGGTGTGAGTGCCTGGTTCTAAGTCTGAAAAAACCAGCGGTTGCTTCAGGTCATAAACCATTGTGTAAGGTTTGTTGTCCAGAATTACTTCTAAATGAGGACCCATCTCTAGGGTTGGATCTTGAAAAATTGGTAAGTCTTGAACCATCAGCTCTACGGTTACTGTTGTGTCTTGAAGCACTTGCTCGGCTTGAGGACTGACGATACTCACTTGCGGTTGATATATAGCCAAGCTTTGACCTAGTTGTCGAATAACTGGAGGAGGGGCGACCTCTGAAAGTGACCCAGATATTTGAAACAAGGCTTTCTGGCTTTGAGATTTTGGCTCTGTCTTAGAATTATCTCCACAAGCCGCCAAACTGAGCGCCAAAACGGCAGCCATCAGGAATGATAAAAGTCTTCTCATCGTTGTTATCCATCGGCAATTCGTACCCACCACGTAATCTCCTTACTGCCACTGGCATTCCATCTTAACTACTTAACAAAAGCCAAACCATAGGCACTATAGCCCAAACTACTCTACCTACCCTCTAAAATTGGGTGTAATTTTTGCTTTTTGCAAAAGTGCTAGCTTCCTTAACCCATTTTGGCGCGATTTGCTGAGGGTTAACAAATTATGAGGTTAATTGCCGAAAAGTTTGCGTTTTATAACATTTATGCCAGTTCCCCTTGACTTTTTTTCGAGTAGTTGGCGGATTACAAGCCAAAGTAGGGCTTGATTTGCCGAAATTTGAATTATTGTTAAGTGCCGCCAAAAACTACCCAAACCAGCACCTATCATCTACAACAGAAGGTAATTACTTCTTACAAAGCGAGTATCTCGTTTTCCTCTGAAAGCCTCCCAAACCATTGGTGCTTTCTAAAACATAAAAAATCCACATTCCCCCTGGGATATTTCTCGTTCCTTGTCTAGAGAGGAGACTCCTCATGACAATTAGCCCTCCTGAGGGAGAGCGTAAAGTTAGAGTCGTGGTCGATAAAGACCCGGTAGCTACTTCATTTGAGAAGTGGGCAAAGCCAGGACATTTTGACCGCACTCTGGTTAAGGGCCCCAAAACCACAACTTGGATTTGGAACCTTCACGCTCTCGGTAATGATTTTGACAGTCACACAAGTGACTTAGAAGACGTATCTCGAAAAATCTTTAGCGCTCACTTTGGTCACTTAGCTGTGATCTTTGTCTGGTTGAGCGGTATGTATTTTCACGGCGCTCGTTTTTCCAACTACGAAGCTTGGTTAAGCGATCCGTTAAGCATTAAGCCAAGCGCTCAAGTTGTCTGGCCCATTGTTGGTCAAGGCATTTTAAATGCGGATGTCGGTGGCGGTTTCCACGGCATTCAGATCACATCTGGATTCTTCCAGCTTTGGCGTGCTAGTGGTATCACTAATGAGTTCCAGCTTTACTGCACCGCAATTGGCGGTTTGGTAATGGCAGCCCTGATGCTGTTTGCTGGCTGGTTCCACTACCACAAACGCGCCCCAAAACTGGAATGGTTCCAAAACGTGGAATCAATGATGAACCACCACCTAGCCGGGTTACTTGGACTTGGCTGTTTGGGTTGGGCTGGTCACCAGATCCACGTTTCTCTGCCCATCAACAAGCTGTTGGATGCTGGGGTTGCCGCAAGCGACATTCCCCTGCCTCACGAGTTCATCTTGAACCGCAGTTTGATGGCAGAACTATATCCCAGCTTTGCTCAAGGATTGAAGCCTTTTTATACCTTGAATTGGGGTCAGTATGCTGACTTCCTAACCTTCAAAGGTGGCTTAAATCCAGTGACTGGTGGTTTGTGGCTGTCAGATACAGCTCACCATCACCTAGCATTAGCTGTGTTGTTCATCGTTGCGGGCCATATGTACCGGACTAACTGGGGCATTGGTCACAGCATGAAGGAAATTCTAGAGAATCATAAAGGTCCCTTCACAGGTGAAGGACACAAAGGTCTTTATGAAACTCTCACCACCTCCTGGCACGCTCAGTTGGCAATTAACCTTGCCATGCTAGGCTCATTGACGATCATCGTAGCTCACCATATGTACGCGATGCCTCCGTATCCGTACATCGCGACTGACTACGCCACACAGATCTCCCTCTTTACCCACCATATGTGGATTGGAGCCTTCTGTATCGTTGGTGGTGCAGCTCACGGCGCTATTTATATGGTGCGAGACTACGATCCAAACCTGAACCAAAATAATCTTTTGGATCGGGTAATTCGTCACCGTGACGCAATTATCTCTCACTTGAACTGGGTTTGTATCTTCCTAGGCTTCCATAGCTTCGGTCTGTACGTTCATAACGACACGATGCGGGCTTTTGGTCGTCCTCAAGATATGTTCTCCGACACAGCTATTCAATTACAGCCTGTGTTTGCACAGTGGGTTCAAAACATTCATGCTTTAGCCCCCGGAAATACGGCTCCCAATGCGCTAGAACCTGTTAGCTATGCATTTGGTGGCGGCATTGTAGCGGTTGGCGGCAAAGTGGCAATGATGCCGATTGCGCTGGGGACGGCGGACTTTATGGTTCACCACATCCATGCCTTTACAATTCATGTCACCGTACTGATTCTGCTTAAAGGTGTTTTGTTCGCCCGTAGCTCTCGTCTGATTCCAGACAAAGCGAATCTGGGCTTCCGCTTCCCTTGTGATGGACCAGGACGCGGTGGTACTTGCCAAGTATCCGGTTGGGACCATGTGTTCCTTGGTTTGTTCTGGATGTATAACTGCATTTCGGTGGTAATTTTCCACTTTAGCTGGAAGATGCAGTCAGATGTCTGGGGTACAGTAGCTCCGGATGGCACAGTGTCTCACATTACGGGAGGCAACTTTGCCGCCAGCGCAATCACCATTAATGGTTGGTTACGCGACTTCTTGTGGGCGCAAGCCTCTCAGGTGATTAGTTCCTACGGCAGTGCACTTTCGGCTTACGGATTGCTCTTCTTAGGCGCTCACTTTGTTTGGGCTTTCAGCTTGATGTTCCTGTTCAGTGGTCGCGGCTACTGGCAAGAGCTGATTGAATCGATTGTTTGGGCACATAATAAATTAAAAGTAGCCCCAGCAATTCAGCCTCGTGCTCTGAGCATTATTCAGGGTCGGGCTGTGGGGGTAGCTCACTACCTCCTAGGAGGAATTGTCACAACCTGGGCATTCTTCCTAGCACGAATCATTTCAGTTGGATAACAACGTACTGATTCGATACAAAGTTTAAAGTGGCAGTTGATCGCTTGTTCACCTGCCCTTGACCCAAGAACAAACCTGGAACACCTGTTCCAGGGGGTCATCCAGACAGAGAATGAGCAGCGACATTGCATCAGTCTCATGTGTCTAGCGAGGAGGATTTCCTAAGACAGATGGCAACAAAATTTCCCAAATTTAGCCAAGACCTCGCCCAAGATCCGACAACACGTCGAATCTGGTACGGGATTGCCACGGCTCACGACTTTGAAAGCCATGATGGCATGACCGAAGAGAATCTTTATCAAAAGATTTTTGCTTCACACTTCGGCCATCTAGCAATCATATTCCTGTGGACTTCCGGCACCCTGTTCCACGTAGCGTGGCAAGGTAACTTTGAGCAGTGGATCAAAGATCCACTAAACGTCCGTCCCATCGCCCACGCGATTTGGGACCCCCAATTCGGCGCACCAGCAGTAGATGCTTTTACTCAAGCTGGCGCCTCTAACCCAGTTAACATTGCTTACTCTGGTGTTTACCACTGGTTCTACACCATTGGTATGACCGCCAATAACGACCTGTACCAAGGTGCAGTGTTCCTCTTATTGTTGTCAGCAGTTTTCTTATTTGCAGGCTGGTTACACTTACAGCCCAAATTCCGCCCCAGTTTGGCTTGGTTTAAGAGTGCTGAGTCTCGCTTAAACCACCACCTGGCAGGTTTGTTTGGTGTAAGCTCTCTAGCCTGGACAGGACACCTAGTTCACGTCGCTATCCCCGAAGCTCGCGGGCAGCACGTAGGTTGGGACAACTTCTTGTCTGTGAAGCCGCACCCCGCAGGCTTAGGTCCCTTTTTCACCGGAAATTGGGGAGTCTATGCCCAGAATCCAGATACTGCTGGTCATGTATTTGGTACTTCTGAAGGTGCCGGTTCAGCGATTTTGACTTTCTTGGGTGGCTTCCACCCTCAGACAGAATCTCTGTGGCTAACTGATATCGCTCATCACCATTTGGCGATCGCAGTTCTCTTCATCATTGCGGGTCATATGTACCGCACCAACTTCGGCATTGGTCACAGCATCAAAGAAATGCTGAACTCCAAAGCCGGTTTGATCGGTGGCAAGAGTGAAGGTCAGTTCAACTTGCCTCACCAAGGCTTGTATGACACCTACAACAACTCCCTGCACTTCCAGCTAGCCTTTCACTTGGCAGCTTTAGGAGTTGTGACCTCCTTGGTAGCGCAGCATATGTATTCCCTGCCTCCTTATGCCTTCATGGCTAAGGACTTCACCACCCAAGCGGCGCTATATACCCACCACCAGTACATTGCTGGCTTCATCATGGTCGGTGCGTTCGCTCACGGTGCGATTTTCTTAGTTCGGGACTACGATCCTGAGCAGAACAAAGGAAACGTCTTGGATCGGGTACTACGGCACAAAGAGGCGATTATCTCGCACTTGTCCTGGGTTTCCCTGTTCTTGGGTTTCCACACCCTCGGTTTGTACGTCCACAATGACGTTGTGGTTGCCTTTGGTACTCCTGAAAAGCAAATCCTGATTGAACCAGTGTTTGCTCAGTTCATCCAAGCGTCTCATGGTAAGGCGCTCTATGGAATGGATGTTCTGTTGTCAAATCCAGACAGTATTGCTACCACCGCTTGGCCCAATTATGCCAACGTCTGGTTGCCTGGCTGGTTGGATGCGATTAACAACACCACAAACTCTCTGTTCTTGACCATTGGACCTGGCGATTTCCTGATTCACCATGCGATCGCACTAGGACTCCACACCACCACCTTGATTTTGGTCAAAGGTGCGTTGGATGCCCGTGGTTCCAAGTTAATGCCAGATAAGAAAGACTTCGGTTATGCCTTCCCCTGCGACGGTCCTGGTCGTGGCGGTACTTGCGACATCTCAGCTTGGGATTCTTTCTACCTCTCGATGTTCTGGATGCTGAACACCATTGGTTGGGTAACCTTCTACTGGCATTGGAAGCATTTGGGTATTTGGCAAGGCAACGTTGCTCAGTTCAATGAGTCCTCAACTTATCTCATGGGCTGGCTGCGTGACTACCTCTGGCTCTATTCCGCTCAGTTAATTAATGGTTACAACCCTTACGGGATGAATAACTTGGCAGTCTGGTCTTGGATGTTCCTCTTTGGACACCTAGTTTGGGCGACCGGTTTCATGTTCCTGATTAGCTGGCGTGGTTACTGGCAAGAGTTGATTGAAACTCTCGTCTGGGCACACGAGCGCACTCCTCTTGCTAACTTGATTCGCTGGAAGGATAAGCCAGTTGCTATGTCCATTGTTCAAGGTCGTGTGGTTGGTTTAGCTCACTTTACAGTTGGCTATATCCTCACTTATGCGGCGTTCTTAATTGCCTCGACTGCTGGTAAATTTGGCTAACAAAGCTAAATAGCATTGTCGGTAATTAAAAATAATTCCCCTGCCTTCGGGTAGGGGATTTTTTATAATGTATTTGTGCGGATATTTGAAAGGAATCAGAGAAAGGCATAACAGCTCTAATCATAGGAAAATCGTTCTAAATGCTTGTATTTTTTCTCCACGGCGTTGCTACAAAAAATGCCGGATATTCAAAACAATTAGAAGCTCTCGTTAAAGATGAATTTATTAAAAGAGATCAGCCGCTTCCTCTCTTCTACGCTAGCTTCTGGGGTAATGTCTTAAATCAAACAGGTCAAATTTGGAACTGGGTTCATCAAGATTTGCAAGACCTTAAGAGAACTCATTCCCAAGTTGACGTAAAAGATGTATTCCGCTATCAAGAATTTAGACAAGATTTTATTTCTGAATTTTTTGGAGATATCCTTACTTACTTCAATACAAAACGAGGCAGAAAAATTAGGGAACTTATTGCACAGGGATTACATGACTTTATAAGTAATTGTCCTCAAGATGATGAACTGCACATTATTACCCACTCACTCGGTAGCGTAATTCTATGGGATGTTTTGTTTTCTGACGAGTTTAAGTCTGATGATCCAGCTTATGAAATCCGCTCAATGATTAATTCACTTACTTCTACCAATCAGGTAGAAAACACATACCTAAAAAGCATTACAACAATGGGTTCACCTATTTTGTTTTTTAATATGATGCTAAATATTAATCAGGATAAAATAAGAGTCTTGGCTACCAAATATCAAAAAAACCCTCTTAGGTGGGTCAATATCATCCACTCCTCAGATATTATTGCTTATCCCCTTCAAGCAAGCCTGAATGTTGATTTGTTACCTAACTTATTTTTTCGGGATAAGTACATCTGGGCTGATGCTAATTTCGCAGAAAGAGGCGCACGTACTTTTGGTCAAGCTCATGCAGCAATGGCTCTAGGTGTTGCTGATGCTCATAGCTACTACTGGCGTAGTCCTGGTGCAGCCAGCCTAATTACCGCTAATATTCTGGGCGACTACAAGGCGATAAACTCTGCCACTCTAAAAGAATAAGGTGGCAGTATAGGGGTGTAGGCATTTTGTAAAGCTAGTTGGTAAATAATCAGAAACTTGGAATTGTTTGAATCTATAGTACAAGTTATCTTTTCTTTCTTAAACCAGAGCAAACACTTATTTTGCAGTTAAAAAAACTTTATTCCTCCAAAATCTCCACCAAATCCTCAATCATCACATCAAAAGTACGGGCAAGTCTATGTATAGCAGTAAAATCAACCATTGCCATACCTGGAGAACGAGCATAGTGCCTGACAGTACTGTATACGATTCCAGAACGATCAGAAACTTCCTTGAGCGTCCATCCTTTCTCCGAAGCAAATTCTCGAATTCTTAACTTGACCAAGCCCATAATTGATTGACAAGTGATGAGACTATATCGTTTAATTAAAGAGAATTAAATATCAAGCGATCGCTCTCACAGTTTAGCAGGCTAAAAGAGCGATCGCCTACGAACCCCCCAGTAACAAAAGTCAACCCAGAGGCGCTTCCTTAATATGGTATCAACACCGATGGCAAAAAAGCTCGTTATTACCCAATCAAAAATCAATCACAAGTCAGGAATACTTCATCCGCTTGTGAGATTTGTCACAGAAGAGACAGTAGCACTACTCTTCAACCTCCAACCAGACGAAATTTATCGCATCGACTGCTGGCGGCACGTTGTCTACATTCACGGCAAAGGAGTCAGCAAATTTGTCAGCTACGCCGACTTTCCGCCCCATATCGGCGTAGAGACGCCAACCACTCAAGACTTTGTGCGCTGGCGCAAGCGTTGGAAAAAGCGTTGGAAACTCAACCAAGCACCCAAGTTTTGGACACAATTCTACACTTATCAATTTAAACAAGCTGCCACAGAATCTAAACTACTAAATTGGGGAAAACTAATCGCTGTCATTAAGTCTGTATTATCCGATACCAGCGTCCAACAACTTCGAGAAGCTTACAAACAAGAAAAGTACCTTTGGCACAACTTCTAATAACTAAAACAACAATAAAAAATTCCCCACCAAAGGCAGGGAATAATCAGTAATGAAAGTAAAATTAAGCCAACCAAAATTGGCTCAAAACCTAGTCTAATTTAGGCATCACTTTCGATATAGATAAATAACAGCCCGAAAACCACAGCAGGTAAAAGCCAAGTAACTACAGGGATTAAGATCCAAGGTAAAAAGGAAGCAGCGTATGAACCTGTCATATCAAATCCTAACTAAATTTACAAAGTGCTTAGATGGATATTACTACCAACTGAAGTTAAGATTCTTCCATCTAAAGATCCTTAACAAATTGGGATCGGAAGCAGATCCCAGCAGTTTTTGTTTGTAGCAACAAAAGTCAAAGATAGCTTGCAAAAAGCTTCATTTAGACTCATCTTGAGGAATTGCCTTAAAAATGACAAGAGTGATTTTCAGTCATTCCCAAAGCAATATTCCTTAAGTATTATTGACGATTCCACGCAAAATCGAATCAACAATATCAAAATTTTCCACTAACAAAAAGGCAACAAAAGCACCACCCATAGCACCGAGGAAAAAGCCACCAGTTAGCTGACTCCAACCATCTGAAGACTTTAATTCTTCAGGAGTGCGAGGATTTTGGACTTCAAAATTGCCCCCAGTTTGGAAAGAAACAATACCATAAAGGGACATTCCAGCAGTCGCCACCATAATTAAAGCGATCGCAGAAATCAAACCACCAACATAAGCAACATCAGTTTCCCGCAAAGGACCGAGTAAAGTCTCAGGACCAAACAAGAAAAAGCCGTGTGCCATGCCAATTTCCAATCCTCGCAGCAAAGGAGAAACCCCCCGGCGATAGATTGGTAAATTATTGATGTAAGCCTGGACTATGGGAGAACTATTAATCGGAGTTTCTAGGTTACCAATAAAAGGGTCACCATTATAAGGTTGAACAACCTCTGCATTTCTAGGGTCTGCCATACTAAATTTCTCCTCTCTAGACGTTTATAGAAGAACTTGCATCACATTTTCGCAAGTAAGGGTTACCCAATTGCCAAATCGGTTAAGAAATGCAAGAAAAGTTCATTAAAGCGCTTGATCACAAGGGCTATCATCTCTCTAAAGCGATAAACTGGCTTAAAATAGTAGGCTCCCTCTAATTATCCATTGACTTAAAACGGAATATCATCATCATCAAAAAAATCAGGCGGCGGCAAATCAGTTGAAGGTGGTACTCCCTGATCTGGTGTCATCTGCAGATCAATCCAGTGCTTTGCCTGCAAAAGAGCCTCTGCCTCCGTCTTCGCATTATGAATAGGAATAACGCATTCCCCAGCAGCACTCCAGACCTGAACACAAAACACAGGTCTAGCTTCAATAATCCAACCCCGATAAATTTCGGCTTTACTCATTGCTGGCGCTCCCACAGAACAAGCGGTCGGCTACAAATCAACCGTAGCACGCTCTGCTAATTTTTCTATTCTTATATGTATATTGCTTCTTATAGTATTGATTAGAAACAGCAACGCGTGAGAATAAATTAAATGAAACAACTGCTTGCTCAACTCCAGACCCGTCAAAACTACCTGCAACGCCTGATTTTACAGCTATTATTAATCCTCCTCACCACAGGATTCGTTGCTGCACCAGCTTTGGCTATTGGCGTCTATCAAATGCCCAACGTCCGCGCCGGCGAACCAACTTGGGTCATCGATAAAGCCGAAGTTCTTAGCCGCCTCAATGAAGGTCGCCTTAGTAACACCCTAGATGACCTGGCAAAAAAAACCGGCAAAGAAGTCAGAATGGTAACAGTCCACCGCCTAGACTACGGCGAAACTACGGAAACATTTACCAAAGCTTTGTTTGAAAAATGGTTCCCGACCCCAGAAGCACAAGCAAACCAAACCTTGCTAGTATTGGATACCCTAACCAACACTACTGCCATTCAAACAGGTAACGCCATCAAATCAGTGATGCCCGATGATACCGCCACCAGTGTCGCCGACGAAACAGTTGTTGCGCCACTGCGGGACGGGAACAAATATAATCAAGCTTTAGTAGATGCCAGCGATCGCTTAGTGGCAGTCCTCTCAGGACAAACCGATCCAGGACCACCCATTATCGAAGAAAAAGTACAAGTTGCCAGCACCTTTACCAAAGCCGATGAAGCTGATACCAAAAACTCCACCATTTGGGTTGTGGCAATCTTAATTATCGCCACCGTTGTACCAATGGCGACCTACTTCTTTTATCAAGGCTTCTCTGGTTAATCTTGAATATACTCACCATCACCAACTAAAGCCATCTGAGCCCGTACAAACTCCCGTCCCAAATAAGCCGCATGGTCAAACATGGTAACTGGACAGGGCTCAGACTGCTCAAAAATTGATACACAAAGTTCCTTAGCAGTTCTACCAGTAAACAAAGTACATTGAGTACGTTCTACCTTACCCTTAGCCGGAATCACCAAACCTGTTTCTGGATCAACCGCTAAACCACGATCATCAATAACATTCGTAAAATGTTTAGCACAAATTAGCCCAGCTTCCCGATCCAAATAAATAATAAAATAACCACCTGGATCAAGATCAATCTCCCGTTTTGACAACTGGTCATCAATCGCACTCAAATTAAGGGTTGTTTGATTCATGTTCTCTAAATAAATTGTCTGTTCTAGTCCTAAAATGCGATAAACCGCTCTAATCTTAGTTTAGATCCCACAAAAGCGATCGCTTTTTCCGCAATAGACCTAATTTAAGCCCAAGCTGTAACGAAGCACACTATTCAATACCATCAAGCCGACTCGCGACACTTTTTCAGCCAACAAAAAAGTTACTTGAAACTGAAATCACAACTAAACAAATTTTCAACTTACCCAACCTAAGTTTTCCCGGAATGACCAACCAAAATCAGGTAGCTACCCAAAGGAAACACTAACACCTAGACCCCCCAATCGCCACTCAGTAAATTAGCCTGTATTAAAGCTTCTCTTGCTGACACAGCCTCAATTTGTACAATATCAAAAAAAACTATGGCACAAACACTTTACATTAACCCCACAACTGGCAGCGATAGCGCCTCTGGCACTCAAACAGCCCCCTTCAAAACCATCACCAACGCCCTCAAACAAGCCCAAGCTGACACAACCATTCAACTGTCTCCCGGTACTTACAGCAGCAGCAGTGGCGAAGTCTTTCCCCTACAAGTCCCCTCAAGAGTCAAAATTCTTGGCAACGAAGCCAACAAAGGTAACGGCATCTTAATCCAAGGCAGCGGCTCATTTAGCAGTCCCACAGAAGCCCTACAAAACATCACCTTCTTACTAAATAATAATGCTGCCGAACTGCGAGGCGTAACCGTTACAAATCTAGGCAGTCGAGGTACAGGTGCATGGCTCGAATCAAGCAACGCCACCGTCGCTAATTGTACCTTCACAAAATGCAAGCGCGAAGGCATATTTGCTACAGGCACAGCAAACCCCAGCATTCTCAACAACACCTGTATAGAAAACGACGGCAATGGCATCTCAATTGCCAGAAACAGCACAGGCATCGTGCAAGGAAACATCTGCACCAAAGCCGGTAGCGGCATCTCTATTGACGGCAACGCCACGCCGAGAGTGATCAACAACCAAATCAGGGAAAACCGCGATGGCATGATTATCTCAGTTAACGCCCAACCGATCCTTCGCAACAACCTCATTGAAAATAACACCTCATCGGGCATTTCAGTAACCGGAAAAGCTTTTCCAGACTTGGGTAGCACCAGTGATCCAGGCGGCAATACAATTCGCAATAACGGTCAATTTGACTTAGCCAACTTCACCAACCCGCTACTTGTCTTGATCTCAGTTGGTAATGCATTAATACCTTCAAAAGTCAAGGGACAAGTCAAAATTGATGGCAGCATCGATCCAGGTGATAACACTCCCCCTGGCGGTGGTGGCGTCGATCCAGGTGATAACACTCCCCCTGGTGGTGGTGGCGTCGATCCAGATGGTGGCAACGTTGATCCAGGTAATAACACTCCACCAACCTTAAGCGATATCAAAGGACATTGGGCAGAAACATTTATCCAAAACTTATTTGACAAACGACTAATTAGCGGCTTTAGTGACGGCACATTTAAACCCGATGCCAAAATGAACCGTGCTCAATATGCCGCATTACTGATCAAAGCCTTCAACCCAGCACCGAAACGCAACGGCTTACCCTTCAACGACGTTGCCGATAACTTTTGGGCAAAAGACGTAATTCAACAAGCTTACCGTAGTCAATTTATCTCAGGCTTTCCCAACAACATCTTTCGCCCCAACGACAACGTACAGCGCGTACAAGTGTTAGTTTCCCTAGTCAGTGGCTTAACATTAGGTTCCTCAGATCTTGCCAACCTACTAACTTACGATGATCGTAGCCAAATACCCGACTACGCCAAAGACAAAATCGCCACAGCAACAGCAAGAGGATTTGTCGTCAATTATCCCAAACTCAGACAACTCAACCCCAACCAAGACGCCACCCGTGCTGAAGTAACAGCAATGGTATATCAAGCTTTAGTTGATGCCAAACAGGTAAGTGCCATCAACTCACCATATATCGTCAGTGCCAATACAGGCGGCAACACTCCCACACTAGCCTTTACAGACATCAGTGGACATTGGGCGGCCGAATTTATCAATGCCTTAGCCCAACAAGGCTTAATCAGTGGCTTTAGCGATGGTACATTTAAACCCGACCAACTGATCAACCGTGGTCAGTATGCAGCATTACTCGTCAAAGCCTTAAACCCCACACCCAAGCGAGACGCCATCCAATTTAGTGATGTGACTGCCAATTTTTGGGCAAAAGACGTAATTGGGCAAGCTTATCGCAGTCAATTTATCACAGGTTATCCAGATAATACCTTCCGCCCCAATGCTAATATGCAGCGTGTACAAGTAGTTGTTTCTCTAGTTAGCGGTTTAGGTTTAAGCTCATCGGATATGGGTGTTTTGAGTATTTATGATGACCGTAATACCATCCCCGATTATGCCAGAGACGAAGTAGCAACAGCAACGACCAAAAAAATTGTCGTTACTTATCCCAATCTCAAACAATTTAATCCTAATCGAGACGCAACTCGCGCTGAGGTAGTGGCAATGATTTATCAGGCATTAGTGAATGCTAAACAGGTAAGTGCCATCAACTCGCCTTATATTGTTTCAGCTTGAGAAGGGCATCGCTTAATTTAGCTAGATCCTCGATTTCTGTCCTGAAAACTGAGCAATTTCCGGAAATTGGGGATCTGCTAAAAAACTAGTAAGCTCAATTAAACACGTGGTTGATAGTTTAAGGCTCGAAAGACAAGAATTGTTGCCAAAACCAAAGGTGGAGTTAGTACAGCAATCAAAGTATTGAGTGACGTAGGTGCGATCGCTAAACTAGGTCCTGCATACCTAATCAAAATCGAAATAAAGCCTGAAAAAATTAAAACTTTGAGAATGAAGTTCGCCTGAGTACCCATAAAACTTAAATTAGTAAAAGCCAGCACAAATCAAATTATCGGCTATTGCTGGGAAATACATCCCAATTCACTGGCTTTGCGCCTAAGCAAAAAGTGAAAATGATTTGAGCGATCGCACTTTTCGTAACGCCAAGAATAAGTAAGCACCACAAAACCCAAACTTTACTCAAAAAAAGTGAAGTAATTCAGATTAAACTATCGATGAGCTGAAGTCACCATTCAACCAAAATCAACAGCAATAACATCATGAAACTGCAAGACTTTCTCGGCAAAGATCTCAAATTCTCGATGGAAAAGGTAAGCGCAGACAAAGAACTAGCCACCCAAATTCAAATTCTGCTCATTACACTAGAACTTCTAGACCCGCCCGCTGACGGTAAATTTGGACCAATTTCCACCGCTGCACTCAACAGATTTCAAAGCTTAATGAAGTGTAACGAACCAAATTACTTAGGACCCAAAACCGCCGAAGCCCTAATTGAAACCAAAATCGATGATTTACCCATCCCAGAGCTAAAACTAGGGGGAGACTTGGCAAGTCGCATCATCAGATACATGAGAGATAAAAAATACTTTATATCCCAAGGAGTTAAACAATACAACATCATCTACGTTGAAGGCATGAACGTCGATGGCACTCTCAACGGCGATGCCCCCAACCTATTCAATGATCGCCGTATGGTGATTCAAATCCTAGATGGTGTTCCCGCGATCATCGGTAACTGGGAAGGCACAACCCAACCTGGATATTACTACACCGATAACGCCATGAACCCCAAAGGAGCCGCCAGCATCAAATTTGGTCAATATAAAGCCTGGACAGTAGGAATTCACTACGGAGGCGGCTCAGAACCCCACGAAGCCCTCGTACAAGACGCTCCCATCACAGTTTTGCGAGACCGCAACCGAGATATGATACGGACTGGCGACGCAGAAGATACGGGACTGTTTGATATTAATCAGCACTGGGGTTATGACTTACCTCAAAACAATATCTCTTTTGGTAGCGCCGGTTGCCTAGTTGGGCGACGGCGTGATGGACACCGACAGTTTATGGATCTCATTAAACAAGACCGACGCTATCAACTTAACAGGGGCTATTTTTACTACACAACCATAATTCCTGGAGATGAGATGATCAGAACTACAACGGGTACCTTACAACTGTTACGCCAAGGCTCCAGTGGTCCAATTGTCGCCCAACTTCAGCAACGCCTCAAAGATAAAGGTTTCAACCCTGGAAACATTGATGGCGTCTTTGGTTTAGGCACACAAGGAGCAGTAAGAGCTTTCCAGAAAATGAATAAATTAACAGCCGATGGCATTGTTGGTCCCCAAACTTGGAGAGAATTGGGTATGATTTAAAACCAAAATTAAGGGTGCGGTGGTGGTTGTGTTGATGGGCAAACCAAGTTGTGTTACTAAAAAGGCAAAACAAAAATAGGCGATCGAGCCGTCTTAAATCATCTTTGTTTGCCGCCAAACTTCCTAACGTGTCATCATCAAGATTAAGCCACCGCCTGACCGACAGCATTGATCACCAAATGAAAGAACCTGAGCAATTAGACAATCAAGACTTAATACGCTTGCAGCTTTTTATCTATCTTGTGCCGATCTTCGGGTTTTTTCCGGCACTTTGGACACTTTACCGCCGTCAGGGTACAAAAGAACAACAAAAAGTTAGTCGTTTGTCGGTCACCCTAGCGCTTAGTTGGTTACTCGGCTATTTTTTATTATCCGCCGGAGCAGATCAATTCTGGACAATACGCCTACTAATGACCAATACCTTACTCACCTCTGGTTATTTTTTAATATCTCTAGGTTTGATGGTACGTTTGTGGCAGCGCCAATCTACTCGTTTGCCCGGAATTAGCCAGATTGCTGAGGAAAAGGTTCGTAAGCATTTATCCTAGTGAAATCAGGATATCTTAGTGAATCTTGTAAATTAGGCATCTTAACTAAAAACGATCATCTTGACGAACAGCTTCAATTCTCATTACTATCTGCCTGAGACAAGTAACAAACAGTAAAAAAAACTAATCAGAAGTATTCTTAGCGAAAAACTTCCGATTAAATCCGGTTCAGCGTTAAATATTAGTGCATCTGTAAGTTATCTTTAAAAATTTCCATCTTATTGCACGTGTGTGAGGAACTAAGTGCCAGCTCGAAAAACACAAGAAAAACCCGGTTTGGGGAAAAAAACGACTAACCCCGTCGGCAAAAAACTGACCAAAGTAAAACAGGGACGTTGGTTCTGGCTTTGGTTAGGCTTTAGTGGTGTGGCAATGTTGTCAGCAACGGCAGGGGCAATGCTGGCAGTCTCCCTTTCTAGTAAGCCTTTGCTGCAAAGTAGACTCACAGCGGCAGAGGAAGCAGTATTTTCTAAGGGTGGCAGCATTTCCCGCAGCAGTATGCGACTACCAGAATTGACTCGACCGGTTAATATCCTAATTTTAGGCTGCAAAGTCATTGCCTCTGACTTGCCTGACTTTAATGGAAAGCAGGCGGCATACGAAGAGGTGAATTCCTTTGAAGGTCCCACCGATACCATGCTTCTGTTACGGTTTAATCCAGAAGCTCAAAAATTAAAGGTTCTCTCTATTCCCCGTGATACCCAAACTTATATCGAAGGGCATGGTCAAGAAAAAATCAATGCTGCCAATGCCATAGGCGGACCTGCACTCTCCGCTAAGGTCACGAGTGAGCTTTTAGATGGTGTGGGCATTGACCGCTACATTCGGGTCAATGTTCAGGGCGTAGAGAGCCTTGTAGATGCCTTGGGAGGCGTAACTGTATATGTTCCCCAAGACATGAAGTATCAAGATGACTCTCAGCACCTCTACATCAACCTCAAAAAAGGCAAACAACACCTAGATGGCAATAAGGCATTGCAATTTTTGCGGTTTCGCTATGACAAGTTTGGTGATATTGGTCGAGTACAACGGCAGCAAATCTTGATGCGGGCGCTAATGGAACAGGCGCTTAATCCTGCGACTGTGGCACGCTTGCCAAAAATTCTTTCTGTGATTCAATCCCACATTGATACCAATTTAAGTGTAGAGGAATTGGTGGCACTAGTTGGCTTTGGTGCTGAAACTAATCGCTCAAAGATACAAATGCTGATGGTACCTGGTCAGTTTAACGGTGATGGACGGCATGATGTTAGTTATTGGTTGCCAGACCACCGCCGTATTCAACAAATGGTTAGTCAACATTTTGACCAAGGTACAGCCGATCGCACAGCTATAGATCCTGGCTATCTGCGTGTCGCTATTCAAGATAGCACAGGTAAACCAGAAGCTGTTCAATCTTTAGTCAGCGCTCTCAAAAAAGCCGGTTATCAAAATATTTTGGTTGATGATAGTTGGCGAGAACCTTTGCGTGTAACTCGTTTAGTTGCCCAACAAGGCGACGACAGTACGGCAAAGGCTGTAGGTAAAGCTTTGGGAATTGGAGAAGTTCGTGTTGATAGTACTGGTAGTCTTGATTCAGATGTCACCATTCAATTAGGTAATGATTGGTTACAAAAAGATTCATCGAAGAATAAAGGCTTTTTCGGCTTTTAAGCGCTAAATTAGGCAATTAACAACAAGCAAGGGCAGTAAGTGAAATCATTTACTCTGCCCTTATTTTTTTGTGAAACAATAGGATTTTGTACACTAATAAATAAAGAAGCATGGCAACAATATTTGAATAAGTAGAGTGGCTCATGGACTATCTGGATTTCAGTGAAAGAGCAGTTGCACTTTTTCTTCAGCATCAAAAGTTACCTCACCGCAAAATGCTGCAACAATGCCAATTAGGACTATAAGGTATGGAATTAATTGTTGAATGTCCCGATCGCTTAACGGTTCATGCACTATGGCTCAGACGCTCTCATATTGCCAAATCTGCTCCTCAAATTGGCTTAACTTCTATTCGTTTTCGATAACTTCAACTAATCAGCCGATCGGATGAGGAAGTAGGAACATGATCAACAATATACTTATTATTACGTCTAAATCATCTCCACGAATATGAAGCTTACTGCTCGTCGCTAACAAAACTTATCTTAATCTGTTTAAATTGCCAATTTTTTAGGCATCATTTAAACTAATTAATTCTTCCAATTAGCGACTTCTTGCCCTTACTGCGCCACAGTCTAGCGCTACAAAGACTGTCCAGGAAACCAAGATAGAGCAGCAATATGCAAAAATCAGCAATTCTTAATGCGAGTAATTTAACTTATGAACTCGCCAATACACACTTATTGAAACATATTAGCGTTTCCATTGAGCATAGCGATCGCATCGGCTTAGTTGGTTGTAACGGCAGTGGCAAATCAACATTACTCAAACTACTTGCAGGACAACTAATACCCAAAACTGGAACCATAAAAACGATAGGTAGCATTTACTATCTACCTCAAATTGATACGCTTAATTCCTCAGCATTAAATACAACAATACTTGATTGGATTAGTATTTTTTCCGATGAGTGGTGGCAGATTACAACATTATTAGAAGATAAGTTTACCACAGAACTAAATTTAGCTCAATCAATTGGCAGTTTAAGCGGCGGAGAATTAACAAAGCTTTGGTTAGCGATCGCTTTTTGGAAACAACCAGATATTTTATTACTAGACGAACCAACCAATCATTTAGACTTAATAGCATTAGAACAATTACGAACAGCATTGCAAGGGTTTTCTGGTGCTTTAGTTATCGTCTCACACAAGCCATTTTTTCTTGATCAGGTAGTAGATACAATTTGGGAAATAACACCGGAAAAGCTGCAAGTTTATGGTGGAAATTATTCATTTTATCGCTCACAAAAACAAACCGAACATCAAGCAGCATTACGTGATCATGAAGTAGCCAGAAAAGGACTCAAACGAGCGAAAAACTCAGCATTACAGGAACAAAAAAGAGCAGCTCAATCTCGTCAACAGGGTAGCAAACGTGCAGATACCATGCCTAAAATTGTCGCTGGTGCCTGGAAAAGAAAAGCTGAAAATACTGCCGGAGTAGCTAAACAAAAACATGAAGCTGCTGTAGAGAAAGCTACAGATAAAGTAACAGACACTAAAATAAAAACCACCAAAACAACTCTGATTCAATTAGAAGAATGTAGTCAAAAACACAGAAATTTAATTGACATTCAAGGTGCTAATTTGAAGGTAAAACGCCTACTAATTGAAAACATTCATCTTCATATATCATCAGGCGATCGCATAGTAATTGCTGGTGCAAACGGTTCAGGAAAATCTAGTTTAGTGAAAGCGATTTCAGGAATGAAGCCATCTCCAGCCGTTTTAGAGGGTGAAATTGCTCGATCTTCAGCTATGAAAGTAGTATATCTTGATCAAAACTACGAATTAGTGCAACGAAATCAAACAATTCTGGAAAATATGCAACTAGCAAATCCAGATTTGGACTATCAATTAATTCGACAACAATTAGGACATTTTCTGTTTTTCAATGACGATGTATATAAGCCTGCATCGGTGTTGAGTGGTGGAGAATTGGCAAGACTTGCGATCGCAATGATCAGCATTTCTAAAATTGATTGGCTAATTTTAGATGAACCAACAAATAATCTGGATTTAGAAACAGTCAATCACATCGTCGATAGTTTAAAGGCTTTTCCGGGTGCACTTTTAGTAATTTCCCACGATATCGATTTTCTAGGACGCATTGAGATTAAGCAAGCTTACAAAATTAGTAATAATCAACTGCAAACTTTGATGCATCAACCCGACGCTGAAGGATTTTATCAGGAACTACTTGTTAGATAGACTGCTCATGACTCATTATCCAATCTTGCAAAATTGGATTAACAACATCAGGCGCTTCATCTTGAGGACAATGACCTAATCCTTCTAAAGGTACAAACTTTTCCACCATTGGATAATTTGCTAATTCTCGACCTAATTCAACAGGTTCCCAAGGGTCTTCTGTACCCCATAAAAATATCGCAGGACAAGGCAAAAGTGGTAACAAATCTTCTGGCAAGGGACCTTGAGAATAGCGTGTAAAAGCCACAAAAACATCCACTGCACCACTATCCATCGCCGGCGCCATCAACATATCTACAAGTTCATCAGTCACGGCTTCTGGATGACGATATGCTTGCAAAAGCACCTTACGGACTACCTTCGGTTTCGCCAGTTGACTAAAAAATAGTTGACCAATCCATTTAACACTGAGCAAAGATTGTACAATTGGGGCACCAAAACTTCGATACCAGGGCAATTCGGCACGTTTGCGGTCATGAAGTAGGCGCAGGGAACAGTTCAGCATGGCGACACCCAAGGCAATATCTGGATGATCCACGGCAGCTTGCATTGCCACAATACAACCAATAGAATTTCCGACTAAAAACGCCGAACCGCCGACTATTTCCCGACAAAAATCAGCAACTAATTGTCCCCAAGTTTCAAAGGTGTATTCAACTTCAACGCCGGGAGTGGGTTTAGCTGAACCGCCAAAACCAATTAAGTCTATGGCATAACAGCGGCAGGTTTGGGCTAAAACTGGTAAGTTTTTGCGCCAATGTCCCGAAGATGCACCGAAACCGTGTATGAGGACAACTGCTGGTCCTGTGTCGCCTTGGTTGGTGTAGGTGATGGGGAAACCTCGCCAAGTCCAGGTTTTGTTGCTGATGGGGATGGAAGATGAAATCATGAAAGTTAGAGCTGTGTTGGCTTAGATTTGGTTTGTTAGGTTGTCCTCTTTATATTTTGTAACAAATATTGCTGAGATTTCTCTTCTACCACTTGTTGCCATTGTGAACTATTTGAACCGATCAGCTAACGTTATTTTCACTAGTTTGTTACCTAAGTTAGCTTGGAGGAGATGTTGATTTAGGCAGGCTATACATGGATATTGCATTGTTAGTAAAAATCTTGGCTCCCTGTCTGCCGACTTTAATGGGGTTGGGGCAGAAGGCGGTGGAAAAAGGGGCGGAAAAGCTGGGTGAGAAGGGAGTAGAAGGGCTGTTGCCCCAAGCGAGAAAGATTTGGGAAAAGCTGCATCCCCAGGTGGAGAAAAAGACAGCGGCGCAGGAAGCAGCCGAGGATGTGGCGAAGAGTCCTGATGATGCTGATGCAGTGGCAGCGTTGCGGCAGCAGTTGAAAAAGATTTTGGCAGATCCGGAGAATGCGGCGTTAGTCAAGGAAATTGCAGAGATTCTGGCAGAGGCTAAGTCGCAGGGATTGTCGGAGATTCAGGTGCAGCAGACGGTGACTGGAGATCAAAACCAGGTGGTTGGTGGCAGGGTGGAAGGTTCAGTGAGCTATCAGGGCGGGCTGATTAATGCGGCTAAGGGCTGGCAAGGGGCTGATGAGCTTGCCCAAGAGTTGGACAAAATTGTACAGGAACGGCAATAGAATCTGCCTAATTCAAGTTGATGGCTTATTTATTTGATACGGATGCGATTTCCGAAGTGCTGAAGAAAAAGCCTGCGCCTCTTTATATGCAGTGGTTGCAGGCAATTCCTCTGGAACAACAATATGTGAGTGCGATTACTGTAGGAGAACTTTATAAAGGTGCTTGCCGGAAAGTAACAACCCAGCCTCAAATTTTGCAGAATTTGCAGGAGCGGATTTTGCCGGGGATATTATTGCTACCGTTTGACGGGGAGACGGCTCAAATTTATGGTTACACTTATGCCGAGTTGGAGCGTCAGGGGCAACCGTTAGCCCACGCAGACTTGCAGATTGCCGCGACAGCGATTCAGCATGGGCTGGAGTTGGTGACGGGGAACCTCCGCCATTTTGGGCGAGTGCCAGGTTTACAGATTCAGCCAATTTTGAGTTTGGCACGGCAGCAGGGTGCAGATGGGTGAACGTCTCAATCATTAGCACTGGTGAAATCAGATGGCGAACCGAACTGAACCAAATTTTCCAGATGATTCCTTGCAGTCTGAGCAAAAAGACAGCTCAAAGGATTCTGGCACGATGCCGACGGGTGCGTCAGCCTCGCCAGTGTTCAAGCAGGAGGTAACGGGAAACCAAAACCAAATCATTGCCATTGAGGAAATGAATGGCTCGATTAACTACACCCTCAACCAACAGCCAGGGCAGCCGTCGCCCCATCGCCTGCCACCAGACATTGCAGACTTCACTGGGCGAATCGACTACATCCAGGAAATCGAGGCACTGTTGCAGCAGGGTATCGTGGCGATGAATGGCATGGGTGGGGTGGGTAAGTCTGCCCTGGCGATTCATGTGGCACATCGGCTTACCTGGCAGTTTCCCGATGCTCAACTGTATGTAGATTTGCGCGGACAGTCAGAGCTTTCCTTGGAGCCGCAGCAGGTGCTAATCCAGTTTTTGCAGGCGCTGACGGGGCGGGATGAGTCGCAATTGCCCACAGATTTAGATGGTTTGGTGGGGCTGTATCGTTCGGTGCTATCCCACAAAAAGGCGCTGATTGTGTTGGATAATGCGCGGGATAAGTTGCAGATTCAGCTATTGTTGCCCGGTAGTGCATCTGGTGGGGTAATTGTTACCAGTCGTCAGCCCTTGGGCAGTTTACCGGGGGCGCAGTTGCTGCCGTTGGGGGCGATGTTGCCGGAGGAGGGGCTGGATTACCTGAAACAGCAGCTTGGTTTGGTGCGGGTGGAGGCGGAACTGGCAGCGGCACAGGAGATTGTTACCTGGTGTGGCAGGTTGCCCTTGGCGCTAGCCATTGCAGGCGGGGCGTTGAAGGAAGAAACCACCTGGACGCTGACGAACTACGCGGCGCGGTTGCGGGATGAGCAGCGGCGGCTAGAGCGGTTGCAGTTGGATGATTTGAGTGTGCGGGCGAGTTTTAATTTGAGCTACGCACGACTGGCAGAAACCGAACAGCAGCTTTTTGCGGCGGCGGGGTGGTTGCCGGGAGTGGACTTTGGGGAAGCGGTGGCGGCGGCAGTGATGGAGTGGAAGACAGAAACCACCCAGGAGACACTGCGGCGGCTCGTGCGAGTGCGGGTGTTGGAGGGGAGGGAAGGGGAACGTTACCAATTTCATGATTTGATGCGGCTGTTTGCGCGGGAACAGCTAGGGGAAACAGAGCCGGAAACTACTCTGGGACGGGCGCTGGATTGGTATTGCAAGAAGGCAGGCTTGTGGAAGAATGGGCTGAACCCAGTGCGGTATTGGCAGTTTGCGGAGGAATTGGCAGAAGAAAGTGAGCATTCGCTGGAACAAATAAAGCAAGCCTTACCCAAGATAGCGCTGGATTGGTTTGGGGCAGAGCAGCGCAACTGGGTGACTGTGATGCAGCAGTTGCAGCGGCTAGAGCGCAGGGATGAAGCGATTGCGCTGGCAGCAAACCTAGTTCGCTTTTTTGAGCGACGCAGCGATTGGGAGGATTGGGTCACTACCCATGAGATTGCTATAGCTTGCGCCGAAAAAGCTGCAAACAGGGCAGGCGTAGCTCACACCCTTGGCAACTTGGGCATTGTGTATGCCAACCAAGGAAAGTGGCTGGAGGCAATCTCCGCCTATAAGCAATCCTTAGAAACCAAGCGCGAGTTGGGAGATGTTCACGGCGAAGCTCAAACCCTCATGAACTTGGGTAATGTGTATCGCCAACAAGGAAAGTGGACAGAAGCGATCGCATCCTATGAGCAATCCTTACAAATCTTCCGCCTGTTGAGAGATTTTCTTGGCGTAGCTCAATCTTTCGGTAACTTGGGCAATGTGTATCTCCAACAAGGATACTTGCAGCAAGCGATCGCTGCTTTTGAGCAATCCCTACCAACCTTCCGCGAGATAGGAGATGTTCACGGCGAAGCTCAAACCCTTATGAACTTGGGCAATGTGTATCGCCAACAAGGAAAGTGGACTAAGGCGATCGCGTACTATGAGCAATCCTTACAAATCAAGCGCCAGTTGGGAGATGTTCACGGACAAGGACAAACCCTTGCCAATCTGGGAGGACTTTACGAAAACATCCATCAACCCGACGAAGCCAAAGCACACTGGCAAGAAGCACTCACCAAACTCAACCCCAGTTCACCCGACTTTCAGGAGGTGCAGCAATGGCTGACTGCCCTCAACCAACCGCAGCGCAACCACTTCACGCGCTGGCTACTTCCCCTGGGCATTGCTGTATTTTTGGTTGCCTGTCTGCTCAAGGGGCAATGGCTGTTGGCGCTAGGTGGAGTCGTTGTTGTCGGTGCGATGCGGTGGGGCAGGAAGCTTAAACTCAAAGCTTAATTAGCAAAACCAATACTTGCATGGTGAGCATAACTATTAATGAAATCCAACGAAATCCCCTGAAATATCTTCGTCAGGTGGAGGCAGGTGAAACTTTTGTGATTGTTGAGTCTGACAAAGCGATCGCTGAATGAATATGTCACAATTAATTCTTGCAAATTCTTATTCAAAGAGCGTATTTCCCTACAATGTTGGTGCAAACCTCTACTGCTGTTCAACCCTTCCTCGGTTCTGAAGTTGAATCGACCTACGAAGCCTCCCACGTCGTCATCTTGCCCATTCCCTACGAAGCTACGACAAGTTACCGCAAAGGCTGTGAAAATGGACCAGACGCCCTTTTAGAGGCATCTCAACAGCTAGAAAACTATGATGAGGAGTTAGACCAGGAAACGGCAACGGAGGCGGGAATTTATACTCACTCATCTATTGCCGACACCCGCAACGGGCAAGTTACATCAGAACAAATGTTACAGGTGACTCGCCAAACTGTTGCCCAACTAATTCAAGATGACAAATTTGTGATTGGATTAGGTGGAGAACATAGCATTACGACAGGCATTGTCCAGGCATATCATGAAGCAACGAGCGAACCTTTTACCGTAATTCAAATTGATGCTCATGGTGATATGCGCCACGAATATGAAGGTACAATTCATAGCCATGCTTGTGTAATGCGTCGCATTTTGGATATGGGTTTGCCCACATTACCGATCGCAATTCGTGCCGTTTGTCAAGAAGAAGCCGACTTAATTAAAGCAAAATCAATACCCGTCATTTGGGCGAGGGAAATTGCCAAAAATCCTGATTGGATCGAAAAAGCGATCGCATTGATCCCAACTCAACGAGTATTCATTACGATTGATCTAGATGGATTAGATCCCACACTCATTCCCGGCGTCGGCACACCCGAACCTGGTGGCTTAAACTGGTTTACCCTGATTACCTTTTTGCGGCGTGTCTTTGAAACTCATCAAGTTATTGGCTGTGACGTTATGGAACTAGCACCCTTAGTTGATTCAGTCGTTTCTCAATTCACTGCTGCCAAACTCGTATATAAGTTAATTGGCTATCAAACCATAAGCAAAGGTTGGGTCTGAGTAACTTAAGATCAACTATAGATAGAGACATGACACAGTTGGCACAAAGCACCAAAAAATCATAATTACCAAAAACAATACCTATGAGTTTAATTGAAACAACCACTCCCATTGGCAGGTATGCTCCCGATTTTGAATTACTAGGAATTGATGAGCAAGTTCACCATTTGGGGCGTTACCTAAAGCACCATACAGCCATAGGAGTCGTTTTTTTATGTAATGAATGTTCATACGTTTTGGAGTATATAGAGCGCTTAAAAAAACTACAAAAGCAGTTTGAGAAACAGCAATTTACGATAATTGGGATTAATGCTAATCATGGCAACCAGTATCATGAAGAAAGCATAAAAACCATGAAAGAATTTGCCCGTGAAAATCAGCTAAATTTTCCTTATCTTTGGGATGCAACTCAAGATGTAGCTCGTGGTTTCGGCGTCCAGCAAACACCAGCCGCCTTTTTGATTGATCAAGCCGGAATTCTCCGTTATGGCGGTGCAATAGACGATAGTCATCAAGCTGAAGCAGTGCAGGAGAGTTATTTAGAAAAGGCGATCGCCTCTTTACTTGCCGGCACAGAAATTTCTCCCAAATTAACCAAAGTAATCGGCTGCCCTCTCAAATGGCGTCAATAAAGGCATCGAGAGCCTGAGAATGCTAAATTAAGTTTGTGTTAATTCATTTTTCTCCCATTGGCAATAGAGACATAAAAACCCTTGTACTGTTATGTTATGTGGATGGCAAATTGAGAAAAAAAGAGTCGTAGCATGGGGACAAAATACCGACGGGTTTTACTAAAGTTAAGCGGTGAAGCCTTGATGGGCGACTTAGGCTACGGTATTGATCCTGGCATCGTTCACGAAATCGCAGCACAAGTAGCAGACGTTACAGGTGATGGCGTGCAAATGGCAATAGTCGTTGGTGGTGGCAATATCTTTCGCGGACTAAAAGCCTCGGCAGCAGGCATGGATCGGGCAACTGCCGACTATATTGGCATGATTGCCACAGTCATGAACGCCATGACGCTGCAAGACGCCTTAGAGCAAATTGGCATACCGACACGAGTGCAAACCGCGATCGCCATGCAAGAAGTCGCAGAACCCTACATTCGTCGTCGAGCAATTCGTCATCTGGAAAAAGGGCGAGTAGTGATTTTTGGTGCCGGTTCAGGAAATCCCTTCTTTACCACAGACACAACAGCAGCACTCAGAGCTGCCGAAATTGATGCTGAGGTGATTTTTAAGGCAACCAAAGTTGATGGTATTTATGATAGTGACCCAAAGCTAAATCCCAATGCCCGTCGATTCCAAAGCCTCACCTACAATCATGTGCTTGCTCACGATTTGCGGGTGATGGATAGTACTGCGATCGCATTATGTAAAGAGAATAATATCCCGATTGTGGTATTTGATCTTACAGGACGGGGTAACATCCACCGTGCTGTTAAGGGAGAAACTGTCGGAACAATTGTCGGAGGTTCATGTGAAGTTAGCTGAAGTAGAAAGTTTGATGCAGAAAGCCGTTGAGGCAACTCAACGCTCATTTAACACGATTCGCACCGGTCGCGCCAATACCAGTCTTCTCGACCGAGTAATGGTTGATTATTATGGCAGTCCTACGCCACTCAAGTCTTTGGCAAGCATCAACACACCCGATGCTAGTACAATTATGATTCAACCGTTTGATAAGACTAGTATGGGCACCATCGAAAAGGCAATCTCTTTGTCTGATTTAGGTTTAACCCCTAGTAATGATGGTCAAATTATTCGCCTGAATATTCCGCCCCTAACCACCGAGCGCCGTAAGGAATTTGTTAAACTAGCCTCAAAATTTGCTGAAGAAGGTAAAGTCTCAATTCGTAACATCCGCCGTGATGCCGTTGACTCGGTTCGCAAACAGGAAAAAAACAGCGAACTTCCTGAAGATGAATCACGAGATCTTCAAGACAAAATTCAAAAGTTGACAGATAAATACTCTGCCAAAGTTGATGAGGTCTTCGCTGAAAAAGAAAAAGATATCACGACTGTTTAACAAACATAACTTATCTTTAGACTAGCGCCTGGAAACTTCTTGGCTTGATGCTAATCTAAGCAGTGGTAAGCTGGCTTGGCGTGAAGATAACTAAAACTTGAGCTTGTTGGTTAATGATTGGACGCAATCTAAACTTCTGGCAGTCAACTAAAGTTAAGGGACATCAAGAGGAAAACTTGACTATTTTAGGTTTTCCTCTTGGTATCTGGTTTGTCTTGCCACCCTAGCTTTTATTTAATTAAACATACTCATAACACCAAGCAGGCGTTATTGGTAAAAACCGATTTAGCCAACCATTGCTTAAATTGAAACTACTTCAATTTGCAAAAAAACAAACAAAGATTTACCTAAAAGTCCGGATCAAGTATCCCAACAAGAGAGAAAATAAACTGAAGTCAGCCTCAGTTAAGCCTCAAGAACCATTTAAGTAAAAAATCAAGCATATTAAATAAAAACTGAGGCTAAGATGTAGCAGCATTCAAATTACTTGTAAGAGTAGAGTGCGGCTTTCAAAATATCTGGGCAGTTAAAAAATACGCTCAATTAACTCGTACCCAGAATCTAGAAGTAATGTTTAAGGAGATTGATTAATGGGACTTAGCGACGGTCTTAATGACGCCAATAAAACAGCAACTCTCGTCAATGATTGCGTAAAGTTAATCGACGAGCAAGTATCGGCAAAAGGTGGACTTGGTGGAATGGCTCTCAAAGCCGCCTACGGGGCTGTGAAGGGGATTAAGCCTGGTTATGTTGCCAGTGCTATTGAGGCGCTGCTACCGCCAACCTTGACGGCACTCGACCCGATTTGGAGTGAGGGTGTACAAGCTGGTAACCCGGTGGAACATTTAGATAAAAATCGTTCGCGTGCAGCAGATGCGGTACTTAGTGTAACCGATGCGAGGATCGAGAGAAGCAGCAATGGAGTTGTTAAGGGAGCATATAATCAATTCCGCAAATCTGTTAAAAGTGATGTAGAAGATGCGATACCAGGTTTAGCGAAGATTATCAACAAATACAGTAATTAAACTAAAGAAGAGAAAATCAGTGTGTGTAGTAAATGTTAGTATTCATCTGCTGCTCACACTTGCACGATTTTTAAATCATGGAAAATGCTGATTTACTCAATGGTATTGCAGGAGGATTGGCGATCGCTATTTTCATCGGTGGTATTTTGATGATGTTTACCACTTTTTGGACAACCAAAAAATAGTAACCGGCGTTAAACACCTTTGTTGCCGCAAGTGCCACTGGTTACAAAAAACGTTACCACTAACTGTTTGTTGCTTGGTTGCTTTTACAATCAGCCATTAGAAGAGAAGTTAATACTCCTCATGCCAAACGCCGTGAAACCCCCAGTTTCACGGTTTTTTAGTGAGTTTCTAGAGGTTTTAGCTGTAGTCGATAGCGATACAAGGCAACTGGTCGATTTAAAGCTTTAAAATAATCAGCATCCTGGGGTGAGAGGTAAACGGCTGTAACTTGGTCAGCCTCAATGGTTAAATGGGATAGCGATCGCACATACTTAGTTGTCGTTTCTACCTGATTAAAATAAGGCGTAGAAGTACCCCGAAACACCTGGTTAGAAACTTCCGTAGCCACAAACTGATCCGGATCGGGTGTTTCCCAAGCGCGACCTGTCACAATAGAAATTAGTTGCCGTCCTGTTCTCAAGGTAGTAATTTGACGATTAGGTGAAGCTGGATCAACCTTTACCGACTCAATTGAGTTTTCACCTAAATAAGCTTTGCCAATATTTAAACCATTAAAGGCGCGGTCTGCGACAATTTCCTTAGAATTAAATACAGTTTTGCTTGTTGGAATTTTTAGCAGCATATCCTGGGACACTGCCTGAAACCGTACAGCAAAACTGAAAGCTTCATTAAGATGACGGCGGTTACTTTCAAACCCTGGTGTCACCACCTCCGGCGCCAATGGGGCAACTTGCTCAACTAAAATACTCGTAACCTGCCAATTTCCCTCCATCCATGCCGGATAAACCAAATCCTCAGTTGCTGTAACAGAAGGTTTATGCCAATGGGGAAACTCTGCCAAACGATCAACTAATTGCCCAGCTTCTGCCTCACCACCACAAAATAGTAAGATTAGAACCAAGTATAACCCGAAAATTCCCCTGATCACAGTACACTCCGCCATAAAAATTAAAGATTAAAACCTGTTAATTTTTTAATCTTTAATCTTGTTAAAATCAAATTCTAGGCAATTGGCGCTGGATGCCAAATTTCACCATATTCTGTCCGTAGTGCCTGCCACGCCTCAACTTGACCTGTGGCATATTCTCCAGGTTTACCCCATTGTAAGAAGGCACTTAATGCCGGTTGCTGGTTTTCATCCAGAAAGCGAATTGCATAAGTTGGGAAATTTCCCCGTTTGGCTTCACCCACTTCAAATTTCACTTGTTTAATGGCATCCATATTTAAGTGAAATTCCAAAGTATCTTTATGCATATTGGCATACTTTCCCTTGGGTAACTCAGCATAAAATAACTTTTCGATGGTGTCCTTGACTTCCAAAACCGCCGCACTGCTGGTTACAATCAAGCGTAACATTCCCAAACTTTCGCAAGCTTCCAAAAATTCTTTGAGCGTAGTATTCATGAAATTGAGTCTATAGTAAGAATTAGCAACAATCACAAGCTCTAAAGAGAGATTTTGACTGCGCCAAACTCTATAAATATATCTAAAGATAGAAACAAAAATTCTAAAGTTTACCTAAAGTCCAGCGCTTTGGAGTTAGCTTTACTCTTTCTAAATCATTCTGGTTGCTCTTACCAATCGTGTTTTCATATCATTGTGTTAGACAGTGCCAGGGGTATACAACACTTAGCATCTACCGTTTTAAAAATGAGCAAGACGAAAATCGCTCTTTACCAGGTCAGCAGATCCCTGGCAGTATACTTTATTTGTACAGGGTTTTTAGGTGTGCCAACTCACGCACAGACAATTACACCCGCGTTGGATGGCACAGGCACAATTATTGCACCCAATGGTAATAGTATTGATATTACTGGCGGCAGTCTTTCTGGTAATAACACTAATCTTTTTCATAGTTTTAGTCAGTTTGGTTTAGATCCTAATCAAATTGCCAACTTTAATTCTCAACCCAATATTATCAACATTTTTAGTCGAGTTGTGGGCGGTGATGTCTCCAGAATTAACGGTTTAATTCGGGTAACTGGTGGCAATTCTAACTTATTTTTGATGAATCCGGCGGGGATAATTTTTGGTGCTAATTCTCGCTTAGATGTGCCAGCTAGCTTCACGGCAACTACAGCGACAAGTATCGGTTTTGGCAATAGTTGGTTTAATGCATCTGGTACAAATAATTATACCACTTTGATAGGAAATCCCAATGTTTTTGCTTTTACAACACAGCAACCTGGTGTAATTATTAATGGTGGTAATTTGAGCGTAAATGGCGGCGACTTAACGTTAATTGGTGGAACAGTTGCCAGTACAGGAGAAATTTCAGCACAAAATGGACAGATTAATATATCGACTGTGCCAGGAGAAAACTTAGTCCGCCTCAGTCAAGTCGGACAGATATTAAGCTTGGAAGTTAGACCTCTTTCAGATGCCACAACACTACCGGGAAATTGGGCATTACCTGTTCTTGCTTTACCTGAGTTGTTAACAGGTGGTAATGGAAATAATGCTACAGGATTAATGGTTAGTAATAGCGGAGAGGTAGAACTGACTGGTTCTGGTTTTAAGGTAGAAAATGGTGATATTGTTGCTAAAAATATAACCGCCCAAACTGCAACTTTATCATCAAATAATAACTTAACTTTGGTAGAAAGTCAGTTGGCGACGAGTGGAGACTTAAACCTACTGGCACAAAACACAGTATTGATGCGGGATAGTCTTGAGACTTTATTTGATGTGCAAACAGGAGGCAATCTTAATATTCAAGGTAATCAAAGTGTTAATATTTTAGCAATCAATCATGCCAACCCAGCTTTAAGGAGTGGTGGTAATCTAAGTTTAGCAACCAATAATGATAATGGTATCTTGGCAGATGGTAATTTTATTAGTGGTGGAAATTTTTCGATTATTAACTTAGCATCAGGTAATCCTGGCAACTTTGTTAGTATTTTTGATCCGATTATTGAAAGCAGTGGTAATGTAAGTTTTGGTAACTACAGCGGAGCATCTTTAAAGATTATTTCTAGTGCTGGCAATGTGAATATCAGAAATGCTGTTATTACTCGACCTAGTGTGGTTAGTGGTGTGCCTGTTGATGATCCAGATTTTAGCGCTTTGACAAGTAAGCGGACGCTAATTATTCATGCAGCTAATGGCAGTATCACTACGGGAAATATTTTTACGAGGTCAGATAATACTGCTGATGCGGGTTCTATTATTTTAACGTCTCAAGGTAATCTGGTTACTGGCGATATTAGAACTGATGATCCAATTAATGGTGATTCTGGTTCAGTTAATTTATTATCAACGCAGGGCAATATTATTACAGGTGGTATTTTTACTAACGATCAAGGTATTAGTAATGCTGGATCTGTATCTTTGACGGCAGCAAATAATATTACTTTTAGTAGAATTGATACATCAAAACGTGGTGTTGGTAATGCCGGTTCTGTGACGCTGATTGCTCAGGGTAATATTAGTGATAGAAATGAAATTGAATCGAGAAACTTTGGTACTGGGGCAGCGGGTGAACTTATAATTAATCCGACAACGCCAATAATTCCACCGATAATTCCACCGACAACGCCGATAATTCCACAGACACCGCCGATAATTCCACAGACAGATACACCAACTACACTGATACCGCCAACAAATACACTACCAACGCCGCCAACAATTCCACCAACACCAACAAACACGCCGACAAATACACCAACTCCTAATCCTAACCAAAATAATCAAAAACCTACTGACAAAAGCGATCGCTTACCTAGTCTTCCTCAAAATTATTCTCCCGTTTCAACACAAGCAGAATTAGGTTCAATTGTTAAAAAGACTTCTCTAGAAAGTGACCCAGTTTATCGCTTAGAAGAAGCCTTTACCAAACAATTTGAGAGCCATTTTCAGCGGCAATCAAATGCCAAAATTTACACCTCAAAAGACGTTCAAAACCGCATTCGACAGCTTGAGCAGGCAACAGGCGTCAAAACAGGAGTGATTTATGTCAGGTTCGTACCCTCAACGGTAGCCATATCTGAGACTTGTTCAACTTCATCCCTAAAAACGCCTTCAAATCAGCAAGACAGACGATTTGGTTCCTTCCGTGAGCAATCTTCCGACGCTCAACAACCAGAATGTGATGTTGCCTCAAGTAAACAGCTTGAAGTATTGCTAATTTCGGCAGAAGGTGAACCGATTCGGCAGATAGTTAAAGACACAACTCGTGGCAAAGTATTAGCAGTAACTCAGGAATTTCAAAGCGCTCTGACTAATCCTAAAAATGTTAATACTACAAGCTATTTAAAATCTGCACAGCAACTATATCAATGGATTATCGCGCCCATAAAAGCTGAATTACAAGCGCACAAAATCAAGAATTTAGTCTTTGCAATGGACTCAGGATTACGCTCTTTACCATTAGCGGCACTGCATGATGGCAAAGGCTTTTTAGTTGAGCAATATAGTGTTAACTTAGTACCTAGCATAAGTTTAACAGGCTCTCGTTATCGAGATGTGCGATCGCTCCAAGTGCTGGCAATGGGAGCCTCAGAATTTATGGAACAAGCACCCTTACCTGGGGTAAAAGTTGAATTGGCAACCATTACTGAGCAATTGTGGAAAGGAAAATCCTTCCTCAACGACAGCTTTACCCTGGCGAATTTTCAAGCTCAACGACGCTCTTCGCCTTATGGTATCGTTCATTTAGCAACTCATGCCGAGTTTAGAGCTGGAGCAAGCAAAAATTCTTATATTCAGTTTTGGGATCGTAAACTGCGACTCAATGAACTCGATCAATTGCAATTATCTGATCCGCCTGTAGAGTTATTAGTATTAAGCGCTTGCCGCACTGCATTAGGTAATGAACAAGCCGAATTAGGTTTTGCAGGATCAGCATTTCAAGCAGGTGTTGGCTCAACTTTAGCAACATTATGGTCAGTTAATGACCGGGGTGCATTAGGACTAACTACAGAATTTTACAATCAGTTAAGTCAAGTTCCTATTAAAAGTCAGGCATTACAACGTGCACAATTAGCCATGATTCAAGGCAGAGTCAGAATTGAAAATAACCTGTTATATAACTCTGGCAAAAGTATTACCTTACCGTCTAAATTAGCCAGTGCCAATCTTAATTTATCTCATCCCTATTATTGGGCAGCTTTTACTTTAGTTGGTAAGCCTTAATTACATATGAGATCCCCGACTTCTGCCGTTAAAAAAGTAACAATTACCAAAAATTCGCTCCAAGAAGTCGGGGATCTATTGTAAGCCTTAATCACAGGCAAGATCCCCGACTTCTGCCGTTAAAAAAGTAACAATTACCAAAAATTCGCTCTAAGAAGTCGGGGATCTATTGTAAACTAACTTTCATGTCGCTCGTAAGCCGCCACAATTCTTTGTACCAAAGCATTACGAACCACATCTTTGGTGGTAAGCTCACAAAAAGCCACACCATCAACATTTCTGAGAATTTTTTGAGCAACCGCCAAACCAGACTGTTGGTAGCTGGGTAAATCAGTTTGAGTCAAGTCACCTGTAACCACCATTTTTGAGCGAAAACCTAGACGAGTCAAAACCATTTTCATTTGAGCCGGAGTGGTATTTTGAGCTTCATCAACAATCACAAAAGCATTGCTAAGAGTGCGACCGCGCATATAAGCTAAAGGAGCAACCTCAATTACACCACGCTCCATCAAACTAGGCATTTTTTCCGGGTCAATTAATTCGTGCAGTGCGTCGTAAAGAGGACGCAGATAAGGATTAACTTTTTGTTGTAAATCTCCCGGCAAAAAGCCCAACTTTTCACCCGCTTCTACCGCCGGTCGTGTCAAAATAATACGTTCATACTCATTTGCCAATAGAGCTTGAGCCGCTAAAACAACAGCCAGGAAGGTCTTACCTGTACCCGCAGGACCGATGCAGAAGGTGAGGTCATGGGAGAGTACATCCTTGATGTATTGTCGCTGTCGGAAGGTTTTGGCGCGGATCGTTTCACCTTTGCGGGTACGAGCCAAAACATCTTTTTGTAAGTCTTGAAGTACATCTTCTTGATGAGTATCCAAAGCCTGAATAGCGGTTTGGATATCGACACCTGTAATCGTCTTGCCATCCTGCCAAAAAGATTTAAGATTGAACACCAAAGCCGAGACACGTTCAACTTGTTTTTCGGTGCCAGAAATCAGTAATTCTTGTCCTCGGAGCACCAAATTTGCGCCAGTGTGGTTTGAGAGAAATTTCAAGTTTTCTTCTCGCTCGCCCCCCAAAGCGATCGCACTTGCATTATTACTTAGCTCAATAATCTTTGATAGTTCAGTCATTAATTATCTTAGGGTTGGTAGGGGCGAACCAGGGCGGAATAAATAATTATCAGCTTTTGCTTAAAGTATCACGACGGCTGTTGAGCCTGTCGTAACACAGCCTGGATTCGCCCTTACATCAGTTGCCACTGCTCAAAACTTAATTCCTAACTCCTAAATTGGCTCTATAGAGTTATTCAGCAGAGCGGATTTTAGGAGCAGGTTTCGGTACCGAAGGGCGGGGCGGACTTCTTCTTTCAGAGGTATCAGAAGCAGCTCGATCCGTCCTAGTTTGGCTTTCGTATATGTCCAGATGAGCCGAATGACCTGCAGCCAGAGCAACCGTTTGAATTACCATTCTAATCGCCTGAATATTGCGACCACCTCGACCAAACACACGTCCTTTGTCCGCTCCTTCAAAAGCCAACCGAATCCAAACCCGCCCTTTCGAGGCAGACTTTTCGCAGTCTACGCTTAACGAATCTGGCGACTCCAGAAACGGTGCTACCAAAAATCGCACCAGACCAATATAATCGGGACTTGCCTCTTGAAGAGAAGACGGAGTTTCAGGCACGGACTTGTTCCAAGACGTTAGCTTTACGAAGAATATTGCGGACAGTTTCGCTTGGTTGAGCTCCATCTTGGAGCCGCTTCACAATCGCTGGTACATTCAAGCGGGTTTCGTCGGTTCTGGGATTATAAAAGCCCAATTCCTCCAAAGGACGCCCATCGCGACGTGTAGTACTGTGCATCGCTACAATTCTGTAGCTGACTTCACGTTTTTTGCCGTATCGTTTTAATCTCAGTTTGACCATGTTTAGTAATAATTCACCTGTCTGATTTTAAGCTATTGTTTGGGGTTCGTGCTGATTAGTTCAATCTTGCTTAATTTATGAGACAAGACAGAACAACTAAAGCTGACCAAACCCCTTCTTTTTCTTCTCTTTCTTCTTTTTCTTAGTCGCCCCACCGCCACCTGGATAACCGCGCCAACCAGGACCCGACTGTTGATTACCTCCCAACATATTACCCATGCCAGCCAGTCCCGGCGTACCAGGCATTTGCCCTTGACCCATTTGTTGCATGAGGCTTCGCATTTTGGTAAACTCACTAATCAAACTACTGACATCTTTCTCGGTATAACCACAACCACGGGCAATGCGACGGCGGCGAGAAGGAGAACTAGATAATAAATCTGGATTGCGGCGCTCCTCAACCGTCATCGAATTAATCATCGCCTCAGATTGCTTAAGCTTCTTCTCTCCTTGTTCCAACTGGTCAGAACTGAGTTTATTACCCATCCCCGGAATCAACTTCATCAAGCCGCCCAGAGAGCCCATATTTTTTAACAAGCGCATTTGCTTCAAGAAATCGCTGAAGTCAAACTTTGCCGACAGCATTTTCTCCTGCATTTGCTCGGCATCAGCCAAATTAACTTCTTCTTGAAGTTTTTCGACGAGGGTGATTGTATCTCCCATGCCCAAAATCCGCGATGCCATTCTTTCGGGATAAAACGGCTGTAGCGCTTCTACTTTTTCGCCAACACCGACAAATTTAATCGGTTGCCCAGAAATCCGCCGTACCGAAAGCGCTGCACCACCGCGACTGTCGCCATCTAACTTGGTGAGAATTGCGCCGGTAATGCCAATTTGCTCGTGAAAAGTGCGGGTCAGATTTGCCGCTTCTTGACCGGTCATGGCATCCACAACCAGCAGGGTTTCGTGAGGTTTGACGGTTTGCTTAATTTGGGCAAGCTCTCCCATCATTTCCTGGTCAATTTGCAGGCGTCCGGCAGTATCAATAATTACTGTATCTACGCCCAATTCCCGCGCTCTAGCGACGCCTTGACGAGCAATTTCGACAGGATTGGCATCTTTGCCCAATTCAAAGACTTCTACGCCAATTTGTTGACCCAAGGTGATTAGCTGGTCAATAGCGGCGGGGCGGTAAATGTCGGTAGCGACGAGCAAGCAGGTACGGTTTTCTTTACGCAGATGTAAAGCCAGCTTGGCTGTGGCGGTGGTTTTACCTGTACCTTGTAAACCTGCCATCAGCACAATTGTCGGCGCAGACATGGCGGTAATTAGGGGTACGTTAGTTTCCCCCATCACCTTAACCAACTCATCGTAGACAATTTTGATGAATTGTTGGTCAGGACGGGCGCCAGAGACAACTTGTTCGCCCTGGGCTTTGCTTTCTACCTCTGCTACAAAATCTTTGACGACTTGCAGGTTAACATCGGCTGATAACAGGGCGCGACGGACTTCTTTGAGGGCTTCTTGGATATTAGACCCAGAAATTTTGTCCTTGCCCCGTAATTTCTTCCAAGCATCTTCTAAGCGGTCTGCTAGGGCATCAAACATATTTCTATTTTTTCTATGTGGTTATCTATAAATTTAAGCGTAATCTTTTGGCAAGCTTTTTGGACAGTAGATAAAATTTGACGAGTTTGAAACAGCAGCAACTTACTGTACAAACCTGCCTAATTACAAGCTCCGCAACAAATATTTACTTTATTGCTGTTGATTGATCATGATTACTCTATCGAGCGAAGCAGAGCAATGATCTTTCTATCGATATAAATTTTTGCCAATAATATTGCATAATATAAAGAGAAGATAAAACCGCTTTTTTCACTTATTAATTTAACAATTGGCATTAACGGAGTTCAAACTATGCCTTCTTTGCTAGATTCCTGTATTGCTCTTGAAGAGATTTATAGCCAATCTCTTTGCTCCAGGCAAATCTCTCGCTCTCAAATACAAGAAATAAGGTTGTTGGAAACACTTTTTTCACTACAGCCTCAACAAAATCGCCTGATTAAACGCTTACTTCATGCTTCACGTCGAGGCTGGATTAGCATTACCGACTAAGCATTGTTGCTTCAAGGCTCAAGTCTAGTTTGTTACGTCTTAGAGAATTAGCAAACCAAAAAGAATTGCCAGTCTTTTCTTACTAAAACTTACACTTTCGTAAGCGCAGTGCAATTTAATTCTTAATACATATTAAAAGACAGGCTTTCTTGAAAAGCCTGTCTAAATTATTTCAGATGCATTTAAGTGGCTGTATTTAAATCACTCTCTCTTAAAAAGCCTTGAGCTTTTTAGAACATGAAGCCAGCACCGACGTTAACATTAACAGCAGAAGCAGGGCTATTTTGGTAAGCATTAATGCCCAACTTGGTATTACCATAGACAACGATATTATCGCCAACTTGAGATTCTACTCCAACGCCTACCACAGGAGCATCTTGATTTCCTAAAGGTGTTGGCTTGCCATTTGATTCTACAAAAGAATAGCCACCCATAACGTAAGCATTGGTATTTTTGGCAACAGGAACATCATAAGAAACCATTGGCATAATTGCGCTAGTTTCGTCACTAAAGTCTACTGCGCCGCGTACAGAAACGCCTTGAATTGGAGTTGTTAAGCGACCTTGAATACTGCCACCAAATGTTGCCGCATCACCACCAGTTGTGCTGCCACCATTAGTAACACCAAAAGATGGACCAGCACCGATATAGTTGGCATTAGTACCTTTTGGTTGAGCCGAAGCACTACCTGCAAAAAGTAGCGCTGGCGCAATTGAAGTAGCAGTCAAAATCGCAATTAAAGCAGATTTCAGTGAAAATTTCATGGTTTCTTTCCTCAACAGTTGAAGTGTGTTGTTGTGCTGTTATTACTCAAGTCGTCTAGGGGTTATAAAAAGTTCCAACAACCCACAAAATCTTTTTGAGAATAAGTTTAAAAACTTGAACCGTATACGAGATAAGTCTTGTAGTTCTTGCTTGGAGAATAACAGCAAGTATGAGTCGAGAGTATCTTTAATTTTTCACTATGTCTAATGATATATACCAAAAAAATCAACTATTATACCCAAATCAATATCTGTATATTTGTAAGTGGACTGTTAAGCAACTGGCACATAGTAACTGAAACTAAATCAAAAAACATCTCATCAAAAAGATCCGGATTTATTCAGACGAGTTAGTAACATTTAGGCTGCTAGTCTAGGGAAAATATTTTTTTTGCTGATAGGTATTCTCAAAAAAGGAGTAGGGTAAGCAATGCCTACCCTACCTCTAAAAGTTTTGGATCACCAATATGGCAAAATTGTTAATCTTATGCTATGTTTTGACCGTGCAGTTGCTGTGGTTAGTATCAATATCTTCTAACTTGTTCAATACCCAAACTCCAGCCTAACCAAGCTTAGATCAACACCAGAAGCCACAGACAAACCACTAAATTAAACTTGTCAACCCAAACAAGCTGTGCTAAATTAATTGAGTTTTGATTGTGTGACGCCGAAAAGATAGCCATTTGTACTATGCTTCCCAAGCAGCCTGAAAAAAGTCTCGTTCACACAACATGGCATAACGATACGCTGATTTTACAGATGCCGTCATCGCTGTATATTTATCAGTTAAAACCTCTAATTGTTGAGCTAAATCTTCAAATTC
>JBATUR010000006.1:0-27902 GCA_049671305.1 Coleofasciculaceae cyanobacterium
GAGTTTAATGAAGATGGAACGATGAAAGATTCAGCTTATCGGGACAGAGTTGTTGATGTTATGGAAGAACTTTATAAGTTTACCATCCTCCTACGGGAGCAAGTTGATTATCTAACTGATAGATATAGTGAGCGTAAAGAAAAAGCAGAAAAAGAGACTAGCAGATTAGCAGATAGTGTTATTAAGGTTAACCTTAGTCAAATTTAGCTATTTTTGCCAAAGCAGATCATTAATAGAGGTTTTTAGAAAGAAAAATCGCTCAGTCTAAGGTATAGTATGGTAGGTAGAAGTTTCTACTTACCATAATTTTACTGTGACTAATGAAATAGTATTTATTAAAATCTGATTGTTGCTCAAGGCTCAAAGTTTTCGTTACCATAACTAAAGCGATGGTAATTTAAGGAGGAGAAGCTATTGATTCAGCAACAAAGCAATGAAATAATTGAGGCAACGGTTACACCTTTTAAAAATAAACTAGAAGCCTCATTAACTAAAAACAAAATCACTGTTTTACAAATTAATTTAGGAAAACGTTGTAATCTCGCTTGCACTCACTGTCATGTAGAAGCTAGTCCTAAACGCACAGAAGAACTTTCTATAGAAGTTTGCAACCAGTTAATTGAGTTAGTTTATAAGTTTCCTCAAATCAAAATAGTTGACTTAACTGGCGGTGCACCGGAGATGAATTATGGTTTCAAACCTTTAGTAGAAGCAGCAAGAGAAACTGGCAAGCAAGTTATTGTTAGGTCAAACTTAACCATTTATTTTGAGCCTGGGTTTGAAGACATTCCGGAATATTTTGCCAAGCATCAACTACGAGTAGTTGCTTCTTTGCCCTGCTATTTAGAAGATAATGTTGATAAGATGCGGGGACAAGGTGTTTATGATGCTTCAATTCGAGCAATTCAATGGCTCAATCAATTGGGATATGGGAGAAACCCGAATTTAATTCTTGATTTTGTTTATAATCCTCCGCTACCGTTAACTGAAAATTTTTCCTTAACTCCAGACCAAATGAAGTTGGAACAGGATTATAAAAAGTTTCTCAAACAACATTTTGATATTGAATTTAATGGGTTGTTTACCATTACAAATCTGCCTGTAGGTAGAAGTAAGTTTCATTTGCAACGGACGAAATTATATGAACCCTATTTACAATTTTTGGAAGATAATTTTAATGCTGGTACAGTCGAGCATTTGATGTGTCGTGATCAACTTTCAATTGACTATTTAGGAAATGTTTACGACTGTGACTTTAACCAAATGGAAAATCTCGCTGCTATATCTCGGACTGGAGAAAAATTAACAGTAAGCAAACTTTTAGAAGCGGAAAGTTTAGATGTAATTGAAGAAATTAGAACAGCATCTTTTTGTTATGGTTGCACAGCAGGTTGTGGTTCGAGTTGTGGCGGGGCATTAGTATAAAATTTAATCACTGTTTTCAATTATTCAAATAATTGTTAGAGTGCCAGAAAATAGAGATAAACAAGCTCTTAATTGATGAAGCTGAATAAACTACTGAAAAATCCAAAATTTTGGTTGGCGAGTGCAATTTTAGGTTTATTACTGTTGTGCTGGTTAACTCCTTTAAGGATGTTATTTGTTCAAAAGTTTTTGGAACAGCAGTTACAACAATTAGGCAACTGGGCAATCTGTTTGTTTGTGATCGTTTACACCCTAGCAACGGTTGTGGGCGTTCCTGGCACGGTTTTGACCATTGCCGGGGGTGCAGTCTTTGGCGTAGTTTGGGGAACGTTCTGGTCGGTTTTCGGGGCAACTCTGGGGGCAATAGGCGCGTTTTGGGTAGCGCGTTACTTGTTGCGAGATTTGGCAGAAAAATGGTTTGGGCGTCACAAATATTTGCAACAGTTTAATGAAGCAGTACGAGATAAACCTTTAAATTTTGTATTAGCAGTTCGTTTTGCGCCAATTTGTCCGTTTAATTTAGTTAATTTTTTGTTTGGTTTAACACCGATAAGCAGCGTAGATTATGCAATTGGCACGTTTTTTGGCATAATTCCAGGGACTTTGGCTTATACATGGTTAGGATTAGCAGGGAAGACAGCTTTAGGAGGAGGCGATCACTTGGCTTTTTTCTTAGCATTAGGTTTTCTTACCTTACTTTCAGTATTGCCCATTTTGGCAAGAAAAATTAAAGGAGCAAGAAGTTAGTAAAATAAAGTCAAGCCTCCCAAATTAAAATCCTCTAGATTTACTCACATTTTCTTTTTTAGGTTAAAACTAATGAGTTTAAAAGACCGCATTTCGGAAGATATCAAAACAGCAATGAAAGCCAAAGACAAACTCCGTTTGGAAACAGTACGGAGTATCAAAAAATTTATTTTAGAAAAAGAAGTAAGCTTACGTCCCCAAGGGCAAGAAAGTCTCACAGAAACTCAAGAAATTGAAGTCTTAGCCCAACAAGCAAAACAACGTCGCGACTCAATTGAACAATATCGTAAGGCAGGGCGCGATGATTTAGCTGATAAAGAAGCCCAAGAGTTAGCAATTATTGAAGAATACCTACCTAAACAACTTTCTGATCAAGAAATTGAGGCAGTTATTGATGAAATTATTAGCAAAACTGGTGCTACTGCGGCTAAAGATATGGGTAAAGTCATGGGACCCGTTATGCAACAATTGAAAGGTCGAGCTGATGGACAGAAAATTCAGGCATTAGTCAAGGCAAAACTCAACAATTAAAAGATTGGTATCCAAGTTTTTTTGTGACTGCAAATCTTCACTCTTTGATTATACTTTTGCTAATCCAGCTCTCAAATCCTAACTCTAACTTCTACCTCGCTGCTTTAATTCTTTCATCAGCAATGCTCCTGCAGCCTCACTATCAACAGGCTTAGAAAAGAAATATCCTTGCCCATATTCGCATTGTAAGGCAATTAAAGGTGATACTTGTTCAGAAACTTCAATTCCTTCAGCAACAACGTCCATACTCAAAGTTTGAGCAAGGGTAACAATTGCCTGAACAATCTCTGAATTTTCCCCAAGTGCTCCAATTCGGCTCACAAAAGATCTGTCAATTTTTAATGTACTAATAGGAAAGTGCTGGAGACGGCTTAAGGATGAATAACCTGTGCCAAAATCATCAATGCAAAGATGAATTTTTCTTTTTCTTAGATCTAAAAGTATCTCTTTTACCAAGTCCGGGTTATCCATAACTACGCTTTCGGTAATCTCTATTTTAAGACTACCAATTGCAATTCCAGTCTTGATTAAAACTTCGTCAATTTGATCAAGCAAATTAGGTTGAGTAAACTGTTTACAAGACAAATTAACATTCATTGCTAATGGTTTAGAAGCAGGAAATTGCTCTTGCCATGCTCTCAATTGGTAACAAGCTTCCCACAAAGTCCACCAACCGATTGGAGTAATTAATCCTGTTTCTTCTGCTATTGGAATAAACTCAGTAGGAGAAACTAAACCTCGTTGTGGATGTTGCCAACGGATTAAAGCTTCAAAACCCGTAATTCTACCCGTATAAAGTGAGACAATCGGTTGATAAAAAACCTTAAACTCCTGCCGAACAATTGCCCGTCGTAAGTCCGTTTCCATCTGTAAGCGATCAATCGATTGACCATGCATTATTGCATCAAATACTTCATAACAAGCTTTACCTTTTGCTTTAGCGCTATGCATTGCAGCATCAGCATCTCTCAACAAATCTTCTGGTTGAATGATGCTATCTTGTCCAGCTTTTTTGTCGTTATGCTTGGTATTTAAGGCAATACCAATACTGAGGGTCATAAACAGTTCGCAACCATCAAGATAAAATGGTGAACTTAAAGTTTCATTAATTTCCTCAGCAAGTCTAGTTGCATCACTGAGATCCTGAATACCTTCAATAAGGAGTGCAAATTCATCTCCTCCTAAACGTGCTACTGTGTCAGTTGGACGTAGACAACTTTGGAGACGACGAGCAAAACATTGAAGTAATTGATCGCCTATTTTATTGCCAAGACTATCATTAACTAGCTTAAAACGATTGAGATTAATAAATAGCACAGCAAACTGATGAGGCTGACTACGGCTGTTATTTTTACGGTTTAGTTTGGCACGTCTAAATGCTTGCCGTAACCGATCCATAAATAAAGCTCGGTTAGATAATCCTGTTAATTGATCGTAGAAAGCATTATGAATTAATTGTTCTTCGGCAAGTTTACGTTCAGTAATATCAAAAGCGTAGATTCGTAGGCACTCAACTTCTGATACATAGTGCAGTACTTGCTCGTAATAAACCTCACCAATTTTCACCTCTCGCCTTAGAGAACCTTTGCGCTGTAGTGCTGTTGCCATTGCCGGCACTCGACTTAAAAACGGATGTTTTTCTCCCATATCCTGTAACTCTGGAAATAAACGCATCGCTTCAGGATTAAGATAACGAACCTTACCTTTTAAGTCGGTTTCAACAATAGGACTAGGACTTAATAGAGCAATTGAAGCAAGTCTGGCACTTTCTTTTTCTGACAACCGACGTTGTGTAATATCAATTCCAACGCTAAACAAAAAATCCAGTTTGTCACTTTTATTAAAAACTGCCCAATGACGCCACTCAACTAATAATTCTCTAGCGTCTTTAGTTATAATATGGTTTTCATTTATAGTTGGTTCTTTGAGCTTGATAAGTTGTTCTGAAACAACTTTAAGTGATTCCTGTTCAGATTCTGGAATAAACTTCGAGCAATAATCTGTACCAACAACTTCATCTAAAGTATATTCTAAAGCATTAAGAAGACCTTGATTCATCATAATTGTTTTGCCTTCAGCATCAAGAGCTACAAAAAATGCTGAACTAGTTTCAATCAAAGTTTTACTAAAATCTCGTTCCTGACGTAGTTGTTCCTCCAACTGTTTCCGCTGAATAATTAAACCTAATTGCCTCGCTACAGCGCTAACAAGTTCTACCCAACGTTTATCTGTTGTGCGAGATTGGCTAAAGAAAAAAGTAAGAATAGCTAAAACACGCTTATTACTCGCTTGAATTGGGTTTTTAGTGATTGAGTCAACAGTTTCGGATTGTTGGCTCACATCAGCTAATGTAGATTTTGTAAGCATGGTGGGATTAAGATAATTAGCGCTAGTTTGCTCTAAAATACCAGAAGTATTGTAGGGGCAAGGCTCTTTACTAGCAACACTTTCGTTAATTAAAATTGGCACAGCAAATCCTGCTTTCATTCCGGCTTCTTGTGCCTGTGTACGAACTATAAAAGCGCCTGTTTGAGTTGAGATATCTTCAATCCATTCTGGTTCTTGTGATATCCATACTCGCCCTGGTAAGCCTACATTTGGAGAAAGTTTTAGCTTCTTACTTTCTCGTCTAAATGACTCTGTTGCGGCGTCGCCATACCAAGCAGGACTACATTCCAAAGTTTGCTCACCAGGCAACCAAGCTTCACCATACTCCCAATTAGTAAGTTCACAAACTAAACGAAGTGTGACAGAAAGTGCTGCAAAAAAATCAGGAGATTGGCTAATATTTTGAGTGAGTAATTGCAACAAATTAAGCTCTTCTGATTTTCGCTCACTGCCCTCTATTTCGCTTTCTAATTGTTCCTTGTTTCTCTGTAAAGCAGCCGTTTTCTCATTAAGATTTCGTTCTAGTTCTTCCTTAAGTTTGTAAAATGCACTTGCATCTAATGGGGCAGCTTTTGGTGTATTTGTTGGGTTCGGGTCTAAAGGCTGCGACACAGACAGGATGGGAATTTTTGGTATTATTTTATTAGTATCATTAGGATGGAAGATGCGGCGTTTTTTTAGGCGCAAAAAATAGAAAACTGATAGAATCACGAAGCCTAAAGTGATAGCTTTTATTAAGTCAGCTAGTGAATTATTAAGAGATAACATTGTCCAGGTAGTCATTAGATGAGTCGCATTACTCGCAAACGTGAAAACGTTAAAGAGCATAAAATTTCCTAAAGAAAAAGTTGAAACATCTGCTGGAATATGAAATAAACCAGCAGCCTTAAAATTGAGTAATCACTAAAACAAAATTGCTACTTGACTTGTCATCAGCTTTAGGTTACATCCCTAAAAATGCTTGTCAAGCATCAGCAAGTCATTGAAATACAAAGGTTTGAAACTTGACAACATAACTATTTTTATCTAGCCAGATAATGAGCCTTACCCTGAATGTCAGTCGATTATGTTAAGGCTGATTTTCTATCTTATACCGAGGGGAAATGTCATGCACTTTACACTTCCGGAGATGCTTGAAACGTCATAACCGCCCTACTCAAATTGCTTAGATGCCAGAAATTGTATCTTATAGATGTCTTACTCCAGATGCCTTCCCTGACTTACAAGATGTAGTTTTATTTCGTTGAAAAAAACTCCGGTTTAGTGGGGACGGTTTTCTATTTGATTAGCACCCTAATTTCATTTCAAGTTGTGGATCACTAATATCTTAGCCTCCTCCGTAAGAATACGGCTATGCTTTAGGGTAAGTAAATACCTAACTTCGTTTTTTCTTTTAGCAATTATTAAATTTATCGACAAATTTAGATAAAGTAAAACATCTAGCTTACTACAACCTTAGATTAGTTTCAAAGTACCAATTGATAGACTATTTATTATATCTATATAATGACAGTATTAAATATTACTTGAATAAAAAAAGCCTAGCTATAACGCAGTCGTACAGCTAGACTCTATAACAATCACACAAGAGAAAACATCAACCCTTGACGCAAACAACCTGCTTTAAGGTTGCCACCACTTCAACGAGATCAGACTGGTTCTTCATTACTTCTTCAATTGGCTTATAAGCGCCAGGAATTTCATCTAAAACACCTTGATCTTTGCGGCATTCAACACCCTCAGTTTGCTGAATTAAGTCATCAAGAGAATAGTGTTTCTTTGCCTTAGTTCTAGACATCAATCGTCCTGCACCATGACTACAAGAACAATAGCTATCATGATTACCTTTTCCTTTGACAATAAAGGATTTTGCCCCCATTGAACCAGGAATAATGCCATAATCATTTTCTCTTGCTCGGACTGCACCTTTACGAGTTACATACACTTCTTCGTCAAAATGTACTTCTTTTTCTGCGTAATTGTGATGGCAATTTACTGATAGCAACGGTTTAGTTGATTTGCCGCCAGCTAGATGCTTTTCAACAACATTTTTAAAACGATTCATCATCACTTCCCGATTCACAAAAGCATATTTTTGTGCCCATTGTAAATCGCGCCAGTAGGCATGAAATTTAGGCGAATGCACTACAAAATAAGCTAAATCTGGGTCGGGTAAATAAGTATTAGACATCTTTGCCAAGTCTTTGGCAGTGCTAATATGACATTGCGCCAAGACGTTGCCAATATTACGTGAACCAGAGTGTAACATCAGCCAAACTTGGTTTTCTGCATCTACACAAACTTCTAGGAAGTGATTACCTCCACCAAGAGAACCCATCTGTCTCATCGCCTTACCTTGCAAGTCTCGCACCCCTTGATGCAGTTCCTTAAAATCTGCCCAACCTTGCCAGTTGGTTACGGTTTTTTCAACATCTTTGTTTTCATTAAATCCGACTGGGATAGATGCTTCTAGATCCATGCGGATTTTCTTGAGTTTGCCTTCTAATTGTTCGGCAGAAAATGGTGTTTTAATTGCATTCATACCGCAACCGATATCAACACCAACTGCTGCTGGAATAATCGCATCTTTGGTTGCCACAACAGAACCAACTAAGGCACCTTTACCTAAGTGAACATCCGGCATTAAGGCGACGTGCTTGAAGACAAATGGCAAAGAGGCAACGTTTTTTGCCATCTTAGTTTCTTCTGAACTTAGTTGATGATTTGCCCAAGAAAGTACAGGTAAAGGTGTGGTGAGTTTTAATTTTTCGTATGGCATAAACGTTTGCCTTTATTGATAGTTTTAATATAGACAATAGGATAACTTTTTAAGGTTATCAGCAGCAATTATTGGACATTTCCTAAGCTTACTATGATTATACTACATAAATACTACAAACGCCCACTAAAATTTGAGATGGTTTCCCAACAGACCAAAAAAGCTGATTAATCAAAAACTATCTTAAAATTTGTAAAGAGGGTATCTTAAATTTGCCCTGTGTCAGCACAATTATTAGTAAGGGCTATTTCTATGGCGGTTCGTAAGGACACGATTTTTGAGCGTTTTTTGTCGCCGATTATCCGTAGTTTCATTGATGAGAAGAAATTGCGGCAGTTTTATGAAAGCATTGATTGGCAAACCGAAGGCGATCGCTTCCGACAACCAGATTTAGTCTATCCTCACTACTACAGTAGCCAAAATTTCCACGGCATCGAGGGCGGATATCTCAACAGCGGCGCCTCGGTTTCCTACGATCCCATTACCCAATACGTCTTACCACCCAACGAAACCTGGGTGCGTCAAGGCTTAATCGACAGCATCAAAGGCACACCGCGACACATCCTCGACTTGGGTTGTGGCACAGGTTCCACTACACTAATGTTAAAGCAAGCTTTTCCCCAAGCTCAAGTTACAGGCTTAGACTTATCACCTTATATGCTAGTGATGTCTGACCACAAAGCCACAAATGCAGAGTTAAATATACAGTGGCGTCATGGCAACGCTGAAGCAACTGGTTTGCCGGATGCCTCATTTGACTTGGTGACGGCATCATTATTATTTCACGAAACGCCGCCGAAAGTTAGTCAGTCGATTTTGCGTGAATGCTTCCGCTTACTGACACCAGGAGGCGAAGTCTTAATTTTAGACGGCAACCAAAAAACAATCCGCCAAGTCGATTGGCTTACAGAAGTTTTTGAAGAACCGTACATTAAGGATTATGCTGCAGGTAGTGTAGATGCTTGGATGGGTGCGGTAGGCTTTGAAGCAGTGCAAACCAAGGATTTATTTTTGATCCATCAGGTAACGCATGGTATGAAGCCAATTCCAGTTTATGATCATCCAGCTTCCCAACAAGTGCCAACCAACACTACACTAGATGATTTTGATTCAGAGGGCATTCCCGCCCCAGCTTTTTAGTGTAACGGCATGACTTTAAAGGCAGTTTTGTTTGATTTTAACGGCGTCATTATTAAAGATGAAGCGATACACCAGCAGTTAATCGAAGAAATTCTGATTGCGGAAAATTTGCGCCCTTCTCCTCAAGAGTATCGCGAGATTTGCTTGGGGAGAAGCGATCGCGTTTGTATCACCGATTTGCTCAAACGTCGCGGTAGGATAGTGACGGAAACTTACCTAGATCAACTACTCGCGCGTAAAGCCGAAGCTTATCAACGGGAGTTGGAGAAGCTGGAAAAGTTGCCTCTATATCCGGGTTTGGAAGATTTAATTGCTCAAATTAGTGTTGCGAAACTGCCGATGGGTGTAGTCACTGGCGCTTTGCGTTGTGAGGTAGAATTGGTACTTAACCGCGCTAATCTGGGTCAATACTTTGGCGTTATTGTGGCGGGGGATGAGGTTAATGTTAGTAAGCCTGAGCCTGATGGTTATTTACTAGCAGTAGAAAGGCTAAATCAAATATATCCTGAACTTAATGCCGAGGCTGTAGATTGTTTAGCGATAGAAGACACACCAGCGGGAATTGAAGCGGCGAAACGTGCCGGAATGCAGGTAGTAGGAGTGGCGAATACTTACCCATTTCATATGCTACAACGCCTTGCTAGTTGGACTGTGGATTATTTGCAAGATTTAGAATTAGAACGAGTGCAGCAGGTTTATGCTCGTAGCCCAGCAGTTGAGAAATGCTAGAATCTAATTTGTGGATTTTAGAGTCCATTAATGTTGGGGAATTAGCTCAGTTGGTAGAGTGCTGCGATCGCACCGCAGAGGTCAGGGATTCGATCTCCCTATTCTCCATTAGTGTCCCCAAGAGGATATAAGTTAATCGTAAAGTCTTTCCTTTGCTACATACGCAAAGTCCATGTGGGCTGACTTGATTTTCAACCTAGATAGGCTGGTTTTGTTCTACATAAACCAACTACACTGCTTGCAACGCGATATAAGGGCGTCTTTGTCAGGCAAGTCAAATTGATTTTTGGGGAGGTGTTTTATTGAATTATTGTGCAGTTCACCATAAGAGGTGCGCCGTAAGCTAGGTGCAACGTGTAGAATTAGACTCTTTCTATCATCTGGATAGCGATGACCTGGAGCAATAGCAATTAGGTTTAGGTCAAAAAGTGTGTGTATATCAGCTCGCAAGAGCAACCCATTGTAAATAGTATTATCTTCAGTCTCACAGTAAGGGATGATATGAGCAGCTTCTAGGGCTTCTTCGGCGTCGCAGCCAGTAATAGCACAGCAATAGCCGTAAGCCTCAAGTAAATCTTTACGAAACTTTGGCTGTCCTCGTCTTTGAGCGATAGACCGTGAAACTCGCTCTCTTGCTTCCTCTCGACTTTTTGGGGTGAAGTCCCCTTCAGTATCCAGATGTTCACCTATAGATTCAAGCTCCTCATTTTCGGGAGCCACTGTATAGTTAATTGAGTCTTGATTATTTTGCTTGTACTCTAAAGCAACGATTGTTTTAAGAGTTTTTTGTTCTATTTCACACATCCCTAAGCGAGAGAAAAAGCTTTTAAGAACAGGAATTTCACGCTCTTTATAGTGAGTGAATAATGCTGCATCTACCCCAAGTGAGTCTCCTGTGCCATGCACTCGTACTCTTGAATTCAAGCCTTTGAGTCCATCTAATCCAGGTTTCCAAACTACTTCAAAGCTTAAGGGAAGTATTAATAAACCCCAACGAGGAAAATGCCCATGAGGAATTTCTTGCAAGTCTAGAGTTATTTGATTATCAGTAAGCCAGCCTTCTTCAGGAAGCCACCATTTTAGGTAACCAGCAACTAGTGCAGTAAAGGTAGAGAAGCTTGCTTTAGCCTGCCTTACCTGACAAATTACATTCCATAGCCTATTTTGATAACTAAAACCAAACTTCCCATCACTGTAATACTGCCATAATAAGTCGATTGTGCATAAATCTGTGCAAGGAAATTTCTCAATATCTTCAATTCTTAAGGATTCATAATCTCTCTTATTTTTGCCACTAATCGTTAAGATTAGTTTTGTTGTTTCAGCATCAGCTCCTAGCCAATCCCTTTTAACTAACAAGTCGCGTAGTTGCGTGTAATCTGCATCAACTTCAGATAAAAGTTGAATTTCAACCATAGTATATACCTACTCTATCTATAGATTACCGTTGATATTAGAAGATTGTCCAACTGAACTCAGTCAACAAAATCAATCCGCAATTGCCGTATTAACTTCATTTATCAGCGTTTCTATTTCGCCTAAAAAAACCTTTTTCACCTTACCACCAGCTCGTTCAAAAATCAGCACATACTCAGAATCATCCATCTCAATGGTAAGATTCTGCACTCAAATATCTTCTATGTAACCAAAGCATTTTAGCTACTTAAGCAGTGTTAGGGGCGGTTGGAGCCGCAACGTTAGAGTGATATCATTTCCAAAAAGAAGCCTGGCAACTCCTTGGCAACGCAAGTCGCTACAAAACATCTCTCTAACGATCAATTTAGCAAACCCGGAATTTAGAGTAAATTATTCCTAAAGCATTACCCCAAAAATCAAATGGACGCTAACTTGCCGCAAAATGTCCAACCCACGCCACCATTTAACGAAACCAACGACGAAACACCAGATATTGGCGGCGGTTTACCTGTAATTGCCTACTGGGCGAAGCATAGCTTATCTCCAGAAGGACCGAAACTCTGGAAAACCTTGTTTCACAACAGCGCCTGCTTATCTTGCTCTTGGGGGACGGGAGGGCAAAAAGGCGGCTTTACTAATGAGGAAGGCGAAAAACTGCAGCGTTGCATGAAGAGTGTTGAGGCAATTTCTGCGGAAATAAAACCAGCTATTGCTAATCATTTTTTTGGACAACATTCTATTAATTCACTGGCGCAATTAACTTCTTTGGAAGCAGACAGGTTGGGGCGGCTAAGTTTTCCAGTTATCCTACGTGCGGGTAATTCTCATTATGAGCGTATTAGTTGGGATGAGATTTATGATATTGCTACTTCTGCATTTAAAAAACAACCTGAACGTGTTGCCTCGTATAGTTCCGGGCGTTCTTCTAATGAAGCGGCATTTTTGTTGCAGTTGATGATGCGATCGCTTTTTCTTGGGTGTAAGGGTGAGCGCCTTTTCTCTTGCAATGCTTAGGTGATCGCCTTTCACCCCATAATCAAGCCCTATACTAACGGTGTCTGAATTGGGAAAAGGCGATCCTTCATCCCAAAACCACATATTGTAAGGGCGCATGGCTGTACGCCCCTACCCAAAGACCCAAGTCACAATTATAAAGTTTCGTTACAACAATTTAATTCTGCATAAAATCCTCGTTCCTAGCCAGAGAAAGATGTAGAAGCAACAATCATTGATTTAATTCCGTGCATCACCAAACTATGAACCTTGAGTATCACTCAGAGCAAGACAACTTAAAAGACTGGATTTGTCCCGATATTCGCACCTATTGGCAACTGGCAAAACTACGAGATTCCAATCAAATTATCCTTCAATCAACACAACATAATCGTCAATTTCGCTTCTCAATTACGGAAGGTTATGCCCTTCAATATTTTACAGGTGAATTAACTACTGAACAAATTCAAACTTGTTGCCAACAACAATTTCAAGATGCCATTTATCACAACCTGACTCTCTCTAATAACTTAGTTATAGAACTACTCCAAAAGCTGATTGCTCTCGGTATTTTAGCAATTCCAGATGTAGAACCCAATCTCATATCAGCAAGTAACAACTTACCCCAACTCAAAGCTTGTGTGCAATGGATTAAGCACCCCGATGATTACTGGATTCTCCGCAACCCTGAAGATGTCACTTTTTTACAAGTCAGTGATTTAGATAAGTCAATAATTGAACAACTTGGTAAATTACCAATACCAATTATTCTCCAGCATCACCACACAAGTCGGGAACAATTGCAATATCTATTACAAATATTAACAGCAACGGCAATGTTTGAAGGCACAAAACTACCCCAACCACCTAAACATAAATTAAATCCACTACAATTACTATCATTCAAAGTTCCCCTCTTCAATCCTGACTCTTGGTTATCAAAACACGTTAATAGCTTAGGTTGGATTTGGACAAAACCATTTTGTTTATTAATTTGCTTTTTTCTTGCCTTGTCAATTGCTATTAGCATCAATCAATCTCAGGAAATCTTCCTCGCTGGTCAACAAATCTGGGCAAATCAAGGAAGTAGTGTCATCCTTCCTTTTGCCTTATTAATGCTATTAGTAGTCTCTCTTCATGAACTTGGTCATGCTTTTACACTCAAACATTATGGCGGAATTGTTCCTGAAATTGGGCTATTATTCATGTGCTTAATGCCTGGTTGTTACACTAATACCAGCGATTCTTATTGCTTAGTAAAGCGCCGACAACGCACTTTAGTTGTTGCTGCAGGTGTGCTGGTGCAGTTTATTATTTGGGCAATTGCACTTTGGATGTGGAACTTATCTAACCCTGACACTTGGTTGCATACCACTAGTTACTTATTAATGGTAGCGGCACTGTTCACTGTGGCATTAAACCTCAATCCGATGAGTAAGTTTGATGGCTATTACTTGGCGGTTGCTGTTAGTGGAATAAATAATTTACGCTCACGCTCTTTCCAATTTTACAGCAATCTGTTACGACTTAAACCTAGTACAGAGCAAATAAAAGATCGCTTAATATTAGCAGTATATGCCCCTTTTAGCTTCTTTTATATCTTATTCGTTTTTAGTCATCTTTGGCTGGGATTAGGAGGTTGGTTACTTGCCAATATTCCCATGACAGCTTTGACTGTTCTAATTTTGTGGGCAATTTATTTCTACTTTCCTCAAGGTAACAAGACTAAACCTCTTACCTGAATCAATTTTTGTTGTGAATTTCCAATCACCCATAAAGTCTAATAACTAATCATCTAGAAAATCTTCTAATAACTGAAATTTTAGACTTTAATATTTTCAACTACAAACCACTACCCCAATTAAATCCATGACATCCTCTAATCATTCTAATACCAACTCTTCAAATCATCGCCCTACTTTACAAGTTGTACCTCCTATTGTAGCAAAACCCACTCAATTACCTAATACATCAACACCTGAAATAAACCCTAATGTCACAACCAAGTCATCTGGTTTTTCGCTACTACGTCCATTATTGATGATTGGAGTAATTGCTGGTGTTGGCGCTTTGGGATTTATGCCTGTTTCTACTTCAGTTAATGGCAATGCTGAAGTCACATCTACAGAGAAAGCTCGTCAAAGTGTTACTATGCCAACATCAGGTAGAATAGAACTTAGTGTAATTTCCAATGATACAGTAAAAGCAGGTCAAATTTTTGGACGAGTTAAGAGTGAAGAAGTTGATAAAAATATTGCTGAAAGTACAAGAATTGCTGACCAATTTCAACAGGATACAGATTTAACTCAATCACAAATTAGTATTGCTGAATCTAATTTAAAAGAAGCTTTAGCTAAACAGGAAGCAAGTCGTCAAAACACTTCTTTTGTGCAGCAGCAATTGAATCAAGGTAATTCTCTACCTCAAATACAAGATTTACAAAGTCAGCAAGATAGTATCGGAAGTGAAATTTTTGCTTTAGAAAGTAACTTTAATTTGATTAAGGATCGTCTTAATCTTTATCAAGAAGCCTTCAAATCAGGTGGAATTTCTCATGATAAAATGAAAGACTTGGAACTACAAAAAACTAGTTTATCGCAGCAAATTCAAGGAAAACAATCTTTAATTAGATCTAAAGCTGCTCAAATAGAGTCAGTTAAACAAAATCTGCAACAAGATATAATTCAAAAACAAGCAGAGGAAAATCAAATTGTAGCAGCAGTACAGTCAGCAAAACAGCAAATAGAACAAGTTAAGGCTAATGTTTTAATTAAGCAAAAAGTAGCTAATAAAAGAGCTGTAGAACTTAAGAAAGTTCAAAAGCGAGCAGAGGCTTCAGAATTACGCGCCCCCATAAGTGGAACTGTAATTACACAAAATTTAGATAAGAAAAACAACCAATATGCACAACTAGGTAGCCCAATTTTAGAGATTGTAGATTTGACAAAACCGATGCTGTCAGTTCAGGTTAAGCCAGAAGATATACATCTTGTTCGTAAAGGACAAATTGTAACATTCCGACCACAGGGACGGGGATTATTAAGTTATACAGGAACTGTGGAAAAGATTAGTCCTGTAGCTTCTTCTGAGGGATCACAACACCCACCAATGTTTACGGTAGATGTAACTTTAAATTCAACCGATAATTTGTCGTTGCAAGGATTACCTGGTCATGCTCATATTGAAGTTGATTCTGTTTTGTTATACCAAAAGCTACAACGAGAGTTTGAGAAGTTAGTACCGATTCACAAGTTCTTTTAGGTGCTATATTTTAGGTAATCCTGTAGTGTTATTTTCCCTGAATACCGCAAGATTACTCAGGATATCTCAATTGCTAACAGAAGAGGGATAAGCCTCATTACTTAATATTTAGACAAGTGATGATACAGCTTTTTCAAAAAGCTTTCACGATCGCTTTTAGGTGAGGCAAATTCCAAGGGTAATCGAATCGTAAACGTGCTACCATTGCCCAATAAGCTTTGTACTTGTATGCTGCCATGATGTGCCTGAACAATTGCTTTGGCGATCGCTAATCCTAATCCCGATCCACCTGTATTGCGAGAGCGATCGCTATTGACTCGATAAAAGCGATCAAAAATCTGCGTCTGCTCAGAGTGTGCCATGCCAATGCCTGTATCTTGGATCTGAAGCAGTACATGATGGTCACTGCGGTTTAAAACAACCCTCACCTCACCACCCGTTGGCGTATATTGAATAGCATTAACAATTAAGTTAGAAACCAAACGATAAAGCTGCTCTTCATCACCAATAATCAACATTGGCTGATTCGACCCTAAAAAAGCTGTCAACTTTACACCCGCCCCAGATGCTAATTCTTCAAATTCTTCCACCAAATCACTCACCACGTCATCTAGGCAGCATGGGCGTCGCATTAACTCAGGTTGTCGCTCCAAACGCGCTAAAAATAGCAAATCAGCAACTAGCTGAATCAGCCGTCGATTTTGACGCAGTATAGTTTGTAGAATTGCCCGCGCTTCTTGTTGATCCAAATCAGGCATCGAAAGGGTTGATTCCACCGTTGCCTGTGTCGCCGCTAACGGTGTTCGTAGCTCGTGAGCCGCATCTGCTGTAAACTGTTGAATCTGCCGATATGATTGGTAAATTGGCTGCATTGCCAACCCAGCTAACCACCAACTTGCCAAGGCTACCATCAGCATTGCCGTAGGTAGTCCTAATTTCAAAATCCATTTCACATTATTGAGGTAAGTGTCGAAGTCTTCAAGACTTCGCCCGACTTGAAAGTAGCCCCAATCACGATTATCTTGAGTATGCAACGATAGAGAAATTTGGTGATAAAGGTTGCCTGCGCTGTCTTGTCGGGTTTGCCAATGTGACTTATTAAACACCATCGGCAGCCCTTGTGGACGAATGCCGGCTGTAGCAATCAGCCTTCCTGAACGATCAAATAAACGGATATAATAACTACCTTGATTAATGGCGCTAAGAGTATGGCGTTGAGGACTTGACTGCTCTTGAATACAGCTTGCGCCTTGATAACAAAGATTTGGTAAAAGCCGCTCTAGAATAGGCTCTAAGCGTCCGGGTTGCTGTAGCTTCAGTTCAATACTGTCATGCAGCGTTCCTGCAACAGATTCTAACTCACCATCTAGGGCTACCCAATGACCATGAGCGATCGCTTTATACAAACCGAAGGCAGACAGACTTAAAATGAAGCCCATAACCAGTGCATACCATAAAGCTAATCGCCTGCGAGTTTGGTTAAATAGTTTATCTTGATTCATAATCACCGATTGAGGCGATATCCAATACCATGCACGGTTTCAATCAAATTATCGTAGCCGGAAGCAGCTAGTTTGCGGCGCAAGAGACGTATTTGAGCTGCCACTACATTACTAATTGGTTCTGCACTAGTTTCCCATAACTGATTGCGAATTTGATCACGGGTAACAATTTGATTGGGATGCTTGAGGAAATATTCTAATAACTGAAACTCCTTAATTGTTAGAGGCACAACTTGTTGATTACCTAAGATCTTTTGAAAAAAAACCGTACTGCTACCATAATCTAAAGTTAGGCTACCCACAGTTAATTGTTGAGGTTGAAATTGAGGAGAGCGCCGCCTCATTGCTCGTAACCTTGCGAGTAATTCTGCCATACCAAACGGCTTGACTAAATAATCATCTGCTCCAGCATCCAAGCCAGCTACTTTATCTTCCATGCGGTCTTTTGCTGTCAACATTAAGATAGGTAGAGGGTTGTGTTTTGCCCTTAATCTTTGACACAGTTCTAATCCTGATAATCCTGGCAATAACCAATCGAAAATAGCCAGCGTATACTCAGTCCACTGACTTTCTAGATATTCCCATGCCTCAGTACCATCTAGAACCCAGTCCACCACATATTTTTCCTGGTTCAGCATTCGCTTAATTGCTTCCCCTAAAGCTGGCTCATCTTCGACTAGCAGCACTCTCATAAAATCAATTCCTTAGAAATTAGCTCTAGCTGATCAACGACTGAGCAAAACTCTGCAAGAAATTAGTGACACTCTTTAATGATCATAAGTTCTAACCCAAGCTGGACCAAGGGCGATTTCTGAAGTCAGTCCAACCATCTTGCCATAAACCTGATATATCCACGTTTTACCATAACGTGAAGTCTTAACGCCTCGCAGATTAATTAATAGAGTTGTTTCGAGAGGTACAGCTTGAGCAAACTCTATTGTAGCGGTTCGGTTGTTAACAGAAACTTTAGCATTTATTTTTTCACCTGATTGATTTTTGACGGCAATTTCCTTGGGAATACTCACGCCTTCGGGCAAATCAATTAAAAGTGCTGAAAGTGCTTTTCCCTGAATATGCACTTCAAAATGATGGGTGGCAGATATGGCACGAGCGTTATTAGGAGATGCATTACCATTACCAAGATGAGGAAACTTAGCATCACGCAGGCTTCCAAAAGCTTGAGCAATTGGGGCTAAAGATACTATAGCTAATGTCAATGTAGTGGCGGTGATTAAACGTTTCATAGTTATTTTACTTCAGAATTAGGCTTTGAATGTTTCCTACATACTAGATTGACAGTGAAGAATGAAATCTTGATGAAATTTTAGCTATTTAGAGAACATTTACCCAAAAATCAGTTATCACAATTTTGCTATTACGATTAAACTGACCCCAGATTTTATACTTTCCAGGAGTGGGGAAACTGGTCATAAAAGAAACTTGCCCGGCTGGCGTATCTTTCATTGCATGGGCATGAATGTAATCAGCTTTAGTTAATGAAGGTGACTGTTTGAGAATGACTAAATGTCCTCTTTCTCCCAAATAGGGTTGTAAATCTGTAATTGGTTGATTGTTAGAAGTCTGTTTTAAATTAAATGTCAGCGTGACTTCTTGCCCAGCTTTTAAGGTTGGCTGAGAAAACGTTAGATTAGCTTTAGTATCAGCAAAAGTCTTTGTTGTATTTAAGTTAATAGGTGATGCTGATAAACTATTTCCAGGAACTTGTGTTTTCAGAACCGATACTTCTTCTTTCTGATTAGCTGGTTTATAATCACTAAAGAGTGTGTATTTTCCTGGTTTTGGGAAATTTGCCTCTACTTCAAAACGTCCATTTTCCTTATAGTTGGGATGAATATGACTAAAAAACTGGAGGTCATCACTAACTACAATCAGGTGCATTAATTTTTCCTGAAAAGTTTCAAATTTGGTGATGGCTTTACCTGTTGAGTCTTGAACATTAATTACCAAAGATACTAGTTTGTTGGGCGTGATATCTTTGGGAGCAATGAGTTTTGCTTGGGCAAGAGATGATGGCTCTTCATTACCCATATTACCCATAGAATGACCTTTATGAGAATTCGATTCAGTAGAGGAAGATGTTTCGTCATTACTCATTGAATGAGTTTGGTTTTGATTAGTTGAAATAACTGGCTTTTCTTCTGCTTGCGGCGATACTGAACAACCCTGGGTTATGAGAATAATTGAAGTTATACTGATGGCATTCAAGAAGTGTTTCACTAAATAATAATCCTTTAATTTCGGGGATTTAATTAGAGCAAAGTGGGCAATTAAAATCTATACAATCATCACCCACAAGCTCGACATTTCTTACTTGGAAATAAAATGAACCCAAAAATCTCCATCTGCCATGCAGACACGACGAATTAAGTCGTAGGAATAGTGAAGATAGGCTCCACTGGCGCTTTTGTCATAGCCGCTAGGAAACCATTCTCCATATGGATCATTCACATAAAGACCAGTTTGATCATAACCAACTACGGGCATAATATGACCAAAAGTTGTGAAGTATCCATGAATAACAACGGGTTTTCCATCAGCTAACCAATCTTGAACTTCCTCAATAACGGCATTATTTTTGAATAAATCTTTTGCACCATAATCTTCAACCAACTTTGCTAAATCATAAGGACTCCATCTACTTAAACCTTTATTTAAGGTATATTCGTAGAGTTCATCCTCGAATTGCCCAATATTGTCTCGACGCGATTTTCCCAGGAATTGTAAGCACATTGCCATTGAAGTTACATTGCAAGCACCTGTAGGGTTATAAAAGTTATCGAGTTGGGATTTATAAGGGAAATTAGGCAGCTTGAGAGACTGGGGTTTAGGTTTGGGATAAATTACTATTCCCTCTCTTAAAATCTGTATATCTGGCTTATAAACATACCAAATTTTAGAGTTTTTAAAAGAATCTTTGCGGAGGGTTATTCTGAGGTGATCTCGTACAAACTCAAAAGCAACAAGTTCAAGAACTGTACCTGCTTCAATTTTTTGTTTTTCCGGCTCAGAAAGTGTAGAAGATTGGAGAGGTCTTGCTTTGAAAAACGTATCTTGTATTACTTTTAGTACTGGTGGCGGAAAAACAATATCTTGTTGTTTTGTTTCGATCAGTTTTTCTGCTGTTTCTGCTCCTAAAAATCCCGTTTCTTGACACTGCATCAATTTTTGAAACCGCTGGAGAGCGGCGGTAGAAACGGGACCAAATTTACCATCTATTGGCGGTCCAAGTAAATTCAAGTCAATTAGTCGCTGCTGAATCTGACGAGTGAGTTCTTGATCGGCAGCAATTTGTTTCCAATCGTACTTTTTTGTTGTCCCCAGGAAATTTTGTAGTTTCATCTTTCTTCCCACTTTGTAAAAGTTACATCGGGCATTCTTCAACTATTATAATTTACTGACTAAAATTAAACCTGCCGTCTACCTTTTCACCGTTAATCTCCGCAATCATCTTCACCTGATATTGACCCGCTGCCTTTTCCGAAAGCAACGCCGCGTAGTGTTTACCTGAAGCATCATAGGTAAGAGGAAGTGTCTTTTGTGTCCCATCCGGCAACTGAATTTGAGCTGTTACTTTGGCATCAGGAATGGTTTCGTGATTGTCTCCTTTTTGTAAATAAAAATCTAAATGAGTACCATTAGCTTCTTTTCCAGAGACAAATTCTAAATGATACTTTCCTGACTCAACAACTTGACCGCCTTTTTGAGATGAGCTAGCTTTATTAGATGAGTCAATTTTTGCCGTGGTTTCTGTTTTTCCGGGGTTTTCTGGAGATGAGGCAACGGGTGAACTACTTCCTGAATCAGTCGGCTTGTTGTTACCACAAGCTCCCAAAAAAAGCAGCCCAACACTTCCGAGAATAATTAAACCTGACTTTAGTGATTTCATGTAATTACTCCTAGTTTGAAATGATTTAAAATTAAGGAAAAAAACACTGTTATGTAACCGATTGGATCACCTCAATATCTGGTAATCTGGTTTTTTTTGAAACCAAAAATCTTCCGAACTGAGAATACAAAGCTGGCAGAACTAACAAAGTTAAAGCTGTGGAAGTAAACAATCCTCCTAATACCACAATCGCCAAAGGTTGCAAGATTTCTTTGCCTGCACCAGAACCAATCACGAGGGGAACCATGCCTAATGCTGAGGTAAGAGCTGTCATCAAAATGGCTGCTAGTCGCTCCATAGAACCCTCAAACAGTACTTGTTTTAGTGGCATATTAATAGCAAACTTACTGTTATAATTTTCCACTAATAGCAGTCCGTTGCGCGTAGCTACTCCAAATAAAGTAATGAATCCCACCATTGACGCCACAGAAAGAATTCCGCCACCAATAGCGACCGAAAAAATACCGCCAACTATAGCTAAAGGTAAATTGATCATAATCATCAACATGGCTGCTATAGACTTGACGGCAAAGTACATTAAGATGGCAATAATAACCAGCGCTAAAGTCCCAAATACCAGCAAATTTTGGGTGGCTCGCTGTTCAGATTCAAACTGACCACCGTATTGAATAAAATAGCCTGATGGTAGCTGCACTTGTTGTTTTACCTTAGCTTGAATTTCATTAATTACAGAGCCTAAATCTCGACCTGCAACGTTGGCAGATACGACAATTAAGCGGGAAACATTTTCTCTATTGATGGTATTAGGACCTGTACCATATTCGATTTTAGATACTTGCGCTAAGGGAATTTTTTGTCCATTGGGAGTATCGACAAGTAAATCTCGAATACTGTCTAGATTATTGCGAGAATCGGCTTTTAACCATACTAACAAATCAAATAATTGTTGCTCCTTTAGAACTTGAGAAACCACTCTCCCATTTAGTGCTGTTTCAATTAATTCGGATAGCTTGCTAATAGAAAGACCATAACGAGCTGCGGCGGCTCGGTCAAATTTAATTTGCACTTGTTTGATAGGGACTTGAGGTTCTAACTGCAAATCTACGACTCCCTGAATATCGCGCATGGCTGCCTGAACTTCAGCGCCAATGCTGCGTAATTGCTCAAGTTCAGAACCGAAAATTTTAACTGCAATTGCACTTCTTACCCCCGACAAAACCTCATCCATGCGGTGAGAAATAAAGCCACCAATACTCGGAGCAACACCAGGCAACTTGGCAAATTCTTCCCTAACTTTTTCAACTGTTGCTTTGCGATCTTTCATGCCTTCGTCGCTAATTTCGATATCTACGTGTCCTAAGTTGACACCCCCTGCATCAGCATCTCCCGGCGCACGTCCAGACCGCAACTGCACCGACTCAAACCGGGGGTCGTTTTTAAGAGCGTCTTGAATTGCTAACCCAGACTGATTTGTAGTTTCTAGAGAAACACCGGGATAAAGCAGCATGGCATTAACAAGCGATCGCTCTTGAAACTCTGGTAAAAATACTCTTCCCAAAGACGTTAGTACAATTAAAGAAGCGACAAAAGACGCAATAGCAACCATCAAAATAACACTCGGAAAATTAATAGAAAACTTCAAAATTGGACGGTATAGTTTTTCAGACAAGCGAGAAATCCAAGTTTCATCTTCTGGTAATTGCTGCTTGGCTAACAAAATGGCACATAAGGCTGGAGAAAGCGTCATTGCCACAAAAGTTGAAGCAAAAATTGATACTAAATAAGCCACACCCATCGGGGCAAAAATCCGACCTTCTACCCCAGTTAGTGTGAAAATGGGAGCAAAAACTACGGCAATAATTACTGTGGAAAAAAGTACACTAACGCGCACTTCCACTGATGTATCGTAGACAACTTGAAACGGATGAATAGGAGTACCTGCTAACTGATTTTTTCTTAACCCCCGGTAGGCATTTTCCATGTCCACAATTGAGTCATCTACCACTGAGCCAATTGCTACTGCTAGTCCTCCTAAAGTCATGGTATTAATACCTTGACCAAACAAATTGAGAATGATCATCCCAATTAAAACTGATAGGGGAATTGCACTGAGCGTAATAATTGCAGTGCGCCAATTCATTAAAAATAGTAGTAAAATAATAGAAACAATAATGATGCCATCGCGCAAAGAACTCTGAACATTTTCAATTGCATCCTCAATGAAATTTTCCTGGCGAAATGTGACGGTGAACTTCACATCTTTTGGCAGGCTAGGTTTAAGTTCTGCCATCGCCGCTTCCACCGACTTTGTAACCGTTGGGGTGTCAGCTTGAGGTTGTTTGTTAATCATGACCACAATCGCCCGCTGACCATTAACACTGCCGTCACCCCGCATTAAAGCAGCTCCAATTTGCACATCAGCTACATCATTTAGTAGCACTGGCGTACCTTTGCGGGCAGTAACAACTGATTGCTTCAACTCCTCAATTGAGGAAATTCTGCCAATACCTCTAATTAATAATTCTTGGTCTGGGCTAATTAGAAAACCACCTGCGGCGTTGGTGTTGGCAGTTTGGGCGGCTTCGATGACTTCTGCATACGAGACATTAAAAGCTTTTAACTTAGCCGGGTCAATTAGCACCTGATATTGACGGATATCTCCTCCATAGGCGATAACTTGGGAAATCCCTGGAACAGCTAGCAAACGGTTGGTGATGTTGCGATCAACCAGTCGCCGGACTTCCATCAGTGGCGTGGTTTCAGCAGTAAAAGCGTATTGGAGAACAGTGCCAATGGGGGAACTAATCGGGGAAATTTGCGGAGTATCAACGCTTTTTGGCAGTTTTTCAGTCGCTTGCTGTAGTCGCTCTGTAACTAGCTGTCTGGCTTGGTAGACATTGGTTTCCCAACTGAAGATTACCTTTACCACAGAAATTCCCACCGCTGAAGAGGAGCGCACCGTTGTCACGCCAGGAGTACCATTGACGGCACTTTCAATGGGTAATGTAACCAGAGATTCTACTTCTTCAGGAGCTAATCCTGGCGCTTCGGTTTGAATTTCCACCTGGGGGGGAGCAAAGTTAGGAAAAACATCCAAGGGCATTTGGGTTAGGTTGTAAATTCCCAACACAGTAACGATAATTGCTCCCAAAACTACTAGCCAGCGTTGAGCGATCGACCATTTAAGGATGGCATTGAGCATTTTTCAATCCTGGTACTCCAGATGGCGGTTTGACGGCATTGAGCCTACTGTAGCCACTTCCATTAATTTCACATACCAAGATGAAATCAGGATGAAATTGGATAAGAGCGGGTATTGAATTTCCCTATTCTGACAATGGTCTTGTTATGCGGCTCAGTTCTGGGTAGCGATCAGCTAAACGTTGCAACGCTTGGCGATCAGGAAGGGCGCGGGAGCTAATCATTCAATTCAATCAAGGGTAGAAAATTTTAGTTAGATAGCTTATTCTAAGATGGCTAACTGACTACTGGAGGTTCCGATACCAATTGTGAGTCAAATCAACGGATTGCTGGCTGAGTTTAGTAGTTTTGACGGTAGTTGCAAGATTATCCGTTGGTGTTTAACGTCAAGTCAGAACGAGCAAATTGAAGCATATTGAGGATTGTTTATGGTTCAGATTGATCGGTCAAATACCGCGCTCGTCGGACTAGATCTGTATACGGTTGCAGAGAGGCACCAATCAGGATTAGTGAATGCGCTCAAAGAGCAAATCAAATCCTGGAAGTCCAATCCCTACTTTGTATCAGCTAGTGTGCATCAAAGCTTAGATAGGGTTCGCGTCTTCACTTACAGTCAATGGCAACCCAAGTTTGATCATCGCAGTTTACATCGTCCAGTAGTGTTAAGTGAGTTTTTTCCGCCGGACTCCTTGCAGTTAGAAGTGTCAGCAAGCAAATCGATATCGGCAGAAGTTGAGATCGTTGTAGGCGATCTCATTACCCATCTGGCTGAGTTTCGCATGATGCCCTCGAATCAACCTGAGATGGTGAAGCGAACAACGACCGAACTCGACCAAGCGATGAGTAACTCACCGGGACTCATGTCGGCAACATTTCATCGCAGTTTGGACGGAACCCGGATGTTCAATTACGGACAGTGGGAGAGTCAAGAAGCGTTTGAAGCAATCTTGAAGCAACCGGGATTTAATCCAGACAAGCCCTATTGGGAAGGATTAGCGCGAAACGAGTTTCATTTGTATCATATTGTACACTCTGAGGTTTCAAATGCCTATTGTCAACCAAGCTAATGGTTTGCTGGCTGAGTTCGCTATATTTCCTGTGGAACCTGACCGCCAAGCAAGTTTAGTGAAACAAACCATTCAAAATATCGAGTCTGTTCTCAAGCATAAAGTGGGATTTACTTCTGGCTCAGTTCTCCGTAGCCGTGACGGGTTGCGTGTAACAAGCTATGTTCAATGGGCAGATCAAGAATCTTATATCGCCACTCAATCATTCACGGATTTTGTTGTTCCAGATGTTCACCTATTTGAAATCTTTGCCGCAGAACCTAAAGATAGCGAGTTGCATCTCTCGTCAAGCATGGACGGTCTGATCAACTTTGGCATTTTTAAGATGAAGCAGCCTGAGAACCAGCCTCGATTTATTGATTTATTTCGGCAGGCGCTAGAAATGGTATCGGGACAGCCAGGACTGATTTCGACTCATGCCCACCGCAGTCTTGAAGGTTTGCGTTGCATTAACTTTGGACATTGGCGATCGCTCGAAGAGTATACAGCAATGGATTCAAATCATCCGTTCTCTTCCGTTTTTGGAGAAATGCTTGATTTGGCAGATAACGAGTACCAGAAGACATTGCATGAAGTAGTTTTCACAACCTGATTAGTTACCATCTGGGGATAAGGTAAGCGATCGCTTTTCTATCAAATTAAATCCTCTAACTAATACTTTCCGGGTTAATCCCTCTTTCTCGTAATAACTCCATCAATTGCTCTGCCGTTCATCTAGAGTCAAAAATTTCTTAGCTTGCACAGGCTATTTAGTTAATTAGGAATATTGATAATTTTTACTTGTGAATCTCGACTTCTGATTCTTGATTCGTAACCTGATGGTTATCGCTCCATAATGGTGCATCCTCAGAAGCTGCATTACTAGAAACAGGATAACTCCCAGGTGCGAAATTGTTGAGAGAATTATCTGATAAATCGGCAAGTTTTGTAGATACTGGAATCAACTTCTGATTAGTGCGACGCCCTAACCAAAAAGCACCTGCAAACACAGTAACGACTCCTCCAGTAGCTGAGATAATTAACCACCAAGGCATCCCAGAATTAGTTACTTTGGATGGTGCCACTACATGATCTTCTTTCGGCTTGCTACCACCCCGCAAAGACTGAGCATAAAGTTGAGGCGCACGCTGAGTAACAATCATATCTCCTTCAAACAAACCACTTTTAATTTCAACCATGTCCCCCGAAGTTTGCCCTAACATAACTTCAGCAGATTGATAAGCATTGCCACTTTGAACATAAACAATTTTTTTGCCATTGCCCTCAACAACCGCTGAATTTGGAACCGCTAAAATAGCTGTCGGCGTTTGGTTTGTTAACACCTCTAATTGAGCAAACATCCCCGGTTTAAGAAGACCATCAGTATTATCTAATTCAGCCTTAACTGGCACAATTCGCGTTTCTCCTTCCACCGCAGAGCCGATTGTAGCAATCTTTCCCGTAAAAGTACGACCTGGCAGCGTCGCCACATTCAAGCTTATTCCTTGACCTATTTTTACTTTATTTAAATCTTTTTCATAAATATTTGCGGTGGCAAAAACACGAGTGTCATTGACAATTGTCATCAACCTGCCGCCGGTATCCTGAAATGATTGACCAAGAGTAACTTCTCTATCAGCAATTGTGCCAGAAATAGGAGCCGTTACCGTCACTAATCCTTGCTCATTGGCGCGAGTTCCCAATTGTGAGAGCCTTGTCTGATAAATAGTATTGCTAAGACGGACACGAGATTGAGCTGCTGCGACAGAAGCTTGGGCGCGTTTGAGTTGGGCTTCTGCTGCTAATACTTCTCGGCGACTACTGGCTTTAGTTAGTTGCGCTTGACCTTCTCTTAAGTGAGCTTGCGACTCTAGCATACTGCGCCGTGGCAGCGCTCCGGCATTCGCCAACTCTTGATCTCGGTCATATTTTTCCTGGGCTACCTTAACTTCGGTAGTAGCTTGTGCAATGTCAGCCGCTGCAATTTGACGCTGACGCTCTAAATCATCTTCAGCTAGTTTTAAGTCGGCTTGAGCTTTTTGTAATTCGGCTTGAGCTTCTGCTTGTTTTTCCTGAGAATTAACGCGCAATTCTACTAAATCAGGAGCAGATACAACGGCAACAGGTTGACCAGCTTTTACTGTAGTACCAGGTTCTACTAAAAGCTCAACTACTTTACCAGAAATTGGTGCAGTTACTTCTACCTTTTTGTTAGGTAAGGTTTCAATTTGACCAGTTGTTTTTATGCCAATAGCTAATCGTTGACGTTTAACTGGTTCAACTTTTATTCCTAATCGTTTGGCAGTTGTAGCATCGACTTGAATGGAACCTGACGCTTGACTAGTTTCACTTCCGCCTTTAAATTCATCTCCATGTCCAGCATGAGCTAAAACAGCTACAGGAGTTGTTAGTAAGATCAGGCTCAAGATTGCTCCAGAGAAAGAACAAAGCGACGCAGGGGATTGAGGGTAAGAGTTACTCATGGAGAAGATTGTTGAGTATTGGGAGCAATTTTAAGGCGGTAAGTAAAGGAATTTTATGCTTTAATTTTTTCCATCTATTACTGCTTATACCAAGCTTGTTTCCACTGTTTCATTTGGTCAATTTCTTTTTGTTGTGAAGTGAGAATTTCTTGAGAGAGTTTCTTAATCTCAGGGCGCTTCGACTTCTTAAGCGCATCTTCAGCCATAATTAATGCTCCCTCATGATGGGGAATCATCGCATTGATAAAACGTAGGTCAAACTCTGTGTCTGCTTTACCTAAGTCTTGAATCATCATCATGGCTTGCATCTGTTCTGATGACATCTCCATAGTATGATTCATCTGAGCATTATGAGCCATTGGTTTATCTCCAGCTTTGGGATACCAAGCTTTG
>JBATUR010000007.1:0-23261 GCA_049671305.1 Coleofasciculaceae cyanobacterium
TTTTTTTTCGATATTATCTAAACGATATTTATAGTTTTCTAGATTTACTTGAATTGTTTGATTTTGATTTTCCAAGGCGCTCAATTCTGTGGTGTAGTCTGCCAAATTTATAAAATTATTGGTTAAAGTTATTTGAAATTGATTAATATCTAATTTATTAGTCTTTAATTGTGTAGGCAGTTGTCTAATTTGATTGATTGAGGGTTGAATTTCGATATATTCTTTTTTTATGTTAGCTTTTTGTTCACGGCTTTGATAGTAAGACCAAACAATTTTATGACGGTATTCAAATAAGCGCAAAAAGTCTTGATAGCTTTTTTGTACACAACGTTTTGTTTCTGCTAATGTTTGGTTGTGGGGAAATAGCCAAATTAATATATGATGACTTTCTGTCCTAAATTTATCCCAAAATTCTTTACCAGTTAAACCTAAGTTGTTGGGACGATACCACAACTCAAAGACTGTGCCGCCCAATAAGTTACCTTTGCCGATAAAATCTCGCTCCCAGTTGTAATTGCTGACGAGTTGGGTGTAGCAATTTTGAGCAATCTTTTCAATCTCATCATCAGTTTTATTACTGGTTAACTGTCCCCAAGCTAGCCAAGTTTGTCCAATTGTGCCTGTTTGTTGATTAAGGCGTTGAACAATTTCTTGTTTGAGGTTTTTGTAAGGTTGATCAGCAAGATTTTGTTCTTGATCATTCGATTTTCCATTAGCATCTAGTTTACCAGAATAATCGACTAACAAAGCATAGCTATCACCAACTTGTAGGGGATAGTAGTAGCCATCTAAAGTCGGGTGAAACTTGCGGACTTTTGTTTCTAGTAATTCTAGGACTTCAACGTCAGTATGTTTATATTTTTTGATTTCTTGGTATTTTTCTTGAAAGCTGATTTCGTCTAAGTCGCCATAGATTTTTTGACAAAATTGTTGACAGTTGCGGTCAATTTTCTGCTCATCTTGTCCTAAACCATCTTTTAAATCATAAACAAATAAGTCAATACTAGGATAAATAATTGTGTCAGACATTTTAGTTATTGCCAGTAATGATCTGCCAAATTCTTTTTAGCCTATTAGTATTTTCTGGTTTTCTTGTAGCAGCAACTGAATCAACTTCACTAAACATATCTATAGCCAAATTAGTGATTTCTTCAGTGGTTTGTGTGGGGAGAGGTTCGGGAGAAAGACCTTTACTACGTTCCCTGGCAACGTTGTCTAAGGCTATCAATTCATCTTGATAAAGCTCATCTAATGGTTTATAGCTTTCGGCAATAATATCTAAGTTTACAAGTTGAGTTGGATCATTAGACAAAGCTTTGCCAATTTCATTAACTTGAGCTTGAATATCGGCAGGTAGCGGGTGATTCAACTTCTTTAAGGCGGAGAGAAAGGCGAGTGAGGAATTATATTGAGAAGGTGTCATGATAATTTAGGGTTGATATTACCTGTAATTGTGAAAGCTGCCCAATAATAGGGATGGTTAAACTTTTTTTGCTGCTGTTCAGATAATGCCTTTTTCTTGATTTCTGTTAATTTTCTTCTGATAAAGGGGCGCAAAGGCTGCTCTGTTTGCGGTAGTTTTTTGAATATTACTTCATAGTATCTTTCTAGTTTTTTATCAGTAAGATTTTTCAGCCAGTTAACTGCTTTAAATAAAGCAATGTTTGGGCTTTTGCCTTTTTTGATTTGCCAGTAAAAGTAAATCATCAGCAAACTACTAGCTTCTTCTGGTATTGTCCAAAGAGTCGTTACTATATTAGCAGCTTGTTGATACATAAAGCTACTAACTAATCCTACATATTCGTCTTTGATAGTTTCTCTATCTGTGATGCCAGTTTCACAAGCAGCAAGGGTAATTAACTGATAGTTATTTAGGCTCAGTTTATGGATATCTTCTATGGTTAAATCATCTGTGCCACTGAGGAAGAGAGCTGGTTTTTTGCTACGCTCAGATGTATAGGCTCCATGTCCGGTAAAGTGAAAGATTTGATGGCTATCTTTTAGGGCATCTATGACAGCTTCTTTGGTGGCATTTTGTCCAGAAATTCTTGTAGTTTTGCAGTTATTGAAGAGTTGGGTAATGGCGGCTGATTCGATTTCGGCATAAGGAAGTGCGGTTAAGTTTTCGCTATTGGGATGTTCGACACTTAGTAGAGATGAAAGGCTTTTTATATTTGCCGTTTGTAGGTTTAAGCCAATTTGGGCGCTGGGTAAGTAAGTGATGGTGAAGCTATTAGGAAATAGGGCGTGAATTGGGAAACGGTGTAAGTCGCGGTGAGGAATGAGGATGAGTTGGTTGATGTTGGCAAGTTCGTATAAGATGCCTGGGATATTGAGGATATTACTGAGATTTTCTAGCATTCCTGGTAAGTTATCTCGCCAAGAATTCTGTGGTTGATTATTCTCTGTTTTTAAAGAAGGTTGGGCAAAATCGACTTTTTTATTACTACTGTAATCCTGATATTGTTGATCCCAATCTTTCACCCATTCTTCCAAATTTTGTAGGCATTTGAGGGCGGTTGTGGATGTGTTGCTGTCAGTTTCTGCTCTTACTCCCTCTCCTCTTAGGGGAGGGTTGGGGAGGGGTTTTATTACTATTGGTTCCTCTGCACCATGTTTAATTATAAAAGTTGTCAGGGCACATTCACTGAGATGCCAGTAAATAATTGCAGTTGTGGAATTTAGTAGTTGTTGAATTTCTTGATAGCTGGGGCTGAGAATATGTTGGTTTTGGGCATCTAATATGCCTGTGAGGTAGAGATTTTTATACCTTTCTGCGGTTTCTAAGGCAGGTATAAGATCGCCATCTTCAACTAAGATATCTACCCGCATTCGAGAAAGTCCGCTATATTTGGCGACTAGCTGGTGTTTTTGGGCGGATGTTGTTTTGGTGTTAAATTGCTGTTGCAATACTTCTAAAGCTTGTTTGCGCCATTGCTTCGCCTCGGCGTCTTTTCTTAAGCCAAATAAGACGTTAATTAGTTTTTGTACTACTTCTAGATGTAATTCGGGAAAGGCTTCTGGTGTGAGGGTGAGCAGGGCTTGCTGATACTCGTTTACGGCTTTGCGATACTCGTCTACAGATACAGTTTCATACCCGCATATATTGTAAATTGGTTTTTCCTGTCCTTGGACATAGTGCGCGTAGCCCATTGCTTGATGTAAGCATCCCCAGCCTTCGGGGTGAGTGTCTTGGGGGCAATGTTTTAAGCCTTCTTGCAGACACAATAATCTCCCCTCATAGCCGCGCTCAGTCAGAGTAGGATTTTCCTTGACAACTTGGGATTTGGGGAATTGCATTTGTAACATGAAGGCGGCTTGAGGGGAATAGCCACGCGAATTTCCTGCTGCAACGCCTCGGTTGCCCCAAGCTTCGTAGTAATCAGATTTAATTTCCAGGGCTTTGTCAAAAAATGCGATCGCTTCTTCATATCGCTGTAAATGATCGCATAGCACAGCGCCCCGGTTGTTCCAAGCTTCGTGGTCGTCAGGTTTAATAGAGAGAACTTTGTCAAAGGATGCGATCGCTTGTTCATATCGTCCTAAGTTCTTCAGCACAACGCCACGGTTGTGCCAAGTTTCGTACAAGTCAGGTTGAATTTGTAAGGCTTTATCGAAAGATGCGATCGCTTCTTCATGTCGCCCTAAGTTCTCCAGCACCATGCCACGTTTGCACCAAGCATCGTGGTAGTCAGGTTTAATTTCCAGGGCTTTGTCGTAGGAAGCGATCGCTTGTTCATATTGTCCTAAGTTATCCAGCGCATTGCCACGGCTGTTCCAAGCTTGGTGGTCGTCATGTTTAAGAGAGAGAGCTTTGTCGTAGGATGCGATCGCCTGTTCATATTGTCCTAAGTTATACAGCGCATTGCCCCGGTTGCACCAAGCTTGGTGTAAGTCAGATTTAAATTCCAGAGCTTTGTCGTAGGAAGTGATCGCCTGTTCATATTGCTCTAACTTGCCCAGCGCAACGCCCCGGTTGCACCAAGCATAGTAGAAGTCATGTTGAATTTCTAGAGCTTTGTCGTAGGAAGCAACAGCACCCAGAAAATTTCCTGTCATTAATTGCTCATTTCCTTGATCAAACAATGCCACTGCTTCATCACTATCAGCATCATTGAGGCTTAACCTTTCTACCTGCATCTCTCCCACCACATCAGAAGCAGGCAAAATTTCTCCCTCATTCTTACTCCCTCTCCTCTTAGGGGAGGGCTGGGGAGGGGTTCTCCATAACCACCGCCAAATCCGCCTGAGCATTAGCTGTATTTAGTTACATTTACTTTAAAATATAGCGTCAGCTTAGTAAATCTGGATTGAGGCAATCCTAAGCAGCGACAATTGTAGGGGCGTACAGCCGTACGCCCCTACCCAGAATTAGGCAAACAAAACCTAACTTCCCTGAAGTTCCTGCGCCTTCTCATAACTGGTATTCGACTCTTCCCACCGTCCCAAATTAGACAGTGCATTGCCGCGATTATGCCAAACTTCTCGGATATCCGGTTGAATTTCAATCACCTTATCGTAAGCATAAATCGCTTCCTCAAACCGCCCAGCTTTTGAGAGCACGTTGCCCTTATTAAACCAAACCTCGTGCAAATGCGGCTGAATTTCTAAAGCCTTGTTATAAGATGCGATCGCTTCTTCCAAATTTCCTGCTTCCTCTTCTTGCAAACCTTGGGCAAAAAAGATTTCTGCCTCAGTTGCGGCTGCCTCATTCGCGGCATTAAATTGATTAACTACCGCCTCAATTACAACCTGTGGATCAGTTGTTTCAATTCCCACTTGTTCAGCAATCATTTGCACTAACAACGGGTCTTCTTGTAACCTAACCAACAACTCATCTAGGCTAATCGTTTCTGTTGGCTGCTCAACTTCTGCCTCGCCTTCCTCTTGGTAAGGTGCTTCCGTTGCTTCTATTTCTTCTACAGACTCCAGAAAAGCCGCATCATCGCCGTCAAACTCCCAAATCGGTTCTTTAGGATTTCGATCCAACAACTGTGTACCGATACTATATGCTACTTCGCCAATTTCTTGCAAAGACCTAACTGGTATAGTTTTTTCACCCAACTGCACCAACCGCCCTGCCAACTCATTATTCAATGCAGGTGAAGCCAAGACTCGTTCCCCAAAGCGCCGTAGCCAAGACGCCCACTCACTGAAGGGGGTACGTCCTTTCATGCCCTCAAACCATCTTATAATTCGGTCTTGCTGCCAGCCATGTGCTATTCCTTCGAGGAGTTGACGAAATAGATATTCGTAATCTGAATCTGCTAGTGGCGGCGCTTCCCTGGTTGGGGAGGAAGGTATAGAAGATTGGGGAGTCTCAAACAGACGCCCAAACAACCCCTTGAGCCACTGCCAAATCCGCTTAAGCATCTGTCATCCCTTTGGTTTGCGATCGCATTAATTCTGTATTTTAGACTGACACGTTGCAAAGGACGTACGCTATCACCTTAAACCATCTTTGCTAGTCTACCTTTTTCAAGATAATTATGGCGATTTTGGGCAAATTTTCTTGGTTCTTTAAGCAAGCTGAGGATGACTTGAGCAACTGCAAGGCGCAGGAGCTAGCAATTCGGCGCTGCTAAAGTGATAGTGATGAGGTTATTATCTCATTGGTCAGTCCAAAAGCGATCGCTAGTCGAAAACTATCAAGCATGGCAAAATTCTTAAATAATCAGTCAAAGATCAAGACTTTTAATCAAGCAATAAAAAGTTATTACCTAACCTGATTTTTGCTCAGATTATCAGTCGCCTTACCTTTCCTCAATCATTCAAAATAATGCAATCTTACCTCATAAAAACCTGGCTTTTTCCGCTTATCTTAATTTTAGCTTTTGGATTATTTGGCATAGTTTTTGAGAAGATATTTTTTAATAAACTTAACGAATTTGTTACTAAAAGAGAATTTCCAGGTAGTCAATTGCTTTTAGTTTCTTTGCAGCGAATACCAAGCTTAGTGTTTTTGCTGGCAGGAATTTATGGGGCAATTTTCATGATGCCAATTGACCCAAAACTTTCGGCAATTTTACAAAAGTTTTTGGTTGCTATTAGCTTATTTACCATCTTTTTAGTTTTAGCAAAATTAACGGCAGGTTTTGTTAGATTATCTAGTCAGAGAATTGAAGGGCTTTCGGTATCTTTACTATCCAACCTGGCTCAAATCTTCGTTTTGACGCTGGGACTTTTAATTACCTTGCAAACGCTTGGTATTGAAATTACACCAATCATCGCCACGTTAGGAGTTGGTGGTTTAGCCGTTGCTTTGGCGTTTCAGGATACTTTTTCTAACTTGTTATCGGGCTTATATTTAATTATTTCTCGGCAGGTAAAAAGAGGCGATTATATCAAGTTAGCAAGTGGTGAAGAAGGTTATGTTCATGACATCACTTGGCGCAATACCACCATCCGAGAAATACCAAATAATATTATTATTGTTCCTAATAATAAGCTCTCTAATGCTATCTTTAAAAACTATCACTTACCCTTTAAGGAAATCATACTACAAATCCCCGTTGGTGTTAGTTATGACAGCAATCTTGAAAAAGTGGAAAAAGTCACAGTTGAGGTTGCTCAAACAATTCTGGAAACAGTTGAAGGTGGAATTTCGGAATTTCAACCATTTATCCGTTATCAAGCCTTTGAAGATTTCAGTATCAATTTTATTGTCTATTTAAGAGTTAATGAGTTTTTTGATCAACGTTTGGTTAGACATGAATTTATTAAACAATTGCACCGACGCTATCGAGAAGAAGAAATCCAAATTCCTTTTCCAACTCGGACTGTCTACTTTCAAAATAAAGAGTAATTGCAGCAAAAAGCCCGACAGTTTGAAATTGGGTTTTTGAACCGCTGAGAGTTCAAACGAAAAATAAGATTGCTGTAGAGGATACAACCATAACGTATTACGAACTAGATGAGGAATCATCTGTTTAGAGAATATTCAGCAACTTAAAAGAGAAAGCCATTTTAGCCGTGTGGCGTGGCATAAGGCATCGCGACAACAAGCTTCAAAATGGATGTATCAGCTATAGACTAGACGTTGCTGGTACGTGTGAACTCATTTTAACCTCGGTTACTACTAAAATTAAGCCAAGGCAGCACCTAGTTTGTCAAAAATGCTTTCCAATTGTCAGTTATAGTAATTTACTATCTTGAAGAAACTGACATTTTTAGTGACACCAGTCTAAGCTGTTATTAGTAATGGTTATTAGACCACCTAGAACGGCATAAACTAATATTTACTTAGTGTTTGAGGAGTTAAAGATGATTCGTTCCAAATTTGTGCTTGTGGCTAGTATACTAATGCTGATGTTTGTTAGTGGCTGCAATCAAGACGAAGCGGCAGAAGAATTTATTGAACCGAGCCCTGTAGCCGTCAAAAAGAAAGTCAAAGTCACTCCTGGTGCAAAGGTTGCTGCAAATAAAGCTGCTGCCCCAGCTAATGCTAACAAAGCCAAACCCAAAGCTTCTACGGCAGCGGGAGCAACCAACACCCAGCAAACCCTGGCAAAATTGAACGGCTACTTACCAGCAGCAGTCAATGCGCTCCAGGCTGATAATGTAGACCAAGCCAAGCAATATGTGCAAGACTTCAGTGCTAACTGGAAGTTAAAAGGCATCCAAGCTGCTGTGAAAAAACAATCTCCAGAGTCTTTTGCCGAAATTTCTAAATCTTTGACTAATGTCAATAATGCTATGAAAGCACCAACTCCAGATAAAGCCCAGGCAACAACGGCAATTCAATCTCTTTCACAAGCTGTAAGTGAATATGCCCAAGGAACCTGACTAGCGGCAATTTAAAATTAATCTGACCAAAATTAAAGACTTAGGGAATAAGCGTTGCTCCTAAGTCTATTTTATATTGTCAATAAACCTGGAAGAAATGCCCTAAAATCACTACAAAGGCTCAAACAACACTCCGATGATGAAAGAACTCGATCTAGAATCTACAACTAATATCCTTAACTCAATCATGGAATTTGAGCTTGCTGGCGTAGTCAGATATACTCACTATTCCTTGATGGTGACGGGACCAAACCGTATTCCCATTGTCGATTTTTTTAAGACTCAAGCCACCGAGTCTTTACTTCATGCTCAACAAACTGGCGAAATTCTCACCGGGCTTGAGGGGCATCCTAGCCAGCGCATAGCGCCTATTGAGGAAAGCTATCAGCACTCAGTAACGGATCTTTTGGCAGAAAGCCTCAATCATGAGAAAAAAGCTTTAGATTTATATAAAGAGTTGCTGCATACAGTTGAAAATGCCAGTGTCTATCTAGAAGAATTTGCCCGTACTCAAATTGGTCAAGAAGAGTTGCACAGCATCGAAATCAAAAAGATGTTACGCGACTTTGGATAACATAAAGATTAGGTCTTGGCTGAAGATAAAGGACAAACTATGGATTTTAGCGCTGCTTTACCACCCTTGATTATTACCCTACGCGAAGGTGTAGAAGCTGCTCTGGTAGTGGGAATTGTACTAGCTTGTCTCAAAAAAGCCAAGACCGAAGTTTTAAATATTTGGGTGTATGGCGGCGTTTTGGCAGGAATAGCGGGCAGTGTTTTGGTGGGAATTTTGTTTAGTTGGGGCATTCAGTCGCTTTATAGCGCTTTTCCTGACTATGCAGCCGCCCTCAAGCCTTTTATAGAAGCGATTTTTGGTGTGGTGGCGATCGCTTTACTTAGTTGGATGCTAATTTGGATGACAAGTCAAGCCAAATCTCTTAAAGGGGAAATTGAAGGCAACATCACCACTATTGCTAACAGCAGCAGCGCAGGTTGGGGAGTTTTTGGGCTAGTTTTTATGGCTGTTTTACGAGAAGGCTTTGAAACTGTCGTCTTTATCATTGCTAAGTTTCAACTAACGCTTGTGCCAATATTGGGTGCAGTTACTGGTTTATTGGGAGCAGTTGCGATCGGCTTTTTGCTCTTCAAATGGGGCGTTAAAATTAACATCCGCCGCTTTTTTCAGGTAATGGGCGTCTTTTTACTAATCATCGTTGCGGGTTTAGTAGTTAGCGCCCTCAAACATTTTGACCAAACTGCTGCCGCTTTAGTGGAAATGAATCCAACTTTAGGTTTATGTATCTACTACGACCACTTTGCCGCCAATCATTCTTGCATTTTAGGACCGATCGCCTGGAATACCAGCAACATCTTACCCGATAAACAATTCCCTGGCTTAATTCTCAAAACCTTATTCGGCTATCGAGACAGGTTATATCTAGTGCAAGTCATTGCTTATTTGGGATTTTTATTAACCATTGGTAGTATTTATTTCAAAAGTTTAGAAAGTGCAACATTGAGCCCTAAACCAGAGTTGAAGTCATAACAGCTTAAAATCCTATAACTTTAATCGGCTTCACACCTTCTACCGCAGGCGTTACACAACCAATTACCACAGCATCAACATAGCCCAAATCTTGCAACAAACTTAAACAACCACTAGCTTGATGCGCCGGAACACTTGCCAATAACCCTCCAGATGTTTGAGGATCAAACAAGATAGGAAACTTAGCACAACTTTCCACTTCAGAAAGATTACTAATTGCACGAGAAGCCCTTAAATTTTGTGGTTGCAATGAGCTAAAAATTCCCAATTGCAACATCTCCTCAACTCCTTGCAAAACCTGAATTTTTCCCAAATCTAACTCTACCGCCACCCTAGACGCTTGCACCATTTCCAGCAAATGTCCCAGCAAACCAAAACCCGTTACATCTGTACAAGCCGTAACACCATGTGCAATGATCGCATTTACCGCCTGCTGATTTGACAACAGCATAGAATTAACTGCATTATCAATCCAACGCCCTTTTGCCGCAGCCCGCATATCCGCCGCAAACAGCACACCTGTACCCAAAGCTTTGGTTAAAATCAGCACATTTCCAGGCTTCATGCCGCTTTTCTTGAGTAATTGCTGCGGTGTCGCCAAACCATTGCAAGTTAAACCAAAGGCTAATTGTGCACCTTCTGTAGTATGACCACCAACTAACGGTGATTTAGCCTCCAGAAGCACCTGCATTGCCCCAGAAAGCACTTGAAACAGCGTTTCCTCAACTTTCGCCTCGGTTCCATAAGGCACTGTGACCAGGGCGAGAGCGCTTTGAGGAGTTGCGCCCATTGCAAAAATGTCGCTCAAACAATGATTGGTACTAATTTGTCCGAAAACATAAGGGTCACTAATCAAGGCGGGAAAATAATCAATCGTTTGCACCATTAATTGACCAGTTGGCACTTGGATCACCGCAGCATCATCAGGCGTCCCCAGTCCTAACAAAATATCATCTCGTTGAGTTGGGGGATAGGCAATTTGCAATCGTTGCAAGACTTTTTCCAGGGTGCTGCTACCAACTTTTGAACCGCAGCCAGCACAATGCATCTGGTTTAACGGTTCCTTAATAGTCGTTGGAGATCCCCCCCAGCCCCCCTTTAAAAGGGGGGAGAATTCGGTCAAACTTGCAGATATAGAAAGATTTCTTGGGTTATTCTCCGACATCTCTGGCAAGTCACTAAAACGCTGCATAAACTTGCGGTCAATATGATCCTTCCACTGCCATAACCACTTAGACTGCCAGCCCAATGAACCCCAAGAAGCGATAGCTTCTCCATCTCCTGTGCCAATTAAAGCTAAATAAAATTGCTGCGGTTTGTAAGGTAATAAGGGCTTTTCTAATAAAATGCGCTGCAGGTTTTCAAACAACGGTTTGCCCTGACGCACCGCAAAAACCCCAGCTTTCGGACGCACATAATTAACCATTGTGGCAACATCACCAGCGGCAAAGATGTTGTCCTCAAACAATGTCTGCAAGGTGTCTCTAACCAGCACAAAGCCCTCTGAATCGGTTTTTAGTCCTGATTCAGCCAACCAACTCGGTGCAGAGGCTTGAGTTACCCAAAAAACCCGCTCACATTCCATTGCCAAACCCGACTCACAGCAGATTTTTTGAGGCAATACTTCTGATACGCTTTCCCCAAGATGCAGCTTTATGCCTCGTTGTAGCAAAATATTGTGCAGGCGACGACGTACCCAAGGACTATGACCGGTCATTAATTCCATGCCACGATGAAATAAATGAATTTCTAACTTATCTTGAGCAGTTTTCAGAATTTGATGCAAGCGTCGTTGCATATTTAGTGCCAACTCCACACCGCCGGCGCCACCACCAACAATTGCTAAACGTCTCGGTTTTTCAGGATGATTAATGACATCTTGAACTAACTGATTCCATTGGCTTAAAAATTGTGGTACAGGTTTAGCAGCAATGGCAAATTCAGCGGCTCCTGGCACATCAATACTAGCTGGTGTACTGCCAATATCGATTGATAAAATATCATACGCGACAGGTGGATGATTGGCACAAAGTACTTTTTTGTTGGCTAAATCCAAGCCTACCGCTCGGTCAAGGTAAAGTTGAGCTTGGGCAAATTGGGCAAGGCGTCGCAAATCAATGTGACATTCGTCGAAGTTATAATATCCGGCGACATGACCGGGTAACATTCCTGAATAAGGCGTATGAGAAGAATCTGTAATTAAAGTTAGGCGCACACCGGGTAATGGTTTCATTCCCAGCATTCGTAAGGCGATCGCATGAGTATGTCCACCGCCAACTAGCACGAGGTCTTTGACTATTGGTGTTGCCTGCTGCATTTACTCAAGCCGTGCGTCTATACACTTTGTTACTTTGTCTATTGTAGTTTCAATCTCTAAAAGGGATTTTGCGGCAGTGCCAATCATAGCGATAATTTTGACGTACCTGTAGGGGTAGTGCCCCCGTGCCTACCCCGGTTTCTATCCTGAAGCAGATGATGCCAAACCTCAGTTAACTTTCTGCTCCAATCAATACGCTAATATGGGCAAGTCTCCCTAGTTGAATCATCCACCTTCCTCTGTATTACCTTATACTTACCCATTAACTGTTTTGGTAGTATTCGGTCAGAAAATAAATAGATAGATAGATGTTTCAGCAGATTTTTCACGAGGTGTAATTGATGAACAGTAGTCCCGCCTCTTTCTCATTCACAGCTTTGGCACTTAAAGTTGTGGGAGTTGTGATGATTTTGTCTTCTTTGTTAGATTACATTTTGATGACAATTCCTTTTAACCCAGGTTTGAGAGAGTGGCAAATTGGTTTAGCAACTCAATTTGTAGACCGAGGTGTTATTCCTTTGGTTGGGATTGTTTTTGTGTTGTTGGGGTATCGGGTTGATAATAGTGGTGTGTCGCCAAAGTCTTTGGTTACAGATTTAAGATTTTGGGCGCTATTGTTTTCTAGTTTGTTAGGCTTAATTTATCTGCTGATCGTGCCTCTACATTTTAATAATGTTTATGCCCAAAGTGCTCAGGCTTTAACGCAGATTAATGAAAAAACTACTCAAGCTGAAGCACAATTAGCAGCCCAAACTAAGCAAGTTGACGGACTAATTAAAAATCCTCAACAACTGGCAGAATTAGATAAAGCGATCGCTAGTGGTCAAGTTCAAGGTGAACAGTTGGCGCGTCTGCAAACTCTCAAACAACAATTAGACACCTTCAAAAAAGACCCAAAAGCCCTCAGCACACAAGTTGAAACCGCTAAACAGCAAATTGCTAAAGGCAAGCAAGAAGCTGAAAGTCGCACCAAAACTGAAGCCTTAAAATTAAGTCTCAGAACCGGCATGAGTAGCTTGTTTTTAGCTTTGGCTTTTATTGTAGTAGGTTGGACTGGACTACGCAGCTTGATTAGTTCACAAGACAGTCGCTAAATAGTTCTTTGTTTTAGTCATTTTTGGGAATGTAGATACTTTAAAATCTCCCTTTTGGTAGAGGCGTGCCGACGGCACGTCTTATGGAAATCAAGCGAGTACTATTTAGCTTAAATTCAGCCACCTTCGTCTTTTGTTATAAGTATCTAATTACTGCTTTAGCCAAAACTGAAAAACCTAACCTCTTTGCTGTTAAAATGTAAATCACGATACTAATTTTTAAAATTAATCTTCATGTCTAATTTCGGTGTCCGGTTTGTGGCATCGCTAATCCCCTCAAGGATTTTTCAAGGTCGGCAAACCGAACAAAAAACGGAGGAAGTCAAGCGTCAACACAGACAACCCTTGCAACAATTCTTCACAAGCTTTACAAATAGTAATATAACTTTGAGTGAGCAAGACCAATTAGCTGGGCATCATAGCACAGTTATGGAATTTACTCCCAATCAACAGTGGATGCCACCATCAGCAAAAGTTGAGCTTGTCTTGGGCATCAGGCAGAGGAGTGAGGTGACAACCACAAAAATTATAAGCGTGATTGTAAGGATTGGTGCTCTGTGATGCAACGTATTAAGCAAGATTTAAAAAATGATCTAATTGCAGGTCTTTTAGTCGTTATACCTCTAGCAACTACGATCTGGCTAACGATTACAGTTGCTAATTGGGTAATCAACTTTTTGACCCGTATTCCCAAACAACTTAATCCCTACGATAACTTACATCCGATCTTAGTCAATCTGCTGAACTTGGTGGTAGGGCTGACTGTGCCATTACTTTGTATATTAGTAATTGGCTTGATGGCGCGTAATATTGCCGGACGCTGGCTTTTAGATTTTGGTGAGCAATTTTTACAAGCAATTCCCCTAGCTGGTGCGGTATACAAAACCCTAAAACAGTTATTGGAAACACTGCTAAAAGATTCTGGCGGCAAATTTAGGCGTGTGATTTTAGTTGAGTATCCACGTCAAGGGATTTGGGCGATCGCTTTTGTCACAGGTACAATGAGCAACGAGATTCAATCTCAAATGGCACGCCCCATGCTGAGTATATTTGTCCCCACCACACCAAACCCGACAACAGGTTGGTATGCCATTGTTCCAGAAGATGATGTGATCAATGTCTCAATGTCCGTAGAAGATGCCTTCAAGGTGATCATTTCTGGTGGTATCGTTAGCCCCACAACCTCAACAATTTCAGTTAGTATGCCAAAATCCTTGAACAACAAACCCCTAGAAACACCTCTACCGGAAATCAGACGACAAGTAATACCCACAGAAGAAAGCTAATACCCCATCACAATCTGCATTACACTAACAAAGACTAATTCTGGCTTGGTCTGAAGTCAGTCAAATCAAAACGGCTAGTTAAACCAGGAGAACTGAGGACGCTAAGATCACTTTAAGTTGTATTTACAGCTAAATCTTACTTTTCTTTGTAGTTTGCAGACATATTTAACCATTTTTTCAGATAAATCATGCAACCCCGTAGAATTGCTCGTGAATTGGCTCTATTGAGCCTCTCTCAAATGCCCAACACTCCTGAGAAACTAGAAACTCAGCAGTTAAACAATTTTATAGTAGCAGCAGTTCGTACCCTGAGCGGCGAGATCCACGAAGCACTAGAAGCAGCAGCAGCAGAACTTCGACGAGGAAGCGATCGCCTTTTAACCAGCGAAACCCGTGCCGTCGATGTCAATAGTGCCAAAGCTATGGTAGCTGATGCTATCCAACTCACCGAACAAGCCATCAACCGCCTCGGCACAGCCATAGAAATTCCCGAAGTAATTCAGCTCTCCAACCAACAAGAAGTCCGTACCTATGCCCTAGAGCTGCTCAAAACCATCAACCGACGGCAGGACGAAATTGATCAAATCTTAACCCAAGCCCTCCAGGATTGGCAGCTACATCGCATTCCGCGCATTGATCGAGATATACTGCGTCTAGCAGTCGTCGAAATCTCATTTTTAGGAGTTCCCGAACGTGTCGCCATCAACGAAGCAGTTGAGCTTGCCAAACGTTACGGAGATGATGAAGGACATCGCTTTATTAATGGCGTCTTACGTCGCGTCACTGACCGCATTAAAGGCGAAGCCAATCTAAAATAGTATTAAAAGTACGACTTCTTAGTTAAAAACTTGATTGTGAAAACCTAATTAAGAAGTCGGACTACGGTAGTAAGCCAAAAATTCCTTATAGTTAAATTGACAAGATTTTTAAATCTAATCGTTGCTGGTAGTTAAATAGGTGTAATGGTTTTTAATTGGTTCCGCAGACAGTTTGGCACTAATGAAGAGGCAGGGGCTAGCTCAGAAGTTGAACAAGAAACTTCAGAACCAGAAGTCGAAGTAGAAGCAGCGGCGACAGACTCGACGACAGAGGACTCAGCAGTTGCTGAAGATTACCTCAGCTTTGCGAAAGCGGCATATAAAAACATTCAGAAGCGGCAGTTAGAGTCATCTTCAGAAACGGCAAGTGTTGCCGAGACAACAGAAGAAATAGCAGCACCTTCCTCAGACTTGGAGGTAGAAGCAACACCAGTAGAAGTCGCTGCCGAGATACCAGTAGAAACAACTACCGATATTCCAGCAGAAGCTGAGGCAACAACGGCAGAAGTTCAACCAGAAGTTGAGGCAACAACGGCAGAAGTTCAACCAGAAGCTGAGGAAACAACGGCAGAAGTTCAACCAGAAGTTGAGCCAACAACCACAGAAGCTGAACCAGAAGTTGAGCCAACAACCACAGATATTCCCGCAGAAGTTGAAGCAACAACTACCGATATTCCAGCAGAAGCCACAGTTGAGGAAGCAAATGTTACTGAAACTGATGCTGAGATAAGTGAAACTCCTGCAGCACCTGTACCAATTTGGGCGAGAAATGCCGACAGACAGGCTAGACTAGAACGCTTAAAGGCAACAGCAATTGAAATACCTGAACCCGCTAGCGAACAGCAACCTGCAGCCGTTATTGAAGATGTTGCGGGTATTGCCTTTGATGAAAGCTTTGTCTGGTCAACAGAAGTTTTAGCAGCACAAGGACGAAAGGCTCAAGATATTTCTATAGAAGAAATTAGCTGGCTCAAACGGCTACGTCAAGGGTTAGACAAAACCCGTCGTAGTTTAATTAACCAGCTTAAGGCAATTGTTGGTCAAGGACCCTTAAATCAAGATGCCGTAGATGAGATAGAGGCGCTGCTGTTACAGGCAGATGTCGGCGTTGAGGCAACGGATTATATTATTGATACTTTGCAAGCTAAGTTGCGAGAAGAAGTTTTGCCACCAGAGCAAGCGATCGCTTATCTCAAGCAAATTCTGCGCGACTTACTTGATCGTCCTTGTCAAGAGTCTTATAGCGCCAACTTTATACCAGAAAAAGATGTCTTAAATATCTGGATGATGACGGGAGTTAATGGCGCTGGAAAAACCACCACCATTGGTAAACTAGCTCACCTCGCCAGCAAATCAGGCTATAGTTGCCTCATTGGTGCAGCAGATACTTTTAGGGCAGCCGCAGTCGAACAAGTTAAAGTTTGGGGAGAGCGTAGCGGTACAGAAATTATTGCTAATACTGGCAAAAATACTGACCCGGCAGCAGTAGTCTTTGATGCGATCGCTGCAGCACAATCTCGTAATATTGAATTACTTTTGGTAGACACCGCCGGACGGCTGCAAAACAAGAAAAACTTGATGGACGAACTCGCCAAGATTCGGCGCATTGTCGATAAAAAAGCCCCAAATGCCAAAATTGAATCCCTGCTAGTTTTAGATGCCACGCTGGGGCAAAATGGCTTACGTCAGGCAGAAGTTTTTGCCAAGGCTGCCAAACTTAGTGGTGTTGTTTTAACTAAGCTTGATGGTACAGCCAAAGGCGGTGTTGCCTTAGCAGTGGTAAAAGAGTTAGGTTTGCCAATTCGTTTTATTGGCGCTGGCGAAGGGGTAGAAGACTTACGCCCATTTTCCAGTTATGAGTTTGTCGAAGCTTTACTTAATGGTTGATTTGTGAGTTGATGATTCAGAAATAGTTCAGAATACTAGGGAAATCTTACCCACTAAAGTTATAGTTGTAATGAAAATTTACAATTGTTGCTATTAAGTGACGAGATATTTTGCTAACCTTACTTGACTATCTCCTTTATGGCAGGTGTTAAAGCCATGAAAATTGCCATCATGACTGATGTCTTGCTATACCTGTTAAGCTATTTGGGAAATGACACTCAATTAGTTTTGAGGAGAGAAAACTAATCAGATGTTTGAAAATCCCCCGATAGGTGATTGGCAGATTGAGCGATTAGCGTTAGCATCTACACTTTAGGTTGGCAAAATGGCAAAGGTTATCAGACCGAATTGCCAAAACTGCCAATAGCTCGTCAGGGCACAACTTTCAGCAAAAACAATCTTCAATGTGTGGAATTGGCACACTCACCAATAGAGCATCCTAGATTACCATTGACCACAAAACTTATCTGACTCCTAAATACTGCTACCCTTAATCAATTTCCTTTTTTCTTACCCACCTAATTGTTGCAACATGATGCTATGACAGCACTGCCTGTTCCGCGTCAACCTTCAAATTCAGCCGACAGTAGTGGCGCCAACGCTTCTGCTGACGGAACTCCCGTTTCTGCACTCAAGGAACTTGTAGCGCGTTTGCACCGAGAACAACACAAGATTCAAGATTTGTTAAGTTCTTTGGGATTTGCCCTACGCAGCTTCAATAATTTAAATCAGTTTTTAGAATTGATTCCACTGATGGCAGCGCGGGTAACTGACGCTGACGGTGGCGCCTTAATTTTGTTTAAGCCAAATGGTCAGGTACGACTAGAAAGGCTACATTGCCAAGAAGGTCAAGCTTGTCAAGATATTCGTAAAGCGCTGGAAAAAGCAACCCGTGAAGTTACTGCAGCTAGTGTTAAGGCAGAAACTGACTCAACGACACCAATACCTTTAGAATTAATTCAAGCATCTTTGGATGAGCAAGTCAGCCACTACCTAGGGGAAGATGTGCAGCTTTTTGGGACGCCAATTTTAGTTAAAAATGGTGAACGTGGTCGCTTGTATGTCTTTACATATAACCCAGAATATGCATGGTCGCCGACACGTCAAAAATTAGTGCGCTTAGTTGCAGATCAAACCGCAGTAGCGATCGCTAATGATGAATTAACCACCGAATTACGCAAAAAAGAACGCCTTGATCGAGAATTAGAAATTGGTGCAGATATCCAACTGCGTCTGTTACCGCGCCAATGTCCTGATATTAAAGGCATTGAATTAGCTGCCTTATGTAAAACAGCCAACCGTGTTGGCGGCGACTACTACGATTTTATCCCGGCTAATTACGACCAACTCATCCCCAAAAACCAAGAAAATACAGGGGTTTCTGTGCCTTGGAGTGTGGTTATAGGCGATGTTATGGGCAAAGGTGTGCCAGCGGGCTTAATTATGACGATGACGCGGGGAATGCTGCGGGCGGAAGTTTTGAACCGTCACTCTCCAGCACGAATTTTACAACACTTAAACCGGGTCATGTACGCCGATTTAGAAAATTCTAATCGCTTTGTGACGCTATTTTATTCTGAGTACGATCCTCAAACTCAGATTTTGCATTATAGTAATGCAGCTCACAATCCGCCTTTATTATGGCAAGCTGCAACTCGCTCCATACAGAAACTAGATACCGAAGGAATGTTGATTGGTTTGGAGGCAGATTCTCAGTATGAAGACGCTCAAATACAACTGGCGGTAGGGGATACAATTATTTACTACACCGACGGCTTTACCGATGCCTCCAATCAACAAGGCGATCGCTATGATGAAGAAAACCTCACGCAAGCTTTCCAGTGGGCTTGTGAGCATTGCAGCAACACATCTGAGATTTTAAATTACTTATTTGACCAGGTGCAACAGTTTATTGGTTCAACAAACCGTAACGGAGATGATATGACACTGGTCGTGATGCAGGTAAAATCAGCAAGCATTAACTATTTTGTGTGAGGCAATCATTAATTATGGTCATTGAAGTAATCCAAACCCTACCCGCAATTGTAGACAGCATTACCCACTGGCACTTTGTATTGGGAAATACTCACTTGTCAATGGATTGGTTATTTCTGGCTCAAAATGCGCCAGGTAGTCCTGATATTTTGGCAGATTTCCAAAATGCTTGGAGTAATTTTGTTAAAACAGGTCAAATTTGGGCGCTGCTAATTGGTATTTTCTTTGGTTACCTGTTTAGAAGTATGACTTCTTTCTAAAAAGTGTCATGAGCAACTGACAACCGGAGCAGCTTGCCTTCACAGTAGAACAAGCATACTGAGGATTTTCATTTCGTGAAACAAACAACCTGGAGTCAGCGGTTTGAATCAGCTTTGCATCCTGCAATTGCTCGATTTAATGCCAGTATTGGCTTTGATATTGAACTGATTGAATATGATATTACGGGTTCTGTCGCTCATGCCAAAATGCTGGCTCATACTGGCATTATTTCACCAGAAGAAGGTGAAAAACTGGTTTCGGGCTTAGAACAAGTTCGTGCCGAATACCAGGCAGGCAAGTTTAACCCCGGCATTGACGCTGAGGATGTCCATTTTGCTGTGGAAAAACGGCTAACTGAATTGACTGGTGATGTGGGAAAAAAACTACACACGGCGCGATCGCGTAATGATCAAGTTGGTACGGATACCCGACTCTATCTCCGCGCTCAAATTACACAAATTCGTCAGCAGTTGCGTGAGTTTCAATCTGTTCTGGTTAACTTGGCTGATTCTAACGTGGAAACGCTGATTCCGGGCTATACGCACCTGCAACGCGCTCAACCCCTAAGTTTAGCTCATCACCTTCTGGCGTACTTTGAGATGCTACAGCGGGACTGGGAGCGTTTGGGTGAAATTTATCAACGAGTTAATGTTTCACCATTGGGAAGCGGGGCGCTAGCGGGGACGACTTTCCCAATAGATCGGCATTACACGGCTGAGTTGCTGGAGTTTGGCGGGGTTTATCGTAATAGTTTGGATGGTGTAAGCGATCGCGATTTTGCCATCGAATTTTTGTGTGCTGCCAGCTTAATTATGGTTCACCTCAGCCGTTTGTCGGAAGAAGTCATCCTCTGGGCGTCTCAAGAATTCGGCTTTGTTACCCTCAAAGATAGCTGCTCAACAGGTTCTAGCATTATGCCCCAAAAGAAAAACCCCGACGTGCCAGAATTGGTACGGGGCAAAACTGGGCGTGTTTTTGGTCATCTGCAAGGTATGTTGGTTTTGATGAAAGGGCTACCTTTGGCTTACAACAAAGACTTGCAAGATGATAAAGAAGCACTGTTTGATAGTGTGAAAACCGTTAGCGCTTGTTTGGAGGCGATGACTATTTTATTACGGGAGGGGATGGAGTTTAAAAGCGATCGCTTGGCAGAAGCTGTGGCGGAAGATTTCTCCAATGCCACCGATGTTGCGGACTATCTGGCAATCAAAGGCGTGCCGTTTCGGGAAGCTTACAACTTGGTAGGTAAAGTTGTCAAAACCTGCCTTGCTAGTCATAAATTGCTCAAAGATTTAAGTTTGGCAGAGTGGCAAGAATTACATCCCGCTTTTGAGGAGGATATTTATCAAGCAATTACACCCCGGCAAGTTGTGGCAGCACGCAATAGTTATGGAGGTACGGGTTTTGAGCAAGTACGTCTGGCACTAAAAGATGCACATGAGCGCTTGCTTGTCAAGTAGTTCTCCTGATTGAAATCCTGACACCCCGACTTTTTAGTTTAAATCTAATTATTTAGATCAATTTAAATCAGAAGTCGGGGATCACCAACCTACCAATTAATAATGAGTACCAGACTTACGATGATGTACCGCCGTCACACCATGCGAATGTAAAACTTTACCATTTTTCACCATCCCATAAATGAGCCAGTGATCGCCACATTCCATACGATTTTCTACCGTACATTCCACATAAGCCAAAGCATCATTTAAAATCGGACAACCATTATCCGCCTCTGCCATATCCACTCCGGCAAAGCGGTCTTCACCGGGACTAAAAGGTTTAAGGAAATGCTTCATCAAACCTAAATGTTTGCCTTCTTCGAGGATATTTAAAACAAATTTATCACCACGATGCATTAAAGATTCAATTGCCCTATCTTTGGCAACAGCAATAGTTAAACCTGGAGGTGTAAAAGTTGCTTGAGAAACCCAGTCTGCCAACATAGCACTCTTGAGTTCACCTTGTTTTGCCGTCACAATACATAAAGAACCGATTAAACGTCCAACTGCTTGTTCTGTTCTTGCCGCTTGGGAGTCGCCTACAGGTTGTCGAGATGTTCTAGCTTTTTTGGCTTTCTTGAGTGCTTGAGCAAAATCTGTTCCTGCTTCTTCGCAGAGTTTCAAGGTAACATCAGTTGGTTTAAATTTAACTCTAATAGTTTCAAAGCCAAATTTATAGCCCGCATCACGAAATTTACCTTCAATTAAATCGATCGCTTCTCCACTCCAACCAAAGGAACCAAATACACCTGCTAATTTAGTTTTCGTTGCTGTAGATAATACTAAACCCAAAGCAGTTTGTACAGGGGTTGGAGCATGACCACCAAGAGTTGGGGAACCGATAATAAAACCAGCCGATTTTTCAACTGCTTCTTTAATTTCCTCTGGTGTTGCTGCTTCGCAATTAATTGATTCTACCGCCACACCTGCTTTGGTGATACCTCGTGCGATCGCTTGTGCTAAAGTTGCCGTATTACCATAAGCCGAAGCATAAATTAACGCTACACTAGTTTCCTGGCTTTTTTGTTGCTCGCACCAATGACGATAAAACTGCGTAAGTTCTATCAAACTATAACGAACTAATGGTCCGTGACCAGTGGCATATAATCGAGTTGGCAACTCTTTCAATTTCTCTAATGCTGCTTCTATAGCCTTAGCATGAGGTGCCATCAAACAATCAAAATAATAGCGTCTATCTTCACCAATTGTTGTCCAACCTTCATCAAAAACTTGGTCGCTACAAACGTGTGCACCAAACAATTTATCGGTAAACAAAATCTTGGTTTTGGGGTCATAAATACACAGTTCATCTGACCAACGAGGACTAGGAGTTGGGATAAATTGCAGGTGATGACCTTGACCTAAATCTAAAGTTTCTTCACCCCGCATGACCAGGATTTTTAGTTTTGCTGCTGAAGTTTCTGGATAAGTAGATTCTAATAAATTACCTAATGATTGTGCCGCCGGATTTGAACAAACTATAGTAATTTGAGGGGCAAGTTTTAGTAAAGTATTGAGAGTTACTAAACGATTGGGATTGATATGTCCTAATATTATATAATCAAGCTTGGTTAAATCGAGTCGTCGTTTTAAGGCTGTTAGAAAACTTTCAGTAAATGATTCTCCAGGTGGGTCAATTAAAGCAATTTTATCAGCTTCAATCAGATAAGAATTAGCAGTTGTACCACGTTGCAAGGCATATTCAATTTCAAATCTTAATCTGTCCCAAGTTCGCGATCGCAATACGGTTGTTTCGGCACCAATTGGTAAAAGCTGAACATCACGGGGTTTGGATTCAGTATTAAGAGTTTCGAGCATGGTTAAATTATTGATATGGGGTTAATAAAGAAGATGTAGCTGGTCTGGTTTGGTTGCTAATAAATCATTTGAACGTTGAAAAAAATCAATAAAACTCTCAGCTACATAATAAATGGCATTGTGTTCTTGTTGATAAAAAATAATCTGTCCATATTTACCGACAGGAGACGGATCAGCATCATATCGTAGTGAGATAGCGCCGCCCTTTGCTGAGGCAAAAGGAAACCACAAACGATGGGCTCGATAGCCTGGTATAATCCGAGCATCTCGGTCTTGGTGATCTTGATAAATTACTGAGTCATGTAAAGACCAACTCTGTAAGGCTTCTTCCAGGCTCAGGAAGGTTAGGGAAGTGGTTAATTCTTCGCAGGTTAGGGCAAACCAGCGATCGCCTTGTGAGCCGTTGGAAAGGGTGTACAATGCTTTTAGCTGATCGTCAAAGCTTAAACCAACTTCCGCTTCTACAGCCGCGATCGCTTTTTTCGAGGCGCCGATATCTAGCTGAAGTTTCCTGCCTTGGGCGTGTAATATTTCTTCTAAACGTTTAATTTCTAGCTCTAGCTTTGGACTGCTCATTATTAGCTATTTTCGCCCTGATTTTATGGTAAAACTTTTAACAGTTTTTGGTTTGGCGATTTAGCTATTATCTGCGATTAAAATCCCCGACTTCTCTCTTAAAAGGTTGATATCCTTGAACTATCCCTAAGAAGTCGGGGATCTGCCTCAGCTTAATAATGATTACCAACTTTACGATGATGCACAGCAGTTAAAGCTTCTGACTTAGAAACACGCCCACCATCAACAGTTGCATAAACCAGCCAGTGGTCACTTAGTTCCATACGACTAGCAACTCTACACTCAATATAAGCTAAAGCGTCGGTTAAAATCGGTGAACCATTTTCTGCCGCTTGAGTTTTGACACCAGCAAAACGATCAGCACCTGGTGGAAAAC
>JBATUR010000008.1:0-41003 GCA_049671305.1 Coleofasciculaceae cyanobacterium
TATGGAAGCTGATATTATCGAAGGTTACTGATACAACAAATTTTTGCGATTCACCGCCGCCAATTGTCATGTAAGTATCTTCATCTGCTCCTAATGTAACTAAAGTTTTGTTCTTGCCATCTAATTCACGAATTGCGGCTTCTATTTGACTCCAATTTGGGTTTTCAATGAAGTCACTTTCATTTTTGTTGCCAACCCATTTTTCAACTGATAAGTCTAATACAAACATTATTTACTCCTGCTGTTTGGTGGTTTCACAGTAATTGTTTTACTGCCACTTGGAGTTATGATTTCTAATTCTTCTATATTTAACTGCCAAGCCATAGAATTGACACCGCCTCTTAAACCACAGGCATCGCAGAGATCTCGATCTACAATTAAACGAGCCTTACCACCTTTAATACCTGCATCTGCCGCCTGCTGAAAGGCATCAGCTTCAGCATGGGTTTTAGTAATGGGATTGACTCTAAAAGTTATCTGTCTAGGATTAGGATTACTGCCAGAATTAATGCCAAAGAAACTTTGATTGCCTATTTCTAGTTTAGCTATGGTTGATTTATCTGTTTCACTACCAGCAGCAGGTAAACCTAGGGGCTGTCTGTATTCTGTTAGTTCATCAAAAATGCTTTCCGTTTTTTTCTCCTGTATCAAGAAGGTTTGTCTAGACTGCCTTATAGTGAATTCGTCTAACTGTCCCTTCATTCGCTCATAGCATTCAGGAGGCTTATCATAACTTGTTGAAGATAAAGATAAAAAAATCAATCCTTTACTACGAGTCCATCCCAGCACAAAAACAATTTCTTGACTTGGGTCATATTTAGATATTAATTCCTGCCAGTCTTGCCTATCCTCAGTTTGCTTCAAGGATTTGGGCAAGTCGTAGCGATTCCTACCTAAGTATTTGAAAGGAAATTCCCCAGAATTCCAGCTTGGTGCGCCTAACGCCTCCCATCCTCCTTTACCCAAGAGGATATGGACAGCACCACGTCCTTGTTCTAAATAACCTTTCCAGGCAAAAGCTGCAAAAAGCTCTAGGTCTTCTATTAACAGTCTAGCGATAGGGTGAGGAGGATTTAATGGGTCAGTCCATTCAATGCTGTCACTAGTCCTTGAATCTAGTAACTTATTGAGAGGTGAAGACGGTTTTTTTGCCTGCAACCCAAGTTTTTCGTAATTCTTTGGTGGAGTGCTAGAGGTTGGACCATAGCGTAAGTGAATATTGCCATCTCTGCCTCGCCATTCAAAGATAATCGCTACCTGTCTTTCTGGGTCATATTCATTCACTATGTTTTGCAATTCATCGGATTGCATTGCAGCCCATAACCCACGCATCATTTGCTGACGGAATGTCTCTCTCTCGTCTATGTACTTAACAGAGAAATTACCTCCAAGTAGAACCATTTTATCCAACTTAATGACAAGCGCTCCACGTCCTTGCTCTAAATAACCTTTCCAAGCTTGTGCTGAAAGATGTTCCCAATGCTCTTTAATAAAGCGGATTAAGGCTTTATGTTCAGATGAACCTTCCCTAGCAATTTTTGTTAAAGGATGAGATTTGCTAGAGAAGTTACTTTTTATTACTAATTTTTTCTCACCAAAACCTTTACTATGACTCATCACTTGCAGCCTGATATATTCGAGAACTGATTTTCGCTCAATTTGACTTGTGTTTGATTCATTGAGTTAAATCTTTGTTCAGCAATTATTGAGTTAATAATCATCTGATTTGATCCTTTAAACAGAAAAGGGTGAGCAATGCCCACCCTTCAAAAATAATTTATAGTTTATTTAGCCCAAAACACTACCAAAAAAATCAATAGTATCTTTTAAAGCCGCAACAAAAGCATCAATTTCTTCACGAGTATTATAAAAATACAAACTCGCCCGTGCCGTACCAGCTACCCCTAAAATTCGGTGTAAAGGTTGCGTACAATGATGACCAGAACGGATGGCAATACCTTCATGATCTAGCATGGTAGAAATGTCACTAGAATCAAGTCCTGGAAGTGTAAATGCTGCTAATGCTGCTCTACCTTTGCCATTTATTGTAGGTTGTGAACCATGAATGTTTAAATCAGGAATACCGCGTAGTTGTTGGAAAAGATAGGCAGTTAATTGTTCTTCATAAGCGTGAATTTTATCCATGCCGATGTTTGTCAGATAATCTACCGCAGCACCTAATGCGATCGCTTCTCCAATTGCCGGAGTCCCTGCTTCAAATTTATGAGGTAAATCTGCATAGGTAAAATGATCTAGATAAACCTCTGAAATCATCTCTCCACCGCCCATAAATGGAGGCATGGCTAACAGTAAGTCAAGCTTGCCATACAAGAAACCAATTCCTGTAGGTGCACACATTTTATGTCCAGACGCCACTAACCAATCGCAATCCATTGCCTGCACATCAATAAGCATATGAGGCACACTTTGGCAAGCATCAACTAACACTTTCGCGCCGTAATTATGAGCTATTTTAATTATTTCTTCTACTGGATTAATACAACCCAAAGTATTAGAAACATGAACCACACTAACTAATCTAGTTTTGTCAGAAATTAACGATTTGAATTGCTCTAAATTAAATTCTTCAGTTTCGGTTAATTCCACATATTTAATCACCGCACCTGTCTTCTGAGCTATCAGTTGCCAGGGGATAATATTACTATGGTGTTCCATTACACTGAGGATGATTTCATCACCTTTTTGTAATGTATTTAAACCCCAAGTATAGGCGACTAAATTAATTGCTTCCGTGGCATTTCGAGTAAAAACAATCTCTTGCCGTGAGGCTGCATTTACAAACGCCGCAACCTTATCTCTGGCTCCTTCAAATCCATCTGTTGCTCTTACACTTAAAGTATGAGCGCCACGATGAACATTAGCATTATCAAATTCGTAATAGTGCCGTAAACTATCTAATACTGCCAGTGGTTTCTGGGAAGTTGCAGCATTATCGAGATATACTAACGGTTTACCGTGGACTTCTTGATGCAAAATTGGGAAGTCAGTGCGGGTTATTTCGGCAAGAGTTCTTTCTTGAGTGAAAGTCATTGTTTTTTGGATAAATGAGGAGTAGCAGTGATTTCTCTGATTAATTGGGAGAGTTGATTTCTAAGGGTAGCTATCGGTAATTGGTTAATTATTTCAGCAGCAAAAGCATTTATCAGCAAGTTACGAGCATCAGCTTCATTTATGCCACGACTTTGCAAATAAAATATTTCATCTGCTTCTAATTGACCAATTGTTGCCCCGTGAGAACATTTAACATTATCTGCTGTTATTTCTAGTTGAGGCTTGGTATCAATTCTCGCTTTGGGAGACAGCAATAAATTACGATTAAGCTGATTAGCGTTAGTTAATTGTGCTGCTTTAGGAACAAAAACTTTACCATTAAATACTGCCGCCGCTTTGTCGGAAACAATACATTTGTGTAGTTGATTACTTGTACCATAGGGCTTGGTATATGCCATCACACTATGAGTATCTGACAACTGTTCACCAGCAGCTATTGTTAAAGCATTTAAAGTTGTTTCGGTTTGTTCACCTAGTTGCAAAACTTCTAAATTGTGACGTGATAATTTTGCTCCGATACTAATAGCATTACAAGTATAACGGCTATCGCGTTCCTGTGAAATTGCAGTTTTACCAATATGAAATGCTGCGACACTTTCTTTTTGAATTCTTGTGTGACTTATTTGAGCATTTTGCTCTACAAATATTTCCATCACGGCATTAGAAAAATATACCGTTTGTTTTTGATTATTTGTATATTCTTCAATTAGTGTTATGTCACTACCAGATTCTGCAACTACTAAACAACGCGGCTGACTAATCGTTGCCTCTTCACTTTCGAGAGATATAAATAGTAAATGAATGGGGGTTTTTACAACTGTATTTTTTTCTGCCCGAACAACTGCTGCATCTGTTAAACCTGCCGTGTTGAGGGCTGTGAATACATCATTTACACCTTCTTTTTTAGCAAGATATTGCTCTACTTTAGAACGATGATTTATTGGCAACTGAGCCAAATTACTAACAATTAAGCCTTTCGGTAATTCAGTAACTGATGATAAATTAGGTGAGTAAATCCCGTTCAGAAAAACTAATCTAATTGGAGCCTCTGGCAGGATCAAGTCACTAATTTCTGCTTCTGTAATTGGAATTTCAGGCTTTTGAAACTGAAACTGTAATAGCGGCGATAAATCAGTAAAGCGCCATTCTTCATCCCGTTTTGTAGGAATAGTCAGCTTTTTAACCCAAGCAGATGCCTTGTTGCGTAATTCCTCTAATAATGAGGCTATCTGTGGCTCAACAACCTGTAAATCTAGCGTTTGACACTGATTTAATAATGCCATCAAATAAGCATCGCGAGATTCAGTTACAGTGGTTAAACCTAACTCTTCCGGATTAGGAATTGTGCTTGAAGAAACTTGAATATTCATCTTGCACCTACCTCAGTTGCTTCTTCTTCACGTACCCAATCATAGCCACGATCTTCTAATTCTAATGCTAATTCTTTACCACCAGTTGTTAGAATGCGACCAGCTTCCATTACATGAACAAAATCTGGCTCAATATAATTAAGCAGACGCTGATAATGGGTAATCATAATTGTGGCATTTTCGGCATTGATTAGCTGATTAACGCCATTAGAAACAATCTTGAGAGCATCAATATCTAACCCTGAATCTGTTTCATCTAAAATTGCGAGTTTTGGCTCTAATAATGCCATTTGCAAAATTTCATTGCGCTTTTTCTCTCCGCCTGAAAAACCTTCATTCAAACTACGTTCCAAAAAGCTAGGATTCATCTTGACAATTTCCAGCTTTTCCTGGATTAAGTCTTCAAAATCAAAAGTATCAATTTCTTCTAATCCTTGGCTTTTACGACGTGCGTTGTAAGCTACTCGCAGGAAGTCTAAATTACTAACTCCAGGAATTTCTAAAGGGTATTGAAAAGCTAGGAATATACCAGCAATTGCTCTTTCCTCTGCTTCCATTTCCAAGAGATTTTTTCCCAAGAAAATAATTTCGCCACCAGTAACTTCGTATGCTGGATGACCTGCTAATATTTTAGAAAAGGTACTTTTCCCAGAACCATTTGGTCCCATGATGGCGTGAATTTCTCCGGCTTTGACTTCTAAATTAAAGCCTTTGAGAATTTGGTTACTATCAACGTCTGCCGTTAAATTGCGGACAGATAATATTACTTCGCTGTTTTCTTTGATCATTTTGACTTAACTGTACCTTCGCACCAATTTTTGCTATTTTTAACTACAAACAAACCTGAATTTAGCCAACTGTTCCTTCTAGTTTCAGGCTCAATAATTTATCGGCTTCAGCAGCAAATTCCATCGGTAGTTCGTTGAAGACATCTTTACAGAAACCACTCACCATCATTGAGATAGCATCTTCTTGAGAAATGCCACGTTGTGAAAAGTAGAAAAGTTGGTCTTCGCCGATTTTTGAAGTCGAGGCTTCATGTTCTACTTTGGCGGTATTATTCTGAACTTGAATGTAGGGAAAAGTGTTTGCCTGAGCGTTATCACCAATCAACATTGAATCACATTGGGAATAATTTCTTGCACCCTGCGCCTTTGGTCCAATTTTCACTAAACCGCGATAGCTATTTTGGGAACCACCAGCAGAAATTCCTTTGGAAATAATCGTGCTACGAGTGTTTTTGCCGATATGTACCATTTTGGTTCCAGTATCAGCTTGCTGCTTGTTATTTGTCAGTGCTACTGAGTAAAATTCACCAACGGAATTATCACCAATTAACACACAACTAGGGTACTTCCAAGTAATAGCCGAACCTGTTTCAACTTGTGTCCAAGAAATCTTAGAATTAACGCCTTGGCACAAACCACGTTTAGTTACAAAATTGTAAATTCCACCTTTACCTTCAGCATCACCGGCATACCAGTTTTGCACAGTTGAATACTTGATGTCAGCGTTATCAAGGGCAACAAGTTCTACAACAGCGGCGTGTAGCTGGTTGGTGTCATACATAGGCGCAGTGCAGCCTTCCAAATAGCTGACAGAACTGCCTTCTTCGGCAACAATTAAAGTACGCTCAAATTGTCCTGTGTCGCCGTTGTTAATGCGGAAGTAAGTTGATAGTTCCATTGGGCATTTGACGCCTTTAGGAATATATACGAAAGAACCATCTGTAAATACGGCAGAATTCAACGCAGCGAAGTAGTTATCTGCGACGGGGACAACTGTACCAAGATACTTTTTAATTAATTCTGGATGCTCTTGCACCGCTTCAGAGATAGAACAAAAAATGACGCCATCTTTTGCTAGTTTTTCTTTGAAAGTAGTCGCAATCGAAACGCTATCAAAAATTACATCTACAGCAACATTAGATAGCCGCTTTTGTTCAGATAAGGAAATGCCTAATTTATCAAAAGTTTCTAATAAGGCTGGGTCTACTTCTTCTAAGCTGTTGAGCTTTTCTTTGCTCTTTTTGGGAGCAGAATAGTAGATGATATCTTGATAGTTAATCGCCGGATAGCTGACATGGGGCCAGGTTGGTTCGGTCATTTTCTGCCATTGCTTGTAAGCTTTGAGCCGAAAATCTAGCATGAATTCTGGCTCATTCTTTTTGGCAGAAATTAGGCGAATTACGTCCTCATTAAGACCACGAGCAATGGTATCAGTCTCAATATCTGTGACAAAGCCGTACTTGTAGGGTTGATTGACTAGTGTCGTGATTGCAGTCATTGATTCAGAGTTCTTTTGGTGTTCTACAGGAATTCGGTAAGGATAGCAGGCAGGTTATGGCAGTTAAGCTACTGCAACCACCAGAGTAGTGTCTTTCGACAACTAAAACAACTTTCTTGTTGCTTAACTATATTGTAAAATACATTAACAACAATATTGTTGTCAAAGCCAGAATTAATATTTCTCCGTTTGCTTTTTGCCCTATTCCCCCCGCAGATAGATGACGACTACCCAACAACCTTCAACCAAACAAGACATCCTGCAATATTTATTGAAACAAGCACACGCAACAGCACAAGAATTGGCAGATGCTCTTTTTGTTACACCGCAAGCAATTCGGCGACACCTCAAGGATTTGGATGCTGATGGGCTAATTGAGTATAAATCAACACAGGTAGGAATGGGGCGTCCTCAGCACGTTTATAATTTGAGTCGTAAAGGAAGAGAAAATTTCCCGACTCGCTATGATGAGTTTGCAGTGTCTTTACTCGATACTTTGGCAGAAACAGTAGGACGTGAGCAAGTTAGCTCAATTTTGCGGAAACAATGGCAACGTAAAGCTCTAGAATATCGCGATCGCCTTGGTATGGGAACAGTGCAAGAGCGTGTGGCAAAATTAGTGGAACTTCGGCAAACTGAAGGTTATATGGCAGAATCCTATACCCTAAAACCAAATCAGTTTATTTTGGTAGAACATAACTGTGCAATTTCTAATGTTGCTGAATCATTTCCGAGTGTGTGTGGGCATGAATTAGAAATGTTTGCGGCAGTTTTACCAGATTGTTTTGTAGAGCGAACACATTGGATTAATGATGGTGAACATCAGTGTGGTTATTTAATTAAAGCACAAATAGCCGTTTAGATTACTTGTAATAGATGCGATAATTTTCTTAGTAATTAGAAATATTCACTATAAATAATCATGGTCAATCCCCAACAATCCTCAATGCAATTTTTGACTGCTGAAGAGTCAGGAGATGTTGATAAAGCTTTGCTTTCTTCTTCAGAGAAGTTTCTAACCCGCTTAACAATTTCATCTTTGCGACTGTTGAAACAAATTGCCAAAGATACTGATGTAGCAATTGAAGATTTGACACATCAGCAAGTTGTTGATTGGTTTGAAAACGATGGCAAGATTCGGCGGGAACAGGGCATTGAGGCGGCTTTTTTGAAGTGGTAATTAGGTGTTGATTAACAAACCTGGATATACCCCCCAGCCCCCTTGACACCCAGCCTAAAATTTCGGTGGACAGTTAGAGAAAAACTACTTTGAGCCTGAAACTTTATTTCCTCCGCCACGGACAGACTACTTTTAGTCGTAAGAATGCTTTCTGCGGTTCCTTAAATCCCGAACTTACAGCAGAAGGGACACAAATGGCAGAAGCTTTTGCTAAAGCCTATCAATCTCTATCTTGGAAAGCGATTTTTTGTAGTCCGATGGCACGAACAATTGCCACTGCAAAACCGCTTGCTAATGCCCTTGATATCAAGCCAGAATTACGGGAAGGTTTGAAGGAAATCGATTATGGCAAGTGGGAAGGTCAGACGCCAGAAACGGTAAGCCGTGACTTTCATGATGATTACATTCTGTGGACTGCTGATCCGGCGTGGTATCCACCAACTGAGGGAGAATTAGCAGTTGCGATCGCTTCTCGTGTCTTGCAAGTAATCGAAGAAATTAAAAGTAATTATATTGATGGCAATGTATTAATTGTAGCTCATAAAGCGACGATTAGAATTGCTATTTGTGGCTTACTAGGAATTGATGTAGGACGCTTTCGTTATCGGTTAGGATGTCCGGTTGGTTCAGTTAGTATTGTGGAATTTGGCGCTCATGGACCATTACTTCATGCCTTAGCTGATCGTACCCATTTAGATGAGCAGTTGCGTAACTTACCAGGCACTTAAGTAAGATGATTCCCACAATTTCAACAATTCCAATTCAACATCTAGCATCAGGCGATCGTCTTTTTATTCAAGTTTACAAATTTGTTGGTTCTCAACCCGGAAAAAAGGCATACATACAATCTAATTTACATGGAGCAGAGATTGTTGGCAATGCAATTATCCATCAGTTAATTGAGTTTTTAACTACATTAAATGATAGTCAATTAATAGGGGAAATCTGGCTTGTACCTGCCTGCAACCCTTTGAGTACAAATCAACGTAACCATAATTTTGCCACAGGACGTTATAACGTCTACGATGGCAAAGATTGGAATCGCATCTTTTGGGATTATGAAAAAGAATGCAAGGATTTAGAAGCTTTTGCTAAATCTCAACTTGCTCTCGAACCTGCTGAAATTAAGCAGAATTATCAACAAAAAATTCTTGCTTGTTTTGAGAAAGAGTTAGAAAAAATTCAGTCAGCGAGTGGCTTACCTTTTAATGAACGTTACCGATATAAACTGCAATCTTTATGTTTAGATGCTAACTATGTAATTGACATTCATAGTTCCAGTAATCAAGCAATTGACTACTTGTATTGTTTCCAAAGTCGAGAAGAAAGTGCTAAAGCTTTTTTATTAGAATGTGGAATTTTAATGAATGAATATGATGGAGATGCCTTTGATGAAGCATTTATAAAACCTTGGTTAGCCTTGGAGAAAAAACTAGTTGAATTCGGAAAAAACATTCAGTTTGATATTGAATCTTGGACGCTAGAATGCGGTTCTGGAATGCAAATGAATCCGGAATCTGTAAAAACAGGTGTTTTAGGAATCAAAAACTATCTTGCTCAGAAAAAAGTTTTACATATCCCTGAATTTCCTTTAGCTGAAACGCAAAAACATCAAGTTAATCTAACGATCAAAAGCCAAGTTAAAAAGTATTATGCTTCTACTGGCGGGATGATTCAGTCGAGAGTGCAATTAGGCAGTGTAGTTAAGGCTGGGCAGATGCTATATCAATTGCTAGTCTTTAACAAACAAGGAAACTTGCCGCAAGTAATTGATATTTGTGCTGAGGCGGATGGTTTAGTGTTTGATGTTTCAACTAACCATGCTGTTAATGAAGGCGAGTATGTGCTTTCTGTAATGTGAAAAGATCTTTACCAGGGACATTGCGATACTATGTCGCTAATACAATTTATTTATTCAGCTCAAAATACTGCATCCCCGCATCTAAAATGGAAGACAACGACCAAACAAATTTCCCAACAGAAATCAACCCCAATTACATCCTAGATAACGCCAGTATTCCCCAAGCGCCAGAAGGATTTAAATCTGGTTTTATCGCCATCATCGGACGCCCAAATGTGGGAAAATCCACATTAATGAATTACTTGGTAGGGCAGAAAATTGCCATCACTTCCCCCGTTGCCCAAACCACCCGCAACCGCCTACGAGGCATCCTCACAACGCCAGAAGCACAGATTATTTTTGTCGATACACCGGGAATTCACAAACCCCATCATCAACTGGGTAAGGTGATAGTAAAAAACGCACAGAATGCCATTGATGCGGTCGATGTAGTGCTGTTTGTCGTTGATGGTTCAGTTGAAGCCGGAGGAGGCGATCGCTTTATCATTGACCTGCTAGCCCGCACTCAGACGCCTGTAATTCTTGGTATTAATAAATCTGACTTACAACCAACCCTAACTCCTCTAGGAAACGAAGGTGAATTCATCGACAAAACTTACGCCCAACTCGTATCTTCCTTCGACTGGCAAATTCAAAAATTCTCTGCCCTCACAGGTGAAGGTTTAGAAGAATTACAGCAAAAATTAGTTGAAAAACTTGAACCAGGTCCCTATTATTATCCCCCAGACTTAGTAACTGACCAGCCGGAACGTTTTATTATGGGTGAATTAATTCGAGAACAAATATTATTGCTAACTCGTGAAGAAGTTCCTCACTCTGTGGCAATTACTATTGATGTTGTAGAAGAAACTCCTGAAATTACTCGCATTTTAGCAACCATTAATGTTGAACGCGACTCACAAAAAGGCATTGTCATTGGCAATAAAGGCAGTATGCTCAAAAGCATTGGTAGCGCCGCCCGCGAACAAATGCAAAAATTAATTGCCGGAAAAGTTTACCTAGAAATGTTTGTCAAAGTTCAGCCCAAATGGCGCCAGTCTCGTATTCAATTGGCAGAGTTAGGTTATCGAGTCGAAGAATAATATTTTTTTAAGTTGTGCAAGTCCACAGCCAGTGGACTGCTTCTCTATCGTTAATTCTCTGATAATTGTTGCATCGAACAAGCCTTTATATAACGAATATCATCAAGACCAAAAATATCTCTACTTAAGCTAGTGACACCATTTAATGATAGAGAAATATTATTAATTAGTGATCCGGGAGAAATAAATCCCCAAAACTGCGAACCTCCAAAAGGATTTCCTGTTACTAGCAGTTGTTGATTTGTGCCATCGTTAAATATTACATTCAAATTTCCTGCTGCTGTTCCCAACCCTGTAAAATAAGCGCCAAAACCTTGAATGGGTTCAACAAAATTGAAATTTAGGCTAGCAGTAGAAATTCCAAAAGTTGGTCTAAATTGTAAGAACTGACTGCCGTCGCTTGTCGTATTATAACCATATTCTGTATTCGGTTCTGAACTAATCCTACCTCCGTCATTATTAATCAGTGTTGCTATTACTCCAGGTGCGACACTAAGAGAATTAAAAATATTAAGAGGTACAGTCTCAAAATTAATGAGATTATTAATACCAACTGTATTCGCAGCAGCATCAAATTCAGTAGCATTGTCAAGATTAACATCAAGTTGGCTTGGACTCATAGCAAAATTACTATTAAAAGTTATAATTGCTGCTGATGCTGGACTGGCAATTGTTGCTATTAGCAATATTATCTCGGCTATGGTTAATGAACCTTTTAAGAAAGTTGCAGTGTTCATTTAGAGTTTATTCCTTTAGTAGATGCTTTTTTGCTTAAACAAACGACAAATCTGTATCGATTACTGCCTAAGAGGTTTGAGAAAGTATGTAAATCATAAAATGATTTTTCTTGGTAAGAAGTATTTTTAAAGTAGCTTCATCTAAAAATTACTTAAATAGATGTGATTTTAAAGATTAGAAAAAAGCCTCAGCAAAATTGCTGAATTTTAGATGAGCTTCATCTTAAAGATTAGTAAGAAGCCTCAGCAAAATTGCTGAATTTTCTGAATTTGAGATGATTTATACAATTGAGCCAAGTAAGAATTTGCACTTACCAGATAACTTGAGATTCACTCTTCGCTCAAAATAGCTATAAGTTTATGCCCCAACAAGAAGAGACAAAAAACTAACGTTTCAACTTTTCCCGTGCCAACTGGCGTAAATTAATGGCATCTCTGTTGTTGGGGTCAATTTCCAATGCCTTATCCATAGAAGCGATCGCCAATCCCACACGTCCAATCTGCCAAAGTGCTGCCCCCCGGTTCGCCCAAGCCGAAGCAAAATCAGGCTTGAGGGCTGTTGCCTTATCCAGCGCCGCCACCGCCTCAGAAGCGCGTCCAACATTGAGCAGAGCAACGCCCAAATTATTCCAAGCTTCGGCAAAATCAGGCTTCAAAGCAGTCGCTTGCTCATAAAGTTTTAGCGAGTCGGCAGGACGTTGCTCTTGATCCAAAGCATTACCCTTACTCCACAACGCTTCTGGGTAATTGGGTTTAAGTGCCAGCGCTTGGTTACAAGAAGCGATCGCCTCTCCTGGTTGTTGTACAGAATTTAAACTATAACAACGCCCCCAATACGCCTCAGCATTAGGCTTACGAGCAATCACCTTGTCATAAAGAGCGATCGCTTTTTGATGCTGCCCAGCTTGCCGCAAACGATCAGCCTCGCTCAACAGCTCTGACGGTGAGGGTTCTGAGCTAACAGGAGGAGCGGAAGCCACCGGCGCTGGAGCAGGTGCAACCGGTGAGGGAGCAGGCACAGGAGTTTTCACCACTGGACTACTAGGAGGCGGCGCCGACTTGCCAACATTACTACTTGTCGGACTTGGCGTTGGAGTAGAAGTAGCAGATGGCGTTGGTTTTGTCGCAATACTGACCGTCGGACTAGGACTTATCGTAGCAGTAATAGAAGGCGATGCTGACGGCGCAACTTTTACCGTCGGACTTTCCACCGTAACTTGACGCTCAGAAACAGGATCAGGTGCCACTTGAGGCGATAAAACCGTCTTGGCAATTAACACAGTTGCCCCTACTCCCATTGCCAGCAAGGCTACAGGCAGCAAAAACCCCTTCTGCCTTGGCTCAGATGCCGTAGGTGTGGGCGTCGAATAGCTAGCAGATAGAAGACCGCCAGAGGCAGATGATCGCGCTGACCTCGCAGAACTCGTGCTTGTAGGACTCGTAGCCGACCGAGGTCTAGATGCTGCCGTCCAAAGATTAGTTGATGATAATTCACTACTATCTAGAGCCTCACTCTCCAAATCAGGTGGCTTTAATTCCTGTCTGGGCGGTACTTGTGGAGCGATCGCCGTTGCAGCACTATAGTTAGATGATTCATTTTCAGTTACTGGCAGTGCCAAAAGCGCTTCTGCTGCCGTTGAGTAGCGTGCCCGAAAGTCATAACGTACCATTTGCTCAATAATTGCCGCAAGTTCCGGGCTAACTTGCTTGGCATAATCTTGCCAGATAATTTCCCCAGTTTTTTCGTCTTCTTTAAGTCGTCGGGGATGAATGCCAGTTAGTGCCTGAATAGCCACAATTCCCAGGGCATAAATATCACTACTAAAACGAGGATTTCCACCTAATTGTTCTTTTGGCGTATAGCCTTGTGTACCAATCGAAATCGTTTTTGTCTGCCCCTTACGACTGGCAACCTGGGTACTGACTTGCTTAACAGCCCCAAAATCAATCAGCACCATTTTGCCGTCCTCGCGGCGACGAATTAAGTTAGAAGGCTTAATATCGCGATGGATTACTTGCTCTTGATGGACAAATGCCAAAACTTGCAGAATATCTTGCAACAAAGCTAAAACCCGCCCTTCTAACCAAGGAGGTGCTGCGGCTAATTCCTGCGAGAGCAGTTCCCCATCAATCAATTCCTGAGCAAGATAAAACTCCTGATTGTCCTCAAAGTGAGCCAGCAAGCGGGGGATTTGGTCGTGGTTACCCAATTCGTACAAAACTTGAGCTTCGATGTCAAACAGTCGTCTAGCTGTCTCTAAGCTGCTAGCATCTGTTGATTGCGGTTTGAGCTGTTTGACGACGCATTGAGGATGTCCTGGTAGGTGTAAGTCATGTGCTAAAAAGGTTTGACCAAATCCACCCGCTCCCAATAGGCTAATAATTTTATAGCGCCCACCGAGAGGTTGGTCTGGGTTTGTCGGTTGAAATAGCTTTTTAAATTTCAAGCCCATACCATTGCTCTCTTCTTGGGGCGGTTACTGTGATTGCCAATTTTGAATAATATTTGATGCAGTTGATGACCTTAAAGCGCCTATATTAGCAAGTTTAAAGCCTTAATGGTGGAACTGGACGACAAGCGACCAGACGTTTGATGGCTGGTTTTGGTTCCAATTTCTGACTTACTGGTGATGCGCTTAAATTAGTGTGATCACGACGCTCAAAAACAGGCAATGTTTATCTATGTCAAAAATAGCCACTGCAGTAAAAGCCCTGTGATTAGTAAACAGACAATTCCTGCAACACCGGCTAGAGGTTTTTGTCCCAAACCCGTGATCCAGCTTGGTGCTTTACCAGTGTAGGAGAGTAGAGCGGCTGAATCTAGGCAAGTTAAGCCCCAAATCCAACCGGCATGAAGTCCCCAAGCTATACCCAAGCTACCGTTGTCTGCTATGCGTGCCAACACTAATACCATCCCCATTAACCATAATCCTGGCAATTGAGGAATTGTTTCTTGCTGTTCCCAAACCAGATGTAAGAGTGCAAAAATAATGCTAGAAATGGCAGCGGCAAGCCAAACTGAATAGTCTTTTCCCAAAGTATTTAGTAAGAAACCCCGAAAAATTAGCTCTTCTGTAATACCAATCCAAAGCCCTAAAAGTAGTATTGGTAAACATATCTGTGCTAGTCTTTGCCGATTTTCTAGATGCCACTCAATCCAGCCTAGTCGCCACTGGCTAATAAAGATCAGGACTAAGCTTAGAACTCCTAATCCCAATCCTATTACTAAGGATTTTAAAACTGAAAATTTCCAAGACAAGCCGTAATCTGAAAAATGATTATCCTCAAGCCAAGAAGCCCCCCACAAAATCAGGGGGGCAATTAGGTAAAGTGGGGCTAATAAAGGTAGCTTTTGCTCGGTGGCTATTGGCTTAGGAGGGTGCCATTTTAAAAATATAGCGATGGGAATTGCTAAAGGCAGCCACAATGCTACCCAAGCAACGAAAAAAAACGCTACTTTTATCAAAGCAGTTGATGTCATTAGTGACACCAACCACAAGTTAGTTGCCTGATCGAAGATAGCCATTGGCGGGATCGGCAAATTGCAGGAAGCTACAGATCTTTACTGGCACAGTCAAGTAGATAAAGGACGGATCAATAAATTATCCATCCTTGAAGATAACTGTTTAGTCCTCTTCAATTTCTAAATCATCATCGTCTGTCATCTGAGTTGGGTCACTATCCACCTGTTTAAGGTGAATATGCTTATAGCCCAACTTAATTTCAAACTCATCACCTGGCTTTAATCCCATTGCCAGAGTGTAGGTTGCGCCAATAACAATTTGACCATTTTTATGGACGCTTACACGATATGTCGGCTCTCGTCCGCGACCATCTTTTGTTCCCTCTGGATCGAGTGGAACACCTTTAGCTGCTAGAACAGCGTCGTAAAAATCTGTTAAATTAACACGGGTTTGGTCGTTTTTAGTTGTGGTGTAATAGCCGCAGCGTTTAGCTGTTTCTCGCCGAGGCAAGTGTGCTAGCTCTTTTACTTTTTGAAGTAAGGCTTTACCTGTCAATGGAGCGGTTGCAGTCTCTGTCATAATCAAAGAAAGATATCCTTTAACTTTCTGGATGGGTGTTGGTGATTTACTACCAAGCTATGATCAGCTCTATAAAAAATATATCGTTAAATCTCTCTTAATTGACAAGGATTTTTTGATTATTTGTTAGAATCTTTACGAACTTTACCAAAGATAGATTTTTTACTTACTCTATGAAGGGTTATCTCTATAAAAATCTTGCATCTGTAATTATTTGTGTCTAAGATCAAAGTAGAAGTATTTTAGGATATGAGGCTCTAGCTTGTGGTTTAGATTATAAGATCGATCACTAAATCATCGCAATTATTATAAGGAATAATGGATAAAACAGAATGAGTTGTCTTGCCCACACCTCGTGATCCACTACTCTTTACGGTCAGTATTTAGAAAATTAAGCTCTAGGTGATATGGAAGTTCGTTTTAAAATCATTCGACAAAGCCAAAATACGACTCCGATGATCCAGTCTTATACCCTGGATGTGGAGGCAGGAAACACAATTCTAGATTGCCTGAATCAGATCAAATGGCAGCAAGATGGTACGCTTGCATTTCGCAAAAATTGTCGCAATACAATTTGCGGAAGTTGTGGTATGAGAATCAATGGTCGCTCGGCATTGGCTTGTAAAGAAAATGTGGGAAGTGAATTGGCAAAATTGCCTGATGTTACAGAATCGGAAATTCCAGAAATTACTGTAGCACCAATGGGTAATATGCCGGTAATTAAAGATTTGGTGGTAGATATGAGCAGCTTCTGGGACAATTTAGAAGCTGTTGATCCTTATGTAAGTACGGGTGCAAGAGTTATTCCTGAACGAGAGTTTTTGCAGTCCCCTCAAGAGCGATCGCGTCTTGATCAGATGGGTAACTGTATACTATGCGGGGCGTGTTATTCAGAATGCAATGCCCGTGAAGTTAATTCGGATTTTGTTGGTCCTCATGCCTTAGCTAAGGCACAGCGCATGGTGGCAGACTCTCGTGATGCCACTACAGAAAGCCGTTTAGAAGCATACAATCAAGGCACCCAGGGTGTCTGGGGTTGCACTCGCTGCTATATGTGCAATACGGTTTGTCCAATGGAAGTGGCACCAATGGATCAAATCGGTAAAATTAAACAAGAAATTTTGGACCGCAAAGACGCTCAAAGTAGTCGCCAAGTGCGTCACCGCAAAGTTTTAATCGATTTAGTTAAACAAGGCGGTTGGATCGATGAACGCAAATTTGGCTTGCAGGTAGTTGGCAATTCTGGGCGGGATCTGCAAGGCTTAATCGGTTTAGGTCCTTTGGGATTAAGAATGCTCGCTCGTGGTAAGTTCCCTCTCGGTTTTGAGCCATCTGAGGGAGCCTCAGAAGTGCGATCGCTCATTGAAGCTGTACAAGACTTAGAATCTAACCAACCCAAGCCATGAACTCCCCTACACCTACCTCGCCTCCATCTGAGCAAGAGCCTAACCAACCCGAACCGGCTTTTGGCTGGACAGCATACGCCGAGCAAATTAACGGCAGATTCGCCATGATTGGTTTTATCGGTTTATTGTTGCTAGAACTGATTACAAAACAAGGCTTGTTATCCTGGCTAGGTCTTAAATAAACTTGAGATTTAGATAGCAGGTTAACCAGAGAAAATTGGTAAATCAGGTTGGGATCAAGAGTAAAGCTGGAAATATCTAAACACCATTAGACTATCCAGCCTACTCAAAAAACTTCTCAAAAGTCTTATGTCATCAGTGAAAATCAAATATCTTTGATTACCACACTTTCCAAGGAGCCTTGCCTTTCTTCCACAAATCTTCTAAGTAATTTTTATCTCGTAAGGTATCCATCGGTTGCCAGAAGCCGGAATGTTTGTAAGCCGCAAGCTGATCACTTGCTGCCAACTTTTCTAATGGCTCTTTTTCCCAAACCGTAGAGTCTTCAGCAATATAATCAATGACTTCCGGCTCTAAGACAAAATAACCACCATTAATCCAAGCCCCATCTCCGTCTTCTTTCTCGCGAAAACTATTAACTTTATCTTCATCTGTTAGAGATATCGCTCCAAAACGTCCAACAGGTAAAGTTGCTGTCAAAGTAGCCAAAGTTTGTTGCTGTTTGTGAAATTCGATTAAGTGACCAATATTGACATCGCACACACCGTCTCCGTAAGTAAAGCAAAAAGTTTCTTTGCCAATATGCTCTTTTACTCGCCTTAAGCGCCCTCCTGTCATCGTTTGCTCACCCGTATCTACTAATGTCACTCGCCACGGTTCAGCATAGCCACAATGAACATTCATTTGATTAAATCTCATGTCAAAGGTGACATCGGACATATGTAAAAAATAATTAGCAAAATATTCCTTAATTACATAGCCCTTGTAACCGCAGCAAATGATGAATTCATTGATTCCGTAAGTTGAATAAATCTTCATAATGTGCCAGAGCACCGGATGCCCACCAATCTCGACCATCGGTTTTGGCTTCAGAGATGTTTCTTCACTAAGTCGCGTACCAAGTCCGCCGGCTAGGATCACTGCTTTCATGTAATTACCTCGTAATTTTTAAGGAAACTAGTTCGTATCCTTTGGTAGACCAAATGTAAGGGAAAATGAGATATGAAAGGTTGAGTATGATGCTTTTAAATCATAAACTCGCGATTAAAAAAGACGCAACACTAATCATTTGTAACAGACAAAATCCGCTAACTTCAACTTTTAAGCTGATCATGATTATGCGATCGCTTACTGTCTCAAATAATTAACTGCCCTTAAATTCAGTATTCATCCCAGCCAACTAGCTATGTGGCTGAAATTTGCCTTTTCAGCCGCCAAAAACACTATTGCTACTTAAGCGATCGCTAAAGGTTCGGTTTTCACCCTTAAACATTCGCTAATTTCTGTATCGAAAACTACATTATTGCTAGTCAGACCCTTCGAGCCGTGTTATGTTAGAGAAGTGGTCAATACATCAACTAGATAGGAAGGGTTGTTCACAGTGAACAAAAATTTTAGTAATAAAGTAAAAAACGCCGCTGCTGCTCATCGTGTTAACCTCCAGAAAAACTTAGAGCATCGCATCGAAGTAGCAAGAGCAAATGGCGACGAAGCCTTGGTACGTCAGCTAGAGCAAGAAGCTAGCTATCTCAACCTCAACTAAATTTTGTCGAGTTATTCATCTTGACATCTGGAGTAGACTTTTGTCTATGATGTCAGGAAAACTTAACAGGGATGTCATTTCGTTACGATGACATCCCTGTTTAATTAGATTTATAGCGATAGAATCCTCAAAGCGACTCAACGACCGCCGACAACCACATCTTTAATCCGCACATGGGGACCACCAACACTAACAGCCAAAGGTGCCTGCCCACCTTTACCGCAACCCCCACTCACATAAAGCGAATCATTACCGATCGCTTCAATATCCTTCAAAGTTTGAAAAACATTGCCCGATAAGGTAACATCACTCACAGGCTCGGCAATCTGACCATTACGAATCATGTAGCCTTGCCCCGCAGCAAAAGTAAACATCTCACCATTCGTCTGCCCTCCCAGCATCCGCACAGCATAGACACCTTCTTCAATATCAGCAATCATCTCTTCAAAAGGACAGTCACCCGCCTCAATGCCGGTATTCGTCATCCGCACTATCGGTGGATAACTCGCCCCAATTGCCCTAGCATTACCCGTGGGTGCTTCGTCCATTTTGCCTGCAGTTTCACGAGAATGCAGACGCTGATTTAAAACGCCATCTTTGATTAAATACTTGCGCCCAGCTAGTACCCCTTCATCGTCATACTTGAGGGAACCGGGTAAACCTGGCATCGTAGCATCATCAACAACATTAAGCTGCTCAATTGCCAAGGGTTTGCCCAAAGTGAGCAATTCTTGCATTTTAGGATTTTCGTAGACAAAATCTGCCTCAGAAAGATGCCCAAAGGCTTCGTGAATAAACACACCAGCTAGATATGGGTCTAAAACTACCGTATATTGTCCCCCTTTAACTGGTTTAGCTTCCAACTGACTCACTGCACGTTTTGCCGCACCAATCACTTGGTCTTCAATGCCCGTAATTGCGTCATAATCAGAGCGAGAGTGGACTGTTTCAAAGCCTTGGCGCACAACACCGCTATCGGTACGAGCAATTACACCAAATCTAGCAGCCACATCTAGACGCTCTTGGGCGATGCAAGTGCCAGTAGAATTAACAAAATAGGTAGTGCCAAAGCGATCGCGCATACTCACCATTGTTGTTTGAATTCGCGGGTCAAAATCCAGTAACATTTGGTTGTATTCTTGCATTAAGTGTCGCTTTTCGGTCATAGAGACACCACGGGGATCGCGCCCTAATGCGACTGATACATAATCTTGAATCGGATCAAGAGGCGATAACTGGGTTTTTTCTTTACCTACCAAATGTGCTTGAGAAACTGCTTCAGCAATCCGCTCTTTTAACTGAGCTAAATTATTAAAAGTAACAAAACTCCAGCCACCTTTATGACAAGCACGGATACCGCCAGCGAGGTTAAAATTACGGTCAACGGCATCTAATTGAGAACCACGAAAAGAAATCGCAGTTGATTCACTTTGCTCAACCCGAATTTCTAGATAATCAACTGCCTCGCGACTTGAGGCAATTGCCTTGAGTAACTGTTCTTGCACTAAATTATCCACGTTTTTATCTCTTCCCTAGTTTTGCTGATATTAGACGAATTGCGATGAGAATGTGGGATTAAAAGGTCTTATCTCCAGTCTAGAACTTCTACTCTGGTATTGAGGCAAAAATTCTCCTGAGCAATTTGAGAATCTCAACCAAATCATTGTTAGCTTTGATTATGCTAGCTTTCGGGACTCTTAAAACAAAGCTCCAGCGATTTCACTGTTTTAAAGATGGTTATACTAGGGTTCGAGACAATTAAAACGATTGTAGATTCTCTCATAAAATAATTATATGAAAGATCGCTTGCACAATGCCTTAATGGCTTTAAGAATTCATAGTGGCTGGATAATTTGGAATCTGTTTCTTGCCTTTATTCCCTTGGCTTTAAGTGTTTGGCTCTTCCGTAGTCCAAGACGTTCGCGTTCTGTTTTATGGTGGATAGCATTTCTGGTTTTTATTGCCTTTTTACCTAATGCGCCTTATTTGCTCACAGATATTATTCACTTAATTAGAGCAATTCGTAGTGATTATTCGGTATGGATTATTACTTTAGTGATTTTACCACCACATTTAATTGCGATTATTGCCGGACTTGAAGCTTATGTTATTTCTGTAATTAATTTAGGCTACTATTTACACCGCCAAGGCGTCAGTAAGTATATTGTTTGGGCAGAGTTGATGACTCATGCTTTATGCGCTATTGGTGTTTATTTAGGGAGATTCAAACGGTTTAATAGTTGGGATTTTGTTACACAACCAAACGATGTTGTCAGAAGCGTATTTGATGATTTAACTTCTAAACGTCCTGTACTGGTTATCTTTGTCACCTTCATCATACTTACGGTATTGTATTGGTTGATGAAGCAAATAACTTTGGCACTTTTGTTGAAAATTAACCTCAAACACGGTGCTACTTCTACACATAATTCTGAGCAAGATACAGATACTCCAACAACTCTTTAAACTGTAAGTTTTTTATTTGTCAGAAGATAAGTTTAATTAGGCATAAGCTGCTATTGAGGAGTAGGCAATGCCCATGCTACTTATTTAGATAAATGATTCAATTCTTGCTGTAATTGGCTAATGCTGGCATATTGTGGCTGTAAAGAATCTAATATTTGAGCATATAACGGAATAATTTTTTGATAAATACCGACATTTTGCTGTGAGGGCTGGTGTTGTTGAGATGATTTAGGCATTTGGGTTATTTCCTCGAAAGACTGAATTTTCTGGAGTGCATAAAGTCCCAAAATTACTGCCCCTAAACAAGAGCTTTCAGAACCCGTAGAAACTGTAATTTCTTGAGCAAAGATGTCTGCTAAAATTTGCCGCCAAAGCAGAGATTTTGCCAAACCACCCGTTACTTGAATACTTGTAGGTTTGCCAATATGTTCTTGTAAAGCTTGCAAAACTAAATTCAAATTTAATGCCATTCCTTCTAAGACTGCGCGTACAAGATGAGCTTTGGTATGACGTAAGGTTAATCCCACAAAGGAACCCGTAGCATTAGCATTCCAAATTGGTGATCTTTCTCCTGTTAAGTAAGGATGAAAAATTAAGCCTTCTGCCCCTGGTGCAATGCCTTGAGCTAAGTTTAATAATAAGTTGTAGGAGTCTTTTTCATGATCATTAATAGTCGAAACTTCCGTCTCATTCAAAATATTTTTAATCCACTGCAAAACTACGCCACCATTATTAACAGCACCACCAATTACCCAATAATTTTCAGTTAAAGCATAACAAAATAATCGCTCTTTAGGATCTGTCCACGGCTCCTTCACCACGGCTCTAACTGCACCACTTGTACCTACTGTTACGGCGATACTTGAAGGTGTAATTGCTCCTACGCTCAAGTTAGCAAGTACGCCATCACTTGCACCCATAATGATCGGTGTATTAACAGGAATTCCCATTTTACTAGCACTAGCTGGGCTAATTTGTTCAACTATATGAGTGGTAGGAACTAATTTTGATAGATGTTTTTCTGTAATTCCAGCAACTAAAAGTGCTTCTTTGTCCCAACTTAGGTTTTTTAAATTCATCAAACCTGTGGCAGAGGCGAGGGAATAATCAATTAAATATTCTTGAAAAAAACGATAAAAAATAAATTCTTTAATTGAGATAAATTTGGCTGCTTGCTTAAATATATCTGAGTGTTCATTGGCTAACCAAATTAACTTGACTAAGGGCGACATGGCATGAATTGGTGTACCTGTGCGACGGTAAATTTCATGCCCCTTGGGAGTTTGTTGAAGTTGAGTTGCCCATTTAGCACTACGAGTGTCTGCCCAAGTGATACTTTTTGTTAGTGGCTGTCCTTTGTGGTCAATTGCAATTAAACTATGCATGGCAGAACTAAAGGACAAACACAAGAGTTGAGAAGTGTCTATTTTGCTTGTTTCAATTAGTGTTTTAACGGCTGTTATAACGGCTTGCCAAATATCTTCCGGTTCTTGCTCTGCTGCTCCTGGAATGGGAGTAGATAAGGGATATTCAATAGAGTGCTGAGTAATCAAATCTGTTGCTTCTGTAAATAGTGCTGCTTTGGTGCTAGTTGTGCCAATATCTACGCCAATTAAGTAGCTACGTTTTGTCATAGGAAATAGTGGAAAAAAGAGTAAAAAATTGCACTTCAGAACCTCAATTTTATTGAATAAACCTGAGTAGGTGGGAATTTACTAAAATGAGGTTTGCGTTGGAATGAGATAAGCTGAATTAAAAATTCTGACTTTGACTAAAAATAGCGTAGTTAGGTACAAGTATGTTGAGGAAGCGTTATCTCTGAAGTTAACCAAAAGTACATTTGTACTATAGAAACAAAGATGATCCTTGTGAGCAAATTAGCAAGAAGGCATTTAAGTCAAGATAATAAAACTTTTTTAGAGTAAGGATAGAAAATTTTTGTAAACAATCAGGAGTAAGCATTTCATGACATGAAAGAAGAAGTATTGAAAGCGGATCTACCTGCAAATACCAAATATATGGCTACTTCTCCTAGCAAATATCTAGGTAAATTTGCTAAAAATGTTGCTTTAGAGGGCGCTTTAGATGTTACGATTCCCATGAATGCCGTGGGTGGTCACGGTAGTTGTCAAGGCACATTTTAAGTTGTGCCTGTTGTGAGGAGTGTTCGACAAAGGAATGATAATTCTGTGGTTGATGCAAAATTAAATTATGGACGCCCGTTAAGCCTTACTGGAGCCAAATTACTAACGTTATTGGCAGTAGGTTTAAGTGCAGGCGGCTTGATACTTGATTTGACGGCGGGGCGGACTCTTTTTAGTAACGCCTCAATAGCTGTACCGTTGTTAGTTTCGGCTTTAATTACGGCGGCACTTGGTTACTGGGCAGTACCCCTTTTACAATCTTTAAAAATGGGGCAAATCATTCGTGAGGATGGTCCGCAAACCCACTTACGCAAAGCTGGTACGCCCACAATGGGTGGGGTGTTTTTTATCCCGGTAGCAGTAGTTGTGGCTTTGTTTTGGTCTGGTTTCGTGATGCAGGGGCAAGATTTTACTCCCGTACTTGCTGTTTCCATTGTGACTCTTGGTTATGCCGCAATTGGCTTAATGGATGATTGGCAAATTGTGCGTCGTCGCTCGAATAAAGGCATTTCGCCCCGTCTCAAATTGACGCTACAACTGCTAGTTGGTTCCCTGTTTTGCTTATGGCTAGCTTGCAGTCAGCCGGAAAATATCACTAGCATTAATCTGCCTTTTAACCTAGTCTTACCGCTAGGTTTACTATTTTGGCCCCTAGCTGTGTTTGCTCTAGTTGCCGAAAGTAATGCTACCAATTTGACAGATGGTGTAGATGGACTAGCAGCAGGTACTTGTGCGATCGCACTTTTGGGACTCGCAGCCATTGTCGCCCCAACTTCACCCGGTTTGATGGTTTTCTCTGCCTGCCTTAGTGGTAGTTGTTTAGGCTTTGTGGTTCACAACCGCAACCCAGCAGCAGTATTTATGGGTGATACAGGTTCTCTGGCACTAGGCGGCGCCTTGGCAGCAGTTGGGCTTTTAAGTCAAAATCTCTGGGGCTTATTTATCCTCAGTGCGATTTTCTTTATCGAATCTGTCTCAGTTATTGCCCAAGTTGGTTACTACAAAGCCACCAAAGATCAAAGCGGCATCGGCAGGCGTTTGTTTAAAATGTCACCGTTTCATAACCATCTTGAACTCAACGGTTGGGCCGAAACAAAAATCGTGGCTGTGTTTTATTTAGTTAATGCGATTCTGGCGCTGTTGTGCCTGACAACAAAGATAATTGGCTAGAGACGCAACTCAAAACTCTTAGTTATCAAATCAATCTATGGTAAAAAAGACAATTGAAGACTGAGTAACCATACGGCGTAAAACCGCCACTCAGGACAATAATTGTCTATGAAATCAAATTCACTCGACAACTCAAATCAACCGTTTTTACCCAGAATCAGCGTCATTGTCCCTGTTTATAATGGCGAATTTGACTTACCTGAGCTTTTGGGTTGTTTGCAGGCACAAACTTATCCTACTGAGCGAGTAGAGTATCTCTTGGTGGATAACGGCAGCCATGACGCTGGCGCCCATATTCTTAAAACAGCAGCGTCTGACGGCATGATCCAATTGCTTCAGGAAAACCAAATCCAAAGCTCTTATGCCGCCCGTAACCAGGGTATTCGTGCCGCAACGGGTGACATTATCGCCTTCACTGATGCCGACTGTCGCCCCCAACCTGATTGGTTAAGCAAGCTAATTCTGCCTTTTGCTGACAAGAGTGTTGGTGTTGTGGCTGGGGAAATTGTGGCGGTTGAGGGCAAAACCTGGCTAGAAAAACACGCTGATCGCTATCAAGTTTTATCTCAACAGCACACCTTAAAGCATTCCTTTTGTCCCTATGGGCAAACGGCTAATTTGGCGATAAGGCGGCAGATATTTCAAGAAGTGGGACTGTTTCGCCCTTACTTAACGACGGGTGGTGATGCGGATATTTGCTGGCGCATTCAGCGGCAAACTAACTGGCGGCTAGCTTTTGCTGAAAAGGCGATCGTCCAGCATCGACATCGGGCGACGTTTCGGGAGTATTACAAGCAGTGGCGGCGTTATGGTTGCTCTAACCGCTATTTGCATGAGTTACACGGGGTTGAGTTGATGCGGGAGTTGACGCAGCGAGATTATTGGCATCGACTGGGGCGCTGGTTGGTGAAGGAGTTGCCCAAAAGTAGTTGGCAGGCGATCGCGAATCTTGCTCCGGCAATTGATATCATTGGCACACCCATCAATATTTTTGGCACTTGGGCGCGTGACACCGGACAAAGAGAAACTCAGTTGCCAGAAAATGCCAGAGAAATTGCTTGGTTAGTTGATCAGCCAGAAAAAAGTGATACCTTTCAAAGAGGAAACTAAGTAGTAATGATCCCCACAATTTCCGTTAAATTTAAAGAAATAGCGGTCAAGGAAGATAAATGTCAGCACAATTGTTACTGGTAGACGACGAACCCGGAGTCCGCATATCAGTCAAAGAATATTTGCAAGAAGTTGGTGGTTTTGAGGTACAAGCTGCCAGCAATGTTAACGAAGCTTTGCAAATGTTGGAGAAGCAGACACCAGACTTGGTGATTTCTGACATCATGATGCCTCAGCTAGATGGCTATGAGTTCCTCAAAAAGCTCAGAGAAGACCCACGTTTTAAAAATTTGCCGGTGATTTTTTTGACAGCGCGAGGCATGACTACCGACCGGATCAAAGGTTATCAGGCAGGTGTTGATGCTTATCTTTCTAAGCCATTTGAACCAGATGAATTAGTGGCGATGGTTGAGAATTTGTTAGAGCGCCGCACAGCAAATAGCGAAACAAATAGTAGTAGTGAACTTGAGCAAATTGCCCAACAAATTGCCGCAATTCGGGCAATGTTAGATCAACGTAATGGCATTACTCAAACTCCGCCACCAATTCGCATTGATTTTACTCCACGAGAGCAGAGTGTTTTGGATTTGGTTTCAGAAGGATTGATGAATAAAGAAATAGCGCGACGCCTAGAAACAAGTGTCCGTAATGTTGAAAAGTATGTAAGTCGTTTGTTTAGTAAAACGGGCACAAATAGTCGTACTGAGTTGGTACGTTATGCCCTAGAACATGGTTTAACTAAATAATTGTTTGGCTTTTTTGGAGAGGTTCCATCGCGTCAGGAATTGCCATAATTTAGATAGATATTTCACAATTTCATCGGTGTCAATCTTGATAAATTATCTCAATTTATCAGCTTATAAGTGCAAGTAACCTCCTGCCAGACATCAGTTAAAACCAGTACAAAAAGATGTATTTATGGTTTCAACAACTGATACTTTTGGCAAGAGGTAAAGATGTATTTATGAAATAATCAAGCTTTAGGCAATTATTTCAGTTCAAAAGCACCAATGTCACAGACACCGCCTTGAGGTCTGGCAACACCTCGCTGATCAGTTGTCGGACAAGTTGCATTATTTCCAGTATTAATTGCTGGACTACCTGCTAAGAGTGCCATCGTTTGATTTGAGCCACCATTATTAGTTAAAGGACTCAGTTTTGGATCGGCTATTACTATGCCAGCAGCACAATCTTGATCACTAGGATCGTTGGGATTTTTGGCAGGAAACTGGAGGTTATTGCCGCCATTAGTCATTTGGTCGAAGCAATTATTTTTGATGTTCCAATTGTTACCGCTATTGTTAGCAATGTTATTGGCAAGAATGACATTTGTGATTTTTGTCTCAGTTCCGCCAGAAATGCCGCCTCCTTGAAAACCTGCATAATTTCCAGCGATTGTACTGTTAGTAATATTGATTTTACCACCAGTCCTCATAATCGCACCACCTACTCCATCTTTACCATCAGGACTAACAGCTCGATTGCCAAAAAACGTACTATTGACAATGTTTAAAGTTGCTCCATTTCCAGTCCAAAGTCCCGCTCCTTGATTGCTAGCTATATTAGCAGAAAAGGTACTGTTTGTTACGGTCATCACGGTATTATTTGCACCGCCGGTAAAGCCTATAAGTCCCGACAAAGTACCACCAACATTAAAGATAGCGCCACCAAATCCTTGATTGCCAGTACCGGTTACGCTGTTACCAGAGAAGGTGTTTTTATCGACAGTACTTGTAATGCGATTATAGAGTTGGCTAAAGATTGCACCACCTTGCAAAATTGCCGTGTTATTAGTGAAAGTATTACCACGAATAGTGATTTTTCCATCATCACCATTTGCGCCGTCGTGATAAATTGCACCACCACCACCACCGGAACCTGTAACAACTGATTTGTTATCTGTAAATGTGCTGTTGGTAACGGTTAAGTTACTTAGCAAACTGTTAATTGCGCCACCATTTGCTGCCGTATTGCCCGTGAATGTACTCCTATTAACAATTACCGTACTTTCACTCTTGCTGAAAATTGCTCCGCCGCCGTCAAACGCGCCAACTTTGGTGGAAACATTGTTGTTGAACTTGCTGTTAATTACAGTCAATCTTCCTCGATAACCGCTATAAATAGCACCTCCTGAATCAGAAGTCAAGCCATCAGCCATTGTCAGATTTTTGACAGTAAATAGAATATTGCCATCATTCGTTTTAAAGATGCGGTTTCTGCCACCTCCACTGAGAGTAATCAACGGTTTACCATTAGTACTACCGTCAATCATGGTGTTAGCAGCAATTACTTTTTCACTCGTTAAAGTAATCGTCACAGGATTGGCTCCGCAATTGAAATAAACACTACCACCACCTGATAGCGCTGTATTTAATGCGTTTTCTGTACAACTTCCCGGTGTGCCATTGCCAACGATTCCTGCTGCAAAAACTGGTTCAAAAGAGGCGAAGGCTAGCGTTATACCAATACCAATGGTAACAAAAGGTAGGGGAAAAATAAACGCGACTGGCTTCTTCAAACGTTGAAAATATTTAAGTGCTGGCACTATATACTCCTTAGTGAAGGGCTAACACCCGTTAAAGGTGTCGCTCATGATCGAGTTGTTGAAATTCGATCAAGGATTAGGTTGTTCCAGCTACTTATTCTGAATTGGTTATAGAAATCCGGAAGATAATTATTTACTAATTCAACTAAAAATTATCAGACGTCAATGTTATTTCCTTAACATATTTTGCATCAATTCGCCTATTGGTAGCGGACTTAACAAACTTATGCTAACCACAACAATTGCTAGGAAAATCAGCAATAAACAAATAAATATAATCGAATAACTTGTGCGTTTTGTAAATTTCCACGGCAGCTTGGGCACGCGACGTGCTTCTTTTTCAAACTCTGCCTTTGCCCAAATTTGATCGCGCCCCAATTGTCGCGCTTCATATAATAAAATAGCTGCAAGTTGGAGCAAATAAGGATGACGCTTACCCCACTGCATGGCAAGTTGTTGCTCTTCTACAGTTAAAGTTGTTTTTGTGCCAGAAATCTTACTTGCAGGTAAACAGACTACAGCTTGAGCTTCCCGTTGTGTGAGTTCACCCAGCATTATAACTTCCCATAATTTAAAGAAAGTTGAGCGGAGTTTGTGGCGACGCTGATAAAAATTAAGTCTGCGGTGAGATGCCACGATCAGCATTAAGACACCACTCTCCATAAGCGATCGCAAATTATCAAAAAATTCCTGATCAAACTGCTCAGGATGCTGAAATAAAGGACCAAACTCATCCAGACAAAGTACTGGCAGCACTCCCAGCTTTTTATAATGCCTCATCGCTGCACTAAATGCCAAACGGTCAAAAGGTTTAGCTCTTAACGGCTCCACCAAAGCCGCATTTTGCATTACCGTGTGATTATGCCACAATTCCCCTGCTACCGCCTGATATAAGCCCTCTTCGCGCTGACAACGTGAATCTTGAAGTGAAAGATAAATTACGACATAGCGCTTTGGCGCAGAGACTCGCTCTTCGTAAGTCTGGAAAAAATGATAAAGCAAAGACGATTTGCCAACCCGACGCCTGCCAACAATATTAATGCTGATTGGCTGCACAGCAGTCATCCGCGCCGTCATAACTTGCAATTCTGCTTTTCTGCCGACAAAGAACCGAGGGTCGGTAATCTTCGTTCCGGCGGCAAATGGAGAGGGCGGCAGCGATGTCATGGGTCACATTGATCATGGACTCTTGTAGCAGTCCGATATTAGCGTCATTAGTGCTAAGTCTTTGATATTTATCTGATTGTTGTGCTTTCAGGTTGCCTGAATAAGCAAAATTTTTCTACCTCCAAAAAAATTCCTGATAAAGTATCCGGATACTTCCGAGTCATCTCTGAAAGACGAAAATAGTTGGAAATACCGACTTTGGGACACAGCTAGCGTTTGTCAATAGTATTACAAAAAAAAAGTGCTAGCTTCACAAGTTGTTCACACTCATTCTCTAGATTAGGAACTGGTATCAAAATGTTAGACGCAACAAGCAATATGTCTGAATATCAATGGAAGCTGACTATCGTAGAGCGTAACTTATTACCCGCTAACTGGATTAAGCTGATACCAGAAGCCCAAGCGCAAATGTTATGGGAAGCTGATGTCTTGCTGGAAGATTTACCACTTTCTTACAAACAGCAACTGCTAACTGCCTTAGAAACTATTCAAGCTTATGTAGAATTAGACTTGCAGCAAAAAATTCAGCAGATTTGCGGCAAATCTGCAAGCACTGAGCTCCATAAAGTACTTGAATTGAGCCGGAAAAATACTACCTTGCCAACTGCTGTTTGAAAAAGCACATTTATCTGCCGATTCTGAGTCGCCAAACCCTAATCATTAATATTGTGAACCCCCCTTGTATAAGGGGGGTTGAAAGGATTTTAAGGTTGGCTACATTAATAAAATTAGCTGCCTAAATAAGCCGAAAATTATCACCATTTTTTATAAGGAAGAAACTTTCCTGACATAATCACCTTAACGCGATCGCCTTTTGGGTCTTCTTCTTTCTCAATATCTAAGGTAAAATCAATCGCGCTCATAATGCCGTCGCCAAATTTTTCATGAATTACTGCTTTCATGGGCATTCCATATACTTGCATAATCTCATAAAATCGATAAATTAGCGGGTCAGTTGGAATTACAGGATCTAAACATCCTTTAACTGGAAAATCGGTTAACTCTACAGCAATTTCTGCTTCTAGCCCCAATGCCTGAATCAATTTCGTCGCTTCATCTTCAGAGGCACTAGCTTGACGATAAAATACGGCAGAAATCCAGACTTCATCTCTATCTAAAATCTTTTCTAAATCAGCAAAAGTTAAATTTTTAGCTTTTTTTGCAGCAAAAAGCTTCTCAGTAATTTCTAAAATTGCCATTAATAACTCCTATCTTTTCCTGTCATCCACAAGAAAGCTGTGTAACTTTATTCAAACAGTTATTTAGCCAGAAAAACTGTAGCAAAGTACACATCTTTACTCAGTTAATCTGCTATAAAATTACTCAAAAGATAGGATTACCAAGATGGCTTAATTTAGTCGTTATCCCATTCTTCGCGACCAATTAAATCACTAATGCGATCGCGTAATAAAAAACTGCCTTGTTCTAATTCCATTTCCATATAATGCCATTCTCGTGCTGGAATATACTGGCAAAGGTTATATATCCTTTGGTTACGGCTAACAATTCCTGTTTGCACTAAATGACGCACTTCCTCTCGAATCACATCTAAAGAGTAGCGAAAAGAATCTACTGTATGTAAGAGCATAGCTTTCAGCCAAAATTCTAGAGAACACCGAAGAGTAGAAAGTCGAGCTGTTAAGGACTTAAATTTAGAATAAACTAGATTTAAGAGTATTTTATTACTCAACCCTATTATTTAATAATTGCCTATCGCTTGGCATTAATTGCCGTTTTGGGGCTACTTTCATTGCCCCAAACCATTGCTGGATGACCGATCCATTGTTGACTTTTTGCCCAGAGGTAAGCATTGGGATGATTTTCTTGTAACCACTGCACAACACATTGATTATCCTGTTCAGTAAACTGACCTCGTACTTGTGGAATACAATCACAATTGCTGATCAAGGCAATTTGATGAAGTGCTTCGCTTTCTTTAGATGAATCAAGGGCTTGACACCATTGTTTGACTAGTTTGTAAATTTGTTCGGTGGTATTCACCATAGGTTTCCAAGAATACAGAGTTGAATTATTTGTTAGCGCTAATCTTGCAGATATCTAAATATTTAGTTTGTTGTTAATGGTGAGTAGTTTTATCTTATTCACACAAACAACTAAATTATTTAAAGTCAGTTTAACACTCAACAACATTGCATAGTACTTAGTGACACAAAAGTCCCAAACACTATCCAACCGTCAAATAGCAATATACCAAGGGAGGATATCAAGGTCAATAAAACTCTCCGCTTGGCTAGTTACCTGGATGTAGCAGGAAAGTACAAGTGAGATAATAATCTGCTCAATACAGTTAGTAGAGGTATGTAGAGACGCCCTATTAGCGCCCCTACTAGCATCAACACTTTTTAGCGATCAACCGAACCCATAATGATGTCAACACTACCAAGAATTGGCATAATATCAGCAAGCTTTACGCCCCGCAGAATATGAGGCAAAATCTGCAAGTTGTTGAAATCTGCTGCCCGAATTTTCCAACGCCAAGGGAAGACATTATCATCGCCAACAATGAAAATACCCAATTCTCCCTTACCACTTTCACAACGAACATAATGTTCGCCCTTGGGTATCTTGAAGGTGGGTGCCATTTTCTTACCAACATATTGGTAATCAAAATCATTCCACTGAGACTTCTTGCCTTCTGCCATGCGAAGTGCTTCCAGGTTTTCATAAGGACCACCGGGAAGACCTTTTAAAGCCTGGCGGAGAATCTTCACCGACTCGCGCATCTCACGAATTCTGACCAGGTAACGGGCTAAACAATCACCAGAAGTTTCCCAGATCACATCCCAGTCAAAATCGTCGTAGCACTCGTAGTGGTCAACTTTCCGTAAATCCCAGCTAACGCCAGAACCACGCAGCATGGGACCGGATAGCCCCCAATTAATCGCTTCTTCGCGGCTAATGGTACCAACACCTTCTACCCGTCGCCGGAAGATCGGATTATCGGTAATTAAGCGCTCATATTCATCAACTTTTGGCTCAAAATAATCACAAAAGTCTTCACACTTATCTACCCAACCATAAGTTAAATCGGCAGCAACTCCCCCGATACGGAAATAGTTGTTATTAACCATCCGCTGTCCGGTTGCCGCTTCCCATAAGTCATAAATTAACTCACGTTCCCGGAAGATGTAGAAAAACGGTGTTTGTGCGCCGACATCTGCCATGAATGGTCCTAACCATAGTAAATGGTTAGCGATGCGGTTTAATTCCAGCATAATCACGCGGATATAGCTGGCGCGTTTGGGGACTGGGATATCGGCTAGCTTTTCTGGTGCGTTGACAGTAATTGCTTCATTAAACATCCCTTCTGCATAGTCCCATCTACTGACGTATGGAACAAACATGATGTTGGTGCGGTTTTCGGCAATTTTTTCCATGCCCCGGTGTAGATAGCCAATTACCGGTTCACAGTCTACGACATCTTCGCCATCTAGGGTGACAATGAGTCGTAACACCCCGTGCATTGAGGGATGATGGGGACCCATGTTGAGAATCATGGGTTCTGTTCTTGTTTCAATTTTTGCCATAAAGCAGCACTTTCACCTTTGAGATTTGTACAGGGATAACCAGAACAGTCGGATCAGTAATAATTTGTGGTCAGTCTTCTGTTGCTATTTAACAATGGAAAATAGACGATAGACAACGCACGAGATTTTTTATCGTTACTATTTGATTGCTTGATGATGGCATCAGCTAGGCGTGCACAATGTTGATTTTTATTGCACCTTTTTTAATTATATGGAGACTGAGGCACAAGGGACACAAGCGGCGGCATTTTTACATATTCCGGTGTTGAGTAAGGAGTTGATTGAAGGTTTGAACATCTTTCCGGGTGGGCATTACCTAGATGCAACGGTTGGCGGCGGTGGACATAGTGGCTTAATTTTGGCGGCGGCGGCGGATGTGAAGGTGACAGCGATTGATCGAGATGGAGTGGCACTTGAGGCTGCTGCTGCGACTTTAGCAGGTTATGAGGAGCAGATTAATTTTGAAAGAGGAAATTTTGCCGACTATCAACCGGGTAGTGTTTTATTTGATGGAATTATTGCAGATTTGGGAGTTAGTTCGGCTCAACTGGATATTGCGGCACGAGGTTTTAGTTTTCGTAATGCAGGTGATTTAGATATGCGGATGGATCAGCGTCAGTCTCTTACTGCCGCTGATGTGATTAATCGCTGGGAGGAAAAGCAATTAGCGGATGCGTTTTATAAGTATGGAGAGGAACGTCTTTCGCGGCAAATTGCCAGACGAATTGTGGAAAGACGCCCATTTCAGACGACGAAGGAGTTAGCAGAAGCGATCGCACATAGTGTACCTCGCAAGTACCGCTACGGCAGAATTCACCCGGCGACTCGTGTTTTTCAAGCATTAAGAATTGTCGTCAATCAAGAGTTAGCTTCTTTGGAAACTTTCTTGGATAAAGCACCAAATTGGTTAAAGCCTGGTGGACGAATTGGTATTATTAGTTTTCATAGTTTGGAAGACCGTATTGTTAAGCATACTCTCCGAAATTCCGAGCTGTTGAAAGTGTTAACTAAAAAGCCAATTATTGCCCAAGAAACTGAATTGAATGAAAATCCGCGATCGCGTTCTGCTAAGTTGAGATTTGCCGAGCGTATTTGTTGACAAGCATTTAGCACAGGTAGCATAGACACCAATATTCAAGATAAAATAAATCAATATTACCCTATGTTAAAAAAATAATAAGGGTAATTACATTTAGCTTGTGAAGAAGAATTAATTATGACTGAAAACCAGGCAGAGCAACCAACACTTTATTTTGAGTTTACAAATTCAGAAGGTTTCGTACCAATTTTTGCTAATTTGGTAACTGCCAGTGAGTTAGCGGGTGAAATTATCATCAACTTTGGTTTTGCAGACCCCATTGTTATTGAAAAACAAATTGATCAGCAAGCTGATGACGAGCAGTATAAAGAAATCAAAGTACCGACCAATTTTGTCGCAAGGTTAGCTATTAATCCATTGGTAGCGAATGACTTACTTGAGCGACTTAAAGAAATTTTGACAGCAACAGAGGAAGAAAATGTCTAAAGTAAGTAGTATTAAAGCTTCCCCAGAATTAAGTATTATAGACAGGAATCGGCGGCATAAAAGGGGGGTTTCATCAGGCAAATACCTTAGAAAGCCGACTTTACATACAGTTGTTTTATTGGAAGCTAATCAGAAGTATAGGCTAAACCAATACATTATTCCTCGTTCAAAGATTTCATTAACTTCAATCTTTGAACGCCTGAAGGAACTTGCTCAATTAGAAGCCGACTGGGACTCTTATGGTGCCAAAGCAATCTCTTCTGTTGCTTTGGTTAGATCATTTGAGGTAATTGAATCTGTAAAAGAGCGATTCAAGATAAAAGTAAAAGAACCACTTCCGCAATTTATAGCACCCCTTGCTGATGGTGGATTACAACTGGAATGGAGCGGACAACAAGGGGATATTGAGATAGAAATTTATCCAGATGGAGATTTAGGTTATGTATTTATAGAAGGACATGGAACAACTCGAAAGTTCCAGGAGAAACATCAAGTTTCTTTAGACGAGGTAATGAACTTGCTATCTCAATTCTTTACCCCTGAATTAAAGGAGTAGGGATGTCTGAAGAGATTGTGGATCATGATGAACTTTATCGGCGACTTAGTAAGATCTCTCATATTAAGAAAAATGGCAAAATCAGCTCTGCCGCATTTAAGCGAAATAAACAACCGGAAAACAGTATCTCTGTTGACCTAGCTAGATTGACAACTCCGCAAGAGTCTTTAGATCGGGCTGGTGAAGAGAGGAAAGATCAATTTATATTAGGTGTTCTGATTGCAGCATACCCCCGCTCTATATGTTTTTCTGTTCGGCACGATTCTTTACTAGACAATCCTGCCCATTCTCTCATTGAAGGGGAAAATGATGGAGAGAAGTGTAATCTTTTGGCTGAAAATACAATTTTGCCAAAGGAACTTTTTTGAAAAATAGTCATTTGAAAGTTGTTTTTCTAAGATAACATTATGGCAAAAAGGAATACATCTTATTTTCCCTTTTGCCATAATGTTACTTAGCCTTTTCCATAAACAACATTTGTTAACTAGCAGGCACCTGACGATAAGTAGCAAATTCCATTGAAAAGTTAGCTTGTCCCTGTGTCATAGAACGAACATTCATTGAATACCCAAACATCTCCACAAGGGGCACTTCTGCACGAATTACCGCCTAGCCTTCCCAGGTTTGGAAACCCAATATTAAGCCACGACATGAGGATAAATCACCTTGTTCTCTTCCCACAAAATCGTTTGGTGTCTCCACTTCCACAAGCATAATTGTCTGCCAAATCATGAGTTTGGGGATGTCTTCGCCTTCTAGCAACAGGGACATCATTTGGTCACAAAGGAACGATAAGCGATGAAGCATCTTGTCTCGTGCCTCCTGTGCCTCGCTCCGTGGGCTTTCAGGAATCGGCAAAGTTAGCTGTTTTTCGGCATTTTCGCCAGCAAAGTAGTTGGCTGTCATTTCAATTAGATCGATGACGCCTTCAGACTTATACTTGCTACCGATGGGATACTGATGTGAAGTCTACGTGTCCAGGAGTATCAATCAGGTTAATTTGAGTATCTTTTCAGGTGCAAGTTGTCGCTGCTGAGGTGATGGTGATGCCTTTTTCTTGCTCCAATTTCATGTAGTCTATTGTTGCTGCGACACCGCTGCCCCGAACTTCACCAATTTTGTAGATTCTGCCTGTGTAGTACAAGATTCGCTCGGAAAGTGTGGTTTTACCATCGATGTGGGCAGAAATACCAAATATTACGGATCTTAGTTCGGGAAATTATGAGAATATCTCGCTTTTTTGTTACAGCGATGGACTGTTACCGCTTATGGGGTATGTATACTACAAATATAATACATAGTTTTAATAGTGTCTTGGCGTTGCGCTGAATTAAACAAAATAGGATTGGAGCGAAGTTATGAATATTTCGCTAAAAGTTAATGTAGGTTTACCAACATGACTTGGTAGGCAAAGTACGATCATCGAAAGTGTTTGTTTAGCGGGGCTTGAAATCTGCTATTAGCTAAAGTTTGGTATCATCCATTAAACTAGCGATCGCTTCTTGGCAAGTCTGATCGCTTTACAGTGAGGTGTATGAGTACTTAACATACTTAAACACCCAGTAGTTCGTTCTTTTCTGAGATACCAAATGGCAACTATTGAGTCTGATGACTTTACGCTTGAAGAGCTATTCAAGGATTTCTATGTCGTGCTAGATTACCAACGCGAGTATGTTTGGAAAGAGGAACACGTTAAGGCTTTTATTGATGATATTTACGAGCAGTTTTCTACAAATAAATCTGATTCAGCTTCAGAGTATTTTATTGGTAGCATTATTGTTTGTGTTAGAGATAACAATGTCTATGAATTAATTGATGGTCAACAGCGTATGACGACAGCTTTCTTAGTGCTTTGTGCTATAAGAGATTACCGCAAAAAAATTAATCCAAACGAACCTATAGATGCATTAAAGAACCTGATTGCCTCTACCTATACAGATGATGAAGGAAATGATAAATCTCGGAATAGGGTAGAACTTCAATATGAGGATAGTCGTGGAATTCTCGAAAAAATTGCTCTAGAAGAAAAATTTGATGAGATTCCTGAGACTAGTTCAGTTCATAATATTAAGATAGCGCGTAGTACGATATTAGATTTTTTTAAGGAAGAATTTGGTCAAGATGAACTCGGTGTTAAAAATATTAAAAAATTCTATGCTTATTTTATAAAAAATGTAAAAGCTGTTCGTGTAGAGACAAAAAGTATGGCGTATGCACTAACAGTTTTTGCAACTATCAATAATCGCGGAGTTGGTCTTGATGCTATGGACTTGTTGAAGAATCTAATGTTTATGCAAGTCAAAGATAGGGAATTTGAAAAACTCAAAACTATATGGAAGAAAATGGTTGATACATTGTTTAAAGCTGATGAGAAACCTCTGCGATTTCTGCGTTACTTCATACTGGCACGGTACGATGCTGAACAACGCCTCAGAGAAGATGGAATATACAATTGGCTTGAGGAGAATAAAGACAAGTGTGGATACAGTACGAAACCTATTGAATTTGTTGAGAATCTGCTTAAGGCTGCTAAAGCTTTTGTCAACTTCAAGAATGGTAAAGATGCAGTTGGTAAATCAAATCGTTATTTAGCGAATATAAACCATTTTTCGACTACGCAACATCTAATGCTGCTCTTAGCTGGTCAACACCTACCTATAGAGCTTTTTACAGAATTATGCCGTCATATTGAAAATTTATTATTTGCTTACATAATTACACGTGAGGGCACTAACAAACTAGAGAAATTATTTACTCTATGGACTACTAAATTACGTCAAGTTCAAGACAAGAAATCACTTGACAAATTCATTGCAGAAGATGTTCAGGTTGCTAAACAGCAACTGGCTGAACGTTTTGAACTTGCCTTCCGCCAGATGGATGAGTCTTACGTCAGAAAAAAAATAACAATGCAATATACATTAGCAAAGCTAACACAATATATTGACGAGCCTGGCTGAGGTATTAACGACTCAGAATTTGAACTTAAAATTTATATTAATAGAGGGGTGGAAATTGAACATATATTACCTCAAAAGCCTACAGATGAAATAAAATCTTCCTTTGATAAACCCAGCGAAATAAAAAACTACATAAAGCGTTTAGGAAATCTCGCACTACTTGAGCGATCAATTAATGGAGCAATAAGCAATAAACCATTTGAAATTAAAAAAGACAGTTATCCAAAATCAAAGTTTCTACTTACAAGAGCGATACCGAAGCAAGTCAGCGTTGGTGTCAATACAGCAATTGACCGTGCGGTGAAAGATCTGAAGAGCTTTGAGGAGTGGAACTCTAAATCGATTGAGGAGCGTCAAGAAATGTTAACTCAGTTAGCCAAAAAAGTGTGGGATATGCCTTAGCCTTCAGACTTAGAATTGCTAGCACGTTCTATACTATGTACCAGAGAAGGTGATGAAAGTAGGCTCATACGAACATTAGACAGGTGATCGCATTTTCAATTTCCAATCTTAACTTCTGCTGAAGCTAACATTTTGGCGCGATCGCATTTCCTAACCCTCCACAAAAAGCGATAAGCCCAAAAGGCTGGCGCGAGGCGGTCGCCTTTCCTAGCTCTCCCATTACCCCAAAACTCTTTTCCTCCAAACACTCATCAATTCTCCTGAGTTGCCATGAGGCATGATGGGACTCCACTCACCTACTTCGGCAAACCGTAAAGTATGCAGCATTTTAATCACGCTGCTTATGCCTTTACGGGAACCGATAACCATGACTTTGACAAATTCTTTTCTGGAAACGGCATCGCGAGAAACCTGCACAGATGCTTCAACAGAGGGCAATTCGTTGTCGTTGGGTAGAAAATATTCCATGATTCACCTGATTGATGACGATAGTGTTGTTGGAACCAACAACATTTATTTTGACATATGTTGTTGATTCGATCAACATTTACTCACTCCTCATCCTCTGACACGATTAGAGGTATGGGAAAGGCGGGAAAAGCACTCAGGCAAGCATTAGAGACTTACGGCATCAGTCAGAACAAATTAGCCGTAACTTTGGGAGTTGACCGCTCTGTTGTGTTTCACTGGTTTCATGAAAAAAGAGACCCTGCCGCCGAAACTGTTGTTCAGATTGCCCAGGCACTCAGAAGCCTCGAACCTGATGCAGCAGCAGAATTTATTAGGTTATATGTGGGTGAGTTTTTAAATAGTGAAGAGTAGTCATCTTGTATTACTTAATAAAGCACTCTGCCTGTTCTGCTGCCGGAAGTGCGGGGTATTGAGTTATTCTGCGTGCTAGTTTCTAACTGAGTTGAAATAGAATTTTGCAAATCATTACTTGGAGTTGATGCGGCGATGGTGCGAGATAATTTTAGACTGAAGGTTGAACCTTGACCAAGCTGGCTTTCCACCGAAATATTGCCATTCATCAACTTAACTAATGATTTACTAATAGCAAGTCCTAAACCTGTACCTGGATATTTTTTAGTCAGACTTTGATCAACTTGATGAAACTCCTCAAAAATATGCTCTAAATCATCAGGAGAAATACCAATACCTGTATCTTTAACAATAAAAATTAGTTGATCTGGTTCGGCTTCCTTGACCTCAATATCTACCATTCCCTGTTCAGTAAATTTAATAGCATTGGAAAGCAGATTTACTAATATCTGTCGCAAACGAAAACTATCATTAATTGCATTGGGATTTTTGATATCGATATTAACTTGCAAAGCTAATTTTTTTTCATCAGCAAGGCATCGTAATTCTTCAATAGTAGAATTGACTAAGTTTACAAGGTCAAAGGCTTCGATTTTTAGGTCTAAGCGTCCTGCTTCAATTTTTGATAAATCAAGAATTTCATCAATAAGTATGAGCAGATTTTTACCATTATTTAAAATGCGCTGCATCATATCGACTTGTTTCGGTTCCAGAGAACTTTGGCGGCGCAATAGTAGTTGTGAAAAGCCAATAATTGAATTCATTGGTGTCCGCAATTCATGGGACATGGTAGCCAGAAACTGAGATTTTAGACGTGCTGCTTCCAAAAGTTGTAGATTTTGTAATTGAAGCTGCCGCCGTTGTGTTTCTAATTCTAAGTTTTGAGTTGCTAGGGTTTCGTTTTGTTCTTCTAAACGTGTTTCTTGCTCCTCCAAAGACTTAATCATGCGAGCATTATTAATAGCGATCGCTGCTTGTTCACCAACTGCCGCCAAAAGAAAGCGGTCTTCTTGATCAAAAGCATTCTTATTTTGCCAATTTCCGACTGCCAAGACTCCTAGTCGCCCTGCTTGTGCTGACTCAATTGCCACAGCATAAATCGCTTGGGGAACTTCTTCTGAGGGTAATGGGTGAAATTGATCAGCTTGAATTAATTGAGATTCACCAGTTAAAAATACTTGAGAAAGCCAACCTTGATTAGGTGTAAAAGCCTGATCTAAAGGTAGTTTATCTGTACCAATTCCTGCGGTTACTGTTAAAACTAACCCATTAGCTTGAGGGTTATTGAGCATGATAAAACAAAACTGAGCGTCAGCAATAGCTTGGGCGACGGCGCTAACCATTTCTCGCAACAAACCTGGCAAGTTTGTCAAGCGCTGGTTGAGCAAATTGGTAAGCTGTTGTAGTGTCCGTAGTTGTTGTTGCTGTTCGCCTAAAATTAAAATTGCTTGATGTAAGTTCTCGCTAGTTTTTTGGGTTTCTTGATATAGCTGACCATTTTCGACTGATAATACGGCACGACGGGCAAGTTCTTCTGCCAAGGCTAAATGTGATGCACCATAACGGCGATCGCTTTTGGTAGATAATAAGGAAATTGCTCCCAGTGTTTTGCCCCGTACCAATAGCGGTACAACAATACCAGATTGCAACTCTAATTCGCGCAAAAATTCTAATTGTGCCTGGTCATAAGCAGCTTCAACTAGTATCGGATCTGTAATTTCTGGAATTAAGACCGGAGTACCTGAACGTACTACTTTCATCGCTGGATGTTGTCCGTTAAGTTGCGGCGGGTTACTCAGAAATGAGCGTACTTGCTCTGCATTTGCTG
>JBATUR010000009.1:0-56038 GCA_049671305.1 Coleofasciculaceae cyanobacterium
ACTTAAAGGAGTCCCATGACACTAACGCAGGTTTGGGGGGCTTTGTTCATTTTCACAGCTTGTCCGCTTTTGGGTGGACTTCCACTGATTTCTTGGATTACTTATGCTTTAACTAGACGTAAGCTAGCACAGCTAGGCACTGGTAATGTCTCAGTCTCCGCCGCTTTTTACCACGGTGGACGCTGGGTTGGGATTTTGGCGGTATTATCTGAGGCAGGCAAGGGAATTATTGCTGTCTTACTGGCACGTTATTTGTTTCCTGGCGAAGCTGCTTGGGAGTTAGTTGCCTTAATCATGCTAATCATGGGACGCTATTTGATGGGCAAAGGCGCAGGTACAACTAACCTGGTTTGGGGTGTTGTAGTTCATGATTGGCAAACTGCCTTACTAGTATTTTTAATTGGAGCAGTAAGTTTTACGGGTTTGCGAACGATAATTCCTGCCAAACGGCTTCGCAGTATTGGACGCTATACGAGTTTAATTTTATTTCCGACAATTTTAGGAATTTTACATCCCCAAGATTCTGCCAGACTAATAGCAGCGATCGCTCTTAGTATGTTATTAGCTGGCATTTATTATAAAATCCCTGATGACTTAGACTTACCTGTAAAGACAGGAGTCGAAAATCAAGCTGTGTTTCGTTTTTTTAAAGGAGTTCAGGAAACAAGCAATTATCGCTTATTTTCCTCAATCATGTCCCTGGATAAGAAGTTAGACGCCCAAAAAGTCGGGCAAAAAGCCGCCACTTTATCTCTACTTAAGCGTTTGGGTTACGCTGTACCTGATGGCTGGGTACTCCTACCTAGCGATAACCCAAAACAACTGATCAAACAACTGACGCTATCTGCAACAAATCCTTTAATTGTACGCTCTTCGGCTTTAGGAGAAGACTCGGAGGAAGCATCTGCCGCCGGACAATATACCAGTATTTTGAATGTTACAACTAAGTCAGCTTTGCAGGAAGCGATCGCACAAGTCCTAGCTTCCTACCATAACCCAGCCGCTACCCAATATCGATTAGACCGTCAACTTCCCAATACTGCTATGGCAGTGTTAATTCAAAAACAAATCCTCGGCGTCTTTTCTGGTGTTGCCTTTAGTCGTGATCCGATTTCACAGCAAGGTAATGCCGTTGTCATTGAAGCTTTGCCAGGAGATGCCACACAAGTTGTATCAGGACGAGTCACACCAGAACAGTATCGAGTTTATCTTAGCGAGCAATCAGACTTACATTTAGTTGAAGGCAACGGACAATTACCTGCAGCATTAATACAGGAAGTAGCAATCTTAGCGCGTCAGTTGGAAGACTACTATCACGGCATTCCCCAAGATTTGGAATGGACTTACGACGGTGAAAAATTATGGCTATTACAAGCGCGACCAATCACCACCTTACAACCGATCTGGACACGCAAAATAGCTGCAGAAGTAATTCCTGGTTTAATTCGTCCCCTCACTTGGTCAATTAATCGTCCTCTAACTTGTGGTGTTTGGGGAGAAATTTTTACGATAGTTTTAGGAAGTCGTGCCAATGGCTTAGATTTTAATCAAACCGCAACCTTGCACTACGCTCATGCCTACTTTAATGCCACACTATTAGGGCAAATTTTTCGGCGCATGGGTTTACCGGCAGAAAGTTTGGAATTTTTGACCCGTGGTGCTAAATTCTCCAAACCACCGATCATTTCTACTCTACAAAACTTACCAGGATTATTAAGGTTATTAGGTCGGGAGTGGAATTTAGCCAAAGATTTTCAATTAGATTATCAAACTCAGTTTGCCCCAATTTTAAGTAAATTAACAACTGAATCGGCTACTAATTTGGCTCTTCCTGTCCTCCTAGAGCGAGTTGAGTTGATTTTGTCAGTTTTGAAGAGAGCTACTTATTACAGCATTCTCGCGCCGTTGAGTACGTCACTGCGTCAATCATTGTTGCGGGTTGAGGATGCCGAATTGGATAATACTCAGATGCCGGAAGTTGCCAGTTTGCGATCGCTTGCAGACTTAGCAGAGGCAGCGCGTCATCTGTTAAAACGGGCACAACTTGAGGAAGATAGTGCCGCCTCTCTCTTTGCAACTTTAGCTGAACTTCCAGATGGTCAAAACATTTTGGAACAGTTTGACCAGTTTCTTGACCGCTATGGCTACCTCAGCGAAGTTGCCACCGATATTGCCGTTTCCACCTGGAAAGAAGACCCTCGACCTATACGGGCGTTATTTGCTCAATTTCTAGCTGCGCCACCAAAGTCATCTCAACCCCCCACACAACAGCGTTGGCAAGCCCAACAAGTACAAGCACGTCTTAATTTGAAAGGACAAGTTACAGAAATTTACTCTCAACTTTTGGCACACTTACGCTGGAGTCTGGTGGCAATAGAAGCGCATTGGTTAAACTCAGGGCTGCTACAAGCGGGAGATATCTTTTATTTGGAATATGCTGAAATTCAGCGCTTAGTTCAGGAATCGGCGCAATTATTAGAGCAATTGCCAAAAATTATCGAACATAGGCGATCGCAATTGGAAACACAGCGTCAATTAAGCAATGTACCCACGTTAGTTTACGGCAACGCCCCACCAGCGCCGCTGCTACCTCCTACCGATCATTCTCAACAGCGCCTGCAAGGAATTGGCGCAAGTTCCGGGCAAGTTGAGGGTTTAATTAAGGTGGTTATCAACTGGCAAGCACTTCCAGAGATTGACGATCAGACAATTCTTGTTGTACCTTATACAGATTCGGGTTGGGCGCCTTTATTAGCTCAAGCGGGTGGTTTGATTGCAGAAGTGGGTGGACGCCTTTCTCATGGAGCAATTGTGGCGCGTGAGTATGGTATTCCCGCCGTCATGGATATCCAAAATGCCACCCAGGTTTTGCAAGATGGGCAGCGCGTCAGAATTGATGGTCAATTGGGGCTAGTTGAAATATTGAACTAGCTTAATTGCTTGCCACGCCCTAGCTCAATAAATGTTCATACCTTTATGTGTTAGGCTCTATATTGAAGATTAAATTCGGCTGTGTAGTTTGCTCTTTAGCATCGACAAGCCTCCCTCCGAATCTTAATTCTCTACATCCTCATGATTCGAGAGACAGTTTATGTCAATTTACGTCGGCAATCTATCCTATGACGTCACACAAGATGACCTCAATCAAGTCTTTGCAGAGTATGGCGCTGTAAAGCGGGTTCAATTGCCTACAGACCGTGAAACCGGACGCCTGCGCGGTTTCGCCTTTGTAGAAATGGGTACAGAAGCCGAAGAATCAGCCGCCATAGAAGCACTCGACGGTGCAGAATGGATGGGTCGTGATTTGAAAGTTAATAAAGCAAAACCCCGTGAGGAGCGGCGTCCAGGCGGCGGCGGTGGCGGCGGCAACTGGGGCGGAAATTCTCGACGATAAAATTTGAGATTTAGAATTTAACTCTAAGGTCTAAGGGACAGACAAAGAGTCTGTCCTTTTTTATTGAAAGCTAGCTGGATATTTATCACTATTGATTGTAGACAAGCAGTTTTTTACGAGTAACTGTTAACAGTTAACTATCAGCACAAACCCAAGAAATTAAATAAGCAATGTTTGATCTATTGGAGTTTACTCATTAAGTTAATCTAGGAGGAGATTGGATGGCCCAAGTGATTCTTGGTGAAAATGAAGGAATTGAATCAGCCCTCCGTCGCTTTAAACGGCAAGTTTCCAAAGCGGAAATCTTTCCGGATATGAAAAAGCATCGGCACTTTGAAACCCCGCTACAAAAACGTAAGCGCAAAGCTGTTGCCAGACACAAGCAGCGTAAGAGGCTTAATCGCTATCGCTAAAGTTTTTCTTTTCCTCACGTTAGACAATTGACACTTAGTTGATTTGATCGTAACTAGCTTTTACTGTAGAAGATAGCACTACAGAAAGTAATGCCTAGCCACTATTTGATACCTCGACTACAGGTAATCCTTATTAGCCATAAGCAAACATTTTTGGATCAATTTCTTTAGCAATTGTGATGAGAGTCAATTCGCTTATTATTTCCCGGCGGTATCATAAGTTAGGCTCTTAATTAACAATGACAAGCCTTTCCCAAACTATCATCTCTCATCTTCTTTGAGGTCTAGCAACTATGACTCCCGAAAGTATACGCATTGTCTCTCAGCTTAGGCGCGAGTTTTACGCTTTATTTGCTGAGGCTATGGATCTGCCAGTGTGTATTACTAACGGTAATCCATCTATGGCAAATCCGCCGATGGCTTCTTGGATAGATAGCCAACGCAGGCTAAATTATCTGCGTGTTTTTGTTCATACAGCACCGGATGAATTAATTCCTGAGCGCCCTTTTATCATTCGAGTATCTGTCAACAAAGGAGGCGGTATTATCACTGCCGCTAAATGGAGAAAAGATTGTCAAGGACTTAATCAAGATTGGCATTTTGAATTAACTTTGTTGCCTGAAGAGATTTTAGATTTTTTACCTTGGATTGTGAGCTTAGTTGAAGCTTATGATCAAGGTTTAGATGTATTTGATCACGAATCTCCTCATGCATTAGATTCTAAAATCTCTAGCAATTTGTTACCAAATGACGTTTGGACTAAAGGCGCTAGGCAGTCGGCAGGTTCCTTGGTATCATCATAGACTTTAGACTAAGTTTTGTGGTTCTTTTGCTTCAGTTTGAAATGAAGTTTAAAGCTACTTGTGAGACAATTTTGGCAAGAGAAAACAACTAAAATTTAGAAAAGATTTAGTTGAATTGGCGGTAAATTAAGCTGATTTTCCGGCAAAGTTGGCACTAGAATATTCTGCTTTTCAAGTAATTGCTGGAAGTGACGAGCATTGTTAGGAGAATACTGCTCAATGGGGCAGTGAACGAAAAAGTAAATATGCTTACCCAGACTTAACCATTGCTCAATCCAACTAATCCATGCTTCCATAAAAGGTTGATTGATTTCTAGTTGAGGATGGCTAATAAAGCGTACTAGGGTAAAGGATGCCGTAACCACAGGTTGTACAGGCAGTTTTGGTTTACGCGGTTCCACGGGTTCCACAAAGCTAGCTGACTTAGTATATGCAGGTCGAGTATCCAAAATCACCCGCCCAATATTTAATTGTTGAAGCAAGGCATTTAAATTACTAGCATGGGGTTCCTCAAACCATTCAGCATGGCGGACTTCCAGCGCCAAAGGCATCTTACTTTTAGACAAAGCTGCCAGAAAAGCTGTCAAATCTTCTAACAAACAAGGACTGTAATGAGGTGGCAATTGGGCAAAAATTGGTCCAAGATGTTCGCCTAAACCCTGCATTTTTTCCAAAAACTCTAAAGCAGCAGGAATTATCGGTTGCAATAAACCTTTATGAGTTAGTTGTCGTGGCAATTTGGGACAGATTTTAAACCCTGGCGACACCTGGGACACCCATTTTTTTATAGTGTCCTGATTCGGCACTGAGTAGAAAGTTGTATTGCCTTCTACAATGCTGAAACGTTGAGAATAAAGACGTAGAAATTCTGCAGGTTTACTTCCTTTCGGATAAAGTTCGCCGACCCAACTTTTATGACCCCAAACTGCACAGCCGATGAAAAAATTCATATAATTATTACTACTGAAAAAGCAGGATTTACTGGATAAATCCTGCTTTTAGCATTAGATATAAATTTAGCACAAAAAGTAGTTTGCTACTACGTTTAACCCGATAAAGTTTCCAAGTTGACAATTAATAATTTATTAATTCTTGCGTATTTGCTATCAATATAGACAATTATTTTATAAGTTCTGGAATAATAAGAAGTTTCTGTAGTTTTCGTTACAGGCAGATGAATTATTGCACTCAGTACCATTTTTTAGCTTTTCAGGATTGGTGTTAGCAAATAATCTGACTTCCCAAGTGCCAGATATTAAACTGTCAAGTTTTAGTGAAGATCATCAAAAAACATTCCTGTTCAGAGGTAATTCTGGAAGAATAGAGATAAATTAGGAAATGATAGCTGCCTTGGCAGGTCAAAATCCTATAAAGATGGCTTATAAAATTATCTTCGTTTTAAAATCTCAACTTATCAATACTTAGGGAGAGTGATCATGGCATCTAAAGATGAACTTCAAAATGTTTTAAAAGAAAAGTTTAGCATCAATAAAAACATTAGCAAATCTTTGAGTAAAGATGAGTGTGAAAAGCTGGTTGATCTTCTAACTCGTGAACCCAGTGCGGCAAAGCTTATTAGTTCTTATGCTGACAAAAACTCTGAATTGGGTCGTAATAATGCTACCTTTGGCAGAGCACGTAACCAAGCAGAAAATAAACTAGAAGACTTACAAGAAAGACATCTTCAATTAAAAGAATATACCGAATCTATAGAACAAGCTAACAAAACTCTTGAAAGTAAAAAACAGGATTTAGAGAGTCAACAAAAAAAGCTGCAAGCTAATGTTCAAGACTTATCCTCAAAAAATCAGTCCTTAAATTCTCAGTCTCAAATCTTAACCAATCAAAATAATCAGCTAGCAGAAGCTAATACTAAACTACAGCAAAAAAATCAAGACTTAAAGAAAATAGAACAAGCTAACCTAAATCTTGAAAATAGAAAACGGCTTTTAGAGGCAGAACAACAAAAACTGCAAGCTGAGGTTCAAGGTTTATTAAGTGAAAAGACTTCTCTAACTTCAAAAGTTGAAAATCTGACAGAAGTTAATACAGAATTGAAAAAAGATAATAGAAACTTAAAGAATATGATTGATCAGATTCGGCTCAGATTAGCACAAGATACAAAAGCGCTTCTTGAATATGAAGATAGCGAAATTCGCAAAGCCGTAATTAGACTTTTTAGATGGACTTTAGGCTAAAGAATTAAACCAATGGCAAGCAAAAAAAGAAACTTCCAAGGCATGAGTTATAGCGAGGTACAACGCACTAACTCCCAGAATAGAATTAAGCTCGATCAAGAAACTCAAAAGTTGCTCAAAAGCAATGGTTATAAAAATGTTGGCTGGCAGAATGTCATTAATCTTTATCAGAAGATTGAGGAATTTCTAGACAAGCCACCATTTGAAGACATGAGCTTAGAAGAATTATTTTTAGAAGCTGACCATATTGGTAATAAATACCAAACTCCTCAAGAAAAAGCCGATTTTAATCAACAATTATCTCAAGAAGTTGCTGCAATTGGAGAGTTAATAGACAAACAGTTTCCAGATACCGAAATGGAGGTTGTTGACTATAGCAAAAATCTAACTCAGAAAACTACTAAAAAACCAAATCAAAAGACATACCGTACTACTAAAGTTTAGTAAGTAATACTATGAATCTTGAAGATCAGACATTTGAAGGATTATTTAAGTTAGCAGATAAAATCGGCGGCAAACGCTATCACAAGCTAACAGCTCAAGATTGGGAAGACTATAAAAAGTTCGATTATTGGCGATATATTAATGGTAATAGTAAAGATGGAACTACCAAAGAAAGTCAGGATTGGGCTAGAGAAAATTCAGATTGGAATTGTCCAATTTGTGAAGCTAAATTTTCTGAATGTGGCGGTCGAACAATCGATCATAAATTGCCACGAGCGCAATATCCTTGGTTATCGATGGAATTTAAGAATCTTTGGGTAATTTGCCGCGCTTGCAACCAAGAAAAAGCTGAAAAAAATTGGTTTGAGTATGAACACTATATCTTTATTCATTATCCTCAGCTTTTGGCTGCCATACAGTTGGCACGTCCTAGACAATTGCTAAAGTCTCTAAAGCAATAAAAGCGATCGCCTCTTTGTAAGAGAAGCCTAAAACATAATTCAAAATTCAATCGGGATGACAGGATTTGAACCTGCGACCCCCTCGTCCCGAACGAGGTGCGCTACCAAGCTGCGCTACATCCCGTTAAGCTATTCGCCATAACTTATCAATGCTATCATGTCCCATCAACAATACGCCCCCCGACTTGTTAGGATTAACACTGTGTAACTTCAATAAAAGCGTTTGGCAAAGTGGTAGTAAAGCCAGAATGGTTGCGTGTCAAAGCCCCTCAGTGGGAGCGCGTTGGTAATGTTAAAGATATCTTACGGGATTTGTCACTAAATACAGTCTGCGAAGAAGCCTCTTGCCCAAATATTGGCGAATGCTTCAACGCCGGCACAGCTACATTCTTAATTATGGGACCCGCCTGCACTCGCGCCTGTCCCTACTGCGATATTGATTTTGAGAAAAAACCCCAACCCCTTGACGCCACGGAACCCATACGCCTAGCCGAAGCCGTGCGCCGTCTGGGTTTAAACCACGTCGTCATTACTTCCGTTAACCGCGATGATTTAGCCGATGGTGGCGCATCCCAGTTTCAAGCCTGTATAGACGCCGTTCGTGCCGTTTCACCCCAAACAACCATCGAGGTGCTAATTCCCGACTTGTGCGGCAACTGGGACGCTTTAGAGGCAATTTTGCAAGCCAGACCAGATGTCCTAAATCACAATACGGAAACTATTGCCCGATTGTATCGCCGGGTGCGTCCTCAAGGAAACTATCAGCGATCGCTTGAACTCCTGCAACGCTCCCACGACTTAGCCCCCTGGATTTACACAAAATCCGGTTTAATGGCAGGATTAGGCGAAACTGACGCCGAAATTCGCGCCGTTATGCAAGATTTACGCTCAGTTAATTGTGATATCCTCACAATCGGGCAATATCTCCAACCTACCCAAAAGCACTTAAATGTTGATGACTTCATTACACCAGCTCAGTTTGATGCCTGGGCAGCTTGGGGTAAAGAGTTAGGCTTTTTGCAAGTAGTTTCTTCACCCCTAACTCGTAGTTCCTATCATGCCGAACAAGTGCGAGAGTTGATGCAGCGTTATCCGCGTACAGTTAATTAATTAGGACGGGCAATTGCTAGCTTACAAATGACTAAAATTTTGACTATTGGCGCTGGAGTATGGGGAACAGCCCTCAGTTATCTGGCATCTCAAAACGGTCATCAAGTCTGTTTGTGGTCGCGCCAAAGCCCAGAAAGCTTGCAGGATGTCTTTGAAGCGGCAAATATTGTCCTATCTGCTGTTTCCATGTCCGGTGTTGCTTCTATTAGCGAACAGTTAAAATTTCTGCCAGTTGCCAGTGATAAAATTTTAATCACCGCAACCAAAGGTTTAGATGCGACGACAACCCTTACTCCTTCTCAAATTTGGCAAGCGGCGTTTCCCGAAAATGGAGTAGTCGTTTTATCGGGACCGAATCTTTCTCAGGAAATTAAGCAGGGACTGCCAGCAGCAAGTGTAGTGGCGAGTGCCGACGTAAATGCCGCAAAAATTGTGCAGCAGGCATTTTCTTCGCCAAATTTCCGTGTTTATACCAATCCTGACCCCTTGGGTGTGGAGTTGGGGGGGACGCTGAAGAATGTCATGGCGATCGCATCTGGCACTTGTGATGGCTTAAAGTTAGGAACAAATGCCAAAGCCGCCCTTTTAACTCGTGGACTGGCTGAAATTATCCGCATTGGCACAGACTGGGGCGCAAAAGCGGAAACTTTTTATGGTTTATCGGGACTAGGAGACTTGTTAGCAACTTGCAACAGCAGCCTTAGTCGTAATTATCAGGTAGGCTATCAACTGGCTCAGGGTAAGGGTTTAACTGAGATTTTGGCAGATTTAGAAGGCACGGCAGAAGGGGTAAATACAACCAGAGTATTAGTTGAGCGTGCCAACAGGCGAGGCGTTTCTGTACCGATTACTTATCAAGTCTATCGCCTGCTCAACGGTGAGATTACACCACAAGCTGCTGTTGAAGCCTTGATGTTGCGAGATACCAAGCCCGAATAAGTTGGCATCTTGCAATGATCATGGTGGGCGCTTAAGAGTGAATCTGCTTATTGTAGAGAGAAAATTTGAAAGGTGGAAGTACCGGAGAATTAAGCTTTGAGCAAGATTTTAGGAATTTTTGAGAAATTTTCTGGCAAACTGGCTCAATTCTTCAGGAAATGCCTCGTTTAGTGATGAAGATTATTACAACCTTTGATTCAGGTCACTCTCCCTCCGGAGACAACGCTTATACTAGCTGTTAGATGAGGAGCCATGTCGTCTTACCAAAGACAGATTTTTGTCTCAATGTGACAATTTTATGTAGCATTGATACTGAGGCAGTTAGTCAACAGCGGACAAACCTCAAGAGCAACCAGTTAGTCACTGGAAACTCTTTACACAAAAAACACAAAGCGCTGTTCTCCGGTCATCAAGGGTGGGAACTCTAACTAATAAGTTGTAACGCACTGTTAACCCAGTGTCGTCACGGTCGTAATTAAGAGATCATTATGCAAGCCACTCCTTTCTATGCCGGCACAGAATTCGACAATGAAGCCCCAGCCTCTGGGTTTGAGATTAACGGTACAAGTGATGTGGATACATCGGTAGATGATTTGGTTGATGTGGAGATGGATGGTGCAGAAGCGACCAATTTCTCTAAAAGTGCCAACCGCCGCACCACTGACTTGGTTCGGTTGTATCTTCAAGAAATCGGTCGGGTTCGTTTACTGAGGCGAGATGAGGAAGTCTCGGAAGCTCAAAAAGTACAACGCTATATGCGACTTTTGGACTTGCGGAATGAGTCTGCTACTCCAGCAGATGCAGTAATGGAGCGTTTTGTTCACCTAATTGATGCTCACGACCGTTTGGCATCTCAGTTAGGTCATCGTCCTTCTTTGGAGCGCTGGGCAACTACTGCAGGCATTGAAGTTGTTGACCTCAAGCCAAGTTTGGCTGAAGGTAAACGCCGTTGGGCTGAACTTGCGAATCTTTCTACCCAAGAGCTAGACCAGATGCAGGCTCAAGGTATCCGAGCAAAGGAACACATGATCAAGGCTAACCTACGCCTAGTGGTGTCGGTAGCAAAGAAGTATCAAAATCGTGGTTTGGAACTTTTAGACCTAATTCAAGAAGGAACTCTGGGATTAGAGCGGGCGGTTGAGAAGTTTGACCCAACTAAGGGTTATCGTTTTAGCACTTATGCTTACTGGTGGATTCGCCAAGGTATCACCCGTGCTATTGCAACTCAAAGCCGTACTATCCGCCTACCTGTCCACATCACCGAAAAACTCAACAAAATTAAAAAAGCCCAGCGCAAAATTTCTCAGGAAAAAGGTCGCACGGCAACTATTGATGATATAGCTAAAGAGCTAGAAATGACTGCCGAGCAAGTGCGGGAAGTCTTGCTGCGCGTGCCTCGTTCGGTTTCTTTAGAAATCAAGGTTGGTAAGGAAAAAGACACAGAACTCGGTGACTTGCTAGAAACCGATGAAACTTCTCCTGAAGAGATTTTGATGCGCGAAGCCCTACAACGGGATTTGCAGCAACTCTTGGCTGATTTGACCACCCGTGAACGTGATGTAATTCGGATGCGTTTCGGTTTGGGAGATGGTCACCCTTATTCCTTAGCAGAAATTGGTCGCGCTTTGGAGCTATCTCGTGAGCGTGTTCGTCAAATTGAAGCCAAAGCTTTGCAAAAGTTAAGGCAGCCCAAGCGCCGTAATCGGGTACGGGATTATCTAGAAGCTCTCAGCTAACTGCCTACAACTTGACAAAATCCATATTTCATGCAACCGACTATTAGTCGGTTCTTTCTTTTTTGGTTAGAAGCCCTGTTTGGGAATGTCTTCAATACTGACACTATAAGCTTTCTGGGCTGATTCAACGGCTGCTTGAGTTTGCGGTCCCCAAAGACCATCAATGGAACCGCCATAAAAGCCTCGTGCTTGTAGACGTTTTTGCATATCTTTGACTTCCGCCGGTTTAGGTAAATTTAGGGCTGTAGGTGTGGGATTTTCGCCACCAATTGCGGGTAATGCGGCTCTGGTTTGTGGTCCGACAATACCATCAACACTCAAACCTTTGGCTTGCTGGAATTGTTTGACGGCTTCATGAGTTGCGGCATCAAAAACGCCATCTGTGCCACTAGAAAATCCTGCCACTGCCAAACTTTCTTGCAGGGTGCTGACTTGGATACCGCGAGCACCTATTTGCAATAAACTCGGCTGAGTATCTTCGCTGCTTTCTTTTATCGAAACTTGATTTGTCTGCGGCTGTACTGGTTTTACTACTGATTGATTTGCTTTTTGCGGTCTTTCTAAGGTGGCTTGGGTATTTTCCCCGACTATGCCATCTGGTGTCAGTCCTTGGGCTTCTTGAAAACGGATCACTGCTTCTTTAGTTATTTGACCAAAATATCCAGTAATATTAGCTTGAAAGTAGCCTAATTGTTGCAGACGCTGCTGAATGAAGGTGACTTCTGAAGAGCGATCGCCTTGTTGAACTAATGCCATTGCCTGATTAGCCATGCCAAACAGCAACAGCGCCATTGTTAAGCCCAAAAACTGCACGGTGGCATGGCTTGACTTGAATGACACAATTAGACGATTAATTGTGATTGAGGCTGTATATTCTGTGTCTGCCTCAGTTTCGTTGGCTAAGACCAGATGAAGATAAGCAAGGTTTTCCATAGATTTTATTGGCTCATCACTATCACACCAGGCTACTAGTTTATCCTGGAGACTGTACAACTGAAAACCTAGCAGGGATTTTTAGCGAAAATAATTAACTCTGGCATCAAGTCCACGCGATCGCAACAAGGCAGAACGACTTTCGGCTCTAGCACGACTTTCAAAAGCTCCTGCATTCACATAGCGACCTTGCTTGGCTTCGCCTAATGTGGCATTGCTACCGACTATAGCGCGGACTTGTTCGAGGGTGTTGTCATTCCTAAATGGTACAACTACCACATAAGGATTAATTGGTTCGGCATCGGTGCGTATTCCTAAAGCGACTAATGTTGCTCTGCCAGCAATGCCATCAGAAAATAGATCATTTTGCCGCTGAAATTCTCTAACAGCACTCTCAGTTTGTCCACCGTAGATGCCATCAATTAAACCAGGAGAGAAACCGCGATCGCTTAACTGCTCTTGTAGGCGTCTGACAAGTGATCCGCGATCGCCAAATTGTAAAATACTGCTGCCGCTAAATGTCTCAAATCTGCTGCTTTCTTGTCTTGCCGGCAAATCATAATTTTGTCTTTCTGTCCTAAATTGTGGGCGATCTTGTACAGAAGGAATGCTATAACTTTGCACGCTTATTCCTCTTGCATCTGGACTAAAAAGTACCCTTATGGTTTGATCTCCGACAACACCATCAGCAGTTAACCCATTTTCTTGCTGAAATTGAATAACTGCATTTTGGGTTATTGTGCCAAAAACCCCAGTTGGAGACTGATTAAAGTAGCCTAAACGTTGTAAACGCTCTTGAATCACCGTGACTTCTGAACCTGTTGCCCCTTGTCCAATTGTCTGGGCTAAGGTAGAAGTAGAAGTTGCCCCCAAGATACTAAGAGTGATAATCATGGGCAGCAAATACAGCGCGACGCGGTTGGAATTTCGCCTGTTTAGTCGTTCAGATTGAACCTCTAAAGGTGTTTCTGCGGCTAGGGCAAGATGAATGTAAGCAAGAGTCTCCATGATTGTGCCATGCGATCGCTTTAATCTGCCATTGATACCATAATTTATGTCATCTTGTCGTCTGCCCTACCACTGAATTTTTGCGAAACTTTTGATAATAGTCAATCTTGCTTACTGGAAATTTGATTAAGTTAGCTTGCCTCCTCAACTTTTGGACAGAATTAACAATGCTCTCAATCATCTCGTTATTGTGCAATATTCACCGCTACAAACCAAAAAAATGGCTTGAATTATTCCCAATTTAAATTTGTCGGCAAGCAGGAACAAGTAATATTTAGCACCGAAATACAAGTTCCATGTTCTGTCGGCAATTACCAATTTTTCCAAAAACTAGTATTTTCTAATTCAACTTCTTGAGAATAACCGGGTCATATAATAGTTAAATTAGCCCTAAATAACCACAAACTAAAGCAACTGACGCCGAAAAACCAGTAATTCCCAAAGCCACAAAAGGATCTTGACCTTGACTTACAGCAAAAGATGTCACTACACCAGCACCCAATGCTGCCGTTACTACTGCACTTAACCAATCTTTATCAGAATTTTTGTTGTACATCGTTTGTGAGTTGTTAAAGGTGTGAGCTTCAGTTCATAACAAAGTACCATTCCTTTTTAGTTTGCTTTTCAATTACCAAGGATTTTGCAACTAAGATTAAACTTTAGCTACTTTTCTTAACACTATTCCTCTAGTTATGACAAAATCTGCTCTGTTGCTTGCTGCCAACAAAGTCCATTTTCAGCTACTAATCAAATAATCAGGTTATACTCTTAAGTCAAATACGCTTAAGAGAAAAAGAAGCGATTAATTAACACGATCAGCGTTGCCTGCCTTAATCCAGCCTTCCAAATCACCATCTCCTACACTCACCTTTTGCCATCTTTGATCGGAACTTTCTTGCAGCACCACTACCTCTTGATTAAAAGCAACACCTCCGATACGGGCAGCATCAGCGCCTGCAGCATCGCGGAGAATTAAGCCTTCGGGCCAGGTAACACGGGCTTTATAGGCTCCTGCTGGTAGTTCCTTGGGAGATGCCTTAACTGGTGTTGCTGACTTGTTGATAGCCGCTGTAGAATTCGTTTTAGCCGCTTTCTGCGCCACTGGTGACGGCTGTGGTTTCTCTTCAGAAAAGGTAGGGCGAGATGGCACAACAGAAAGCTGTGTCCAAAAGTAGAAGACAGCGGCGGCGCTGCTACCGACTAAGATGGCAATGCCGAGGATAAAACCGATGAAAAACTTAGCTATTCCAGACAAACTCATAGGAGTTGTTAGTAATTGGTTGTTGGGTATTAGACTAATATCACATAACGAACAACCTGCAACATCTTATTGAAATTGACGTTGAATGCGGCTGCTCAAACGACTATCTCTTGATGCCATTCGTGCTTTGCCTGCTGCTGCCCAATCTTGTAAAAACTGAATTTGTTCTTGGGCGGTTCGTGCCAAGGGGATAATTTGGCTAGCCGATTCTAAGATATCATCAGTGGTGAAGTCGCGATTTTGGCTAAAGCCGATATGCATGGCTTCAATGAGAGTCTGCTCGATTTCGGCACCAGAAAAGTCGGGAGTTTCGTAAGCTAATCGCTCTAGATCATAACTTTTCAGGTTGTGTGGTCGTAGTCGAGCTAAATGTAACTCAAAAATTGCTAAACGTTCTTCTTGGCTCGGCAAACCGACAAAGAAGATTTCGTCAAAGCGCCCTTTGCGGAGCATTTCTGGAGGTAGTGCTTGGATATTATTAGCAGTGGCAACCACGAAAACAGGCGATCGCTTTTCTGCCATCCAAGTGATAAATGTACCAAAGACTCGACTAGTTGTGCCAGCATCACCTTTAGAATCTAATCCAGCAAAGGCTTTGTCAATTTCATCAATCCATAAAATACAAGGAGACAGGGCTTCTGCAAGCTGGATCATCTGCCGAGTGCGAGATTCTGACTCGCCAACTAAGCCACCAAATAAACGCCCCACATCTAGACGTAATAGGGGCAAATGCCAATGATGAGCGATCGCTTTTGCCGTTAATGACTTTCCTGTACCTTGAATACCAACCAGTAACAAACCCCGTGGATGAGGCAAACCGTATGCCCTTGCTCGTTCTGTAAAAGCCCCGCCCCGCCGCAGCAGCCAGTCTTTCAGGTTATCTAATCCACCTATATCAGAGATTTTTTCGCTAGTTGGATAAAATTCTAAAATTTGTGTCTGCCGAATTGATTGGCGTTTTTCTTCGAGGACAAGTTCCACATCTTCGGGTTGAATTTCGCCATGAGTTGCGATCGCTCGTGTCAGTACGCGGCGAATTCTTTCTAAGGAAAGACCTTGACAAGAGCGCACTAGTTCATCTGTTATTTGCTCGCTTAAAGATTGATTAATGGCTTTGAGTAAGTTTTCTATCTCAGCTTTAATTTCTGAAGCTTGGGGTAAAGCAAATTCCAGAACTGTTAAGACTTCTGACAAATCAGCCGGAATAGCAACTTGGGGAGTAATAATCGCCAAATTTTTCGGCTGAGATTTCAATTTTCTTGCCAAATTTCTCAGTTTCCGCGCTACTGAGATATCTTCCAAAAAGCGGTGAAAGTCTCTGAGGATAAAAATAGCTGCAGCGCTTTCGGGTAATTTTTCGATAAATTCTAAAGCTTGTAGCGGGTTGCGACGACCAAAACCTGCATCATTCGGGTTACCTTGATAGCCGTCTACAAAATCCCAAATATAAACAGCGCGATCGCCTAAGCGTTTTGCTGAAAGAGCGATCGCCGTTTCCACTCGTTCTTCTTCGGGAGTGGGAATATAAATTAACGGATAGCGGGCACGTAGAAGCAGCTCAAATTGATCATTAAAACTCATGGCATTTCGGGCGGTGGGAGCAGTAAAAACCCTCAAGGGTTTTTCCTACCCAGTTTGAATGTTATTTTAGCCAGGAAGTTGACGTTTTAGAGCTTCTAGTGCTGCCCAACGCCGATCATTAGCTGAATTAGTTGCAGCTTCCGTATGATCGACGGCAATTCCTGGACATTTTTGATCACACAGTTGCCGTGGTGGTAATGCTAGACAAATTTGCTCATAAAGCCAAGCATTTGGTTGAAAATAGCCTTGAGGTGGCAGAGTTTCCACCAAATCTTCTAATAAAGTTTCTTGCTCTAAGGGTCCAGAGTAAGGTTGTTGTGCAGATTCATCTAACCATAAAACTTCTGTTGCCTCAACAGCCAGACGATGATTATATTGTTGCAAACAGCGATCGCACGTCAAGGTGACAATCGTTTCTGCTTGCACACCAACTTCTAGATACTGCCCTTGATGAATCACTTCTAGCCGCCCGCGTACCGGAGTGAGCGTTGCTAAATCCGGCAGGGATTCATTAATTTGAATAACATCAGTATGCCCAGGCAGTTTGAGCAACCAGGGGATATGAATTGCTTCCATCACAATTATCCTCAGCGATTCATTTTTTAACTTGCCTTGGCACGCCTACCTTTTAGCGCCGACGCACAACTAAGCGCCGGTCAGGTTCTTGTCCTTGACTTTGAGTTTCTAGATCATCACACTCTTTTAAAAATGTGTGAACTTGGCGTCTTTCAGCAGCAGATAAAGACCTCATTTCCACATCCTCGCCAGTTTCCCGGACTTGTTGAGCTGCTTGATTTGCCAGAGCCCTCAATTCTTCTTGACGCTGGAGGCGGTAACCATTGAGTTCAACCGTGTAAACTGCTTGCTGCTGTTCGTTTTGACCCTGATTCAAAATGGAATTAGCTAAATACTGAATCGCATCTAGCGCCGCACCATCTGGACCCGTCAAAATTTGAATCTGCTCTGGCGTCAGCTTGCTTTGCTCAATGGTTAACCAATAATTTGGTCTGTGGTCATCGGGGGTAGCTTCATCGCTTGCCTGAACAACTGCAGGCAATTTGGCTAGCTGCAGAAATTCTTCTAGCCATTGCTGACCCCGCTGCAATGTAGGATTACTAGTCATTAACTCGAAGCCTTTTTCTTAGTAGAACGACCAGGTTCAAAAGGCAGTGACTTTCTGTTTTCTTCTGAGACTTTGGTTTCTTTTTCTTGGCTTTCCATCATTTTCTGAATGTTTTCCGGTAATGGTTCCCGCATCAGAAGGAAGGTTTGTGCCGTTTGAAAAAGGTTAGCAATCAGCATATACATCAACACCCCGGCAGGCAGTGGGAAGAAGAAAAACATTCCTGAAAATAAGACAGGAGTGATTTTATTAATCGTTTGTTGCTGCGCTGGTGCGTCGCTATTATTTTGTCCAGATAAGATTTGGCTAACATACAAGCTGATTCCGAAGGCGATAATCATGCCGACGATATCCCAATGAATTGCACCATCGTCATCAAAGGCGCCGACACGTCCCAAAGCATCGATAAAGAGAAAGCCATCATTGGCAGCTAGTCCCGGAAGTGTACCTTGAAGAGTCACGTCTCCAGGTGCTAGGGCTTCAATTGTGCCATCTTCGTTTAGTTTTACCAGCTCTTCACCTTTGGTGATTTGCCAGTTGGGATTAATTTCGGTTTCTGGATATTCAGTCAGTAATGCTGGCAGGGGTTTGCCTTCGACGGTTTGGTATTCAACTTTTGTCTTTTCTCCAACTACCAGGCGATTGCCTCCTGGTAAGATGGCTGCAACTGGAGCATGAATACCATCAGCGATGTAGATATTTTGGGGTTTGCTGACATAAGCTTGAGGCTGTACCAGCTCCATTTGCTCTCTAGGCAGGATTTGGATATTAACGGGGTAATTTACGTCCGAGAACGGCGAACCCCGCAGCGTGGCAAATAGAGCAAACAGAAGGGGCATTTGCAACAGGACTGGGAAACACCCGGCAAGTGGGTTGCCAAACTCTTTGAAGAGTTTGCTCATTTCCTCTTGCTGTTTGGTGGGGTCGTCCTTGTAGAGTTTTTGAATTTCTTCCTGCCGCTTTTTCATCAGCGGTTGGGTGATTCGCATACGCCTCATGTTGCGAATGGAGCCAGCATTTAGGGGAAATAAGGCGAAGCGAATTACAAGAGTCAGCGCCACGATGGCGAGACCATAACTTGGCACAATCCCGTAGAAGAAGTCCAGGATTGGCAACATGACGTTGTTGGAGAGAAAGCTTATACCAAAATCCATTCGTATGAAGTCAACCTAGGCGCTGCGTGTGTTTTCTAATCTAATTTATCTAATATCTGTCGAAATGCGAGGCGGGATATCCGGCGTTTGTGCTAAATGTCCCGCCTGATTGTTGCCGCGAGTGCCGATTTGAGACGGTAGGAGGTGCGATCGCTATTCGTTTTATGATTTGATCGCGTCGATGCTTCTGCCGGTTTTGGCGGCGGCTTTTTCGGCAATGAAGTCTGAGATTTCGCGGAAGCGAGGAACTGCCCGTAGTTCAAGGCGACTACCGTCTTTGAGGGTGATTACTACATCTCCCCAACTACCAAGACCACGGGGCAGTTTGACTACCTTTCTCACTTCTGCATAAATGATATCGACGCGATCCCGTCCTTGCCAGCCTCCGGTTACCGAAATACGGCGATCCGTAATTTTGTAGCGTAGCCATAAGGCTCGGACAATTGCCCCAACGGTTAAGGGCAAGCAAATTACCGTAAATGCTAACAAAATATTAATAATCAAGTCTCCAACATGGGGACCACCTTCGTAAAATACGTCCTCTTTAATAGCCATTTAATACCTCTGCTTCTACCAATAACTGCTCTAATTCTCGCAAAAAGTGTGCATATTCGCACTCTTTCGCTCCAGGTCGTACCACCACAACTAACTGCCAGCCCGGTGCTATTCGGGGTAATAACTGGCGTAAAATTGCCTTTATCTGCCGCTTAATGCGATTGCGTACTACTGCTTTTTTACTAACTTTTTGGCTAATCGATATACCAATTTTGGTCGGAAGCTTGCTCTGATTTATGGTTGGCTGTTCTTGATTTGCCTCTTTTGGGTCACGGCTAGGCTCAGGTAAACCCCGCAATATCAAATAACGCCCCGTGCGGCGAATTCCTTTGTGATAAACTGCCTGAAAATCTCGGCGTTGCTTGAGCCGATGCGGTTGAGGCAGTGTCACAATAAACTCTCCATCCAGGGCGCAACCGATAGACGTTCCGGAAGGCAAACAATCATTGACCTTAAGAAACTCAAACTAGACGGCGAGGCGCTGACGCCCCTTGCTTCGACGCGCTCTAATTACACATTGACCGTTTTTGGTACGCATCCGGGCGCGAAAACCTGATGTTCTTTTGCGTTTGCGGCTGGTACCGCCTAATGTCCGTTGAGTCATGATTGGTTACTTCAAAAAAATCTAATTTAACTCTCGATTAAGAGTCACAGTCTATTACATTAGCATCTTGACGGGTTTCCCGTGCCTGTTTCAAGCTGGCAATTAATCGTTTTCTCTGTGAGATAGTAGCGATTTGCTGACTAACCACCAATACTCAAAACCCATGTTCCTAGATAACGGGGTAGGGGAATATCGCCGGGAGTAAGAATTTGGGCATTAAAGTAATAAATTCCACCCATTGGCGGGTTTTTCACATCATTAAAGACCAACTCAACGCTATTACCCGCCAGAATTGGTTCTTCTAGATAAATTTGAATGATGTGATTTTCTTTGTCCCATTTCACTTCCGAAAGCTTGACAGATTTACCTTTTACCTTTACTTCAATTTTCTTTGGGTTAAATTTGCCGTCAAAATAATCAGGATAAGAAATGGCAAATTGGGCAACGCCTAATTCCATTTTGCTGGCGGGAATTTTGAGGCGGTAACGATCCCATTGATTAGGGCGTCCACCAAAGTCTAGGTAATAATTGAGTTGACTTTCACGGGCAACGCCGCCCCAAAGAGTGAAGCCAGGGTTACTCTGCGCCCAGCTACTGGTAGCAAATCCTGTAAGCATACAACCTGTAACTGCCACGGCACTAAAAAGGCGCTGTATAGATGTTTTTGTTAATAGCATAGAGTTTGTCGCTCTTCCTGTAAGGGGTTGAAGTTTTTACTAAACTTTACTGTTTTTGACTTTAGCAGAGTTGAGTCTAGTCGGATGATCAGTCGGAAGTGGTGACGTTAAATAAGAGGAGAAAGTGCCGCTAAGATTATGAATTGGAGCTAATCGGGATTTTTGGTATACCGAAAAAACTTGGATCAGCAACTGTAAGGATATTTTTGATTAGTATGAAGTTTCTCTAGTGAAGATTGAGAAGTATGATTTAGGCGATCGCAAAGTAAAAATTGTACTCTTATCAAGACAATTTTTACTGATTAAACTTCATTTATAGTCATTTCTATAACCAACAAATCACTTTTGAGAGACTCAATTCTTGCCGTTACCTGTTCTAGCTGAGTTGTGATTGTGGTAATATTTTGTTGATGCTCAAGCTTACGCTCCAAGGCTTTACGAGCTAAGTCATCGCGTTCTTGTTTCAGCGCCGCTATAGCAACTTTCTGCCATAAATCAACTTCGCTTTGAGCAAGCTTAAGCTGTTGTTGTTGTAATTTTTTACTCTTAGTTAAACTAGCAATTTCTTGTTGAATACTGAGTTTAATTGCTGTAAAAGATGCCGAGAATTTTTGAGGATTATCAGTAGTTTTTGCCTGATCAAGCAGCCGATTTAACCCATAAGCACCTAATCCTGCCACCGCACCTGCTGCCGCAACCTGTGCCATGCCGACTCCAACGGCAGTGCCTGCAAAAGCTAATCCCATACCGCCGACGCTGGAAGAAACAGCCGCACCACCAAGGGCACCAACGGCAGCAGCACCTAAAGCTGAAGCATCTTGCTCATCAAGTGCTTTTTTGCCCCCGTAAGCTGCAGCACCTACCACTGCACCAGCGGCGGCAACTGGTGCCATGCCAATACCGATGCCGCCAAATCCTCCAACTAATCCCATGCCACCAATGGTTGCCGAAACTCCCGCACCTGTTGCTGCGCCTGTGGCAATATAGGCTGTACCTTCTGCTGGTTTAAGTTTGCCTGTGAGATCGTTGCAGTTGGCTCTGACTATGCGGTTGATGCGATTGAATGCAGCCATGTTGATGTTTTTGTTGGTGAGACTTGTTATATCAATAATGACGTTAAATGTTGGAAGAAAGTGGCGATTTATCTGGATGAAATGACGCGCCGTAACGAAGAAGCGACTGGAATACCGATGAGTGCGATGATGCTTCAGGCAACAATTGAGAAGTATTTAGGCGATAGCGAAGCGCTGCTGCATTCGCCCTTGGCGTCTCCCTTTGGGAGAAGCGCAGATCGTACTCGCGAGTAAAGAGCAAAGCACAGAGCGCCAATTGATTTTAGGTCAACTTTTAACGGCAAAATGTAGCGGCTGCTAGTAACTTTTGCTACAACACCGACCAACTTTGTTCAGTCCGCTCCAATTGGGTTGTTATGCCTGAGTCTTCACCGATCTCCTCAAACTACATCCGTTTTAGCAATTCATCGTACTCATCGTGTGCACCAATCCAATACCAGTAAATATGGTCGCCTTCCAGTAAACCTAAAACACGATAATTGAGACTGACACGAGCAGAATAAATCAGTTGCTTCTGACTAATCCGCTTGAATTGAAGACTTGGATGATAAGGCTCTTCCTGCCAAAGGGCGTAAGCTTTATCGGCTTGTTCCTGAACGGATGCAGGCAGATCGCCTAGCCGCTTGCGAAATGACTTTGTGACACTTGATTTCATTTGTGTGTTGGGAATACTTCATCAAGCGGAACAGTTTCTCCTGCCGCGATCTCCTGCCGCACCATTGCCGCCATCCGATCCCATTGATCGTCTGTTGTGGCAGCAAAACGAGTTTCCCATTTTTGCTCGTCCTGCAACTCCGCCAAAAATCGAGCCGCGATCGCATCTTGCTGATCGGGTGGGAGTTTTTGGATTTGGGCGATCGCCTGTTGAAGCAGTTCAGTCATAATTCTGTTGTGGGTAAAAACCAAGAGCGCATATGCTTCCTCAAGCCTAACTGATGAGAAGTATTTAGGCGATCGCGCTCGTGAGTAAAGAGCAAAGCACAGATCGCCAATGCTACGCAAAAATAGTGCTGTTTTGCAACAAAGGTTAAGATTGTTTCTACTTTCTCAATCACTCTACAAGTAACTTTTCGGCTACGCCCCGACCAAGAACGGTTTAGTTCAACGGCGACGATCGTTCTCCTCATACTTCCCCAATCTTGGTTTCGTCCGTTGCAACGCCGTGTTATCCAGCGGCGCTCACTGGAGCGATCGCACTGGATTTGGCAACATAGTCGCTGGAAAACAACAGCAGCTCAACGAGCAAAATTGACAACTGTTCCTTAGACTTGGCGAGATATAGTTACTTATCCCACTACGGTTTGATGCACTACCAAATGGATCAATGTAAAATGCTAAGAAACGCATGCGTTTGCCCTACAACCTGAACACACCCCGGACATATCAGTAACAAACAGCATTAGGATTCCTTTTTTCGCATTCCCTAATCATCAATTGCCGTTGCCTATCTGCTTCAATTAACTGCCGCATCCCTTGATCGAACTGCTGTGCTCTTTGGGAATTTTGTTGTCTAACGAGAGCATCATATACTTTTGTGTCCTCGGTCGATAAAGTCCTTTTCCATGGACGATAAATTTCCCCACGCATATAGAGAGTAATTTGACCGATTCTGGCGAACCATACTTCATAACTTTCGTTACTTCTTTTTGCTAGTCTTTGATACAGTTCTTCAACATTATTAAACTGGTAGGGAGCTGGGCGAGAATTCCACTGGAAGGGAGCTTGGCTGTTATTAGGCTGGACGGGCGGTTGGCTATCATTAGGCTGGACAGGCGGTTGGTTATTATCAGGCTGGACGGGCGGTCGATTATTATTAATCTGGATGCGAGGTAGTTTAAAACGAGGTAAGTTAAAAAGCCGCTGTTTAGTTTGCTCGCCAGCTTTCTGAACTGCTTGTTGACCTGATCTGTCCTGATCAATGAGTTGATCTACTTGGCTTATCATTGGAACAGTATCTTGTAAAGGGCGAAAGAGATCAGTTATCATGACCGATTCAGCTTGAACAGGTGAAATTGGATTAGATACTTGCTTAGTCACTTTGACCGCAGCAACGGCAGAGTTAACACTTAGGCAAGACAAAAGAGCAATGCTAGATAAACCACAAATAAGCTTCATTGAAAATCTCCTGAATATAATATTAAGACTGGTAAGGTATCTTTAGAACTTACGCAAAATAAGGTTTCATCCACTATTGGCAGGGGTAAGGTGGGCAATGCCCATCCTACATATAGAGTTTTGTGCGTAAGTCCTGATCTTAACAGATTGAACCGAGGCAAACGGTTGTGCTGCAATCTCGCACTCGTCCCTCTCAGATATCGTGAGAAAATTGACCTGAGTTTTAAGAGACAACTTTTCAATGACTTCAGTAACTCCCGATCCTGCCACTCACAAAAAAGCCAAAGCCCTCAAACCCTCCAGCCGCCGCCCTGCTAAAGAACTTTGTAGCGAGTGCGGACTCTGTGATACATACTACATCCATTATGTCAAGGAAGCTTGCGCTTTCTTAAACCAACAAATTGCCGAATTAGAACAAGAAGCACATGGTAGAAGCCGCAATTTAGATAACCCTGATGATTTATACTTTGGCGTCAGTCAAAACATGATGGCAGCGCGGAAAACCGAGCCAATTGAAGGCGCACAGTGGACGGGAATTGTCAGCAGCATTGCCATTGAAATGCTCAATCGTGGCATAGTTGAAGGCGTTGTTTGCGTCCAGAATACCAAAGAAGATCGCTTTCAACCGATGCCCATTATTGCCCGTACTCCCGAAGAAATTCTGGCAGCCAGGGTAAATAAGCCAACGCTATCGCCCAACCTTTCGGTATTAGAGCAAATTGAACAATCGGGCATGAAGCGGTTGTTAGTAATTGGTGTTGGTTGCCAAATCCAAGCACTACGGGCAGTTGAGAAGCAATTAGGGTTAGAAAAACTCTATGTTTTAGGTACGCCTTGCGTTGATAACGTTACCCGTGCCGGCTTGCAGAAATTCCTGGATACAACCAGCCGTTCCCCCGAAACCGTTGTCTACTATGAGTTTATGCAAGACTTCCGGGTACATTTCAAACATGAAGACGGCTCAACGGAAACTGTGCCCTTTTTTGGACTAAAAACCAACCAACTTAAAGATGTCTTCGCTCCCTCTTGCCTAAGCTGCTTTGACTATGTAAACTCCTTAGCAGATTTAGTCGTAGGTTATATGGGAGCGCCCTTTGGTTGGCAGTGGATTGTAGTTCGCAATGATACGGGACAAGAAATGTTAGATTTGGTGCAAGACCAACTAGAAACCCAGCCCGTAAGCTCAAAGGGAGATAGACACAATGCCGTACAACAAAGTATTCCAGCTTACGATAAAGGTGTCACCTTACCGATGTGGGCGGCTAAGATGATGGGCGTGGTCATTGAAAAAATTGGTCCCAAAGGTTTAGAGTATGCTCGTTTTTCAATTGATTCTCACTTCACGCGGAATTACTTGTATGTAAAGCGCAATCATCCAGAAAAATTAGAGTCCCACGTTCCAGAATATGCCAAGCGGATTGTCGGGCAGTATGATTTACCAGAATCGTAAGGATTAATGTGGAGGTTTGGGGGTATCTTGATTACTTCACCTAGATGCTCCCCTCAACTCCCTAAAAAAAGTAGCTTCATAACTTGTTTGTCAAGGGCAATAACGTTCTAATCTTTTTATGCAGCAAAAGGAACCGTTGCCGATAATTGGCTGGCGAGAGCATCTGACATTACCTGATTTGGGAATTCAAGAAGTTAAGGCAAAAATTGATACAGGAGCTCGCACATCTGCTTTACACGCCTTTGATGTGGAAATCTTTACAGATCAGGGCAAACAGATGGTTAGCTTTAAGATACATCCGATCCAGCGAAATACTTCCCAAACTGTAACGGCAGTTGCCGAACTTTTAGAGCAACGAAAGGTGCGTAATTCGGGAGGACAAGCGACTTTTAGACCGGTTATTCTGACCACGGTAGAACTAAATGTCGGTGTACAGGCACATCGCTGGTTAATTGAACTCACTCTCACCAATCGAGATGTTATGGGTTTTCGGATGTTGCTGGGGCGTCAGGCGGTGCGTCAACGTTTTTTGGTAGATGCAGGGAAGTCATATTTACATACGTCAACGGTTAGCCGCAAACTTAAACATAATAATTAAAAGTAACGATGAAAATCGCAATTTTATCCCTAGATGCAGCGCTGTATTCTACCCAACGCCTTCTGGCAGCAGGAGAAAAACGCGGACATGATATTCGAGTGATTAATTATCTGCGCTGCTATATGAATATCACTTCTCACAAACCGAGTGTGATGTATCAAGGCAACCCTTTGGAGAACTTTGACGCAATTATTCCCCGCATTGGGGCGTCTAAGACTTTCTACGGGGCGGCGGTGGTGCGGCAGTTTGAATTAATGGGTGTCTTCGCAGCCAATGAGTCTCAGGCGATTTCTCGGAGTCGTGATAAGTTGCGCTGTCTGCAAATTCTTTCTCGTGAAGGTATTGGTTTGCCTGTGACGGGTTTTGCTCACTCAACCCAAGATATTGATGGTTTGCTGGATACAGTTGGCGGTGCGCCGGTGGTAATTAAGCTTTTAGAAGGTACTCAAGGTATTGGTGTGGTGTTGGCAGAAACTCACCATGCGGCAAAGTCAGTAATTGAGGCTTTTCGGGGTTTGGATGCCAATATTTTGGTGCAGGAGTTTATTAAAGAAGCCGAAGGTATGGATCTGCGCTGCTTTGTGATTGATAACAAGGTGGTGGCATCGATGAAGCGGCAGGGCGCACCGGGAGAATTTCGCTCAAATTTACATCGCGGTGGCACAGCACAACAAATTAAGTTAACGCCAGAAGAGCGTAGTACGGCAACTAGAGCGGCGAAGGCGATGGGGTTGCGGGTGGCGGGTGTAGATTTGTTGCGCTCAAATCATGGTCCGGTGGTGATGGAAGTGAATTCTTCGCCCGGTTTGGAGGGTATTGAGAAGGCGACGGAGGTGGATGTGGCGGATAAGATTATTGAGTATTTGGAAAAGAATGCTCTGTTGGGGAAGATACGCGATCGCATTCAGTATTAACTGTTCTGTGTCAACAATTCCGGAAATCTACCACAATCTCTGAAAGGAGTTATTGATATCTAACGGAATTTTGGCGGGAAGAAATTCCTTGAAAACTGACACAGACAAGCTGGTATTAGGTAAATTTTTGAATGGGCGCTACAAAGCTGTTCATGTTCTTCGCGTTGGTACGTTTGGCGATGTCTATCTGACTGAGGATAGCTGGAACAACAACTCACGTTGTGTTGTTAAGCACCTCAAACCCAAAAGTTGGCAGCCAGAGCGATCGCTTCTTTGTAAGCAACAGTTTGCTAACGAAGTGTTAATTCTCAATCAACTAGGTAGCCATAGCCAAATTCCCCAACTCTGGGACTGCTTTGAAAATGACCAAGGTTCTTACTTGGTGCAAGAGTTGATTGTTGGCACACTATTGAGTGAAACACTTGCCAAAAACAAAGCTAGTGGCAACCTTTGGAGCGAAGCACAGTGCCTAGAATTTCTTGATGATGTTTTGGGCATTTTGGAATTTGTACATCGTCAAGGCTTTGTGCATGGCAATCTGCAACCAAATAAGCTAATTCAACAACCTGACGGTCGGTTCGTTTTGATTGACTTTGGCGCGGCAACCCCCGTTGAGCCAACTCCAGTCAAAGCACGAGTGATTCCGATTCGTCCCTCCCTAGCACCGATAGCAATTCCTGCTATTGGCTATCTTCCCGCCGAACAACTTAGTGGTCAAAGATGCCCTAGTAGTGATCTCTATGCCCTGGGAGTCATTGTTATTGAGGCACTAACAGGACTAAATCCCTTGGAATTAAAGGCTGATCCCGATAGTGGTGAGCTGAATTGGCAGCAACAGGTATCGATCAGTAAGGCGCTGGCGCAGATGCTACATCAGATGGTGCGATATCAGTTTAAAGACCGCTATCAGTCTGTAACTGCTGTGCGGGCAGAGCTAATAAGACTGTCTATGAGGAGTGAGGTGTGTGGTGTGAGTAGTGAAGAATGTTCAGATTTGATTGTACCAGCAGAAGACCAGGAGTTGGAGGATTGCCTTCATAAGATTTCTGCCTCGCCAGATGCGGTACAGATGCCAATAATAAATTTAAATAATCATGATGCTGCGTTGACGAAACAGGAGTATGCTCGTCAAATTGCGATCGCTTGCTTGCCCAAGGTTCCGCCGCTACTTTCGGGTATGGGGGCGGGAATGTTTAGCTCTAATGTTGTGGCAATTTCTGTCGGGCTTTATACTCTGGTGCACGCGACTCCTTACAATCCTGGGCTTGCTCTTTTGGAACAGGCAAGCCAACAATATAAGCAAGGAAATTTTGAGGGTGCGATCGCTATTGCCAACAAAATTCCTCTAGAAAGTTCTGCTTATCAAGATGCTCTCTTTGCCAAACGACAATGGCGGCAAGAATGGAACCTCGCAGCTAGTCAGTTTGAAGCTATAGAAACGGCTTTTAATGAGCAACGCTGGCAGGATGTCTTAGATGCAGCTCGTGAGCTACCTGATCTCAGCTACTGGCAACAACAAATTGCACCTTTTGTGGTTGCTGCGGAACCGCAACTGGAAATTGAGGCACAACGGTTATTACAGGAGGCTTCTGAAAAAGCTGCTCAAAAAGATTTTACAGGAGCGTTGACTTTAATTAAACAAATTTCTCCAGAAACGCCGACAGGTGCTGAAATTAAACCAAAGTTGTTGGAATATACCCAAAAGCAGCAGATTAAAGCTGAGTCGTCTTTGCAAAACGCCTATCAGCAAGCAGTAGAGAAAGATTTCATTAAGGCGTTGCAGTATTTAGCAGAAATACCTCAAGATACGCCAGCTTATGAAATAGCTCAAGTCAAGATGGCTGAGTATTCTCAAAAGCAGGCTTTTAATGAGCAGTTGGCGCTGCAAGCTCAGTTAAATGATCGTTTGCCCAAAGAAGTGATTAAGCCGATAAAGTTAGCTGAAAGTAATAAAATCTCCAAGCAAAAGAGAAATCTTAATCCTGGTAGCAATCTTCAGGAAGTTGGTGCTAAACCTATTCGTTCCTTAGCCGCCAAACCCTAAGCAGATTTCTTAATTAGATAATTATTGCTCAAAAACCATTAGCGATCGCTAGTGGTTTTTTGTCATAAAATGCTCAGGGATCACGTCTAATACATTTGTTTACATTTCCTGGCAGAAAAAGCCCTGTAATATTAAGCACGGTTTAGTTTATTTAAGAAGCTTATCTTTTTCTCAGTCTTCTTGGGGAATATTGCTATTCTTCAGAATCTAGACACATACATATAAATCATAAAAAATGAAAATACAAAGTCAGAAACATTTAGGTCAATCAGTCGGTTTTGCTGTTCTATTTTTAGGAATGGCTGTAGCAATTGTCGCTTTGATGACGATGCAAAGTGGAGGTTTTTCATAAATAATCCAAATTCCTGAGATCCCCGACTTCTCAAAGAAGTCGGGGATCTTTAATTTAAATTGAGGTTTCTAATAAAGCCTGTTTCAAATTTTGCATCCGCGTCTTAAACATCGCCTCCAAAGCCAAGCGCAGTACCGTACCATCAAGCAGCGGATTGAATTCAAACTTAACAGAATCAACCATGCGAGTTGAATCCGCAGTAATTGGCATAAAGTGATGTGTATGTTCCCAAAATTTAAACGGACCACTCACTTGTTGATCAATAAAACAAATTGGCGGGTCCCAATGAGTAATTTTAACTTGCCAATCTATGCCCCAGTTGACCATTTCAACTCGTACAGTAAACTGAGTATCTAGACCACAAACAATATTAGATTCCTTGAGTCGGACAACCGGAAAAGGCGGAGAAATCCGTTCTAAGAGTTTTACATCCTCATGCGCTTTCCAGACCACATCTACAGGCAGGAGGACAGTTTCAGCTACCTCGAATCGTTCCAATTGAGTTTACCACGAACATTTTTCTAGTTTATAGCTTAATGTATCGTAAGTATAGGCAGATTTTCTAGTTTACTCGTTTTAGCAAGAAGCTAACATAGTCTAAAATTCCCTTGATCGTAGCCAAGGATATTCTAGAAATATGTCGAATCAATCGCCTATCCCTGTTGTCGTTAATGGTGCTGGTGGCAAAATGGGTCGTGAAGTGATCAAAGCGATCGCATCTGCCGAAGACCTCAGTTTAGTGGGTGCAGTTGACCACAACCCCAGCTTCCTCGGCGAAGATGCAGGCGAAGTCGCAGGCTGCGGAGCCGTAGAAATTCCCATTCTCAACGACCTACAATCAACCCTGGTGCTAGCAACTCAAGAAAAGGTACAGGGAGTCATGGTGGATTTTACCCATCCCAGTGGCGTCTATGAGAACGTTAGATCAGCGATCGCTTATGGCGTCCGCCCCGTAGTTGGCACAACCGGACTCAGCAGCGAACAAATACAAGACCTCGCCGCCTTTGCCGAAAAAGCCAGCACCGGTTGCCTAATCATTCCCAACTTCTCGATCGGCATGGTACTACTACAACAAGCTGCCATACAAGCCTCTCAATACTTCGACCACGTAGAAATCATCGAACTACACCACAACCAAAAAGCCGACGCCCCCAGCGGTACAGCTATCCAAACCGCCCAACTTTTGGCGGAACTTGGCAAAACCTTTAATCCTGCAGAAGTTCAAGAAACCGAAAAAATCAGCGGGGCAAGAGGCAGCGTTGCTGATGAAAACATCCGCATTCATAGCATTCGTTTACCAGGTTGTATTGCCCACCAAGAAGTCATCTTCGGCGCATCAGGACAAATCTACACCCTGCGACACGATACCACAGACCGCTCTTGTTATATGCCCGGAGTGCTGCTGGCAATTCGTAAAGTCACCCAGCTAAAATCCCTGATTTACGGATTAGAGAAGATACTATAAATAGTCACCCGTCATGAGTTGAGGCATGACCAATGACCGAAAACCTTTGACAAAAACCTAAACTCATGCTAGTTCCGATTACACGCCAAAAATTTGAGCAACTGATTCCCGTCATTGCCACAGGTCCCCAATATGCCTACTTTTGGGGCAAGTTCTCCAATCTTTTAAAGCGAATTTTGATTTCTGTAATTGCTGTCGTCGTCGTCTTAATCTTAAAAGCCTTCTTTGGCAGCAGTTTTGATGGCATCGGCTTATTATTGGGCATCATTGGCTCACTTTACTGGCTTTGGGGACCAATTTACTGGTCAACACTGCGTAACCTGGAAATGCGGCGTTACAAATATAGTGGTTTTTGGCGTGGTCGTGTCCTAGATGTCTATGTGACAGAAGAATTAATTGGAACTGAGGAAAGCGTCAATAAGCGGGGTGAATTAGTAATTGCTGAAAACCGAGAGCGACGTTTAAATATAGAAGTTGGTGACGAAACCGGCTTTACCAGTCAACTGCAAGCGCCGTTGCGCCGACTGCATAAAGGCATTAACCGTGGTCAAGTAGCGGAGATGTTGTTATTGTCCTATCAACCTGATTTGGAAAGTATTGTCAAAAATACTGATATTTACATTCCCAGTTTGGATCTTTGGGTAAGTGACTATCCTTATTTGCAAAGAGAAGTCTTTGTGCAGGTTAGTCAGCAGTTGGGTAAATCTGGCGGGGGAGAAAGGACGACTAGACGTAGTAATAAGACAAAGCGGCGTCGGCGTTAATTATTTGTAGATTTAGGCGTGATAGTCTAGACAATTTTGATCAAGTGACTTAAATATAATGAATTATTTCAAAAAATCAAATAATCTGGAAATAGAATGACAGACACTTGTTGAACTATTTACTCTGTCATTGCCAAAAAGTAATGGATCAACTAATTAATCAAATTTTCCATGATCGATACCGCATCCAAACTTTACTTGGTCGCCAGAGTGGTCGTAGAACGTTTCTAGCAAGTGATTTACAAACCGGGTCATCTGTTGTCATCAAGCTGCTGCTGTTTGGTCCTGATTTTACTTGGGATGATCTGAAACTTTTTGAACGTGAAGCAGAAGTTCTCAAATCTATTAACCATCCTGCCATTCCTAAATACCTTGATGGCTTTGAGGTTGAAACTGAGCTAGGAAAAGGTTTTGCCTTAGTTCAATCTTATCTTGAGGCAAAATCATTGCAAAACTGGATCGGGGCTGGTCGTACTTTTAGCGAGGAAGAACTTCAGGCGATCGCTAAGGAACTACTAGGAATTTTAGATTACATTCATAACCGCCAACCTGCTGTTGTTCATCGGGATATTAAACCCAGCAATATCTTGTTAAGCGATCGCAGTGGTAACAGTCCCGGAAAAGTTTACCTAGTTGATTTTGGTTCGGTGCAAACGGCAATGCATGGTGGAACCCGGACAATCGTTGGCACTTATGGCTATATGCCTCCTGAACAATTTGGAGGACAGACTACGCCTGCTTCCGATCTTTATGCTCTAGGAGTAACACTGATTTATCTGGCGACGGGACAACCTCCAGATCAATTACCACAGCGAGAGATGCGTCTTCTTTTTGAAAATCAAGTTAATCTCAGCCCAAATCTCATTGACTGGCTCAAATGGATAACAGAGCCCAGCTTGGACTTGAGAATGACTTCTGCAAAGCAAGCAAAAGAGGCTCTCGAAAATTCCCATTTACGAGAAAGTCCCTTACTAATCGCCAGCAAACCCTTTGGTAGTAAGGTGCAAGTGACGAAGACTAGAAAGATTTTGGAGATTCTCATTCCGCCACGTGGTTTTCATCCTGAGCTAATTTTCACGATTTTCTTTGCGATCGCCTGGAACTCCTTTCTTGTGATGTGGTATAGCATCGCTTTGGGGAGTTGGAATTCTGGTGGATGGTTTGCCGCCCTATTTGCAACCGGTCACTTGTGCGTTGGTATTGGGTTGATTTGGAAGATTCTCTTTACTTTGTTAGGAAAAGTGAGACTGCGTATTACTCAATCTGAAATTTCTTTGTGTTGGGAAATATTCGGGTTGAAGTGGCGCACTACCGCACATAGAGAGAATATTGTGAGAGTTGAACTGACTCGTCTTTCGCATAAGAAAGGTTATAAAGGAAATATGACCACAGTTCCTCCTCAAATTAATATTTGGGCAGGAACCAAGAAATTTGCGCTGGGCAGTGGATACAGTTTAACTCCCCCAGAGCTTGAGTGGCTAACTCAGAATTTGAGTAGTTGGCTAAATTTGCCTATTACCAAAGAGCAGTGATGAACACCTAAAAGAACTTTTAAGATAAATAGCGATTCCTAACTAACAGTCAAACAACCCGACTAGGCAATTAGTAATGGTTTCATTACCCATCACCAAAACCAACTCAACTAACCCCATTAGTATCCTCACCATAAGCCTGCCAAGCCAAGTCTACCAAACCATTAACAATCGCCGCTGCAACCACGGCACTACCTTTACGCCCATCAATTCTAATATGAGGAATAAAAGAATCCTTCAATCGTTCCTTAACAACATCCACCTCAATAAAACCCGAAGGCGTACCAATTACCAAAGCCGGTCGAATTTCCTCCGCCTCAATTAACTCAATCAACTCTGTCAGTGCTGTTTGAGATTGACCAACCACAAAAATACCTTCTGGATAGCGTCTAGCTAAGGTTTGAATGCCCCAAGCTGCCTGTGTCTTCTCTTTTTGAGGTCGCGTCAGGGCTTCCATGCTGCAATAGACAGGATTGGCAAAGGTATTTTGGATATGGGGCGTAATGCCGACTTGAACCATTGGCACATCGACCACAATAGTACTACGGGCAGCCAGCGCCGCCGCTCCCGCCTGCAGAGCCCTTTCCGAAAAACGAACCAGAGACTGATATTCAAAATCAGCCGTTGCATAAATTACCCGACGTACAATTTCGTATTCGGCTGGCGAAAATACGTGGGATTCCATTTCACGGTCAATAATTGCCAGACTTTGGGCATCTGTTGTATGCCATTCCATGACATCTTTAAATCCAAAAGTGACTTGCTTGTTAGTTGTAACAGCTTTGGTGCCAACTACCAAGTTAATTGGCTGCTTAATTTAATGAAAAGCCTTAATTCTGCTTGACGGAGAATCTTCGCTGCTTTCAATGTACTACAGCACCCACCCAAATTTGTATTTGCTCAAAAAGTTATTAAAGATAAGGCGTCTTGCGGATTAAGGATAGCAAGCAAAACGCCTTCCGGTAAAGAAGACCTACTGTTTAAGTTTCCGGGGCAGAAGACTGGCTAATGATCGGTGAGAGGTAGGCGACTAATGCCCCTAGCAAGAAGCCGATAATATTGCGGAACAGAGGTAACCACTCAGAAGTTCGAGTCACAACAGGTCCAATACCGAAGGCAAGGAACAGGATGCCCCAAAGTGGCGAGAAAATTAGCGCCCATTGCCAAGCGAAGATTTGTCCTTCTTTACGGGGGATAGCAGCAAAACCGCAGATAATGCCACCCAATACAGAAGTAATTAAGGTCAAAATCCACTGTTCTCTAGGAAGTCCAGGCACAACGCTACAGCCGCCCTGACGCAGGCAGGATTCTATGGTGTTGAGGGATTCTACGATTGATTGGTTTTCGCCATTCTCACGGACAAAGTAGAGGTTACCGAAGCGGGTTTGCAGTTCCACCCAGAAGGTGCGGGAGAGAAAGGGGTAGATGTCGTCGCCCACGTTGAAACCGAGGAGGTTACCGCCACGGGCGTCAGCAATTAGCAGGACGCTTTTGTCATCAAGTCCCCAGTATTTTTTGACGGCACGACCTGGGGTACGGTCATATTGAGTTAAGACTCGTAATTTCCAGCCGGTTTCTGCTTCAAATTTGTATAAGTCTTCAATCAGTGCTTCTTCTTGCAGGGAGGGCAGGAAGTTGGCAAGGTCAATAACTGGGGTTTGGGTTTCTGGCAAAAGATCCGGGTTATCGTACGCCAAGGCGACAGGCGCAATTGCCCAAACGGAAAATGCCAGGAAAAAGGCGGTTATAGATACTAAAAGGCGTTTTGGAAAAATATTTGGCATCGCGGTTGGGGAGGCAATAGACACTCTTTGGCTGCTTCTTGAGTAGAGGATAAAGTAAAACTAAGAATTTCGTTACACTTGTTTACTTTAGTCTAATAATAGATGCGATCGCAAAACGCTGCATACAAAATTCTGATTTACCTTACAAAAGCTTGCCCAATAGCCACCATAGCCCTCACCTAATACTCACTGGTTTCTTCTGGCTCAAAATCCTCATATTGCTTAGGTGAAGGTTCCTTAATTTTTTGAGGGCTGGTTTCAGTAAGCGAAGACTCAGCCTCATTTGCCTGCTGTGGATAGGCATCATCAATTGAGCTATGATCACCCGATAAATCCAAAGCTGTTTTTGGAGAAGGCTGCAGTCGCTCCACTGAGCGCCGCCCAGACGTAGTAGGACGATTCCAAGTACTCCAAGCCGCCTTCACACCTGCCATGACGCCACGAGTATTCACCTGTACCTTTTGCGCCTGATTTTTCGCACCGCTAATGCTTTGGTCAACTTGCTTAACGACTTGACCAGCACTTTTGACACCTTCAGTGACTTCATCAGTCAAATCACTAATTTCCAAACCTGTCAAGCGAATTGCTTCTAGGGTTGGCGGCAATTCTCGCCGCAGCGTATCAGCCAACTTTTCAATACTACGAGCCGCCCGCGCCAACTCCTGCAAAGCAGGCAGCGCCGCTATTAAAACTGCTGTCAAGCTAACCGCCACCAGCAGGATCGATAGTCCTAGCCAAAATAGAGGATCAATCACGGACAAGTTGCCTAAAGTTGATGATCAGGAACTGATTGTTGTGGCACCACTGCCACATCCACCTGCGGTTGTGATTCGACAGTCTGCCGCTCCGAAGCTTCGACACCTGCAGCAATTGCTTCTCGCAGTCGCTCCAAAGTGCCATCCCAGCGCAACCTTGCCGATTCAGAAAGGCGATCGGCTTGTAGTTGTACACTAGTTGATAAATCTTCCGCTAACTCTGGCAAAGCATCCGCTGATTTTTTCAACAATTGTCGCGTATCTCTACCTGTACGCGGGGCAATTAGTAAACCCGTTAAAGCTCCAATTGCACTGCCTAATAACATTCCACCAACAAACGAGCCATTACTTTTCTTTGACATTTTTTAGTCTCTATCCTTACACCAATTTTATTAGGTAGTTACGTGAGTTTTGAGAACTTAAGCAATTAGCTACAAAGTGAGTCATCCATTGCTTGATCCTCTTTGCCGCTTACGCCTACGTCGTAACCTCGCTCCAGGCGATAGTTTAGCGCTGCTGCGTAGTGCCGCTCGCCGACTCAATCCCCAGACTCTTTGTACTAAACTCAAAAGAGTTAAAACTTGCTGAATTTTTTGCAGTTGTAACTCTAGTTGCTGATAACTGTCTATAGCACCTCCAACACCAACCTGCCCTTGAGAAATCGCCTCTGGCGCACCATGTAAAATTCTATAAGTATTTCGTTCTGCCAAAAGTACAGCATCCGCCGTTGCCCCCAGCACCCGCCGCAAATTCCAAACCTGCCAAGCTACATAGAGACACAATAGCGAGATTAAGACATTAAGAACCACAACAACGTTCAGCATTTTTGAGAATAACTCCGCGTTTCTCCAATACTATCTTTCTTGGCTTGCAACCTTTGCTAAACGATTCAAGTCATCCTGATTAAGCTCAGTCGCTGGTGTCAATAATGTTATATCTACCTCCACTTCTATGAAACGGTTTATTAAGCGCTCTTTTACAATTTTCGCCAATGGGCTAGTTGCTTTTAGCCGCAGCTTTGGGCGTCAAGCTTGGTTGGTTTTCTTATTTATTTTGGGCATCACTATTGCCACATTTAAACCGACAGTCGCCTTCTCCCAAACGACAAAATTAACTGATATCCAAGGCAACTGGGCGCAACCTTGTATTGAACAACTCGCCAAGCGTCGCATCATTAATGGTTATCCAGATGGCAGCTTCAAGCCCAATGCACCTGTAACCAGAGCCGAATTTGCGGCAATGTTGGGTAATGCTTTTCCTGATGCTGTGGCGACACGTACTGGCGGGAAATTTGCTGATGTGCCGACCAATTTTTGGGCAAGTAATGCGATTCAGAAAGCTTATCAAAATGGCTTCTTAGCAGGTTATCCTGGTGGTGTATTTCAGCCGAATCAAAACATTCCTCGCGTTCAGGCATTGGTATCTTTGTCAAGTGGCTTGAAGTATATGCCAGTAAAACCAACCTTGGAAACTTTAAATAGTGCTTTTACTGACGCTGCAAGTCTTCCTGATTATTCCAAAAGTGCGATCGCTGCCGCCACTGAAAAACAGCTTATCGTCAACTATCCCAATGTCCGCAACCTCAACCCCAACCAATTAGCAACTCGTGCTGATATTGCCGCCTTCGTTTGCCAAGCCACAGGCGCGGTTGGTATGATACCGACTCAATATGTTGCTAAAGCTAACGACGCACCGCCTACTATTGCCAAAACCGAATTACGAGGCGTTTGGCTAACTAATATTGATAGCGATGTCCTTTATTCCACCAATAAGGTGACAGACGCCATCCAAAAGCTGGCTAATCTCAACTTTAATACGCTTTATCCTACCGTCTGGAATTGGGGCTACACTCTTTATCCCAGCAAAGTCTCAGAACAAGTTACCGGACTTCCTGTTAGGTTAGTGACACCCTTAGATAGCAAACTTGACCCCAACTTAGGAACCAAAGGGCGAGATATGCTCAAGGAAGTAGTAGAGCAAGGTCATCAAAAGGGCATGAGAGTCATACCCTGGTTTGAATTTGGCATGATGGCGCCTTCCGACTCAGAACTTGCCAAACGTCATCCCGATTGGCTCACCAAGCGTCGTGACGGCACGGAAGTTGATGTCGATGATCTGGGGGATGAAGTTAAAGATATCGTCTGGCTCAACCCCTTCAAGCCAGAAGTACAGCAGTTTCTCCAAGATTTAGTTGTGGAAACTGTTAGTAATTACGATGTTGATGGTGTTCAATTTGATGATCATTTTGGCTTGCCTGCGGAGTTTGGTTATGATGACTTCACCGTACAGTTATATAAACAAGAACATCAAGGTAATGCGCCTTCTAATGACCCTCAAGATGTAGAATGGGTAAGATGGCGGGCAAATAAAATCACTGATTTCCTGACCAAAGTATTTCGCGCCGTTAAAGCCAAAAAAGAGAAAGTTGTGATTTCTCTTTCCCCAAATCCCTATCGTTTCTCTTATGATTCTTATTTGGCAGATTGGGCAAATTGGGAACGCTTGGGTTTGGTGGAAGAGTTGGTTGTACAGATTTATCGTAATGACTTTAATACTTTTGTTTCAGAATTAGAACAACCAGAAATGAAAGTAGCAAAAAGCCATATTCCTGTAGGAATTGGGATTTTGAGTGGGTTGAAGGATCGCAAGGTTCCCCTGGCACAAATTAAGCAACAAATTGAAGCAGTTAGAAGTCGTGGCTTTGCTGGGGTATCATTCTTTTTCTATGAAACTTTGTGGAATAATACAGCAGAAACTCCTGATGAGCGTCAGACAGCGTTTCGCTTATTTTTCCCTATGCCCACAAAACCGCTTGAACTTTCTGAACGATTATTAGAACCTGCTCAGTAATTGCCTAAACTATGACTATTCGCATTGGTAACGGTTACGATATCCATCAATTAACTGAGGGAAGACGCCTGATTTTGGGTGGTGTAGAAATTCCTCATGAGTTGGGGTTACTTGGTCACAGTGACGCTGATGTACTGACTCATGCGATTATGGATGCCATGTTGGGGGCGTTGAGTTTGGGGGATATTGGTCATTATTTTCCGCCGACTGATCCCAAATGGGCTGGTGCGGATAGTTTAGTTTTATTAAGTCAGGTCAATCAACTAATTGTGAGTGCGGGTTGGAAGATTGGTAATATTGATTCGGTTGTAGTGGCAGAACGTCCGAAGTTGAAGCCTCATATTAAGACAATGCGCGATCGCCTTTCTAGTACCTTAAACTTAGAACCAGACCAAATCGGCGTTAAGGCAACAACTAATGAAAAATTAGGTCCCGTGGGGCGAGAAGAGGGCATTTCGGCTTATGCTGTGGCGTTGTTAGTTAAAGTTTAAGAACCGCCAACCTCAATCACTTCACCTGGAGTAAGTTGATCTAAAATACTACGAACATTTGGCATCAGTGGAACTAATTCGGGAAGGCGATTGCTAGATGCGATGAGAACAACGACCGCAATCCCAGCTTGTTGTAAGTTTTGCTGATAGCGTAGATTTTGATCAGTCGTCAGTAAAATGGTAAAGTTCTCCTGAACCATCATTTGCAGTAGTTCACCATTCTTTTTCCCCGACCATCCCATCTCCACAACTGTACATACTTGATAATCAGTAAGTTCACGTTTTAGAGGTCTTGGAACACATTTGTCAAGCATGATTCGCATAAGCCGTCAGCATTTCTTTTGCTAATTCCAAGACTGTAATTGCTTGTTCACGGCTGACACTAGGAAAATGATCGAGAAACTCATTTAATGAATCACCTGCCTCTAGATAGTCGAGTAATGTTTTCATTGGTACACGAGTGCCAACAAAAACAGGAGTTCCGCCTAATATATTAGGATCACTATGAACAACAGGGGGTGTAGATATCATATTTGAAATACCAATCACAAGTTAAAGATATAATCTATCAATAATTCCAACGATTTATAATTTCCATCATCTTCCCTTCAAATTATTGCTTAATTGGAATTTCTACCACAAATTCAGCACCTTCTCCAGGTACAGAATTACATTGCAACATTCCACCATGTCTTTCAACCACAATTTGATAACTAATTGCCAATCCTAAACCTGTGCCTTTACCAATTGGTTTAGTTGTAAAAAAAGGATTAAATAATTGTTGTTGAATCTTCTCGCTCATGCCCGTACCATTATCATTAATACGAATAAAAACGTAATCACATTTTGAATTAATTTTTTGACCATCAAGCCTTAGAGAATTAGGTTGTTGAGAAATACCCGTAGTAATAGTAATAGTTGGCAATGAATAAGATTGTGTTTTGCATTCATGATTCATTGCCGCTCGATTCTGCTGGCTAATTTTTTCTTCCAAAGCATCCAGAGCATTAGAAATTAAATTCATAAACACCTGATTTAGTTGTCCAGCATAACACTGAATTAACGGTAAATCACCATAATTTTTAACTAGATTAATTACCGGATAACCCAACTTAGCTTTAAAGCGGTGTTGCAAAATCATCAAAGTACTTTCAATACCTGAATGAATATCAATCTCCTTGCATTCTGACTCATCCAAACGCGAAAAGGTACGAAGCGATCGCACAATTTCTCGAATTCTTTCTGCACCAACCTTCATTGAGTCTTGAAGTCTGGAAAAATCAGTCATCAAAAAGTCCAAATCAATCGCATCAATACGCTCTTTAATAACCATTGAAGGCATCGGATAGGCAGCACGATACAACTGCAATAAACTGAGTAAATCTTGAGAATACTCTTGGACATAAATCAAGTTACCATAAATAAAATTAACCGGATTATTAATTTCATGAGCAACACCAGCAACTAACTGCCCCAAACCCGACATTTTTTCAACTTGAATTAACTGAGCTTGAGTACGTTGTAACTCATATAAAGTCTGCTCCAACTGTGTTGCTTGTTCTTGAGCAAGCTCAGTTGCCTTGCAACTTGCTGCATAAAGTTCAGCCTGCTTAATTGCAATTAAAAGTTGGTCTTGTACGGCTTTTAGTAATTCCACTTCTGCCCTATTCCAAGGACGAATTGAACTAGAATGCAAACAACTAATTACGCCAATTGTACCGTTTGGCGTTAGCATTGGCAGTATTAAAACCGAGTTATAGCCTAGCTGACAAACATCTCGATAAATCGGGTTATCAAGAGCATTAAGATCATCAATTTGCAAAACTTCCATCTGCACCAATTGTTGAAGCAAAAGTCCAACTGCTTCTGTTTCTTGACTATCTTCAATATCTGCTAAATTAGGATGGCAAGCTGACTGTACAACCTGCCAACCATCAGTTTGATACCAAGCAAACTGACAACGATCAACTTGCAACATTTCACGGATTTCTTGTACTGCCGTTTTGAGGATCGTATTTAGTTCCAAAGAATTACGAATTTGCGTAGAAATGCGGTTAAGTAAAGACTCCCGCGCCAAACTTTCTCTTAATTGTGCTTCTGATTGTTTGAGAGCATATTCAGCCTTTTTGCGAGTACTAATATCCTGAACAACAGCTAAGAAATATGGGGCAGCACCAAGAGGCGGTTGCACCAAAGAAGCCGTAATTTGCACCCAAACAGGCTCTCCATTTTTGTGCAGATAGCGCTTTTCTAGACTGTAAGTTTCAATTTCACCAGCTAAAAGCGATCGCACATATTCCAGATCCAAATACAAATCATCTGGAGCGGTAATATCGTAAAAAGTCTTGACTAACAACTCCTGGCGGCTATAACCAACAATGTCACAAAATTTTTGGTTAACTCTAGTAAAATAACCCTCAGTTGTCGCATGAGTAATGCCAACTGCCGCTTGTTCAAAAGTCGCCCGAAAACGCTCCTCACTCTCCCGCAGTGCTGCTTCAAATTGTTTACGATTAGTCACATCAGTCAAAGAAGCTACAACAGCATAAGGCGTTGTTCCATTCGGCAAAAATAAAGGTTGTGAATTAACATTAACCCAGACCAAACTGCCATCGGGTTTGTGGATACCCATAACGGCATTCTTCAAAGCTTGCCCCGTCCGTAACGAAACATTCAGTGGATGTTCTTCAATTGAGAAAAGATCGCCATTTTCCTTAATAGCACGCCAACGAGTATCTAGAGCATTTTGTCCCTGCAACCCGTCAGCCGCAAGCCCCAAAATCTTCTCCGCCGCCGCATTACAAGTACAAATAATATTACTCGCATCTTGTAAAATAATCCCCTCTGCCATTGCCGCCACCAAGGCACGATAGCGCTTTTCCGAGGCTTGCTCTAAAGCTTGTGCATATTGGCGTTGGCTAATTTCTTCCTGTAGTTGCTCAACAGCTACCGTCAGCGAGGCAGTTCCCCAAATTCCATAACTAGCTTGTTCACGAATGCAGTGATAATTGTCTTGAACCAGTTGGAATGAATCTTTTTGGAACTCGGTAAAAATGATGATCCCGCCAATTTCACCACTACTACTATACCAAGGTTGAATTTCCCACTTGAGGCGTTGCAGAGAACCATCTGGTTTGATTACATAATCAGAATCGCCGTTTTGTGGTTTTCCACTCTTAGCCAAAGCAAAAAAGTCTTGCCATTGTGGCACAAGTTTGTGATTTGGGGCAACAAATTCCTCTGAACCAAATAGGGGAGGAACCCAAACCTCTGCTTCATTTATTGGTTTTGTCTCCAATTCCCACTTACCTACTTCTAGCAAGCTTTGCTGTCGATGATAAAACGGCAACAACTCAATGGGACAACCACTGAGATTGTGATTTTCCAGGGCATAATCAGTTAACCATTTCTGGGAAGCGAATAAATAACACAAATTGCGATCGAGCATGGCGACTGCGGTAGGGGTGTGTCGAATAAACGCAGAAAACAGCTCTAGATTAGTGGAGTTAACAAAATTATCTATAGGTTGCATTACCTCAAACGCTCAAGTTGTTTGCGACGAGAAAGCTTATACTCAGGCAAAAGCACCCACTGAGATAGATTAGGCATTAGTTTGGGGTTGAGAGTTTGATGCAAACTAGATACCTCTCTTGTAAAAGTTTATGAGATTTATCCCAAGTCTGGCACTTTTACTTAAATTGGATGGATCACTAACCGACAAGAGTTCTGATAAGAGGCTTCCCCAATGACCTCCAACTACTAGTGCGAATTCTTGGCGGAAATTAACTAATTATTTCAAGCTTGATGAGATGATTGTTTCAATTATCTCTTTTTTGCGATCTGCTTGCAGCAGTGCTAGGCTAGCGCCTCGCTTCGCTGTTTTCATGCCCTACGGGCTGTACGCTATCGCTAAAAGTCGGTTTTGGCTCATTGATGGCAAGGAAACAGACCACGGCTGGCGGCGGGCTAGGAGCAAATACGCGATCGCTTTTGCCTAACTCATACACTTGCCAGTCAGCATTCTAACAACTATTGACTTTTGCTTATGAACATCTCTGGTGCAATTGCCCAAACTACAACCAATTGGTCTAACTTATTACAGCAACTACTCGACCAACAATCCTTATCTACCGAGCAAGCCTCCAACTTAATGCAAGGCTGGCTTAATGAGCAAATTCCCGCTGTCTTATCTGGGGCAATTCTTGCCGCTATCCAAAGCAAAGGCGTTTCGGCTCAAGAATTGGCAGGGATGGCACTTGTATTACAATCCCAATCATTACAACAAAAAGCCATTACCCACAACCGCCCAGTTATTGATACCTGTGGCACCGGCGGTGATGGTGCCTCCACCTTTAACATTTCCACCGCTGTTGCCTTTGTCGCCGCCGCTGCAGGTGTTTCGGTTGCCAAGCATGGAAACCGTTCCGCTTCCGGTTTGGTTGGTTCAGCGGATGTCCTGGAGGCAATGGGCGTTAATTTAGCAGCTTCCAGTGAACTAGTAGAAGCGGCATTGCAGGAAGTCGGCATTACCTTTTTGTTTGCCCGTGGCTGGCATCCAGCACTCAAAGCTGTTGCCCCTCTACGGCAAACCTTGAAGGTGCGGACAGTTTTTAACCTTTTGGGTCCTTTAGTTAATCCCTTGCGTCCTACGGGGCAGGTGATGGGCGTATATGATGCAAAAGTCTTGCCAACTATTGCCCAGGCTTTGGCACAAATTGGCACACCAAAAGCGATCATTTTGCATGGGCGAGAAAAGCTGGATGAAGCTGGGCTTGCTGATGCGACTGATTTGGCACTACTAGAGTCAGGCGAGGTGAGAATTTCTAGCTTGCATCCCCAACAACTCGGCTTGACACCTGCACCAACTGAGGCATTGCAGGGCGGTAATTTAGCTGAAAATGCCTTAATTTTGAAAAATGTCCTGCAAGGTAAGGCGACTCAAGCACAGCAAGACGCCGTGGCATTAAATGCTTCTTTGGCGCTACAAGTTGGTGGTGTGATTGCTTTTGAAGACCATGAAGCCGGAATTGCGATCGCTCGTGATGTAATCAGTAGTGGTGCCGCTTGGTCAAAATTAGAGCAGTTGGTGCAATTTTTGCATTCTTAGCGCTGATGAAATTCCACCACATTTTGCCTAATAATTACATCATACTTACCAAAGAAATCTTGACCCAACAAACCAACTTCTAAATCCTCACCCCCAATGGCAACGCGAACTTTTTTGGCAACTGCCCCAGCCACACTAATAGAATTAACTGTAGTTGTGGAAAATTTTACACCTTTGTCGCTGGCTGTATTAGCAGTTATTTCCCCTTCCACCGTCAAGCCCAAGCTTTGAGACATTTCTTGTGTAATCACTGTACCACTTGCCCCAGTATCAACAATCATGTCAAAGACTTGACCATTATTAAAAGTAACCTCAATAACTGGCGTTTGACCAGAGCGGCTTTTGATGGGAACTTTAAAAACTTGTTGTGGTGTTTTAAGTGTAGTTTGTGGCTCAGGTATCGGCGCGTCGTCATCGATTTGGGGTGTTGCTTCTGTTGTCGAAAGGGTGATACCTGGAAGTACATCTTTGCGAGGACTTGGGGACTTTTGCTTGGCAGCACTAAAATTACGTTGATACTCGGCAATTTTTGGCTTGGCGATCGCATATAAAGGACTATTAGTAGGAATTTGACGTAATAAAGCGATCGCTTCTTGCCAGCGACTCAAACTCAATTGCCAATCTTCCACCGATACTGCCGACTCATTCAAAAATTGGGCACTCACAGCAACATCCATTGCTTTTTCATAAATCTCTTCTGCCGAGCGTTGGGGAGTATTTGGTATCGTCTCCACATCATCAGCTATGGTTGCTATTGGAGATGGAGTAACTGCCACCCTTACGGCTGATTGATCGGAATTACTAGGACTACAAGCTAAATTTAGCACCGACAAAGTGCCAGAAAGCCAAAAAATAGCTGCACAATTGCGAAAAGGCATGGACGCTAATTGCTCATGGATGTTCAAGAAAATCAAACCATTTGCCATGCCTTTGCAGGTAGCAAACAGTCTATTTATTAGTTTAAACATTTCCAAAAAGGAAGATGCCAGCAACAGCTTGTTAGCACTTCCTCACAATTGATACAGCCAAGCCTTGATGAGCTGTGAGATAATATCTTGCCAGTTATCAGTTGTCTTTGCTTACATAGCAACTGACTACTTACAACAAACAACCAACAACCAACATTATGTCTGTTTTTGCCGCTAAACCTGCTCTACTCGTGCTTGCAGATGGAACTTCTTACAAAGGCTGGTCTTTTGGTGCTACTGGTACGGCGATTGGCGAGGTAGTATTTAATACTGCTATGACGGGTTATCAGGAAGTAGCAACAGATCCTAGTTATCTAGGTCAAATTGTCACTTTTACTTATCCAGAATTGGGTAATACTGGCGTTAATCCTGAAGATGAAGAATCAGTATCGCCTCGCATTCGCGGTGCAATTGCCCGTAATATCTCTAAGCGTCCCAGTAATTGGCGCTCTACTCAGTCTTTGCCTGATTATTTTAAGGAACATAATATCCCTGGCATATACGGTATTGATACTAGAGCATTAACCCGCAAGCTGCGATCGTCTGGGGCGATGAATGGTGGTATTTCTACAGAAATTTTGGATGAGGCGGAATTACTAAAGCAAGTACAAGCAGCACCTAGTATGGCAGGATTAAACCTGGTGCGGGAAGTGACAACGCCGGAGGTTTATGAGTGGAGTAATGCTACTGAGTCTAACTGGGAATTTGGTCAGGTTAGCGATAGTACTGAAGAACCTCTAACGGTGGTGGCGCTTGATTTTGGTATGAAGCGTAATATTCTCAAACGTTTAGCTAGTTACGGTTGTCGTGTGGTGGTTGTACCTGCTACTACATCAGCGGAGGAAATTCTGAAACATAATCCTGATGGTATTTTTCTTTCTAATGGTCCAGGAGATCCAGCGGTAGTGAGTGAAGGTATTGCTACTACTAAGGTTTTATTAGAGCAGGAAAAGCCGATGTTTGGCATTTGTATGGGGCATCAAATTTTGGGACTGGCGATGGGTGCTGAGACTTTTAAGCTAAAGTTTGGTCATCGTGGCTTAAATCATCCAGCAGGTTTACAACAACAGCAGATTGAGATTACTAGTCAAAATCATGGTTTTGCTATTGATCCTGATTCTTTGGCAGAAAATGTCGAAATTACTCACCTCAACCTCAATGATCGGACTGTTGCCGGTTTACGTCACAAAACTTTGCCATATTTCTCGGTACAGTATCACCCAGAGGCAAGTCCTGGACCTCATGATGCTGATTATTTATTTAAGCAGTTTGTGGAGTCGATGCGATCGCTTCGTACTAGCTCAAAAAGCTGATTAGAATAGCTGGCAAGCAAAATTCTAGGGCTTAAGAAATAGTAATGCTTTCCCCGATTTACTGGCTTAAACTAAAGTACTTAGCCCTTAAGCCTAGAAAACCTTGCCAAAAACAGCTTGATATTCTAAATTAGACGGGGACTTCTCGCTATACTATTCGATACGGTGTGGCAATATATCTGAAAATTACTTCGGATCTACTGTCATCAGCTTGATCTAAATGTCGAGCGTTGCCAAATACGGTGGGGTACACCGAAATTTAAGCTTGAGCATTTCGCCAAGATAGCAGTAATGTTTTCTTGAGCCACCAACCACAAAGACTAACTATCTTGGTGTCGGTGGTAAGATTAGCCCAAGAATCCCAACCAAAAGTTCTACAATTGAAAGTTGGGAATGCCAAAATTCTGATGTTAGTACGCGACAGATAGGAGGGTGTTATTCCTGAGCCACTAACCCTGACAGTCAGCTTAAGGGGCACTCGCGAAGTCAAGGAAACTTGCCAGTTGTTTCGCCTCACTGGATTGTTAGATGCTTTTTCAGAAGCCACTTTTCGTAAAGTGGTTAGCAAATATATTGACGATGGTCCAAATCATATTGTTTTGGATCTTTCTAAAATCGATTTTGTCGATAGCTCTGGCTTGGGTGCTTTAGTACAGTTAGTGAAAAAGGCTCAAACGGCTGGGGGAAGTTTGCAAATTGTCACGAATCCTCGCGTGACTCAAACAGTCAAGCTGGTACGCTTAGAGAAATTTCTCTCGCTGCAACCTTCAGTTGATCAAGCCTTAGAAAATGTCAAAAGCACTTGACAGAAAAGGAAAAAAGTGATGAGGCGGGAGCAATAACCCGCCCTTAATCTTTAAAGATGGCTGATTTTTCAGCAACCCCAAGCTTTAAACATCAAAGGGCATCAGTTGTGAAAGAGGAGGATTTGGGTTCAAACAAGAGGGCAACGGACTCGGTTTCCTTTGAAGACAAAATTCGACTCATGCAACTGAGTACCGTCACCCAACCCGTCAAAATTAACCAAGTTTCCCCAGCCTCATTGGCATATTTGGGAGACGCAGTTTATGAACTATATATCAGAACCTGCTATTTGATGCCGCCCCAGCGTTTATCTGATTATCATAATCAAGTAGTAGCGCAAGTCCGGGCAGAAAGTCAGGCAAATCATTTGCGATCGCTAAAACCTCATCTTACCGATCAAGAATTAGAGATCATGCGGCGTGGACGCAATGCCGCAAACGGTAGCCCACGCAAACTCGATCCCGAAATTTATAGCCAAGCTACCAGTTTAGAAACCTTGATCGGCTATTTGTATCTTACCGATCCCCAACGTCTAACCGAGCTTTTGGCATATTTAAAAGCTGACCACCAATAATTACAGTAATTAACTGCTAAAAAAACACATGGCTAATCCCAACCGCCGCCCTGATCCTGCTGGCACCAAGCTAGGTAAGCCCTCAAGCGCCCCACAACAGAAACGAAAATTTTCCCGTGGCAGAGATGAAGAAACTAATCGCAATGACTCGCCCTATCCTCGCAAGCAGCGCGACTCAAATGAACCGAAACTACGTCACCAAGACGACAAAAATGAGCGACGGGACAACCACCATCCCAAAAAATCTAGCACAGGCAAGCCAACTCGTGAGCATGGAGCAAAAAATGCCCCAAATTCCAACCGTGAGGTATCAGTAAAACCACTCCGCAAGCAAAACTACCAAAATCAACGTGATGATCGCAACCGCGACTCCAACACAGAAACTGCTACCGAAGAAGGCATTGATCTGATTTATGGGCGCTATCCTGTACTTGCAGCCTTAGAAAACGGACGCCAACTCAACCGGGTTTGGATTTTACCCCAACTGCGTTACGATCCCCGCTTTCACTCCTTACTAATCAAAGCCAAAGTAAACGGCACAGTCATTGACGAAGTTGAGCCAAGACGCCTTAGCCAAATCACCGACGGCGCCAACCATCAAGGCATTGCTGCTCAAATTTCTCCCTATCCTTATCTAGCTTTAGCCGACTTAATTGCCCAAGCCAAAGCTGCTTCCGAGCAACCAGTCTTGCTAGTTTGTGATAGCATTACCGATCCCCAAAACTTAGGCGCAATTATTCGCACCACCGAAGCTATGGGCGCCCAAGGACTAATTATGCCCCAACGCCGCGCTGTGGGCGTTACCTCCACTGTTATGAAAGTGGCAGCAGGAGCACTAGAAAACTTGCCCATATCCCGTGTGGTTAATTTGAGTCGGGCATTGGAAGAATTAAAAGCCGCTGGTTTTTGGATTTACGGCACAACGGCGAATAGCGGTAAACTACTACACACTGTTGAATTTACAGGACCGATAGTATTGGTTGTGGGTTCAGAGGGGAGTGGCTTGAGTATGCTTACCGAACGCTGCTGTGATGTTTTGATTTCCATCCCTTTACAAGGCAAAACTCCCAGCCTCAACGCCTCGGTAGCTGCCTCAATGGCTTTATATGAAACTTATCGCCAGCGTTGGTCTAATTCACGGTATTTGGGCGTTCTTCCCCAAAATACTTTGAAAAAAGGACAAGACGTAGTATAACAAAATGTAAAGATTACAGCATTACAAGACTGAATAGCATACTACATACTAGGAAAAGATGATGAAAGAAGCTCTGACCAAGGTTCTCCAATTCTTAGGATTAGCTTTTTGGGTAGAAATCGTCACTGATAATCCCAACTGCACCTATTATTTTGGACCATTTTCCAGCGAGCAAGAAGCCGATGTTTCTAAGGCAGGCTACATCGAAGATTTGGAAATTGAAGGCGCACAAGGAATTGTGGTTAAGATTAAGCGCTGCAAACCGACTAACTTGACAATTTTTGATGATTTGGGGGAGCCGGTTGACCGTGGTGGAATCACTTCTTTGAGCGGTCAACCGTCTTAAGATAGAGATAAGACAACTTTCCCTCAAGTAAAACTAGCTTGATTTGTGATTAGGCGATCGCGCTTACTTGAGGGTGAAGTTCCAGCCAACGGTCGATATCACCTAACATCTGTGTAGGTATTTCCCAAGGGAAAAGGTGAGCCGTGTTGGGATAACTTAAAAATTGGCTATTTGGTAGGTTTTGGGCAGTTTGGCGACTTGATGCAACTGTGATATGTCGATCCTCTTCACCTGCCAAAACCAAGCTAGGACATTGGATCTGACTCAAGTCATCTACTCGGTTATAGCCAGCTTTTAGGGCAGTATTTAAGGCATTGGTGGCAGCAGATGAGGTTTTGAGGTAGGCAGACATGGCATCCTCAGCGAGGTATTGGTAGGCAGAGGGCGTGTGTTGTTGGATTAAATAGCGAAAAAGCGATCGCTTACCAAAAGTCTCAATATTCCACTGCCAACCTGGTTGTAGCCGGTTCAAAATTGCAGCAACACCTGTATAAAGATTATCTTCCCAACTAATCGGCGGATGATTGCCAAATGGTCGAGCCGCCGTAGCAATTAAAATTAAACCACTGACACGTTCAGGAAATTTTAATGCCAACTCCATTGCCAAAATACCACCCAAAGACCAACCAAGTACTAGGCAACGAGCCACCTGCAAGCGGTCTAGCAGGCTCTCCAAGTCGTCTAAATGCTCGTTCATGGTGAAATTAGCCTGAGTGCGACTACCGCCGTATCCACGCAGGTCAGGGGCGATCGTTTGGAAGCGCCTTGAGTAGTGTTTGGTGAAGACTGACATACTACTACCAGATCCTGGATGACCGTGGAGACACAGTAGGGGAAAGCCTTCTCCTTGGATTTGAACGTTAAGGTTGAAAGGTTGTGCAGGCACAGGTGATGGTTGAAATTGAAGGGATTATTATTAGTTTAAACTGAAAAAAGAGGCAATACTGCTGTTGAGCAATGCCTCTTTTAGTAGAACTAGAAACTAATTATTTCTTCTCTACATAGCCACCTGCATAATCAATCACACACATTGATCCATACTTAGAATGACTGCCAAAAGCTACGCCAGTTGTGCGAAAATCTGACTTAAAAATATTAGTACGATGTCCGCGATTAGCAACACCATCATCTATAATTAATTGCATCACAATTGATTGTGCCGTATTGGAGCCATAACTAATATTTTCGCCGGCAGTCTTTTGCCAAGTGCCGTAGCGGTTCAGGCGAGTAAAAGGACTACTGCCATCACTGCCTGTATGACCTGTCGTGCCTTTGGGTCCTTGATCTTTCACCAAGTCTTTAGCCGCAAGAGACATTCCTTTGGAAACAGTTAAAGCAGATACAGGACGGGCAGATTTTAAGAAATTAATGGCTTCATCAACTGCTTTCACACCTTCTTGAGTTTGCAAAAAAGTGTTATTACCAACTTTTACATTATTGCCCTGAAAATTCTTTTTCCAATTTTCTAGAATGGGAATATAACTAGAGGGACTGGTGCGGACTTTATTCATTTCATCCACAACACCTTGTTCAATTGGTGAGAGAAAAGTTGCTTGAGCTAACACGGTGGTTGATTTTGGAGAAACGGCAACTGGAATGTTATTAGAGTTAGTATTGCTAACAACTTGGTTGGCTTGAGAAAGGCTGGGAATTATGGTTAAAACTGTAGCTGGAACAATGATTCCCAAAATTTGAAGTCGGCGCATTAATTACCTCAGAAAAAGAATTAACAACATTGATGCACCGAAACACTCTTTGTAGCTAGGTTAGACGAATTTGGCAAGAAAATGTTTCTGGTTGTGGTGTTTTGGGTATTTAGAATCATCTCTTCAGATCCCCGACTTCAAAGGAGAAGTCGGGGATCTCCCCTTCAGGCAAAATAGCTGTAGATTTTGTGAGTTGCCTCAGCAAGCCGTCAGAAATCGCTTAATCTAAATAGCTAGATGACTTTATAAGGACGCATGGTATGGCATCCATCAAAGAGTTGCATGAACAACTCATGAAAAAACAACGCTCCAGTGTAGAAATCACCCAAGAAGCCTTAGACCGCATACAGGCACTGGAACCGCAGTTACATAGCTTTTTGTGTGTGACCGCAGAACAAGCTCTCTTGCAGGCGCGTCTAGTGGATGCCAAAATCGCTGCCGGGGAGGAAATAGGACTCTTGGCGGGGATTCCAATTGGCATTAAGGACAATATGTGTACCAAGGGAATTCCCACTACTTGCGCTTCCAAAATTTTGGAAAATTTTGTGCCTCCTTATGAGTCAACGGTGACGCAGAAGCTGAAGGATGCAGGCGCGGTGATGGTGGGGAAAACTAATCTTGATGAGTTTGCAATGGGGGGCTCAACTGAGAACTCGGCTTATCATGGTACTGCCAATCCTTGGGACTTGTCGCGGGTGCCTGGTGGCTCTTCTGGGGGTTCTGCGGCGGCGGTGGCGGCGTCAGAGTGTACGGTGGCTTTGGGTTCGGATACGGGGGGCTCAATTCGTCAGCCGGCTTCTTTTTGTGGGGTAGTGGGAATGAAGCCAACTTATGGGTTGGTTTCACGTTATGGTTTGGTAGCTTTTGCCTCGTCTTTGGATCAAATAGGTCCATTTGGGCGGACTGTGGAAGATGCGGCGATTTTGTTAAATGCGATCGCTGGCTATGATGCTAATGATGCCACTAGTCTTAAGGTGGAAATTCCTGACTATCTGAACTTACTAAAGCCAGATCTGCGTCCTAGAGGCAAGATTAAGATTGGTGTAATTAAGGAAACCTTTGGTGAGGGTTTGGATGCGGTTGTTGAGCAAGCGGTGATGAAAGCGATCGAGCAGCTACAAATCTTGGGTGCAGAAATTCATGTAGTTTCTTGTCCTCGCTTCCGCTATGGTTTGCCAACTTATTACATTATTGCTCCTAGTGAGGCGTCGGCAAATTTGGCACGTTATGACGGCGTTAAATATGGTGCACGAGTGCCGGATGCTGATAATCTTTTGTCGATGTACAAGAAAACTCGCTCTGCTGGGTTTGGTCCCGAAGTCAAGCGCCGGATTATGTTGGGTACTTATGCTTTGTCGGCGGGGTACTATGATGCTTACTATCTAAAAGCGCAAAAAGTCCGGACTTTGATTAAGCAAGATTTTGATGCAGCTTTTGATATGGTTGATATTTTGGTAAGTCCGACGGCACCAACAACGGCGTTTAAGGCGGGATCAAAGACGGAAGATCCTTTAAGTATGTATCTCAATGATTTGATGACAATTCCGGTAAATTTGGCGGGTTTGCCGGGAATTAGTGTACCTTGCGGTTTTGATGAGCAGGGTTTGCCGATTGGGATGCAGTTGATTGGTAAGGTGTTGCGTGAAGATTTGTTGCTTCAGGTGGCTTATGCTTATGAGCAATCTACGGAATGGCATCTGAGGACGCCTGAGATGAAGTCTGCATAAGCCTTTACCCTCTCCCCCTGCCTCTCTCCCACAAGGGGAGAGGGGAGTAAGAAAGAGAATTCTAATCCGGTTCCCCTTCTCCCCTCGTGGGAGACCGGAGCTTTAGTGAGGAGGTTAGGGGATGAGGGGGAAAAGCCTGATTCACAAAACTTTCAGCCTTAAGCTAACACTACTGAAGCTGCACCCTAGCAGGTTAAGCTCAAAAACCAGCTCAATCTCTAAATTAGAGAGACAATAAATTTATAGATCCCAGATCAGGCACTCACCTGATCCCAGCCTTGCCACTATATGTAGAGTAACGTTCTACAAAAAACCCCATATATAGAGCAGATAATCCGTTACTCTAGTTTCATCTGCTCCCTTGTCATCGCTTCAAACCTTATGTCTTTCGTTGGTCTGCATATTCATAGTGACTACAGCTTATTGGATGGCGCTTCTCAGTTGCCGCCGTTGGTTGATCGAGCAATTGAGCTGGGCATGAATGCGATCGCTTTAACTGATCATGGTGTCATGTATGGTGCCATTGAATTAATTAAAGTTTGCCGCAGTAAAAATATTAAGCCAATTATCGGCAACGAAATGTATGTAATTAATGGTGATATTGAAAAAAAAGGGCGTTATAAGAAATATCATCAAGTTGTCTTAGCAAAGAATAATCAAGGTTATAAAAACTTAGTTAAATTAACAACAATTTCTCATCTTAAAGGCTTTCAAGGTAATGGCATTTTTGCTCGTCCTTGTATTAATAAAGAACTTCTTCAGCAATATCGTGAAGGTTTAATTGTTACTAGTGCTTGTTTGGGTGGCGAAGTTCCTCAAGCAATTCTTAAAGGTGATTTAGCCTTGGCACGTGAAGTTGCTAAATGGTATAAAGATGTTGTTGGTGATGATTATTATTTAGAAATTCAAGACCACGGTTCGATTGAAGACCGGGTTGTTAATGTTGAAATAGTTAAGATTGCTCGTGAGTTAGATATTAAAATTATTGCTACTAATGATTCACATTATATTTCTTGTTACGATGTCGAAGCTCATGATGCTTTGCTATGTATTCAAACTGGTAAATTGGTCATTGAAGACAAGCGAATGCGCTATAGCGGCACTGAGTATTTAAAGTCGGCAGACGAGATGGCGTTGTTATTTCGAGATCATTTGCCGGAGTCAGTGATTAAAGAAGCGATCGCGACCACTGTAGAAGTTGCTGATAAAGTTAAACCTTATGATTTGATGGGAGAACAACGCCTACCAAATTATCCAGTTCCCAAAGGTCATAGTGCTGATACTTATTTAGAAGAAGTCACCTGGCAAGGATTATTAGAACGCCTAAAAGCTCGGACTCGTGCTGATATTGCTCCTCTTTATAAAGAGCGGTTGGAGTATGAGCTGAAAATGATGCAGCAGATGGGTTTCTCGACCTATTTTTTAGTAGTTTGGGATTATATTAAATATGCTAGAGATCAAGATATTCCTGTTGGTCCAGGACGGGGTTCTGCGGCTGGTTCTTTAGTAGCTTATGCACTAAAAATTACTAATATTGACCCAATTCATCATGGTTTACTTTTTGAACGATTCTTAAATCCTGAACGAAAATCTATGCCAGATATTGACACAGATTTTTGTATTGAAAGACGCGATGAAGTTATTAAATATGTTAGCCGCAAGTATGGTGAAGACCGAGTTGCTCAGATTATTACCTTTAACCGTTTAACTTCTAAAGCTGTTTTAAAAGATGTTGCTAGGGTGTTAGGTGTTCCCTACAAACAATCTGATCTGATGGCGAAATTGATTCCAGTGGTGCGGGGAAAACCAACGAAACTGGCAGTAATGATTTCTGACAAAACACCAGCACCAGAGTTTAAAGAAGCTTATGAAAAAGACCCCACAGTTCAACATTGGATCGATATGGCAATGCGAATTGAGGGGACAAATAAAACTTATGGAGTTCATGCTGCTGGAGTGGTTATTTCTTCTGAACCATTAGATGAAATTGTGCCTTTACAAGTTAATACTGAAGGCGCTGTAATTACTCAGTATTTTATGGAAGATTTGGAATCTTTGGGATTGTTGAAAATGGATTTCTTGGGTTTAAGAAATCTGACCACGATTCAAAGAACAGCAGATTTAATTAAGAAGAATCAAAATATTAATCTTGATTTAGACCAACTTCCTTTAGATGAAATTAGGGCTTTAGAAATTTTAGCAAAAGGTGCAATCAAAAAAAAGCCAGATGATATTAAAAAAACCTATCAAGTTTTAGAACAAGGTGATTTAGAAGGCGTCTTTCAATTAGAATCTTCGGGAATGCGTCAGATTGTTCGTGACCTAAAACCTGATAGTATTGAGGATATTTCTTCAATTTTGGCACTGTATCGACCTGGACCCTTGGATGCTGGTCTAATTCCTAAATTTATTAATCGTAAACATGGTAGAGAAAAAGTAGAGTATCAACACCATCTTTTAGAACCAATTTTAAACGAGACTTATGGCACCCTGGTTTATCAAGAGCAAATTATGAAAATGGCTCAAGATTTAGCCGGTTATTCACTCGGACAAGCAGATTTATTGCGAAGAGCAATGGGTAAAAAGAAGGTTTCTGAGATGCAAAAACATCGAGAAACTTTTATCGACGGTTCAGCAAGAAATGGTGTACCTAAACGTGTTGCTGAAGATTTGTTTGAGCAGATGATTCAATTTGCTGAGTATTGTTTGAGTTATGATACGGAAATTTTAACGGTTGAATATGGCGCTTTGCCGATTGGTAAAATTGTTGAGGAGCAGATTAATTGTACGGTTTATAGTGTTGATAGTAGCGGCTATGTTTATACACAAACTATTGCTCAATGGCATAATCGGGGAGAGCAAGAAGTATTTGAATATACCCTAGAAGATGGTTCAGTAATTCGTGCAACAAAAGACCATAAGTTTATGACAATTGATGGTAAAATGCTACCAATTGAGCAGATATTTCAGCAAGGTTTAGAGTTGAAATCTGTAGCAGTTTTGCAACCGTTGTTGGTTTAAAAGTTGCTTAAACTATTACAGAAAGGTTGAAAATAAAAAAAAGAACTACCTTTGAGTTGGTGTACTATCACCTTCTAGAGGTACTCGATAGCGTAGTCTAAACCTTTCCTCGGAGTTCAAAGATGTACCACCTGAGGAAAAATCAAGTTGATTAACAAACGCTGGCAAACGTATCGGAGATTTGAATTGTGGTCCAGAGTTATTATTCTCTTCTAGTGTTAAAGTTTCAGCATTTCCAGAAGTCCGCGAGTTTCCTGAAAAAGTAGTTGGGAAATCTTTATTGATGCTTCGGTTCTGAATTCCTTGCAAAGACTCACCCGATCGCGTATTGTAATTAGCATCTGATTGAGCATAAACTGTTGATGTCAGGCTCGTTACAACTGTTCCGGCAACTAGGGCGGTAATTATTCCACGCAGCATAAGTTTTATCCTAAGTTTTGTGTGACTGATTCAGATACCTACCTCTAATTATATTTAATTATTAAGTTCATGCCTAATAGCTAAATCTTTTCGTAAGAATTATTCATGCCGACGCCTACTCAATGATAAGTGATAATTGCTCTTCATTAATGCGACCAGCTTGATATAAAGTTTGAGTAATTTCTGTAATTGTCAACACAGAATGCGCCCGATAACCGTTATCTTTTAGCTTATCCTTAACGCCTTGCTCATGATCCATAAACACCACAATATCAT
>JBATUR010000010.1:0-39432 GCA_049671305.1 Coleofasciculaceae cyanobacterium
TGCTAAGGGCTTGCTAAAAGCGGCAATTCGTGATGATAATCCGGTCTTATTTTTTGAGCACGTGCTGCTTTATAACTTAAAGGAAGACTTGCCAGAAGGCGATTACATCGTACCGCTAGATAAAGCCGAAGTTGTCCGCAAAGGTAAAGATGTGACAATTTTGACCTATTCTCGAATGCGCCATCATGTGCTGCAAGCGGTGAAAAATTTGGAAAAGGAAGGCTTTGATCCAGAAGTAATTGATTTGATTTCCCTAAAGCCTCTAGATTTTGAGACAATTGGAGCATCAATTCGCAAAACTCACCGCGTGATTATTGTGGAAGAGTGCATGAAAACTGGTGGCATTGGCGCGGAAATAACCGCATCAATTAATGACAGATTATTTGATGAACTTGATGCACCAGTCTTGCGTCTAGCTTCCCAAGACATCCCCACGCCTTATAACGGGGCGCTGGAAAACTTAACAATTGTTCAACCTCAACAAATTGTCGAGGCGGTACAAAAAATGGTGGGCTTGAAGGTTTAGCACGAGCAATTGGCAGCAATTAATGAACGACTGATTGCCGTCAAAACCGACTATGATAACACTGGATACGGCAGTTGGAAGTTATGCAAAGACAGCGTTTGATATTAGCCTTAATTGTCGGCTTGGTAATTGCAGCGATTACAGTGCTAGTGCAGTTGCCAATTCGCTTGGGATTGGATTTACAAGGTGGTGCACAACTGACCATTCAAGTCAAGACGACAGCCGAAATCACCAAAATCACGCCAGAGCAACTGGAAGCGGTTAAAACGGTGGTTGAAGGGCGGGTCAATGGTTTGGGAGTTTCAGAAGCGGTGGTGCAAACTGTCGGTTCTGATCAAATTTTGGTGCAGCTTCCGGGGGTAAATGACCCACAACAGGCAGAACGGGTATTAGGCGGAACGGCTCAACTGGATTTTCGCAAACAAAAGCCAGGATCTGAGGCGCAGTTACCAATTGAGCAGCAGGTAAAGCAAGAATTATTAATTAAGCAGACGGCGTTGCAGGCGGCTCAGACAAAGGATGAAAAAGCGATCGCTGAAAATCAAGCCGCCATCACACGCAGCAATGAGGCAATATTAAACTTGTTTGAACCGACTGGCTTAACAGGCAAAAACCTCAAAGATGCTGCTCCTGAACCTAGGCAGTCTGGTAGTGCTTGGGATGTTGCTCTGCGCTTTGATGCGCCGGGTGGAGAGAAATTCGCCCAGTTAACTAAAGATTTGGCAGGTACAGGTCGCACGATTGGGGTTTTCCTCGATAATGCTTTGATTAGTTCTCCAACTGTGGGACCCGAATTTGCCCAAACTGGTATTACAGGCGGCGCGGCAATTATTACAGGTAACTTTACAGCTCAGTCTGCTAATGAATTAGCGGTGCAGCTACGTGGCGGTTCCTTGCCTGTGCCTGTGGAAATTGTCGAAAATCGGACTGTTGGGGCGACTTTGGGGCGAGATAGTATCCAACGCAGTATTTATGCTGGTATTGGTGGACTAACTTTAGTTTTGATTTTCATGGCAGTCTACTACCGACTTCCTGGCATTATTGCTGATGTGGCACTGATCATCTATGCTTTGTTGACTGTTGCCGCATTTGCTTTGTTGGGTGTGACTTTAACCTTGCCAGGAATTGCCGGTTTCATCCTCAGTATCGGTATGGCGGTGGATGCCAATGTGCTAATTTTTGAACGGACACGAGAAGAATTGCGATCGGGCAAAACCTTGTATCGTTCCGTAGAGTCCGGTTTTTATCGCGCATTTTCTAGTATTTTGGATGGTAATGTCACGACAGTGATTGCTTGTGCAGCACTGTTTTGGTTAGGGTCAGGTTTAGTTAAGGGCTTTGCGCTGACGCTAGGGTTAGGGGTTGTGGTAAGTATGTTTACTGCTCTGACTTGTAGCCGTACCTTCTTGTTTTTATTAGTTCTCGGTTTCCCAGGGTTACGCAAGAGACCAGAATTATTTGTTCCCAACCCACCAGCTACCGTCAATTCATAGGCACAGAGGTCAAGATGAAACTCAATTTAATCAAACAGCGATCGCTTTGGTGGACGATCTCTGCCGCCCTCATTCTGGCTGGTATTATTAGCATGGCGATTTCTACCGCCCAACTAGGTTCGCCTTTGCGTCTAGGTCTAGATTTTGTCGGTGGTACGCGCCTACAATTGGAACGAGATTGCACCAAACCTGGTAACTGTGATCAGCCAATTGATCTAAATGCAGTGCGGCAGGTAATGGACGCTGAAGGTTTAGGTAATAGTAGCATCCAAATCTTGGGAGATAAACAACAAGCTCTAACCATTAGAAGCAAAAATTTGACGGTAGATCAACGCACCAAACTGCTTGATAACTTAAGCGCAAAAATAGGGGCTTTTGACCCGAAGTCAGTCCAAAATGATACAGTTGGACCAACTTTAGGTAAGCAGTTATTTACTTCTGGTTTATTGGCAATTCTCCTCTCATTTGCTGGGATTTTACTTTACCTAAGTTTTCGGTTTCAGTTTGACTACGCTTTCTTTGCCTTTGTTGCTTTATTCCATGATGTTTTTATCACCCTTGGCGTCTTCTCAATCTTGGGTTTATTGCCGCTTCAAGTAGAAATTGATAGCTTATTTGTGGTGGCAATTCTAACAATTATTGGTTTCTCGGTTAATGATACTGTAGTAATTTATGACCGAGTACGGGAAGTGATTGCTCTTAATCCAGAAGAACCAATTGACCAAGTTGTGAATGATGCAGTTAATCAAACTCTGACTCGCTCCATTAATACAACCTTAACTGTATTATTGACCTTATTTTCGATTTTCTTATTTGGAGGAGAAACGCTTCATTATTTTGCTTTGGCACTGATTGTTGGCTTTACGGCTGGTGCTTATTCTAGTATTTTTATTGCTAGTACGTTACTTGCCTGGTGGCGAGAACGCAGCGAGAAAGATACTGTTAAAAGTAGTTAAACTAGTAATTTTTCTTTAAGTTAGAAATAATTCAATTTTCTAACTAATTCTTTTGGAGAACTGCTGTATAAAATATGTTTTAATTTTTAAGGATGAACTTACTGCACACAATGCCTCAGTCAGATGACCAAACGCCTCAAACCGAACCACTAGAACTTGATCCAGTCTTCAAATTGCAGGTACAAAGGTTACATCAACTAACTGTTTATGCTCGGTGGTTGCTGGTTGCTCTGCTTTGGGTAACCTTGCTACCATTGAGTTTATGGCATTGGAGCTATGAAATTTCTTTGATGCGATCGCATTTTACTTGGGCAGCCTTACGCTATAGTTTTATCTTCAACCCTCTGCCTGGAATGGGTTTGACTATTTGCTTTGCGGTGACAATTGCTGTTATGGTTTGGCACAGTCGTAATATATTGCTAGGCATTCCCCGCATTGAACAAAAACGCCTAGAGCAACAAGTGCGGCGCATTTATCAACAGGGACCAACTCATCCTTTATGGAAGTTGATTTTTAAAGGGTAACTAAGCCTAAGTTGCTAATTTTAAGTGTGAATATCAAGTTTTTACTTTATATTAAAAACCCTTCCTAGAAATGTCTTGACTATTTTTATTTCCTAAGTTGATTAATTTCTTCAGCAACACCTTTAAGACGCCTGAGTTGGGCTTTCATATCACTTTGAGTCCAGGAAGCGGCAAAGGTATTAAAACCCCAACTAACCAAAGGGTTCGGAACATCAAATACAAAACGATTTAAAAGAAGTGTACCTTGCTCAGAGGGTTGACACTCCCAGCGATCGCGTCCTTGAAAAAATCCCTGAAATTCCCAGACTACCAAACCTGGTTCCCGTTCCACAACCACACTATTTAGAGTAGGCTGTAATAAGGGAATCTGAATAATAAAGCGACTGCAACTACCAACCTCTGTACTCCACTCACCCACTGCTTCACAACGCAAAGCTGGGTTAAGCCAACGGTGCATCAAGATTTGTTCAGTAAAACAACGTTCAACGACTGTGGCACTGGCATTAATTTGGATCGAGTGTTCAAATTGAGTAGACATTAGTTAATAAATTATATGAAGTGACTGATGCTGCCTCTTGCCTAGTTGACAGCAAATTGTTTACGGTAAACCATTAGCCAAGTTACAGGAAAAACAATTTAGTAAACAAAACCAAAAGTAATAAGGCTGCTGTTAATAATGTGTTTTAAAATACGAGGTCACTGTCAACAACAGGAAAATTTATGATTAACAGCAGCAATTTGTCGATTCTTATGGCTTAATTATCCATATAGATTGAGTTAAAGCCACGATTAAAGTATAAAGTTGTTCATGAACCGAGTCAGGCAATTAATTTTTAAGGTGCTACCGCCCTAGTGACGAAGGGTTAAATTGATGGAAAAGATAAATTTAGTGTAAATCAATCACACACATTCAACACAATCGTCATCAGCCCTGTGTTGAAAAACTGAAATTTGAGAAGAAAGTAGAAGGAAGACAATGAATGAAACTTGGGTAGATATCGTCCAAATTATGGGGGTGGGTGTACCGAGAGTGCATCCAATTTTGGGGCAAGTACCCGTTGAACCTGGGATACCCATCTTTAGAACTGGTTATTCACCCCTTGACAGCGTTATCGGTCAACTCAGCCTATTTTTACCCCAAATCCTGGGAGCGGTCGCGATCTTAATAATTGGCATGATTATTGCCAAGATCGCCGCCAGCGTCACCAAAGCGCTGCTTAAGCGTACCAGTATTGATAACAAACTCGCAGAATGGGTAACGGGACGCCCAGGCGCCGAGGATGCGCCTCAAATTGAAGACTGGATCTCCGGTGCCGTTTTCTGGCTGATCATTGTCTTTACGGTGGTGGCAGTTCTCAATACCTTAAACCTACAAAGTGTTTCTGGACCCCTCAATAATTTTCTGAACCAAATCACCAGCTTCTTGCCCAAACTTTTGGGTGCGGTAATCTTTTTGGGTGTTGCCTGGTTACTTGCTACCGTCGTCAAGCTAGTCACGACACGGGCGCTGCGAATGATGCGTATTGATGAGCGCTTAAATCAGCAAGTAGAAAGTCCCAGTCGTCCCGGAGAACCACCTTCTCGCTCAACTAATCAGTTTTCTCTTGCCGAAACGATTGGCAATGCGCTGTACTGGTTCATCTTTTTGCTATTTTTACCAGCAATTTTAGACAGCTTGGGCTTACAGGGAACTCTGCAACCTGTACAGCAACTGCTCAATAATATTCTGGGAATTTTACCAAATATTTTGGCAGCGGTTCTAATTGGTGCTGCTGGTTGGTTAGTGGCACAAGTGGTACGCCGCATTGTGACCAATTTGCTGGCTGCTTCGGGTACTGATCAATTGGGTGCGCGGTTTGGGCTAAGTCAAACAGCAGGCGGACAGTCGCTGTCTTGGATTCTTGGCACAATTGTCTATGTACTGATTTTAATTCCCACAGCAATTGCGGCACTCAATGCCCTAAAAATTGATGCGATTTCAGCACCTGCGATCGCAATGCTCGACCAAATCCTCAGTGCTATCCCCAAAATCTTTACCGCTGGGGTGATTTTAGTTGTCGCTTATGTATTAGGACATTTTCTTGCTGATCTGGTTACCAATATCCTGACTAGCATTGGCTTTAATAATGTTTTTCAGTGGTTGGGTTTACCTACACCCCGCGCCACTCGTACAACTACCGTTACCATCACTCCTGAACCATCTGTAGAGGATTCAGATCAGCCGACGGGGCGAGAAACCAGATTACAACCATCAACGGATTTAACGCGAACACCGTCAGAAATCGCTGGCATTATTGTTTTGATTGGCATCATGTTGTTTGCCACAATTGCGGCAACTAGTGTCTTGCAAATTGCGGCTTTGACAGTACTTGTTAGTGGAATCGTCCTTATTTCTGGTCAGATTTTGGCTGGATTAATTATCTTTGCTGTTGGTTTGTATCTGGCAAATCTTGCCTTTAACTTAATCACTAGTTCAGGTTCTCGGCAATCAAGACTTTTGGGACAAACGGCTCGCATTGCAATTATTGGTTTGGTTTCAGCGATGGCGCTGCAACAAATGGGCATTGCTAGCGATATTGTTAACTTAGCCTTTGGACTACTGTTAGGAGCAATTGCCGTGGCGATCGCTCTTGCCTTTGGTTTGGGTGGACGTGATATTGCTGCAACTCAAGTTCGCGAATGGTTATCATCATTTAAAGAAAACCGACCACCAGATATTAAGTAGCACTTCACTCTGCAAAAAGGGTGCAACTAATTGCATCCTTTTTGTTAGTTGGATCAAGCTTTTAAGAAATTACCAATTTGTGCAAGCTTGGCTACAGTTAGCGGAACCCCAAAATTTCTCCTAAAGCTCTCACAATATCTAAATAAAAATTACCCTGCATTTGCCGAAATAACTCAAAAGGACTATCAGGCGAACCAAAAAACGGTCGTAAAGTCCATGCCAACTGCGTACCAACAAAGGCATAAAGAATCAACCAAAACCGTAAAATACTCATCCTAGTTGATTGTCCTTCTTCATCTTCCTTAGAAAGCATTGCCATGCCTTGATAAAGAAACTTGATGCCAATAAAGCCTGTTATTGCAAAAACAGCCACATTTAACAGCTTATAAAACTGATAATTTTGAGTTGAAATCAGAAAAAATAAGGTAATCGGTGCAAAACTGAAGAGAAGTACACTAATTACCGAGACGGAAGTCAGCAGCATCGCAAAATGCTGTCCAAAAGTTTTCCGAGAACCAAAGAGAATGTTAAAGAAATATAAGGTTGGAAAACAGATAATTAGGGTAATTAAATAAAGTGCGGGTAGCTTAATAGATGATGAAAGCGCCTGCATCCAACTATGAGAAGAGCCTATAATTGCCCCATAAATCGCGAAAAAAAGGGAACTACACAACAATAAAGCGGTATTTTTAGTTTCTAGCTTGATGCCATCGCGAATTTCTTCTAAAAACGCCGTGCGATTGCGTAATAGTCCAGTTATGACGACAAAATGCTTTGTTGTTTGAAATTGACGTTGTATCATCGCTATTCACAACTTATTTGCATAAACTTTAAACTACAACTGCGTTGTCGTCTTTATCGGCAATTTTAGTCTAATCCTTATGTTTTTTCTGCATCTTTAATGAATCTTTTCAGAGGCACTCTCTAGAGTTTTGGGCAAAATTTTAAAATAATCTGTTTAAGGGCAATATTAATAATAATAAGGATTATCTGGTTTAGGAACTTTTTTGAGAGAACTTGCTTCAATTGTTAGCTGCCTTCTGCCATTAAAAGTTTCGGTAATCATCTTACCTTCCACTTCAAACCAGCTATCAATTGGATAACTTGTGCGGTTTTCCTTCAATTTTACAGGCAACCCAACGGGATAAGCATCAGCGGCACAGCAGGTAATTACAAAGCGAGAAATCATGAGGTATTGTGGTGGTAAATCGCTCGGATGTACGGCAAAACCTTTAACTTTTACGGCTTGATTTGTATAAGCATCTGGTTCTGGGTAAACATTCAACGTCCGCACCCATTCTATTAGTGTTCTATCGGCAGGGTTGGCAGGACTTTTAAATGATTGAGGTTGTGCTCTTGTTAAACTTATCGACTCAGTAACGCCTCGCTGAATTGCCGTTTGACTAGCAAAAACTTGCGGTGTAATTATTAAACCTAAAATCGCTGTAATAGTTAGTAAGGTACTACTCCAACCGGGCGGAAACAAGCTAATATGCTGACCTACAGGTAGAGGAACTGCCTTGCCTCGTGCTTGTTGACTAACTTGAGTATATAACTGCCATCCTCTTAATCCGGCAATGATTAGTAGGACAAATCCAGTCACAATAACCAGTGCAAAATAATTGGGATGAATTAGCAAATTTAATTGATTACTCAGCCAATATTTTAGTAATAAAACACCCCAGCTAGCTAGAGCCATAATGTCTAACAATGGCAAAAACAATTTCTGATTAGGGCGTTGATTTGGTTGCTGTCTTGATCTTGAGGTCATGTTGTTTAATTATGGTTAGAAAGAGTGTGATTAACTAATATGTAAGTTAACAAACAAGGTCAGCAAAAAAGTTAGTTGTGCAGCCAGAGCAAATAAGTAAAAGATGGCTCTACCCCTAAATACAGATAACATTAAGCCAATTGCTTTAAGGTCAATCATTGGACCAAATACCAAAAAGGCTAATAAAGAACCACTGGTAAAGGAAGAAGCGAAGGCAAGGGCAAAAAATGAATCAACTGTTGAACAAATTGAGACTACTGCCGCCAACAGCATCATTGCCAAAATTGAGGTGACGGGACTTTGACCTAAACTAATAATAATTTCACGAGGGGCGGCGACTTGAATAGTTGCAGCGATCGCACTTCCAATTACTAATACTCCTCCTAATTCTCGCAACTCTTGTACGGTATTTTCTAATAACAACCGTAATTTGTCAGCTAGTGGTTTTGTGGCAGGAGTGGCAGCTAAGGATGCTTGCAAGACAGTCGCATCCATCCGTACTGGTGCTCCTGGTTGTCCTAGTATGAAGGAGCCTGATTGTAAAAGTGGTGAGATGGGTTCAGACTTGCGATCCGATTTTCTTGGGCTTTTTTGCTCATTGACAAGCAGCATAGAGCGAGTGGCGGAGGGTTGTAGCAGGGGACGCAAGTCAGCTTGAGCGCTAAAGACGCAGGCAATTACAGTGGAAATGGTTAAAGAAAATAAGACTCGCAGTATCACAATTTCTGGTTGGTCGCGAAATGCCACCCAGGTTGACCAAATTACAATGGGATTGATGGTTGGTGCTGCCAGCAAAAATCCAATAGCAACGGGTGTAGGTGCGCCTTGCAGTAGTAGGCGCCTCGCAACTGGCACGTTGCCACATTCACAGACTGGAAATAAAAAGCCCCCACAACTGCCAACAATTGCCCCCAGAATTGGGTTGCGAGGCATGGCAGCAACTAGCTTGCTTTCATCGACAAACAACAGCAGCAAGCCAGACAGCAAGACTCCTAGCAGCAAAAAAGGCATTGCCTCAACTAGCAAACTCAAGAAAAGGGTGAAAGCGTTATTTAGCTGATTCATGCGGTTCGGTTCTTGAGGAAGTGGTTGTGTGGAAATAGATAAGCTGGGGTCATTTTATCGAAAAATAATGCTTCTTTTTTTCATGGCTTGATTTGTCCTTTGACAAGAACAATTTCCGAAAAGTTGCCAACCTCTTTTGATCAGAGGTGTAGTATAGCGCATGATAATTTTGCCGCAATCTGATCTGGGGCGCAAGAGAAACAGGTGAATTTTAAGTAAAAATACTTAATAAAGCTAGCTTATAGCAAGACAGATCTAAGAGCAATAAGGAGGCAAAACCTCTATCGGATGATTGGATACAAAGTTGTTATTTGAACTATTTCAAGTTATTTTGATTTTCAAAATTCTAGGATATTTTTATTTCATAAAATAAAATAATAACTATTAATGATCATTGAAAATTAACCTATATTTAACCAAGATTTGCTATTTAATATAGAAGAGTCATCTAGCTTTACTTGATAAGTTAATTACTAATTTATCAATAGTTGAATATTAAATTTAAAATAGAAATAGATTATTTTTTTTCTATTCAGTCCCTTGATCTAAACCCGTTGAGTTGTCTTATGCCTGCTTTAATGGCTTCCTCTACAGAAGTATCAGTGCTTTCTCAATCAGAACCAAATAATTTAAGCTTGTCATCAACTATCCAAGAACTTTATCTTTATGATTCTCAAATTGAATCAACTCAATTAGGTAAAGAAATCGCTCAGATATTTCAAAATAATCCACTGTTACCAGGAGTTATTTTGAGCGAACAGGGCAAGTTTATAGGCATGATTTCTCGGCGTCGTTTTTTAGAACAAATGAGTCGTCCTTATGGACTAGAATTGTTTTTAAAACGTCCTCTTTATTCGTTATATCGCTTTGCTAGCGCCGAAGTTTTAAAACTCAAAGGTGATCTGCAAATTGTCGAAGCAGCTCGTCGCTCGTTACAACGTTCTGCCGAACTTCTTTATGAACCAATTGTTGTAGAATGCGAGACGGGAAACTATTACTTACTAGATGCACATCAATTATTAATTGCTCAATCAAATATTCATCAATTAGCAACTCGGTTATTAAATGAACAAACCGAAGCTCAACTGATGCAAACGGAAAAAATGGCAAGTTTGGGCAAGATGGTTGCTAGTGTTGCTCATGAGATTAAAAATCCCGTTGGTTGCATTACTGGTAACTTTGAATTTCTTTTTAGCTACTGCGATAAGTTGATGGATATCTTATCAGCTTATGAAGTTGAAATCACTGAAATACCTTCTAGCTTGAGTCTTCTTAAACAAGAGTCCGATCTAGATTTTATTTTGGAAGACTTACCGAAAATTCTCAAAAGTATGGGAGCTGGTTCAGAAAGATTAACAAAGATAGTTGGTAGCTTGCAAAGTTTCTCTCATATGGATGAAACAAAACGTCAACCTGCGGATATTCATGAATGTATTGAGAGCACTTTACTCATTCTGAATAATCGTCTCAAAACAGGAATTGAAGTTATTAAAAACTATGGGAATTTGCCTCAAATTAATTGCTACTCAGGGCAACTTAGTCAGGTATTCATGAATATTATTAGTAATGCAATTGATGCCCTTCTTGATAAGAAAAATGACCAAGGAGTTTCAGCAAAAACTTGGCAGCCTCAAATTACAATTAGCACTGATTTTGTGGAATTAGATACGGAATGGATGTTGATCAAGATTGCTGATAATGGACCAGGGATGCCACCTGCAATTCAAAAGCGGGTGTTTGAGACATTTTTTACTACTAAATCTGTGGGCAAAGGCACAGGCTTAGGTTTAGCAATTAGCCATCAAATTGTTACACAAAAACACGGCGGACAATTGTTGATGCAGTCTGTGCCAGAGACGGGTACAGAATTTCAAATTTTGTTACCTTACTAAGTTTTGAGACTGAAAATAAGCAGTTTTTGTTGCTACTTCAGCTCTGGATGAGTTGCCACTGGTGATGAAGCACCCATCTGATTAATTACTGCCAATAACTGATACAAGCGCCCAGAATCACGTCGATTAAAGTACAAAAGTAAACGAGGAAGTTCGGCTGTTTCGTCGGCTATCTCTTCAGGTAAAATCTGACTTTTTTCAATTTTACCTTTAACTAAAATATCGCTAAATTTCTGATTTAGTTCCTCAACCTGATCATCTGATATTTGAGTTTTGAGGCGAATCACTAATTGCTCGCCCACATAGCGACTAGAGTGATAAATGCGGTAAAAATCCTTAATTGCTTGATCAGCAATTTCTAAGTTATCAGTAATAGTATAAAGACTAGAATCTTCAGGACTAACCAAACCCCCTGCAATTAAATTATTGCGAATATAAGCATCCCATTCCTGCCAATAAGTGCCACCAGCTTGATCAATTAAGATTAAAGGTACTGGACCAAAACGACCTGTTTGGCAAAGGGTTAAGCATTCAAAGGCTTCGTCTTGAGTACCAAAACCACCAGGGAAAAGTGCGATCGCATCACTCTCTCGTAAAAAAAATAGCTTGCGTGTAAAAAAATACTTAAAATCAATTAACTTCGGATCGCCTTCAATAAAAGGATTTGAGCCTTGCTCAAAAGGTAAGCGAATATTTAACCCAAAAGAATTTTTGGACCCTGCACCTTCATTTCCCGCTTGCATAATACCACCTCCAGCACCCGTCATCACCATAAATCCCTGAGCCGCTAAATAACGGGCAAACTCCACCGCCAACTTATACTCAGGAGTACTCTCGGCAATACGTGCGGAACCAAAAATTGTAACTTTTCTAACGTGACGGTACGGATAAAATACCTGAAAAGCACGCTCCATATCTTCTATTGAGGAGGTAAGAATTTTCCAATCTAAACGCTCAATTTCCGCCTCACTTAGTCTCCTAATTACTGATAGCGCCCTCTCGATCCATTTTTGATGTTCTAGTGATGGCAACTGCTCAATTAGTGCTGTTAAATCTGTTTTAATTGACGGGACATGGTGAGAAGATCTAGTCATAGCTTCATTAACCGACGGCATTCTATTCTACCGAGATTCGCTATTTCTTGGGAAATCATGGTGTTTTTTGATACTTGTCTGCTCAGATATTAAAAAGCGCCTTTGCTAGGGTTAGCATAAGACGCTCACTTAAACTATTAAGATTGTTAAAGTAATACGAGTTAAGATTGGTTGAATAAGTAACTTAAGAAACAAAAGTTTTTATTTCCCAAGAAACAACTTCAATTTTCCACTAAAAGGAGTTGAACATTTTGATCTCAACAGTATCACTACAAACCGATTAGAGGTACTTTTCTAGGGTGTTTGCTAAAGTGGTTTTGGGAACAGCGCCCACTACCATATCAACTCGTTGTCCACCCTTAAAAATCATCAAAGTAGGAATACTCCGAATACCATATTGACTTGCAACATTGGGGTTCTCATCGGTGTTGAGTTTAACAACTTTTACCTGACCTTCGTACTGCGCTGCTATTTCATCTACGACAGGCGCAACCATGCGACAGGGACCACACCAGGGAGCCCAAAAATCTACTAAAACTGGAACTTCACTATCAAGTACGTCTTGTTTAAAACTGGCGTCTGTAACTTGTACGGCTGCTGACATGCCTGGAAATCCTTAGCGTGTACATTTTCTTATCTAAGCAATTCTACCACAGTCAAAACCTAGCTTCTCTCTTCTTAAAAACTATTACATTTAGACAAAAACGTCCCTGCTATCAAGCCATTGTTTAGCAATCAATTGTTACAAACTTTATATAAATACATATAAATATATAAAAGGAACCGCCCGAACGCAGTCCGGGCGGAGTGTGGTGTGAGGAGTGAACGGAAACATCAGTCTCCGCTTTTTCTATTGTAAGCGACAGCTTTAGTTTTTCTAATGCCCCAACAGGTAGACCGGATCTTTTTTCAGCTTGCCTCGATAGTAATTTTACTCACTACATCAACCGCTTCTGGTTTATTTACCCATACCCAACTGCTGGGCTTTTTGGTAAACCTTACCCTCTGTCAACAGAGAAGGCGCAATAACTACTTCAACTTGCTGCATTTCCTGCAAGTTTTTCGCTCCCAAAGTTCCCATACTAGTTTTTAGCGCCCCCAAAAGATTATGAGTGCCATCATCTAGTTGTGCCGGTCCTTTGAGAATTTGCTCCAAAGTCCCAGTGCTGCCAACCTGAATACGTGTACCCCTTGGCAAAACTGGACTTGGTGTCGCCATACCCCAGTGAAACCCTTGCCCTGGCGCTTCCTTTGCCCTGGCAAACGGCGAACCAATCATCACCCCGTCAGCTCCACAAGCAATACATTTACAAATATCTCCTCCTGTAATTAAACCACCATCAGCAATCACAGGAATATAATTACCTGTTTCCTGATAATAGTCATCACGCGCTGCGGCACAGTCAGAAACGGCAGTAGCTTGAGGAATACCTACACCCAATACCCCGCGAGAAGTACAAGCGGCACCAGGACCAATACCCACCAAAATACCAGCCGCTCCCGCTTTCATCAAGTTCAAGGTGACTTCATAAGTCACACAATTTCCCAAAATCACCGGAATTGGCATTTGCTGACAAAATTCAGCCAAATCCAAAGGCGTTATTGACTCTGGTGAAAGATGATTTGTGGAAACAACCGTTGCTTGCACAAAAAACAAGTCAGCGCCCGCTTTTGCCACAATTTCGCCATACTTCACCGCCCCAACTGGAGTTGAACTTACAGCAGCAATGCCACCTTGCTCTTTGATTTGCTGAATGCGCTGAGTAATCAATTCTGGCTTAATTGGTTCGGCATATAATTCCTGCATCAAGGTGACAAATTCAGACTTGCCAACCTCCGCAATGCGTTTAAGGATAGGTTCTGGATCTACATAGCGGGTTTGAATACCCTCTAGGTTTAGGACACCCAAAGCCCCTAACTGAGATAATAAAACTGCCATGCGGACATCAACGACTCCATCCATTGCACTGGCAATGATCGGAATTTCTCGCTCGATACCTCCAATGCGCCAGCTAGGATCTGCCAAATTTGGATCTAATGTTCTCGTCCCTGGCACTAGCGCAATTTCGTCAATTCCGTAAGCTCGTCGAGCTGTTTTGCTGCGCCCAATTTGAATGTCCACGCTTTTACCCGTTCCCAAGAGTATTTAAGCTAGGGTATCAAATTAGGGAGTGCAATCGCTTATCTGGGCACTTAAATAATTTAGCTTACGGCTTGAGTGCTTTGAGGACGGGTGTGGCAAGCTTTATAAAATAAGTGAGGAGCGATGATTGAGCTATGCCCCTGCCTTAAACACCTCAAGACGTTATTAGCGAAACCTTAGTTCAATAACTCTGCTTCGCTCTACCTCTCTCCAGAGTCTGACCCAGGAAAGCCACAATCTCTGCATAGTGATGGATTTAAACTTGTCATGTTTTTTAATATCTTAGTAATAACCGAACTCCGAAGATCAGACTTTTGTCTGTTTTCAAAATCAATGTCTAGAGAATCAAAAAATTCCCAACTTCCTTTAACTCAGCAAGATCAGGACACATTGTCTCAGATATTTGCACAAATCAAAGTTGAAGACCTTCAACAAATTGAAGCAGTTTCTTCTAGCTATTCAGTTGCTCCTCTTGAACCTTGGGAAGAGCTAGGCTGGATTATTAATAGCTCTTTACCGTCTAAATGTTCGAGATTTTAAAATTAAATATACAAAAATTATTTGTCAAAAAAATCTCTATTATTTATTGGAGAATTTGGCAAGTTAATCTAAAAATATGGGCTGCTGTCGGTATTGCCAATTATCAACATCTTTCTTGAGAAGAAAAGCAAGTATTTTTACCTACTGAAGCCTAACTCAGCAGCCTTAGGGAGCGATCACTCCAAGTACCCAAAGTAGTAAAAATGACAAAGGGTATTCTCAATTATTCAGCCAAGCCGTTTGTTAAATAAACTTACTGGAGTTGCATTACTATCTTAGTGGTGCGGCTGCTGGCAAAACGTAGACATAACTTGGCTGGCTGCAACTTAAATCTAAGTTTTTTTACAATGTGATCAATAAACATTTAGTGGTAACTATCTATGGGTAGAATTAGTTTTAATGCATTTACAGAATTTAACAAACGGTTAAACTTAAAGAAGTTCTCGTTAAAAACAACACTTGCATTAAAAGCAATAACTTAGTTAGGAATTATTAATAAAATGTCTGACACTATGGCAGAAGCAAACATCCCGCTTAATTACCGAGATAGCGAAGCACTAGACCAAATGTTCGATAAAATAGAAATAGAAGAGATTAGCCAAATTGAAGCCATAACTACTCGTTTTTCAGTAATTCCCTTGGAACCTTGGGAAGAAAAAGGCTGGATCGTCAATAGCTCGTTTGCAGTGAAGAAATCAACGTTTTAGAAGGATTTGCTGGTTAACTCATACATATACACCTGGCTTTTATAAGTAAAGGTAGTGCCTTTGTGATTTAAGGTAGTAGTTATTAGCTCAATTACGGTTAATACCACTCGCTAAATTACGATAAACTACTTGATAATAAAAAATAGAAAAGCTTTTATATTTGAGTTTTGATTCAATCTGAAACATTAGAACTATTGGAATGGTCGCGCTTATGTCAGCACTTGGCGACATTTGCCGCGACAAAGTTGGGAGCAGTTGCCGCACGTCATCTCCAAATACCTGTTACACAAGATCTGAGTCAGCAATTATTGACTCAGACTATAGAAGTATATGAGTTGGAAAATAAACTAACGAGTGGACTGTCTTTTGAAGGAATTCAGGATATTGGAGACTTTTTGGAAAGGGCAGGGCTTAAAGGTATCTTATCAGGTCAAGAATTACTGGCGATCGCAACTACTCTTGCTGGGGCGAGACGTTTGCGCCGTTTTATTGATGATCAAGAAAATGTGCCTGTCTTAGTTAAACTCGTCTCAGATTTACGAACATATCCTGAATTAGAGCAAGAAATTCATCGCTGCATTGATGATCGAGGTGATGTTGCCGATCGCGCTAGTCCCAAATTAGCTGGGTTGCGTACCCAAATTAAATCATTACGCGATCGCATTTATCAAGTACTACAAGGCATTATGCAGCGCCAAGGTAATGCTATTCAACAACAAATTATTACCCAAAGAGGCGATCGCTTTGTCATCCCCGTCAAAGCACCCCAAAAAGACGCCATTCCTGGTATCGTCCATGATACCTCCAGCACCGGCTCAACTTTATACATCGAACCCAAAGCCGTCGTCAGTTTAGGAAATCAACTTAAAACCTTTCAACGTCAAGAGCAAGTTGAAACCGAAGCTGTACTTAGAGCCACTACACAAAAAGTCGCAATTGTCAAGGAAGATTTAGAAGAACTACTAGCGATCGTCACCACCTTAGACTTAGCAACCGCCAAAGCCCGTTATAGTCTGTGGTTAGAAGCCAACCCGCCCAGATTTATTGACCAAAACGCCCAAGAAATCGTCACATTACGAGAATTACGACATCCCTTATTAGTGTGGCAACAACAACACGAACAAGGGACAGCAGTTGTGCCCACTAATGTCCAAATTCAACCACAAATTCGGGTAGTTGCCATCACAGGACCCAACACCGGTGGTAAAACAGTTACTCTCAAAACCTTGGGTTTGGCAGCACTAATGGCAAAAGTCGGCTTATTTGTGCCGGCAAGAGTTCCCGTAGAATTACCCTGGTTTGAGCAGGTATTGGCAGATATTGGCGATGAGCAATCATTAGAGCAAAGCTTATCCACTTTTTCGGGGCATATTCGTCGGATTAGTCGGATTTTGTCAGCATTGGACAATGAAGCCGCCGCAGCAACTCCTAATTCCCTAGTATTACTAGATGAAGTTGGCGCAGGCACAGATCCCGCAGAAGGCAGTGCTCTGGCGATCGCACTTTTAAAGTATCTCGCTGATCACGCCCAACTGACAATTGCTACCACCCACTACGGCGAACTCAAAGCCTTAAAATATCAAGACGAACGCTTTGAAAATGCCTCAGTTGAATTTGATGACGTCACACTTTCGCCCACCTATCGCCTTTTATGGGGAATTCCCGGACGTTCCAACGCCTTGACAATTGCCCGACGTTTGGGTTTAAATCCCGATGTGGTGGATCAAGCTCAAACTCGTGTTGGCGGGGCATCAGAAGATCTTAACCAAGTAATTGCTGGCTTAGAAGCTCAACGTCGGCGTCAAGAAACCAAGGCAAAAGAAGCCGCCCAGTTGTTGCAACAGGCTGAACGCTTGCATGAAGAAGTATCTCGTAAAGCAGCGCATTTGCAAGAAAGAGAACGAGAACTTAAGCTTTCTCAAGAAAGAGAAGTACAACAAGCCTTAGTGCAAGCCAAAGCCGAAATTGCCCAAGTAATTCGCAAATTGCAGCAAGGACCAGTACTCGCTCAAAATGCCCAACGTGCCACAGAGGCACTTCAGGAAATAGCCCAACGTCAAATTAGTGTAGCCAAAGCCAAACCAGGATATAAACCCAAAATAGGCGATCGCGTTCGTATTCCTCGCTTAAATCAAACCGCAGAAGTATTAAGTGCTGCCGACGATGACGGAGAATTAACCGTGCGATTTGGCATCATGAAAATGACCGTGCCACTAGCCGATATTGAATCACTAGATGGTCAAAAACCAGAAATTGCCGTTAAAGCCAAACCAGCACCAGCAGCAGTAGTTGTGCCAGCAGCGCCCCCGGTTCGTACTTCTAAAAATACCACTGATATACGCGGCAGTCGCATCGCCGAAGCCGAATATGATTTAGAACAAGCACTTTCAGAAGCGGTGACATCTGGGGCATTATGGATTATCCACGGCAAAGGTACAGGTCGTCTACGGCAGGGAGTTCATGAATTTTTAGAACGTCATCCTCTGGTTGATCGTTTTGAATTAACATCACAAAATGAAGGAGGTGCAGGTGTAACCGTCGCCTATCTCCGGTAGAGTGTTGAAAGAACAAACTTATAACAAAAATGCCAAGCTTATTATTTGATCATCAGGGAGCGGGAACTAGTTCGTAAACTCTCATAGTCGTGTTTCAAGATTGGTAACTCACTCAGTCCAACTCGAATCGGTCACCTATTCTAAAGCTATGCGCTCTACTGCAAAGACGGCGACATCACAGCCTTCCTGGGAGGACTTGCCTCTAGGTCAAACACCAGACCCGATGCAACTGGATAATATTAAAACCCAGTTGGATTTGGTTTTGTTGGGGCTAGAAGCTTTAGCAGGTATTGGAAGTGAGGAAATGCTACAGGCAGCGGCTGACTTAAATTTGGAGTCTATGGTTTCGGATCGGGTAGGTTTGTGGCGCTTGCGTCAGTCTAACCCGATGCGAAAAAGTTCTGGAGGGCGGAAAAAGTTAGATGTAGAAGAAGCGCGATCGCTTGTTTTTATGATCTGCTACCTCGCCAAACAGCATCAGGAACTAATCCGCCGTGCTGTGGCTCTACTCGAACAAATGGCAGAGCAAAATAACGAACCGCACCGCGTGGCTTTGTTGGGAGACTACCTAGATACTTTCAGCAATACCTACCAAGACCGTATGGAGCAAGGCGAAAATGTCTCTCCTGACTGGCTGACTCAATTGGCTCTTAAACTGTTAATTGATTTGCTCTTTTATAGTAGTCCCAACGGTCATCGACGCCTGTGGTTAGCATTACTAGAACGCTCGACGCCTTAAAAGCCAGAGGAGTGACAAGTTAGGCTGAACAACATTTGGGCGAACCCATTCAAATCCTCGTCTGTCAGTATGAACGTCCTTAGTGTTCTTTGCTACTGACCACTGACCACCGAACACGCCAGTGAATCTCATGCCTTTATCTAATTCAGTTTTACGACGCTATACTCCCCCCACCTGTACCCTGGAAATTGCGGCAACCAGCTCACCCCTGTCTCGTTGGGCAGGAAAATCAATCACCAAAGATTTACGCTTTGAGCTGCGTTTTGATGACCCAAGACAGCCAGAAGAAGAGCGAGTCACGATTCGTGGTAATGCTCAAGACCTGGAAATGTTGAGTGATGCCGTCAATAGTTATATTCAGAATTTCCTCAATTCCTCAACGGAACTACCCCTAACCCTGGGGACTGCGACTAATGGCAATTCACCTAGCGAAAATCGCCCCAACGGTCAAAGCAATACACATTTACCTCAAAATGTCAACACTTTTGAACAAACTAGCTCTCAAGAGGTGATCGGATTCGACCAAGCCTCAGCCGTAAACCATACTCCATCAAACATCCACTCATTCCATCCCCGAACTGCTCCAGAAATCCACCTGCAACCAAAAGGTTTATTGTCCCATGAGCTATTTTTAGGCGATTTGGCAACGGCAGAATCTGGACTTAGCGTTGATCTGAGCGTTTTACAGCTTTTTGATTTGGCAACGGCGTTGGATGAATATGCGGCGGAATTGGTGGCACTACCGAAGCAAAATAATCCTCTTGCCTGGAAAAAAGCGCCGCCTGCCTGGACAAGTGCCGCTGCAATGGTTGCCTTGGTAGTTGGTATAACTGGCGGTATTGCTTACTTTAATCAACAAAATAAACCGCAAACGACGGCATTAAAAACACAACCAACTCCAGTACTGACCCCACTGAGTCCCCTACCAGTACCTGTTGCACCAGTTGTAATTTCTCCTCTACCAACACCTGTTGTGCCACCATCTTTGGCTACTGTACCCACGTTGCCGCCACCTTCACCTGTAACCGTTCCAGCACCGGGGACAGCAACTTTGTCACAAGGACTGAAGACTCCTAATACTGTTGTTACTTCACCAACAGCCATAAGTCCAGGAGGTATCTCGATTGTGCCACGGCGTCCAACTATTCCCAACTCAAATATTGGTAGCTTGCCACCTATTGCTACTGCGCCTTCAACTCCCAGAAGTCCAGCTAATTCGGCGGCGAGAACTACTCCGACTCAGCCTCCTTTACCCAAAGCACCAACCACTCCACCTCAACTGGATTTGCCAACTCTAACTCCTAGTCCTGAAAGTGCTACTACAGCTCAAGCTGATTCATCTCGTACTCGTGGTGGTGCTGCACCAGATGCTAGCCCTACAGCAGATGCCAACAATAAATTATCTGACACAATTCCTCAAGTTGCTGAAGCAAGAAACTATTTACAGACGCGATGGAAGCCGCCTGCTGATTTTTCGCAGACTTTAGAGTATCGTCTAAATCTGGGTCTAACTGGTTCGATTGATACAGTTGATCCTTTAGGACAGGCGGCTGCGAAAAATATAGATCTTACGGGTATTCCTAAGCCTGGTGAGCCCTTTGTTTCTCCAGTATCAAACGGATCTAATCCAAAAATCCGTGTGGTGTTTAAGCCAGATGGCACAGTTAGTACGTTTTTGGAGCAGTAAAAATAAAACCCTAGGGTGCGTTGCCTTTACTGTCACTAATGTCGGCTTGTCTTTATCGCTGCTTGGTTCAAAATGTTTGACGCAATTTATGACTCTATACAAATAGCCATAAAAAAAGAGAGCCACCTAGGCGACTCTCCCGATCATCAGGGTGCATCTACTTGTCCTAAGTATAGTCTTTTGATATGAGGGGTGTCACCCCCTTTTTAAGTAAATATCTAAGTTTTTTAGTTTTTTGGGCATTGCTGAATCACAGTATGATTGGCAGCAGATCCCCGACTTCTGCCATCAATTTTATCCATAGCATCATAATTTCAACCAAGAAGTCGGGGATATATTTGTCTTTTTTGCGATCAGCAACGCCGTTTTTTGTGTAGCAGTCCTCAAAAAAATGCCTTACTCGCCCAAAACTCGACGGCAGCAGCACTTAAACCGCTCCCTGTGCAAGTTGTCAAAACTGTCCATTTACTGCCTGATCTGCAAATAGTCCTGAATATGATGTTGATAGATAGTTGAGAGATAAAATATCATGCAGCCACAAGTTGGGAATCAGGTACACAGTAAAGGTTGGGTTATTCAATCCTGGGCTTCTTTTATTATTTCCATCTCTGCTATGGGAATTGGGATTATCTTCTTACCTGTTGACGGTTGGGTAAAAGGTTATATGGGAATGGGTTTATTGTTCACCGTTGGCTCAACTGTTAGTATTGCCAAAACGACAAGAGATATCCACGAAGCTCAAAAAATTACGGCACGGGTGGATGAAGCGCGAGTTGAGAAGCTCTTAAGCGACCATCATCCCCTAAAGTAAAACCCTCAAATGCTTTTGCCGTTGAGGATTTAAGGGCTAGAAGTTGCGGTAAATAACTGATTAATTTTCTCGGCAATATAACTAATAGTGACTTTTTTTAGGCTTATTTAGCTTCTTACGCCGACTCTGGGTTGCGACAACACTTGGATCAATTGGGTAACCAACCAGAGGAATAACCTGATATTGCCGCTCTTCTTCTAACTTTTTGATTTCAGTGTAATCAGTCCAGTGAATGCAATCAACGGGACAAGTGTCCATTGCTTCTTGAATTACGTCTTCCGAGTCGCCATCTTGCCGAACTACACGCGATCGCCCATAGTCCGGCTCAATGTAAAATGTATTGCGAGCAACATGAGCGCAGTGCTTACAGCCAATGCAAGTGATTTCATCAACATAAACCCCTTTTTGTCTGAAAGCACCTCCTAATTCTGGCTCCAATCCTGAACGCTCTGGGGCATCTCGGAAGACTCCTCCCAATTCTGGCTCTAAACCTGATTGCGGCGTCAGTGAGGAATCAGACATTAGGCACTCCAACGTTGCATAACTAAACGAATTGAACCATCTTGATTTTTTTGCTGTTCGGCAACCTGAAAGCCTTGCTTTGCCGTTTCAGTCATTACCGTATTATAGGCATAACGCTGGGTGACACGGTTCAGGAAACCATCTACTGACCAAGCTTGTTGCCAATATTGTAGGTCGGCAACTAGTTCGTATTCTTTGCCATTCCAGCTAAAACCGATGTCGTAGTTGTTGTCTTGTTCTACAACTACTTCGGCGCTGCGGTTTTGTCCGCGATAGCCTCGTACTGTTTCAGGACCTGATTTCCAATCAATACCAAGGTCTGTTAATGCGGCTTGCAAAGAAGCAAGGTTGCGGATTTGTGTTTTTATGTTGCTGAAATGTGACATCTTGTTTCAAAGTTAGTTTATACAAATCAAAAAATTTACCATTCGCTGAAAGTCGTTTGAGTCACTGTTGCAGACTGCTCTACGGTTTGAGCGAAATGTTCAGCCGTCTGTTCTGCTGAGACAACTGTCCCTAGTTGAGCCTCAATGGCTGCTGTCACCTCGGCACAGGAGACGCCAATGATGCCAGTGACCTTTTCTTGGACTCTACCATCGGGATATATAACAAATTCCAAGGTTTCCATGCTCATAGCTGACTGCTGAGTAATCCTCTATTTGTGGATAGGGTGACATTTGGCGATCGCGTTACGCTCCTGCTCAAGGTAGATTGCTTTGGTCAAATGACCATCAAATTGAATAGATATTACTAAATCAATTGTGAACAATCACCTTATTATGAATCATACCTTAACAAAAATTAATACTTGACGGGGATCGCACTTTAATATTGTATGTAGTTTCTCTTAACTTTCGATAGCCGTCAAGCTCTGGAATTGTCCAAAGCCTAGACCTTAATAAAAATATACATAATTAGACCAAAGCTTCCTTGTGTCTTTGGGCTGATCTGTGGAGCAAATAAACTTACATTCAGGTCTAAAGAAGTACGATAGTGCCTTCTCTAGACCGATTTCCTTGAGTGATTAAAGGTTTTAGCTTCACCCAGCACTTATTGAGATGTATTGTTGGTGTACTGTGACTAATAAAATTGACAAACTACTGAAAAGGCGCTGCGACCATTACTTGCTACTCCCAACTGTCAAAGGAACATCTATTTCCAGATCCGGCAGTAAGGTTGTTTGGGTGTAGCGTGTGCGGCTTTTAAGTAAAAAGAAAGCTAATATTTGAACTTGCTTATGAGCCATTGTGCTGGGATGAATGTCGTCCCAAAATAAATACTGGTTGGGTGTAGCACAGACAGTATTATTTTTAAAACAAGCTTCTGTAACATTGGTAAAGCCAAAAACTCCCGGAAATTTGACAACCGTTTTAAATAAAGTATTAACATCAACAGGAATAATGTTGACACTTGGTAGGCTGCGATTCAAAGTAATCAGCGCACGGGCAAGTGCAAAATTATGGGCATTTGTCAAGGTAGTAAGTTGAGTAGAAAAAGGAGTGCTGCGCGTACTCGGAAGCTTACCCAGATCTGCTAGGTTAAGCACCATGATATTTTTAGCGCCAGCAGCAGCAAGTGCCGTAACAGCATTGGATATATTAGCCACAGGTTGTTGGGAACCGGTAACATTACCAGAAAGGTAATCATTAGCACCAGCCCAAACAATATAGAGGGCTTTTGGGTTAGCTTGCTGCTGATTTGCCATTAAGCCACTGGTAAATAAGTTAACCTGCGCCAACATTCCTGGGAAGGGTAAAGTCGGGAATACAGCATTATTCAAGCCTGAACTAGAACCAGCAAAGGCATAATTAATACCATTGGGTGAGCTAAATGCCCCAGCAGGAATTGTTGTAAAAGGTACAGGTTGTAATTGCAGTCGCTTTGCTAAATAATCGACCCAAACTGGACCATTAGAAAAACGCCCATTAAAGTAAGGGGGCGGCGGAGTTCCAACGTTATTGATTTGGCTTGTGGCATTGAATACGTTACCAACATCAGAAAGGCTATCACCAAAAGTGTAAATCTGTTCGATTTTTTGACTGGCTGATGCCTTGAGGGGAAACATGAACGAGAAGAGAAAAAACACTGTAGCGATTTGTTTCTTCATGTTTGTTGGTTCTTGTAGATTTTATTTGTTTCTCAAACTTTATCGGGAATGGTAACAACAATCTAGTGATTGTGATCGTTTTTACTTCAATCAACAATAAAGTTTACATAGTTATTTTCTAATATCTATTTTTCGTTACGATAGATACTTTTTGTACCTTGATAACTACTTTAAATATTGCTTTACCGTGCACTTTCTGCTATGTTCAATTGTCATAACGAAGCGAGCAAATTACGGCTGTTCGTGCTAACTAATAAGTTAAGCTTTTGTAGTTCAACGAATGACGAACCAAGAAATAATGCTCCTTTAAGCAGGTGGACTTTCTGGAGACATTTCACTAATTTCCTCCTCACTTAAAGTCTGGGGAATTTGCATCACAGAAGGCAGACTTGCGCTGAGTAAGCCGCGTTGAATTCTTTCTGGTGTTTCTGGAAATACTACAAATAACGGGTAGATGCGGTTAGCGCCGTCGCTGAGGATATGTTTATAGCGGTGAGGCATTAGCCATTCATAGTCTTTGTCTAGCAAAACTTGTGTTTGACGCCAGCGACTTAGTAAATCAGAAAAATCTTCATGGGGACGATGAATGAAAATAAAAATCTCGACTCCTGTCTTAATTTTCCATTCAGGATCACACATCAAAAGCGCCACATCACAGGGGAGACAGGTAGCGCCTTGTAAAGATGAAGGGTTGCTGGTGTTGTAGCTGGCGACAGGAATTGATTGTCGCAGACGCACAATTGGTAAAGGGAGGGCGATCACACTTTCTCTAGGGCGACGCATACTCGGAATTAGTTCCAAGTAAGGGCGGTATTTTTTGAGAAGTGCGATCGCTTCCTCGTGGTTGCTGTACTGAGCTAAACTCGCTTCGTAATCTGATTGTTTAACAGGCATAATGATTTGATTTAGAGTTTAAATGATAATTCCAAATCTGCAATCTTGCCTCCACATTTTCTAACCAATACTATCAAACACTTTAAACAGAGGTAGGTACATAGAAAGTAGAATAGTTCCAACCATAAAAGCCAAAACAACCATCATCAACGGTTCAATAATACTAGTAAGGGCTTTAACAGCTTGCTCTACTTCATCTTCATAGAAGTCAGCCACTTTCATCATCATTGAATCTAATTCTCCTGTCTCTTCACCAATGCTCATCATTTGAATTGCCAACAGAGGAAACACCTGTTCTTTTTGTAAAGCCAGACTAATCATGCCACCGTTTTGAATTTCAAATTTAGCCGCCTCAACTGCGTTAGCAATTACCTGGTTGCCGGAAGTATCTCGCACAATATCTAAAGATTGTAGAATCGGCACTCCTGAACGAGTTAATGTACCAAAAATTCGGCAAAAACGAGCAACTGCTGCTTTTTCATTCAAGTCACCAAACAGGGGCATTTTTAATAAAAAGCGGTCAATTTGAACACGACCCATTGTTGTCTTATAATAAGCGCGGATGCCAAAAACTGTGCCAACGATAATGGCGAAAACCATGGACATTCTCACGGGATCTCTAAGTGTCGCACTTATACCAAGCATAAATTCGGTTAAAGGCGGCAATTCTGTTCCCAAATCTTTAAAAATAGCGGCAAAAATTGGGATCAAAAATATAGTCATTCCGAAAAAGACGAGAATAGCCAAGATGCCTACAACCACAGGATAAGCCAGTGCGGATTTGATCTGGTTCTTCAACCGCGACATATCTTCTAGTAACTTGGCAAGGCGATTTAGTACCTCATCAAGGACACCGCCAACCTCTCCTGCCTGTACCATACTTATATACAAAGTATCAAAGCATTTTGGATGTTTACGCATTGCTTCCGAGAGATTTGTTCCCTCCTGAACTTCTTTGCTAATTGCAATTAGTGCCTTTTTCAACTTAGGATTAGGACACTGTTCAGTTAAAACACCAAGGCAACGAACTAACGCAACTCCAGCGTTAACCATTGCCGCAAATTGACGAGAAAAAACCGCTTTATCTTTAATAGTAATATTGCTAACAGAGGCATTAAGTGCTTCCCAGTCAATATCTAAACTGAGGGCTTTCTTAATTTTGCCAACACTAGCATAGCGATTTTGTAGGATGACTCTAGCTTGTTCGGGAGAAGTAGCCTCGACTTTTTCTTTCTTAGCCTTTCCTTGGATGTCTCGAACTTCAGCAATAAATGTAGGCATGGCTTGCGTTTAGATGAAGGGAAAATATCTAATGTAACTAGTCGCGTTTGTCCGTCATTTTGATCAGTTTTAATTCCAAAAGTAGGGCGGTTGCTTTTTGTCCGCCCTACAACCCTCAAACCTAATAGTTACCTAGCGGGTAGCTTTAAGATTACCAGCAGGACGTGCTGATGAAGGTGACAAACCACCACCACCACCGCTCAAAATGCGCTGCATCTCTTCTGGTTTAGAACTTTTGGATGCTGCCATTTCTAAGGAAATCACCCCAGTTTTAACCAAGTGTGCCAAAGACTGTTCCATCGTCATCATGCCCATCTTTAGCCCGGTTTGAATTGCTGAATACATTTGAGCAACTTTACCTTCCCGGATCAGGTTTTGAATAGCTGGTGTCACAATCATTACTTCTTGAGCCATCACTCGACCAAATTCACCTGGTTTTGGGCTTTTCTTTGGTATTAAACATTGACTAAACACAGCAATTAAGGAGTTGGATAACTGCGCCTGAATTTGTTGTTGTTGTTCTGGCGGGAACACGTCAATAATCCGGTTAATCGTGGAAGCAGCAGAACTTGTATGGAGAGTTCCCATGACCAAGTGACCTGTTTCTGCAGCAGAAATTGCCAGAGAAATTGTTTCCAAATCTCGCATTTCTCCCACCAAAATTACATCTGGATCTTCTCGAAGTGCTGCTTTTAAGGCATTAGCAAAATTCTTAGTATCTTCGCCTTTTTGACGTTGGTGAATCAAACTTTTAATGTTTGTGAATACATATTCGATGGGATCTTCTACTGTCAAAATATGTTCGGCTCGCGTCCGGTTAATCAAGTCAACCATTGCGGCTAGAGTCGTAGTCTTACCAGAACCTGTTGGACCTGTCACCAAGACTAATCCTCTGGGTCTTTCGCTCATTTCCCGAACAATATCTGGTAAAGCTAACTGATCAAAGTTAGGTATTTTGGAAGACAATGCTCTTAAGGCGGCTGCATAGTAACCACGCTCTTTGTAGACATTGACCCGGAAACGAGCTAATCCCTTAACACCATAAGAACAATCTAACTCCCAGTTTTGCTCTAAGTCCTTGCGTTGTGAGTTATTGAGCATACTGAAAATCAGTCTTTGACACTCTTGAGGTGTTAGCGGGTCTTCATTTATTGCCTGGAGTTTTCCACTAATGCGAAAGTAAATTGGTGCGCCAGCTTGTAGGTGTAAATCTGAACCCCCAAGCTCAATTAGCTGCTCCATCAAATCTTCAATCATTAGTTCCATAAGTCTATCTCCTTAGATCATTAGTTATTTGTCAGTAGTAGGGGTCACTGAGCCTGCCGAAGTGCTATTTAATTGCTAATAGTTAACACTAATAACCATGTTTCGACAAGCTCAACAACCAACACTTCTTCACTTCTCGAATTCACTAAAAACGAGGTGTCATACAGTAAGGACAGTCCAACCACTCCTGTTGTAGTTCGGCATGGCAGGTACGGCAGGACAGAGAACTCTTGCGCTTGGCTTTCATTTCTGCTTCTAAACCTGAGTCGGTAAAGGTTACCCGTTCCACTTCTTCTAGTGTGGTGTAGCCTTGCTGAACCAGATTTAAGCTATAGGATAATAAGGTGGTCATGCCCTCTTCTACAGCGGTTTCTTTGATGCGTTCTGTAGGAGCGCCTTCATTAACTAAAGTTTGTAACCGTTCGCTGACCCGCATCACTTCATAGACACCAACACGCCCTTTGTAGCCAACTCCGTTACATTTTTTGCAAAGTGCTCCTCTGCTTCTTGCTTCCTGCATTTGTTCAGGTTGCAAGGTGTTTGCTTGATACAGAGTAATTTCGCCTTCTGAGGACGCAGCTAGACCAAATCGTGCTAATTCAGCCGAAGTTGGATAATAAGGAATGCGGCAGTCTGAGCAAACACGCCGCATCAAACGTTGTGCCAAGACTCCTAACAGGGCACCCGAAACCATGAACGGTTCTACACCCATCTCATCAAGACGAGCGATCGCACCTGCAGCATCATTAGTGTGCAACGTTGTCAAGACCAAGTGACCTGTTAGCGCCGCCTCAATAGCCGTCTTAGCCGTCTCCTTATCCCGCGTTTCACCCACCAAAATCACATCCGGGTCTTGCCGCAAAAAAGACCTCAGAATTGAGGCAAAGTCCATGCCCTTTTCCCGTAACACCTGCACCTGAGTAATTCCAGCCAAAGAATACTCAATTGGGTCTTCTGCCGTACTAATATTTACCCCAGGGTCATTACGTTCGGCAAGCATAGAGTAGAGTGTCGTCGATTTACCCGAACCTGTTGGTCCTGTAACCAAAATCAGTCCAAATGGTTTGTTGGTCATTTCCCGAACCATTTGCAACGTATCCAAGTCGGTAATCAACTTATCCAAACCCAACTGAGTTTGCTCGTTATCCAAAATCCGCAGTACGATTTTTTCGCCATAGCGACTAGGCAGAGTACTAACCCGAAAATCAACCTTACGCCCTTGGAACATCCGGCGAATCTTACCATCTTGAGGCAATCTTCGCTCGGCAATATCCAACTCCGCCATAATTTTAAAACGAGCCGAAACTGCCGGCGTAATTTTCTTGGGTAAAGGTTCCTCAAAAGCCGCACGCAGCACGCCATCTTTACGAAAACGTATCCGTAGCGAATCTTCCTGGGGTTCTACGTGAATATCGGAAACGTCTTCTTGCAGCGCTTTTGCCAGAATTTTGTTAACTAAGGCAATAACCGGACCTGCTTCAGCATCATTTGCCGTCGAGACATCCTCAACTTCATCTGGTGCCTCACCCAGTTCAACACTTTCTAAATCAATTTGGGAGACATCAACAGATTTTTCATATTCTTCTTTCTTTTGGCGTTCTAGTTTTTCGTCACGGTATGAAGAAATTAGCTGCTGATAGTCTTCTTGGGTGATTACCATCCGCTGCAAGGCAATTCCTTGAGGTCGCAAAATGCGAGTCAAGTCATCTTGAGCGTCTAGATTATCCGGGTCAACCATTGCCACCAACACTGATGGTGGTTGGGTTTCACTCTTTGATAACGGAACCAAGCGATAGCGACTACAAATATCAATAGGAATCAAGCTATCAATAAGTTGACCAACTTGATGGTTGGAGATTTCGCTAATTTCCGGGTCGAGAGATTCAACACCGTAGAGAACTTTTAGTTCAAATAATTGCTGTTTTTTATATTGGCGCAGTAATTCAGGAGATAGCTGACGCCCTGAAATTGTTTCCAAAACCTCAGTTAGAGGTCTTCCTGACTTGCGCGTTTCGACCAACGCCTGCTGCATTTGATCCGTATCTACATAACCCGCCTGAATCAGCGATCTGCCAAAGGGAGACACATCGCTGCGTAAGGCAACGGCGCGTGATTGTTTTGAGGATTGAGTCATAGCGGGTGAGAATATCTCCTTACTTAACACAAAGTATTCCCAAAAGCCAAGGCTTTGATTGCATTTGAGAAGCTATATAAACGGGGCAGCAACTCAGCCAACTGATACGCTTGATTTGGCATTTGAATAGCCCCTATCTAAAATTATCTTGGTTCACAGAGCCTCATGGAGATACTGTTTTGCCAAGGAATAATGTCTAATGCTACGACACTTAGATAAAAATATCTTGATTAAATAATGATTCGTTAATTCTTAACTGAATCTGAACTTGCTCAAATTGTTGAGGTAAGCAAAAGCGACTTCACTTTACGAAAGAATAGAAGATCCTCTTGATGATAGCTTTTACGCGCCTATATTGGCACGATTTTCTGAAGACTTGAGCCAAAAGCGTCCACTCGCTTGTTAGGTCGGGAGCTGTTTCCTCAATATTCAGGCGGACTGGCAAAGTTGGGTAGGATATTCCTCCTCAAGTAGCATATACAAAAAATTAAACACCTCTCTTCGAGAAGCCTTGGTGACCTCCACTCAAAATATCTAGGTACATTAGTTAAAACCAAGTTATTAGGCAGATAGTCGTCAAATCTCTGCTGAAATTTAACAAACTTGCACCACCAACAGCACCCAAGAAATGTTACATTTAGTAATGCTAAGGCATAGTTTTACAGGCTAAAAGTCAAAGATCGGCAAACCTAGGCAAGATCTGAGCTTTTGTAGCGCCCTGATGACTATACTGAGGAAGCTGCTGGTACTCGGTCTGGGCAGGTCAAGATTTAAAAAAATCACCCCCAAGGGTTACCACCTTTCTGGCTTTGGCTTGCCCTAAAAACTTGTCAAGAATCGGGTTGCTAGTAGGAATCGAAAAACCAGAGCGCAACGACTAGCAGTCTTTATAAGTGGGACGATATAAAGCATGAGTGACGAAGAAAAGCAGTTAGAACCTAACTCGCAACAGAACAATGAGTCAGAAGCAGTTAGTCAAGAAGAGCAGGGTGGCGCAACGGCGACGCCGGAGGTGGAATTGATTGAAGTAGAAAATGATTTGGATTCATTTGCTGAATTTGAGCCATTAGTGTCAGAAGCGGGGGAACCGACAGGAGCATCTGATTTAGGCTCTTCTGAGGAAGCAGTATTGGGCTTACGGCAGGAAAATGAGGCGCTAAAAGCTCAACTTGAAGAGCTCAATGGACAATGCGAATCGTTTAAAACGCAATCGATGCGAATTGCAGCAGACTTTGACAATTTCCGCAAGCGTACATCTAAGGAAAAAGAAGATTTAGAACAGCAGATCAAGCGAAACACGATCACTGAGTTGCTGCCAGTCGTGGATAACTTTGAGCGGGCGCGATCGCACCTCAAACCACAAACTGATGGAGAACTCGCGATCCACAAAAGCTATCAAGGCGTTTACAAGCAACTTGTGGACTGCCTCAAGCGCATTGGCGTTTCACCAATGCGTCCAGAAGGACAAGAATTTGATCCAAATCTCCATGAAGCAGTTATGCGGGAACCAACGGATCAACATCCAGAAGGTACCGTAATTGAACAGCTCATGCGGGGCTATATGTTAAATGAGCGCGTTCTGCGTCATGCTATGGTGAAAGTAGCTGCAGCACCAGAAGGCTCTGAATCCAATGCTGATGGGGATGCCGCCTCAGCAGGGTGAACTGACATACCCCCAGGTTAAAAGTTGCGACTATTCATCTGCCCGTGGTAACCTCAAAGAATAGCACAACTTATAAAACTTAAGTCGTCAATCACTCTAGCCGTGGTTGTAGATTAGTCAGTATAATTAGCTATCAAGATAATGTTGATCCAGGGCAAATTTATACGGGTGATCGGTTCAACACAAACTCAAGAAACTTTACAGACCTTTACGCCGCAGCACTATGGGAAAAGTCATTGGCATCGACCTGGGCACGACCAATAGTTGCGTCGCTGTTTTAGAAGGGGGACAGCCCATTGTCATATCAAACTCGGAGGGGGGACGAACCACTCCGAGTATCGTGGGATTTGGCAAAGGGGGCGAACGCTTGGTCGGTCAACTGGCAAAGCGGCAGGCAGTGACCAACGCCGAAAATACTGTATACAGCATCAAGCGCTTTATTGGGCGTCGCTGGGACGATACAGCCGAGGAGCGCTCTCGTGTTCCATACGGCTGTATCAAAGGACGTGATGATACCGTTGATGTCCAAATTCGCGGTCGCGACTATACGCCCCAAGAAATTTCGGCAATGATCCTGCAAAAGCTGAAAACAGACGCCGAAAACTTTCTCGGTGAACCAGTAGAGCAAGCAGTGATCACAGTGCCCGCGTATTTTACAGACGCTCAAAGACAGGCGACCAAAGATGCAGGAACGATCGCTGGGTTAGAAGTTCTGCGAATTATCAACGAGCCAACCGCAGCCTCACTCGCCTACGGCTTGGATAAGCAGGATCAAGAGCAAAAAATCCTGGTATTTGACTTAGGCGGTGGCACATTTGACGTCTCAATTTTGCAACTGGGAGACGGTGTTTTTGAAGTCAAAGCGACAAGTGGCAACAACCACCTAGGAGGAGACGACTTCGATAATGTGATTGTGCTGTGGATGATTGAAAACTTCAAAGGCACAGAATCGATCGATCTCGGCACCGATAAAATGGCACTTCAACGCTTGCGAGAAGCGGCTGAAAAAGCCAAAGTCGAACTTTCTAGCATGGCAACAACCTCGATCAACCTGCCATTCATCACGGCAGATGAGACAGGACCCAAACATCTAGAAATGGAACTGTCAAAGTCTAAATTTGAAGAGCTGGCAGTCAACCTAATAGAAGGAACTATTGAGCCTGTAACCCAAGCCCTCAAAGACTCCGACCTCAAAGCAGAAGACATTGACCGCATTCTACTGGTTGGCGGTTCTACCCGCATTCCCGCCGTACAAGAAGCCATCAAAAAATTCTTTAGCGGCAAAACGCCAGACCGCTCAGTTAACCCAGATGAAGCCGTAGCATTGGGTGCAGCGATTCAAGGCGGTGTTTTGGGCGGTGAAGTTGAGGACTTGCTACTTTTGGACGTTACCCCGCTCTCTCTGGGGATCGAAACCTTGGGCGAAGTCTTTACCAAAATTACCGAACGTAATACCACCATTCCCACCAGCAAATCTCAAGTTTTTTCCACCGCAACAGATGGGCAAAATTCAGTGGAAATCCATGTCTTGCAAGGGGAACGGGCAATGGCAAAAGATAATAAAAGCTTGGGTAAGTTTCTACTGACAGGTATTCCCCCAGCTCCTCGTGGCGTCCCGCAAATTGAGGTATCCTTTGAAATTGATGTCAACGGTATCCTAAAAGTAGGAGCGGCGGACAAAGGCACAGGCAGGGAACAGAGCATTCGCATTACCAATACTGGCGGCTTAAGTTCCAACGAAGTCGAAAGGATGCGCCAAGAAGCGGAAAAATTTGCTGAGTTAGACCGCCGTCGAATTCAATTGGTGGAACTGAAAAACCAAGCTGATAGTCAATTCTACAGTTACGACACAACCATCAAGGAAAACCAAGAGTTGCTCAGTAAAATTAGTCAAGCTCAAACCCTTCAGACTCAGGCAGAGGAAAAGAAAGCGAAGATCCAAACGGCATTGGCAGACACAGCTAATAGTGACGTTGAAGAAGTCAAACAAGAGATTGAAGAATTCCAACAAATCTTGTTCGCCATTGGTAATCTGATCTATATCAACGCTTCTCAGAATTTAGACGTTGACGAGGGTATTCTTGACGATGAGATGACCTCAACTCCAGAGTTTGATGATTCTCCGCAATCAACATCCGATGAAATAGATGGCTTAATTCTTGATTTTGAGGATGAAACGGTAACCGCTGACTATGAGGCAGTTGATGCTGATTAGACCAAGCAAGTCGCTGGCAATCAACTTGTTTTATGAGAGACAATGAGGATGTACAGGCAGGAATTGTCTCGCCTTCCCTGCCTTACACCCACAAATGACCATATTAATTAACTAAACAAAAATCGGCGCTCTATGCCTGACTATTATGAAACTCTTGGTGTCTCTCGTGACGCCGACAAAGAAGAAATGAAGCAAGCTTACCGTCGTCTGGCGCGGAAGTATCACCCAGATGTTAATAAGGAAGCTGGGGCAGAAGAACGCTTCAAAGAAATTAATCGAGCTTACGAAGTTTTGTCCGAACCGGAAACCAGGGCGCGATATGACCGCTTTGGTGAAGCTGGCGTCTCAGGTGCTGGCGCTGCTGGCTACTCAGATTTTAGTGATGTCGGTTTTGCTGATATCTTTGAAAGCTTCTTTAGCGGCTTTTCTGGTGGTATGGGTGGTCAGCAAACAGCACGTCGGCGCAATAGCCCAGTCCGGGGTGATGACTTACGTTTAGACTTGAAGTTAGAATTCCGGGACGCCGTGTTTGGCGGTGAAAAGGAAATTAGAATTCCTCACCTAGAAAACTGTAACGTTTGTACCGGAACAGGCGCAAAACCAGGAACTCGTCCCCGGACTTGCACAACTTGTAGTGGTTCAGGTCAAGTGCGTCGCGCCACTCGCACACCTTTTGGTAGTTTTACTCAAGTTTCAGTTTGCCCCACCTGTAACGGTAATGGGGAGATGATTGAGGAGAAATGTGAAGCTTGTGGCGGCGCTGGTCGCAAACAAGAAACCAAAAAGCTGAAAATCACTATTCCAGCGGGAGTTGACAACGGTACTCGCCTGCGGGTTTCCAAAGAAGGAGATGCGGGACTGCGTGCCGGACCTCCAGGAGATTTATATGTCTACTTGTTTATTGAGGAAGACGCTGAGTTTCGCCGCGATGGCATAAATGTACTTTCGGAAATTAAAATCAGCTATCTACAGGCGATTTTAGGTTGTCGCTTGGAGGTTAATACGGTAGATGGTGGCGTGGAGCTAACAATTCCTGCCGGCACACAACCAAGTACAGTATTAACTCTAGAAAATCACGGCGTACCGAAGTTGGGTAATCCTGTTAGTCGCGGGGATCATTTGATTACGATTTTAATTGATATCCCGACTCGGATTACTGCTGAGGAACGAGAACTGTTGGAAAAATTGGCGAACATAAAAGGCGAACGCACTGGTAAGGGTGGTTTAGAAGGATTTTTAGGGGGACTGTTTCGCGGATGAGTAATTCTACTGTAACGCCTGATGCTCAACTCGATTTACGCGGAACACCCTGCCCGATTAACTTTGTGCGGACTAAATTACGCTTAGAGCAAATGACCCCAGGTTCGTTATTGGAAGTTTGGCTTGATCCTGGAGAACCAATTGAGCAAGTACCTGATAGTTTAGCGATCGAGGGCTACCAGATTGAACAAGTAGAAGATCGTAATAACTATTTTGCCCTTTTGGTTCGACGCCCTCTAGCGTCGGCATGACCATAGCACCAGATAGTCGCCCTCAAGTCTCTACTCCTTTACTGGGAACAGTTGTTGCAGTTCAGGCAAACTTCTACCAGGTGCAGCTTGAGGGTGATCAAGCTTCCTCTTTACTTGAGCAAGGAGCCCAAAGTGTCAGACTGCTGTGTACACGCCGCACTCGCTTAAAAAAAATTGGTCAGCGGGTAATGGTAGGCGATCGCGTTTATATTGAGGAACCAGACTGGATAGATGGGCGTGGTGTCATTTCAGAGGTTTTACCCCGCCAAAGCCTCTTAGATCGCCCTCCAGTTGCCAATGCCGAGCAAATTCTGCTGGTCTTTGCCTTAGCTGACCCGCCCTTGGAACCCTACCAGCTTACTCGCTTTTTGGTTAAGGCAGAATCGACCGAATTAAACGTTTGTTTGTGCTTAAATAAAAGTGATTTAGTCTCAGAGCAAGAGTTGGAAGCCTGGAAAAGTCGCCTCAATAATTGGGGTTACAAGCCGATATTTATCAGTGTCCAAAAGCTGCAGGGACTCAAAGAATTAAGTCATCAATTAGATCAGAAAATTACTATTTTGGCTGGTACTTCTGGCGTTGGCAAGTCTAGTTTAATTAATCAACTAATTCCTAATCTCAATTTGCGAGTTGCCGAAGTTTCTGGCAAACTGAGTCGAGGGCGTCATACAACTCGTCATGTGGAATTGTTTGATTTACCGACAGGTGGACTTTTGGCAGATACTCCTGGTTTTAATCAGCCTGATATTAATTGTAGCCCGGAAGAATTACCTCGCTATTTTCCCGAAGCTAGGGTGAGGTTGGCAACGGGTAGCTGTCAGTTTAGTAATTGTCTACATCGAGATGAGCCGAATTGTGTGGTGCGTGGAGATTGGGAGCGATATGAGTATTATTTAATTTTACTAGAAGAAGCGATCGCTTATCAAACCAATCTCAATCAACAAACTGATCCCGAATCATCTTTAAAGGCGAAAAATAAAGGCAAAGGACAAACTGAATATGAACCTAAATTAGAAAGTAAGAAATATCGTCGTGTTTCCCGTCGTAGTCAACATCAAACGCTTAAGGAATTGTATCAGGACTCTGAAATAGACCTGTCTTGAAAGGGCTGTAAGCTTTGCAGGGCGTAACTTGTGCTGAGTAGGGAAAGAGACATCTACTCAGCTAGCAATATTAAGGATATCTTCATAGAAAATTGGTAGTAGTCACAAACTCTTAGCTAGTTTTGCTGAAATTAAGTAATTTTACTGAGAGGTTTAGAGTAATCAGGTAGATTTCCCGTAAATTCGCGGTTCTTCGCCAGCCAGAGCTTCGCTATGGTATATCAAATGACTAGTTACGTTCTAGCTCAGGTGAGACCCACTTTAAAAAAATGAGGGTGCTAAAACCAGCAAGAGCTTAAGCCAGTTGATTAACAAACTTAGATAGTCAACAGGACTCACACAAGAACAGTTTGCGGCTTTCTTGGGTGTTACTTACTCAACAATTAACTACTGAGAGAATGGGCACACTACTCCATGCCGATAGCGATGAAGCTAATTGAGCAAAAGCTTTTGGATATTGGTGATGGTAGTAATTTACAGCAAAAGTATTTAGAGTTAAGTAGCGATGCCTCCTGAACGTCCGATAAAATCCTCAATTGAGACGATGAAAGTTTTTTTAGCTCTCTGGCGCTCACCGATAAAAAGCTTATTGATGTTGTTGCGTGGAGGCTTAGGTAGAGGTGACAACAGACACCTTGCTGCTAAATCTCCTCAGACAACACCAAAAGCTGTACCAGCCCCTCGTCCTAGCAATGAGGTGGAGCGGTTAAAGGCACTCCAACGCTACAACATTCTCGACACTCTTCCAGAAGTTGCCTTTGATGATTTGACGACGCTAGCTTCTTATATTTGCGGAACTCCCATTGCTCTAGTTAGCCTGATTGATACCAATCGACAGTGGTTCAAGTCAAAAGTCGGTCTGGAAGCGACAGAAACTCATAGGGATTTGGCGTTCTGCGGTCATGCCATTCTCTCTCCTAACGAACCCTTTATTGTCTCCAATGCGCTAGAAGATGAGCGGTTTGCCACTAACCCGTTAGTGGTATCTGACCCGAATATCCGCTTTTACGCAGGAGTCTCGTTAGTGACGCCTGATAACTATCCCCTTGGTACCCTTTGTGTGATAGACCGGATTCCACGTACTTTGACGAACGAGCAAATTGAGGCTCTAAGGACTTTGGGACGCCAAGTCATCACCCAGATGGAGCTACGGATTAATCTAGCCAAGTTAGAACGCACAGTTGTGAAGCATAAGCAGACAAAGTTGGCACTCTTAAGCAGTGTTGCGACAAATCGAGCTTTGTTGAACGCTATCCCAGATTTAATATTTCGCCTCAGTCGAGATGGCACTTTTGTGAATTACAAAGGATCTAAATCTGGAGGCTTGTTCATCCAAGAGCAGGAATTGCTTGGCAAAAAAGTGGATGAGGTCATGCCAGAAGAAGTAGCTCAACCAATGCTTCGCTGCCTAGATCAAACCTTGCAAACTGGTGAACTTCAAGTTTTTGAGTGTGAGTCATGCTTCCAGGGTGATACAACTTACTGGGAAGGTCGGTTAGCTGTCACTGAGAAAAATGAAGTCATGGCAATTATGCGCGACATTACTAAGCGCAAGATTACGGAAGCCGAACTACATAAGGCATTGGAAAAAGAAAAAGAACTTAATGAACTTAAATCTCGCTTTATTTCTATGGCGAGCCACGAGTTTCGTACACCTCTAACTACTATCCTAGGCTCTGCTGAATTGCTCAAACATTACAGCTATAAATGGTCGAGTGAGAAAAAACTTGTTCATTTTGAGCGGATTAACTCTAATGTCCAACATTTAGCTGAACTATTAAATGATGTATTACTAATTGGTCAAGTCGAAGCTGGAAAATTGGAATTTAATCCAGAGCGGCTAGACGTAGTTCAATTCTGTAGCAGTTTATTTGAAGATTTGCAACTGAGTGCCAGAAGCGAACACACAATCACTTTTACTTGTCAAGTATCCCAGCTAGAGGGCTACCTAGATGAAAAACTGCTGCGACATATTCTTAGCAATTTGTTGAGCAATGCCATTAAATATTCACCGACTGGTAGTACTGTTAATTTTGAGCTGGTTTGTCAAAATGATTTGGCAATTTTCCATGTTCAAGACTCTGGCATCGGTATTCCTTTAGAAGATCAACAACATTTATTTGAGTCATTTCATCGAGCCAAGAATGTTGGTAATATTCCTGGGACAGGACTGGGGCTTTCGATTGTCAAAAGGTCTGTCGATTTACACGGGGGCAGCATTACTGTCGAGAGTGAAGTTAAGGTAGGGACTACCTTTACAGTTACCATTCCCTTGAGCAAGGATAGATAAATAGGCGATCGCTTTTCCTTACCCATCTCAATCAACAAACTGATCCAGAGTCAACCTTGAAAGGGAAAAGCAAAGGTAAAGGGCAAACTGAATATGAACCCAAATTAGAAAGTAAGAAATACCGTCGTGTTTCTCGTCGCACTCAACATCAAACGCTTAAAGATATTTATCAATCTGAGGAAGATTAGTTAAGATAACGATAACTTACCTATATTCGTTCCGCTGCAACGGGTTCGTTATGTATCTTTAATATTCTCACTTGAGGCAAATTTAGCAAATACTTCTGCTTCTGTCATATTTACGGTTTGATTGGCAAATTCATAGTAACTAGGTTTTTTGTCTATAAAGATTTGCTCTTTGAATTCAAACTCAATTTCATTTTGAAAAAGTCCTGCTGGAACAAAATATTCATTAGTAGGCAACAACCTATAGAATATATGGGTACCGCATTCACAACAAAAAGCTCTTTCAGCCCATTCTGAGGACTTATAAACTTTTAGTTTATCTAAGCCGTCTATCTGCACATCTGATCCGCAAGGTACACCTAATGCTGGACTACCTCCCCAGCGCCGACACATTCCGCAATGACAGGCATCGATAGTGGTTTTGTCTGGCGTTTTGACGGTTATTGCACCGCAAAGACAGTTACCTTCCATTTTTATTTCCTCTATCTTCCAATAATTACTACCTAATTTTGGCACATAATTTCTGGGTGGAATTTTGTACCCAAAAATTTAGCATTGTTCCAGCTTTGTGAGATTCATCATTCATTTTTACTCGATATTGACTTACTCTTTCACAATCTCGTACAAATCTTCGACCATCACATCAAAAGTTCGAGCCAATTTGTGTAAAGAAGTAATATCAACGCTTGCTAATCCGGGCGACTTTGCATAATTCTTGAGAGTCGTATAGGGAACACCAGAGCGGTCTGAAGTTTCTTTCAGTGTCCAACCTTTTTCTAAGGCAAACTCTTTAACTCGCAATCTCACCAAGCCCATTATTGACAAAAGCCCGTTATTAGTCTTTAATAATTATGATGGAAAAGCGATCGCCTAGCGTCCGAAAAACAATTAAGCGATCGCTAATCAAACAAAATCCCCATGATATTAGGGAAATTTCTACTATGATATCAAGCTCACCGCCGGAATTACAGCATTATCAGGCTCGATTTGTGACCAAAGAAGCAATTGCGCTTTTGCTCAATCTCAAAAAAGA
>JBATUR010000011.1:0-17025 GCA_049671305.1 Coleofasciculaceae cyanobacterium
CCCCTACAGGGTAAGGATATCCTAGTTATGGGTAATCCGACGATGCCGAGTCTTCCTGACTTGAAGGGAAATTTGCAGCAATTAGCCAGTTTACCAGGTTCAGAAACTGAGGCAAAAGCTATAGCAAAACTCCTTAATACTCAACCTATTATTGGCGCAGCAGCAACTAAATCAGCTATCCTAGAACAACTTAAAACTGCCCGAATTGCTCATTTGGCAACGCATGGTTTATTAGATGATTTTAAACTTTCAGGTGTACCAGGAGCTATAGCTCTTGCGCCTTCTGGTAATGATAATGGTTTACTGACTTCATCAGAAATCTTTGATTTGAAACTCAATGCTGAATTAGTAGTTTTAAGTGCTTGTGATACAGGCAGGGGAGATATAAAAGGAGATGGTGTTGTTGGTTTATCTCGTTCTTTAATTAGTGCTGGAGTTCCCAGTATAATAGTATCTCTTTGGTCAGTACCGGATGCGCCAACTGCTTCATTGATGACTGAATTTTATCGTCAGATTCAACAAAATCCTAATAAAGCCACGGCGTTGAGAAATACGATGTTGATGATGATGAAACAATATCAACATCCTAGAGATTGGGCGGCATTTACTTTAATTGGTGAAGCTGAATGAGACGTTTCAGATCCCCGCGCCTCAGATCCCCGACTTCTTTAAGAAGTCGGGGATCTTTTGGGATCTTTTCTTTGTTAGATAACTTCTACAGAATCACCAACTTTAAGCATTCCTAATTGTTGGTGAATTAAGTTTTGTCCAAACAAAATTTTGCCATCCCAGCGTCGATATTGAGCTAAAGTTAGTAAAGGTTCTTTTCCGGCAATTCCTTGGTCTTGATCTACTGTGGTAATCACACAGCGATCGCATGGTTTAACCACACGAAACCCAATTGAGCCAATCCTAATTGACTGCCAACCATCTTCTGCAAATGCTTCACAACCAGAAACAACTAAATTTGGTCGAAAACGATTCATCGGCACAGGTTTATCTAAACGTTGATTTAAATCTGCTAAAGAGGCATCACTAATCAACAAAAAAGGAAATCCATCGGCAAAACTTACCTGTTCATTGTTAACTTGATAACGAGATTTTATAGGACGCAAAGAATTTTCAGGCAGATAAACTAATTGACAAGAAGTTTCGAGAAATTCACTGAACCATTCTGCAACTTCTTCCCCTAGAGGGATGGCATCACAAATATCAGACCAAACTTGCACAGATATACGATGAGGACTGTTTAAAACTAAAGGAATTAACAAGGGTTTTTGAGCAGGCGCTTCAATCAATAATTGCTCATTTGACAGCCGTACCCGAATTAATGCCATGCGGGGGAAATGCCGCTGTGTCATGAACTTTCCCTTCTGATCTACCACCATCCAGCGTCGGTCATATTGGAAGCCCTGGGAGGCAACCTGAGCGGTTTCTAGAGCTATTCCGGCAGCCGACTTGATCGGATAAATATAAATGCCCGTTAATTTCAGTTCAGTCATATTTTAGGAACAATAATCGAGACAATAATCATGATTAGCTCTTAAAATAACCTCAGTTGGTTTAATTGAAATAATTATGACAAGTGTCACGCCATCTCCTTACACAGAAGCACAAGTTACAGCTTGGTTACGCGGTTTACTAACAATTGCTTGGGCAGACGGTCACTTTGACCAACAAGAGCAAGAAATGCTGGCTGACATTACTCACCAACAGTTAATTTCTACTAAAGATTTTCCGACGCGGGATCAGCCAATTTCTGCTAGTGAATTAGCAGCAACTTTAGGCAAAGATTCCCTAACAGCCGAGAATTTTATGCGGACAGCTACAATGGTTGCCTTAGCTGATGGCATCTACTCTACCACCGAAGCTGATGTTCTGCACGAGTTTGGTGAGGCGCTGGGGCTGAAGTTGGAGGCGCTAGACTCTTTGAGGACGACGCTGTATGACCGTGAAGCTGGTCTTGATGCCAATTCGCTAGAATCAATACAGCAACCGGGAATGTCTCCTCACCCGCATTCTGATGTGCTGCAACCAGTGAGAACCTGGTTAGATGGTATGGAAATGCATGACCCACGGGTGGCACGATTTGTCTGTAAAATGATTCCGCCTCAATGTCCGTTTGAGCGCGATGTCAAGCTTTTCGGACATAAAGTTGTGCATATTCCGCCACTTTGTCAGATTAACCCGCTTTATGAACAGTTGGTTGGGTTGCGCTTTCGGGCATTATCTTATCTGGCAGATGTTAGAGGAGAAGATATCTCGGAGTATTGTTAAATATTGAGTGTGCCCAGGGATTTAGATTATGCAATTTATTGATCAATCAGAAATACAAGTAGAAGCGGGTACCGGTGGTGATGGCATGGTTGCTTTTCGGCGAGAAAAGTATGTGCCTGCCGGCGGACCTGCTGGAGGTAATGGGGGACGCGGTGGTAGTATCTTTTTAGTTGCTGTCGAACATCTGCAAACCTTGCTGGACTTCCAATATGCCCGTCAGTTTACCGCAGAAAATGGGGTACGCGGTGGCACAAATAATCGTACAGGTGCTGATGGAGGCGATCGCATTATCAAGGTTCCTGTAGGTACAACGGTCTATGATGTAACAACGGGCGAAATTTTGGTTGATTTGGTTGAACCAGAACAAACCTTTTGTGTGGCAAGAGGTGGTAAAGGTGGCTTAGGTAATAAGCATTTCCTCAGCAATAGTAACCGCGCCCCAGAGTATGCTTTACCTGGACAACCTGGAGGACAACGCACTCTACGTTTAGAGTTGAAGCTATTAGCAGAAGTGGGAATTATTGGTTTACCAAATGCTGGTAAATCTACCTTAATTTCTTCGGTATCCGCTGCCCGCCCTAAGATTGCTGACTATCCTTTTACAACCTTAATTCCTAATTTAGGTGTTGTGCGTAAACCTAACGGAGATGGCACGGTTTTTGCTGATATTCCCGGCTTAATTGAAGGTGCTCACGAAGGTACCGGTTTAGGACATGATTTTCTGCGTCATATTGAACGCACACGCTTGTTGCTACACTTAATTGATGCGACTGATGAAGACCCGATCGCCAATTATCAAACTATTCAACAAGAATTGCAAGCTTATGGACGAGGTTTACCAGAACGTCCTCAAATTATCGCACTAAATAAAAGCGATGCTGTTGATGATGAAACTTTGGAAAACCTAGCAACTGAACTTAATCAATTAAGTCAAGTACCAGTTTTTATCATTTCTGCTGTTGCCCAAACCGGCTTAGATGCCTTATTACAAAAAGTTTGGCAGTCACTTGAGCAACTTAAAACAGAAACAGAAACTTTGGTAACTTTTTAAAGATCCCCGACTTCACAGAAGAAGTCGGGGATCTCAGTCAGTTTAATGATATCTCAGAAGCAATTGCTCTAGTTAAAGTGCGAGTATTGCGACTCGGCGTTTGGTTATTGCTAGGAGTGGCGCGGGGAGTGTTGAAATAGTCGTAAGTTTTGCGAGAAATTTGCCGAATTAGTTCTTCGGCGGCAGCATCATTGAAAGGACGTTTCACCATAACGGCGATTACATAACGTTTACCAGTCGGCAAATAAACGATCCCCGCATCCGCCAACAATGAACCAATATTACCTGTTTTGTGAGCAATATCCGCGCCAGTTCCCAAACCTTGAGGCAGTAGGGTGTTGATTTCATTGCCCTGCATAATGCTTAATAAGCGATCGCGTGATGACAACGACACCAAGTTACCTCGATTCACCACCGACAGCAGATTTGCCAACTCTTTCGGCGAAGTTGTATTGGTGCCTTCAACATCTGGCAGTCGGTTACGAATTGCGGTTGTGGTTAACCCCCAACTTTGAAAACGTTGATTGAGTGCGTCTTTGCCCCCCAACCGCTCAATCAGCATATTCGTTGCTGTATTATCGCTAATTACCATCATCTTGGTGGCGACTTCCAAGGCATTAAAAGACGTGCCAACTTTTTTATATTGCATATCGCCACTACCATCAGCAATCATTTCTGATTTGAGGGTTAGCATTTCATCCAAGCGCACTTTTCCAGCATCAACATCTTGAAAAAATGCCACTAAAATTGGTAGCTTAATTGTGCTGGCAGAAGCATACAATGTGCCACCATTTAAATCAACATAACCTCCTGTCTCCAAATCAACTACAAACACACCCGGATTTAAAGTGGGGAAAGCCTGCGCCAAAGCCTGAATTTGAGTCTTTAAAATCGGCATTTCTTGGGTTAGCTGTAAGCTGGGAGAAGGACTTGCTACAGTTGCTTTGGCTTCTTTTTGTTGCTCTTTACCATTAACAGAAGCTTGCATCGTCGGATTAAGTGCTGATAAAAGCGTACCAGCAATCACACCAATACCAATTCCCAAAACCAGCAAACGTACAACATAAATCAAAACACCATAAGGGCGTTTTTGAGGACGAGTTGGGGGCGAATTTTTACTCGGAGAAGGGGCGACTGGATTTGCCTTGCCACGTCGATTACGAATTGGTTGGGAATCGCTAATTGGTGGTGCAGTGCGATCGCGGCGACGCCTACTCAAATTAGGTTGAAACTTTCCAGAGGCAAGGGTTTGGGCGCTAGGACGTTTTTGCCCGACTCGGCGTGGCTGATCTTTGCTGCTAATAACGGGTTCTTGAGGTGGCATCCCTGCTGATGTGGTGGGGTTGTTGTTAGTCGGATTAACTGCCCAGGGATTGGGTGATTTTCGTTGGTTGGCAGCGCCAGAATTGGCATTTGAATAGCCGTTTCTATTGGCTTGCGGTGGCTGAAGATTCGACAGTTGCTCAAATCCCCTCGCCAAACGCCGTGGCTGGCTCTGGCTTGGTGGTGTCTGTAAAGGTAGTTGTGGTGTGGTTGGTTGCGCTCTGATCGGCTTGAGAGGCAATGTTTTGGGGCGGGGTACTTCTGGTTGAGCTGGCAGGTGTTGGCGATGCTTGCGAGAACGCAGGCGATCGGGGTTTAATGGTTCAGGATTTGGTTGACGCCAGCGCTGGGCTAATTCTTTGAGGGTGGCTGGGCTACGACGGCGGCGCTCCAATTCGTTGAGAGGCGTGTTTGCTGGCTTGACAAAGCGAGCTCTCGGCTTGCGGTTTTGTGGCTCGCCTGTTTCTGATTCTGGCTTTTCTGGCTGATTTCTCTTATCCATAGATGCTGCCACTGGTGATTCCTCCTACACCACTCACCCATGTTATCAATTGCCGCTTCAAACCTAACTCCTTCATCTGGACTCTTTAAAAGAGCTGGACATTGCCACAACCCTAAAATTACTGGTACACTCTCTAGCCTATTTTAAAATGGCTATGGCTGACTATCATCAACAGACTTTGGCTGAGATTGTAGCGCCCATTCAGTTTGACGTAAAATTCCCCTGAGCATGGTCACTTCTTCTGTTGTTGGCGTGGCTCGATTTAGTATGTGACGAAGCTTTTGCATCCGCGCTGGGGCGGTATGAGGATAAAGATAGCCGATTTTTAATAATACTGCCTCCAAATGTTCGTAGTAGCCTTCTAATATATCTAAGTTAGCTGCCTTCAGAACCGCTGTTGGATCAGATAATTTTGGTATTTGTTCTTGATAAAGCTCATGACAGCAAATTGCTACGGCTTGAGCTAAGTTTAAGGCTGGATATTCGGCAGATGAATCTATACGGACAAATCTTTGGGCATATTTGAGCTCGGCATTACTTAAACCCCGGTCTTCTGGTCCAAAAATTAAGGCTGAGGTGATGTTATCTTCAAGTAACCAAGGTAGGGCAACTTTTGGTGTTTCTAGGGCTGGAGGGAAATCACGGACACGGGCTGTAGTGGCGATCGCTCGTTGACATCCGGTTAATGCTTCAACTAATGTCTCTACTACTTGCGCCGCTTCCAAAATATCGTCGCCATGCACTGCCATTTTCCGGGCTTCTTCTCCCAAAACCTCACACTGAGGCTTAACCAGTACCAACGTCCGCAAGCCCATATTTTTCATGACACGGGCAACTGAACCGATATTGAGCGGTCCCTGGGGTTCTACTAAAATAATTTTGACGTTTTCTAATCCCATGACCGGCTTTTTTCTTGTCTTAAACTTAAATGTTAAAGTTTTTTTTACAATTAATTAGTAATCTATTGTCAACTTAGCATGGCACGAGTGCGCTCCAAATCTGACCTGCCTACAAAAATCTGCCCAGTTTGTGGACGCCCTTTTACTTGGCGCAAAAAATGGGCTGATTGCTGGGATGAGGTAAAGTATTGCTCAGAACGCTGCCGTCGTCGCAAATCTCAAGCTGATTAGTCGGTTTTGTGGGCAATACGACTTCTTGATTTAAATTTAATTGAGAAGTCGGCAACTGGCTAGTTTTTTCCGTCTAAAGTAGGATACTAATTTCCGGCTTTTGTTGCTAATCTCATCTCGTTATTTATATAATGTATTACCTGTCATACACAGTCAAACTTTATCGGTAGTCCAAAACTTACACTTTGCACCGTCAAAGCTTTGCTACAAAGCAAAACTTATCTGGTTTGAACCGTATTACAGCTTGCAGATATCAGGGTGGTCTAACTTTTTTTGTTCTAAGTTTTATCAATCTCCAAGGCAGATTTAGTATTGGAGATTGCATTTTTTTGTGTAGTAAGTGTGATGATCGAGCTGTTGCCGTTTAGGCAGCGTGCCCTACATTCTAGTTTCGGTAAAAGGTCAAGTAAAAATTGAAATCTAATTTAGACAAAATGTTATACAACCGGGTGCAACCAAAATTAATCATCCACGGAGGTGCTGGTAGTTCGATGAAAGGTCAAGAGGCGGTTGCATCCGTCAGGCGATCGCTTCATAATGTCATTGAAGAAGTCTATGATTTGTTATTAAGTGGCGCCCCTGCCTGCGAAGCGGTAGTCAGAGGTTGTCAATTATTAGAAGATGACCCCCGATTTAATGCTGGAACCGGTTCAGTATTACAATCTGATGGGCAAATTCGCATGAGTGCGGCGCTGATGGAAGGCAAATCCCAGCGCTTTAGTGGTGTAATTAATGTTGGCAGAGTCCAAAATCCGATTAATCTTGCCCAATTTTTGCAAGATTCAGCCGATCGCGTATTATCAGACCAAGGTGCTGCCGAACTCTTACGAGAACTCAACGCCCCGGTATATAATCCCCTCACAGATATTCGTCTGCAAGAGTGGATGCTGGAAAGGCAGGGCAATTTTGACAAAACGATGGCAGGAGTGGTTGCCGAAAAAGAACTTGTGAAAGCTTCAGAACCTGGACGTGGCACAATTGGAGTTGTGGCATTGGATACTCAAGGCTGTCTGGCGGCTGGCACATCGACTGGTGGTAAGGGTTTTGAGCGCATTGGGCGTGTCAGTGACTGCGCGATGCCAGCGGGGAACTATGCTACAACCAAAGCCGCTGTTAGCTGTACAGGCATTGGCGAAGATATTATTGATGAATGTCTGGCGGCGCGGGTGGTGGTGCGTGTAACTGATGGTTTATCTTTAGGAGAAGCCATGCAGCGTTCTTTTACAGAAGCAAGTCGTAATGGGCGCGATTTTGGAGCAATTTCCATTGATGCCACAGGTGCGATCGCTTGGGGAAAAACTAGTCAAGTATTATTATCGGCATATCATAATGGCGAGAAAATTGGGGATACCTTGGAATGGCAGGGTCACGAACTTACTGGTTTTGTCGTTTAAATAACTAAGCCCCCGACTTCTTCAACGAAATCTTGTTGTCACAAATCAACCTGATTTCAGAAGTCGGGGTTCTAATTACTTAGAAATAAAATGCACCCAAAACTCATTATCGGTGCAACAAGTGTCGTAAATCATGTTGTAAGAATAAGTTAATTCCGCGAGGACGGTATCAGTAATAATTTTTAGCTGTGTCGTCATGAAATATCCTCTAAAATTAACTAGATGATTTGTTTTCTGGCGATTTTAAGCGCCAACCAGGTTTAATAACTTGACGTGCTCGTGCAATAACTAAAGAGTCATTAGGGACATCTTCAGTAACAATTGAACCTGCGGCAATATTAACATCTTCTCCGATGGTTATGGGAGCAACTAGGACGCTATTTGAGCCTGTTTTGGTGCGATCGCCTATTTTTGTTTTATGCTTCTTGACGCCATCATAATTTGCGGTAATTGTGCCGGCGCCGACATTAACGCGATCGCCTGTTGTGGTATCACCTAAATAAGATAAGTGTGCCACATTAGTACGATTGCCGAGTGTCGTATTTTTTAGTTCAACAAAATTACCAATTCGACAAGTTTCCCCAACTTCCACATGACCGCGTAGATGGCTATATGGACCAATTCTTGTATTGTCTTTAACAATACTATCACTAATTACTGAATATAATACCGTGACATTTTCACCAATTTGACTATTTTCAATTAAGCTGCCAGGACCGATACGACTACCAGAAGCGATCGCTGTTTTACCTCGTAGATGAGTTTGCGGTTCAATAATTACATCCGCTTGCAATTCTACCGTATCTTCAATGGTAATACTCGCTGGGTCAATTAAGGTTACACCTTGCTCCATCCAACTATCTTTTACCCGTGTTTGCAAGATATCATAAGCTGTGGCTAACTGTTTGCGGTCATTAATTCCTAAGATTTCTTGATAGTCTTCAACATCAACAACTGTCACTGCATCCAGGTAATTTATGGCATCGGTAATATAATATTCTTTCTGGTCATTATTTGCTTGTAATTGCGGTAAAACTTCGGCTAATTTTGCCCAATTAAAGCAATAAACTCCAGCATTTATACGGCGATTTTGTTTTTGAGCAGCGGTACAGTCTCGGTCTTCAATAATTTGTTTGAGGTGGTCTTGACCATCACAAAAAACACGCCCATAGCCTTGAGGATTTGGCAATTGAGCTGTTAGAAGTGTGGCGGCATTTTGATGTGCCTGATGAGTTTCTAAAAGTAGTTTAATGGTCTGGGGTCGCAATAAGGGCACATCACCATTTAAAATCAACAAATCTCCTGAAAAACCTTCTAAATAAGGCAGAAGTTGTTGTGCTGCATGACCTGTTCCCAATTGTTGGCTTTGTTCAACAAATTCTAGATTGACAAAACTCTCTAAAGATGCTTTTACTTGTTGACTTTGATAGCCAACAATCACCAAGCGGCGTGTTGGTTCAACGGCAAGACAACTATTGAGAACTCGTTCCACAAGCGATCGCGAACCCAAAGTATGACAGACCTTTGGCAGGTCAGATTTCATTCGTGTTCCTCGTCCTGCCGCTAGAATTGCTACTGCAACCATTGACTTTGGGCTATCAGCTTTCTCTCATTTTGCTCATTGATAATAACACTCGACTACCAACAGAGCTAGAGTCTGGCAAAATTTATTACAAAATAGCCTAAATCGTAGAGACGTTTCGCCGAAACGTCTTTACAATAAACCCCATTGATCACAAGGTGTTTTCAGAAAATCATTCCCTCAATTTAAGATTTCTACCATGCCACAGAAGCCGAAATTCACTAAATCGTCGTAGAGACGTTTTGCCGAAACGTCTTTACAATAAACCTGATTGATCACAAGGTGTTTTCAGAAAATCATTCCCTCAATTTAAGATTTCCACCATGCCACAGAAGATACACCTTAATCCTGAGATGATGCCTGCAATTGCAAAAAATCCGTAAACTGCTTAACAAGCTTAGGATTACGCCAACCTTTTGCCGTTTCCTGTGCAAAAATTTCCAAAGCTTCGGCTGGGGTAAAAGCTCGTTTGTAAGGACGTTCGCTAGTTAAGGCGTCATAGATATCAATCATTTGAAACACTTGCGCCAGATAAGGAATGGCATTACCAGCTAAACCATCAGGATAGCCGGTACCGTCCCAGCGTTCATGATGACAGCGAATAATCGGGATGACACCTGCCATTGTTCGCAACGGTTTGCAGATGGTTTCGCCAATCATCACGTGCTGATTCATGATTTCCCGTTCTTCGTCGGTAAAGGCGCCTTTTTTTAATAATACGGCATCAGGAATGCCCACCTTGCCGATATCATGAAGATAGCCGCCCCACATTAAATTTCTAATTTCTAGACGAGATAATTGGATATATTCACCAAAAGCTTTACCCATTGCTACTAAACGTTCACAATGGTCGCCTGTATTGGGGTCACGACTTTCGACGGCACGGGCGATGGAAAAGAGGACTTGTTCAGCGTGGTCTAAGTCTTCATTGAGGCGCTTTTGACGAACTAGTGATTTGACTCTGGCAGAGAGTTCTAGGCGATCGAAGGGTTTGGATATAAAGTCATCGGCGCCAACTTCTATGCCCATGATACGCGATCGCCGATCATTTAAGGCGGTAATAAATACGACCGGAATTAGGCGAGTCTGTTCATCTTCCTTGAGACGGCGGCATACCTCAAAGCCATCCATTCCTGGCATCATGACATCAAGCAAGATCAAGTCAGGATTTCCTTCAATCACACGCTTTAAACCAGCAGGACCACTATCAGCCTCTAAAACCTCGTAACCTTCTACTGATAAGAGTGCCACTGCTGTCATCCTACTCGAAGAATGATCATCAATAACCAGAACTTTTGGCTGGTCAGAATCTAGAGAAGTTGTTTCAAAAGAACTTGTTTCAAGTTTTGATAAGGTTGAAGCATCCGAAATATCAAGCATGGTCTTATGCAGGTTTGAGCATTAAATGAGGAACTCAAGCAACCTAAATATAATCAGGATTTATAGGTTACTCAGGATAGATTTTTTCCCAGAGCCTTTGTATTTTAGTCCTAGTCGCTTTGATAAACTACTAAAGTTATATATTCTCAATATTTCTTTTGCAGAGCTTTTTCACATATTTGAATAAATTTTGGTCAATCGAATTAACACGAATCGATTAACCAATCTCACCAAAAATTACATTAGGTATTGATACTATTTGATCTTTGACCAACGCTTCTGCCAACGCGAACTTGGTTCTAGAGAAGATGCTTGTTGCTCAATGAGGCGCTGCTGTAATATTGTATCTTTGCAGTGATTTAGTTGAGGATCGCGATAAGGAACGGCGGCACGAGTTTGTAGATGTTCTTGCGATCGCTTTGATAGTGCTAATAAATCATTATCATTAAAACTACCAACTGTTCCCGGCAGTCTACCTCCAACTTGTGCGGTTCTACCAATTTTAAATCCTGCTGCTATCAAAGCACTTCGCACCGCTGCTGCACAAGAATAAGTGGCAATTTTGCCATCATCTGCACAACAACTTGCCAACTGTTGCAAAAACTCCACTGTCCATAATTGTGGACAACGAGGCGGTGAAAATGGGTCAAGAAAAATCGCATCTGCTAAGAATTTTTGTTGAGATAATTCTTGAATTGTTGTCCTCGCATCACCCAGATAAAGTTTAGCGTTAAATTTAGCCGTTTTCACTTGCATCTCAGTGATTAAAAGTTGCAAAAGTTGTGGAATCGGTTGACTATAATTATTAAGTAAACCCTGGGCTATGGCTTCTTTTGGCACAACTGGATCTAATTCTAATGCTACTAACTCAACACAACAATTAGGATTATTTGCCCAAATAACTTCTAGGGCGGTAGCGGTATTGTAGCCTAAACCATAACAAACATCTAATAAATGTACTACAGGTTTTTGGGCTTTTGTTGCCAGTTGGCAAGGTTCAACAAACTTAATTAATGCTTCTTGTTTTGCGCCATAAAGACTGTGAAATGATTCGCCTATTTCTTCAGAAAAAAAGGTATAAGAACCATCAGCAGTTAACTGTGGTATAAACATAGATTGGTCTGGCATTGCTGAAACTGGCAATTTTGCTATAAATTCAAGTTTTAAGAGTGTCTTCTGCTTATTTAAATTTAGGCTTATTTCTAGGTTTGTGTCCATTCTAAAAAAGCCAAGGCTCATTTTTCCTAAACAATACTGAGCCATCTATAAGAAAATTAACCTAATCACTGTCCAACAGAGATAAAGTGATGATATCTTAATTGCGTAATTCCTTGTATAACTGCAGTTCAGAAGTCAACCTTACAGCCCAAGCACCAACAGCTACACCTGATAATCCCTCACAAACTTCAGTCTTTTCCTGCAATGGATCGTAGATTTTTCAGTCGTCAAAGTTCATTATTACCGCTAAGTTTATTAATCTTGATCGGTAACTTTCAGGCTGGGCAAATTAACGCGCAGACTGTGAAGAGTGAAGAAGTTGAGGAGAAGTCAGCAGAAAAATTAACGGCTAATTTGTTTCAAAGCGTTACTTCCCTAGCCCAACTACCAACCCTACCAAATAGAGAGCCCGATCGCACTCTGCCGCCTTCTCAAGAACCGATCGCACCGCCAACTCCCGCCCCTCTACCGCCTCCTGAACAGTTGCTAGAAACGCCTTCTAGCATTCCTCCAGCCCCGGAACCTGTGCCGGGAAAAGTGCCAGAAAGTATTGAGGTACAACAATTTGAGTTTGAAGGAAATACGGCAATTAGTAATGAAGACTTAGCCAAAGTTACCGAAAAATTCACCAAGCGACGCATCACTTTTACTGAACTATTTCAAGCCCGCGCCGCTGTTACGAAACTTTATGTTGACCGTGGTTATATTACTTCTGGCGCCTTAATTCCGCCTCAAAAGTTGCAAGATGGTGTGGTGAAAATTCAAGTTGTAGAAGGTGGTTTAGAATCGATTAATGTGGTGGGGACACAACGACTAAACCAGAATTATGTGCGATCGCGTCTTGCTATTGCCACCAAAAAACCTTTAAATCGCGACCGCCTCCTAGAAGCCTTACAATTACTACAACTCAATCCCTTAATCCAAAACATCTCTGCCGAACTTGCTGCAGGTACGCAACCAGGTTTAAACTTACTAGAAGTTCAAATCAGCGAAGCCAAAACCTTCACCACTCAAATTAGTTTAGATAACAACCGCGCCCCTAGTATTGGCAGTTTCCGCCGCCGTATAAAAGTCAACCAGGCAAACTTAAGCGGGCAAGGCGACGCCCTCAACCTCGGTTACAGTAACACCGTCGGCAGTAATGGCATCGATCTCAGTTATACCAGACCAATTAATCCCCGCAACGGTACACTTAAATTTAGCTACGGTCTTACTGCCAGCAATGTCGTCGAACCGCCCTTTGATCGGATTGATATTGCCGCCAATTCTCGCTACTATGAACTCACTCTGCGTCAACCGTTGCTGCAAACGCCAACTCAAGAATTGGCACTTGGTTTAACTGCAACTCGCCAAGAAAGTGACACCTCAGTTTTAGAAATTCCCTTTCCTTTATCACCAGGCGCCGATAATCGAGGACGTACTCGCATTTCAGCTTTAAGATTCTTTCAGGAATGGACAAAACGCAATAACAGAGAAGTCATTGCTGCCCGTTCTCAATTTAGTTTAGGATTAGGACTTTTCAACAGTACCATCAATAATGAATCCCCTGATAGTCGCTTTTTCTCCTGGCGAGGACAGGCACAATGGGTACGCTTGCTAGCACCTGATACTTTATTCCTCCTGCGGACAGATGTGCAAATTGCCGATCGCACTCTTGTACCTTTAGAACAAATTGGTTTAGGTGGGCAAGAAAGCGTGCGAGGATATCGTCAAGACTTACTGCTTGCTGATAATGGCGCCTTGGTTTCGGCAGAAGTGCGCTTTCCCCTTGCCCGTATCTCTAAATGGAATACTCTTGTTCAACTTGTACCATTTTTTGATTTTGGCAGTGCTTGGAGTAGTTCTGGCAAAGCAAATCCTGACCCTAATATTTTGGCATCAGCAGGACTGGGTTTACAAATGCAAATAGGCGATCGCCTTTCACTACGTCTCGATTATGGCATTCCTTTGGTGTCGGCTCCCTCAAGGAAACGAACTTGGCAAGAAAACGGCTTATATTTCTCAATTATAGCGACACCTTTTTAAGAGAAATTATCTTGGTAATTGGTAATAACAAATTGGGTGCTTCACTTAACGAAAAATTGCTCTAAATTTGGTTGAAATTTTTAGGGAAACCAGATACCCGACTTCTTTAAAGAAGTCGGGTATCTACGGCAAATCACTGAGTTGGTGTTGGTAATGGTGATGGCTGAGGTTGGATTTCCATATCAGGAGATGGGGAAACTTCTAACACTGGTTCCGGTGTTTTTTGCGGATTTTCTGGCGTATTTGGTGATTCCCGCAGGATTTGAATCTCCCTTTCTAATTGCTCTCGTCCCTGCTCAAAAAAATCCTGGCTAGGTCGATTAATTTGAGCAATTACTGGAACACTTAAGCCGATGATTGTCACAATTCCTGTTATTAAAACTACTGCTAATTTCATGGTATCCTCCTAAAAACTATTCTGTTTGAGTAGGAAGTGCTTCAGGACGTGCAGTCAAATTTAAATTTTGACTGCCCCTTTGTATCTGAATTTGCAACTGACTTCCTACCCCATTTTTGTCTAACAGTTGCTGCAGTTCTTCGGCTTTATTAACTGGCTGATTATTAATCGATTGAATAACATCTCCTGGTTTTAAGCCTGCTTTGTCTGCTGGCGAATTCCGGGCAACTCGAACAATAATAATGCCACGATCTGCTGTGATCGAAATTCTTTGATCGAGATTATTACGCAGTCTTTCTTTAATTTCAGGAGTAAGAGTTACCATCTGCACACCTAAATAGGGGCGTTCAACTTTTCCTGTAGTAATTAATTGTTGGGCAATACGTTGTGCTGTATCAATAGGAATGGCAAAACCTAATCCTTGAGCACCGCTAATAATTGCTGTATTAATACCAATAACTTCGCCCCGTGCATTGAGCAAAGGACCACCAGAATTACCGGGATTAATTGCTGCATCAGTTTGCAAAAAATCAATCCGCTTATCAGAAACACCGATATCACTTCCAGAACGTGAAGTTGCACTAATTACGCCGACTGTAACCGTTTTTTGCAAGCCCAAAGGATTACCAATTGCGATCGCCCACTGACCAGGTTCTACTTGAGCAGAACTTCCTAAAGTAACGCTAGGCAAGTTATTACCTTCTACCTGAACAACGGCAATATCACTCGCTGGATCTTCTCCCACAACTTTACCTTCAACAGTCCTACCATCAGAGAATGATACTGTTACCCTATCAGCCTTATTAACAACATGAGAATTCGTTAAAATTTGTCCATTAGGGCTAATTACAAAACCCGAACCAACACCTCGTGAAATTCGTTCTTGAGGTTGTGATCCCCGAAACTGCCGAAAGATAGGAGAACCAAATTCATCGGGTTCTTGGCTTCTTTGAATTTGGGATGTATTAATTTGAACAACCGCTGGTTCTACTCTCTTAACAACATCAACCACAAAATTATTATCCGCCGCAGTTGGAGTTAAAGGGCGCTTGGAAGTATTATTATTACTTTCAGTTGGACTAATAAGCGGTTGAGAATTATTTTGTGGCGGTGCAGTAACATTTTGAGAAGAAATATTAGGCAATGCACAACCTCCTAATAAAGTTATTCCTGTTCCCAACAATGATAAAAACCAGAAGTTTCTGTTTTTCGTTCCAACCAACTTATCGAGCTTGTTACTATTTAATAATTCCTGAAATTGGCTCCTATTAAAATGATCGAGTTGAGCAGTACGAGTGGTTTTCATAAATCAGATCGAGCCAACTGAGTGGGTAAACTCTTGTGAGTACTAATTTTATCATTAGCAATTGTTGCACCAACTGCCATCTATCTGAAGCATTGAGTTGCTCAAAAATAGTTAATCGGCTCAATTTTTAGAGATCGCTCATACTAGAAACAAGTCGAAGAGAGTGGGAGTTTATGGTCAATATTTCTACGCCCCATGCTGAATACCATTGGGATGGCGGCGATGAGCGCTTTTTTGAAGGTTGGTATTATCGGGTTACTTTACCAGATAATGGTCAAACTTTTGCATTTATGTATTCCATCGATGACCCAATTGGTGGTAAAGCTTGTAGTGGTGGCGCTGCTCAAATTCTTGGTCCTGACGATCAATATCTTTGGCGTACCTTTCCCAAAGTTAATCAGTTTTGGGCATCAACAAAATCCTTAGCACTAGGGCATTGGGGCAAAACCAACTTAAAAGGTGCTCCCCATTACCTGAAACCAGATAAATTTGCAGATTATATCCAAGAAGGCTATCAAGCAACGGATACCTTAAACCAAGGCATAATTCGCGACCCCGCTACTGGCAACTACTGTCGATGGCAGTATGAAATCAAGCCTGTCTACGGTTGGGCGGATACAGGCGCACCTCAGCAATCAACGGCAGGTTGGCTGTCATATTTGCCGATATTTGAGCCGGGATGGCAAATTTTGCTGGCACATGGTTTGGCAACAGGCTGGATTGATTGGAATGGCAAGCGCTATGATTTTACTGATGCCCCGGCGTATGGCGAAAAAAACTGGGGTAGGGCTTTTCCTAAAAAGTGGTTTTGGCTGAATTGTAATGGTTTTGAAAATGAACCAACTCTTGCCCTTACGGCAGGTGGCGGTAGGCGGCAAGTCTTGTGGTGGGAAGAGTCGGCGGCTTTAATTGGCATACATTATCAAGGTAAGTTTTATGAATTTGTGCCTTGGAATTCTCAAGTTAGCTGGCAAATTCAACCTTGGGGAAGCTGGAAAATGCAGGCAGAAAATGCTGAGTATCAAGTGGAATTGACGGGGACGACAGATAAACCAGGGACACCGTTACGCGCCCCAACTCAATCCGGTTTAATCTTTTTTTGTCGGGACACAATGCAAGGTCAACTAAGCTTAGAATTACGGCGTAAGGATGAGCTAATTCTGAAAGCTACTAGTTCAGTTTGTGGTTTAGAAACTGGCGGTGGTCCTTGGCAGGAAGCTTGGCATGATAGCGCTAAATTGCCTTGGGTTGAGTAGATAAATTTTTAATAGATTAGCAAAACTCTAGTTGAATTTCAGCTAGGGTTTTGCTATTACAAAATTGGGACTAACTAATAATGATTTGAGTTATTTAAGTAACATCTTAATTGTGAGAATAATCAATGAATGAGATACCGCCAGAAGGGTTTGACGATGAAGAATATAATCAATTATTTGAAGA
>JBATUR010000012.1:0-54735 GCA_049671305.1 Coleofasciculaceae cyanobacterium
CACATCAGGGATATCATAGTCATCGCCACGCATTCTTGCGCTCTTGTGCTTCGATTGAATTTCAAAAACACCAGGAAGAGTTGGTGTAGCATCTTTTCCTGTCGAAATAATTACGGCATGAACTTGAGTTTTACCTTCCCAAGCAAACAGTCGTTGCCTTTTTAAGTCAATTTGAATCCAGCGTACTTGTTGCCGTTTCAGTGACGATATGGCTTGAGATGTACTTTCACCTGCTTGGGTTGCTGTAGCTGTGATCATCAAGGCATTCCCAGCCATGAGAGTAACAAGAGCGGCAGTCAAAATTGTTTTGGAGTAATTTTGCAAGTAAGAATAAATCATATTTAACAACTCGGCACTCAATGGTCAAAACGACTGATTAAAGTTAAACAAATAACTGTTAATCAGTAATTTTTTTGTCGTTTATATATCAATTATTACTCAACTTATTGGTGTTGTGAGTTGTTTATGAAGAGTTTTGGCACGATTTGCGATCGCTTGCCAATCTCCTGTATTAATTAACGACTTGGGAAATAATTCTCCAGAAAGTCCCACAGCAATTGCTCCCGCCGCCAGAAATTCCTGGGCATTTTCTAGTGTTACCCCTCCTGTGGGAATCAGCGGAATTTGACCAAGAGGACCTTGCAGCGCTTTGATGTAATTTGCCCCGCCTACTGCCTGTATGGGAAATACTTTAACGGCACTTGCACCAGCAGCCCAAGCGGTAACTATTTCAGTTGGCGAAAGTGCTCCCGGCACAATAGGTATATCGGCAGCGACGGCAGAAGCAATTAAACCAGGTTCCACGTGGGGTGTAAAGATAAATTGAACTCCTGCATCAATTGCCTGCTGCAGTTGCTCTTGATTTAAAATCGTACCCGTACCAATTGTACAGTGCGGTAATTCTTGCCGCAGTTGGTAGATCAGCTTGGCTGCATCAGCGCTATTCCAAGTAATTTCAATGATCAAAATGCCACTTGCCGCCATTACCTGAGCCATTTGCCGCCCTAGGGATAATTGATTCGTACGAATTACGGCAATGAGGCGCTGCTGCCGCAATAATTTTAACCAATTAGAAGAGATTGTGGTGCTTTGGCATTTAAGTGGGGTGGTTGCGGAAGTGTTTTGAGGCATTGGTTGTTGACGTTGACGTTGCATCGATTTATTAGTCTAGATATTCTCTAACCGTAATTGAGCTTCTCTATCAATAGTTAGGGTAAAAGCTCAAAATAGAATTCAGCTTCTCTGTCGTTAGCGAGATGAGAGCTTGATAGTTATTAATTATGCTTTTGAGTATCCAAGTAAAGAAGAAAACATTAAGGAGAATCTTTCATGGCTCTTTTAAAACTAGCTGATGCATATCCAAATTATAAAGACGAAATTTTTGGCGGCGACGATATCAAAGGTTACGATGTCTACGCGGGAAATAATGAAAAAATTGGCTCAGTTTATGATGCTTTAATTGACGAGCAAGGCAGCTTCCGCTATTTTGTTATTGATACAGGTTTTTGGGTTTTTGGTAAGAAAGTATTAGTACCAATGGGTAAGGTACAAATCGATTATGATCGCCATCGCCTTATGGTAGCAGGCATGACTAAAGAAGAAGTTGAAAGAATGCCTGAATACAACGATAATATGGCGATTGATTATGATTATGAAGAACGGGTAAGAAGCAGCTACCGTCCAACTGCAACACGCACGGCTAAACCGACTTATGATCGCAATAACTACACTTATGATCATGACGCTGAACTTTATCAACCCCAAGACCAAAAAATCAAGCTCTACGAAGAGCGTGTTGTAACCAATAAAAGCCGCCAAAAAACTGGTGAAGTTGCAGTTGGTAAAAAGGTAGAAACTCAAACGGCTCAAGTTTCAGTTCCTGTCGAAAAAGAGCGGGTAGTTATTGAGCGCACCACCCCAACTTCAACAACAGAAGTTACTCCCGGTGCAACTGCTTTCCAAGAGGGAGAAGTAGCACGGATGGAAGTTTATGAAGAAACTGCCGATATTCAAAAGCAAGCCTTTGTCCGTGAAGAAGTAAGCGTCCGTAAAGAAGTTACACAAGATCAAGTAACTTCTAGTGAAACAATTCGCCGCGAAGAATTAGATGTGGATGTTGACGGTAATCCTATCATGAAATAGGTAAGCAGGTTTTGGGATTACAGTTAGCTAGCTTTCTTGTTTAGCAAGAAATAGTTCATAGAAGCAAGCAAGTAGAGCCAGTTAATTTATGGCTCTACTTGTCATTTGAAATTTTTAGTGAAAAAGAAGGTACGGTTATGAATATTAGCAAAACTCAACAAACTCAAGTAAAAATCGAAGAACTATTTCACAAACTGAGAAGCAAATTAAGTGCATTTGAAATAATTAATTTAGAAGGTCAAAAACTGGGGCGAATCAAAGATTTTACTCTTGACAAAAATAGTCGTTTGTACATGGTTATTCCTAAATTGAACGACAAAACTGATTCTCCTGTATTTTTATTAAGCAGTAAATATGTTCAAAATGTAGACCCGGCAAATCGGGTCATTTTTGTAGATATTAGTCAGGTGGAATTAAATAATTTACCTCTTTATCAAACTTCTAATAACTCTCAATTTTCTAAGCAATCTTCAACAGCATTAAATCAAGAGAGTAGTACAAAAGCAGAGAAAAATATCCAGGAACAAGACAGCATCATAAAACCTTCCGAAGCGTCAGATATAAATGCAGAGGAAATCATTCGCCTGCTAGAAGAGCGCTTGATTATTAACCGCAGTAGTCATAAAATTGGTGAGATTGTAGTTCGTAAACAGATCGAAACTAGCTTTGTAGAAGTACTAGTTAAACGTGAAAAGCTAGTTGTTGAAAAACATGATTCAGAAACTCAGCAACCTGTCAAACTTGAGCAGATATATCCTGAATACTTGCATGATGATGGAGAACCAGTAGATTCAGATTTGCCAACACCACAGGAAACTATAACTACAACAAGAGAGCATCTTGAGCCTCAAACTGCCGACTCAGATATAGTAGAAGAAGAAATGGTTCGCCTACTAGAAGAGCGATTAGTTGTTAATCGTAGAAAATGGAAAGTTGGCGAGGTGGTAGTTCGTAAAGAGATTGAAACAGAAGTTGTTAAAGTACCAATTAGACGTGAGAAATTAATTGTTGAACAAGTTGGAACTGAAACTAAAATATTAGCAGAAATTGATTTAGCAGGAGCTGAAGTTACAGAGATTGCTCAAACTTCTAGTCCTAAGCTAGCATCTAGTGGTAATATTGTGGTTGGAGAATTTCTCTCACCCAAAGCAGCTAGTAATCTTTTAGAAGCAATTGCCCTTCAAAAACCTCACGGTTGTACAAAAGTCCGAATTGAAATTACTGTAGAAAACTCTGAGCTTCAGGAAACTTACCAGAAGATGTTTGATCGTTGTTCTACACGTTAATTTTAATGTTATAAGACGAGATAAATCCCCGACTTCTAGAATTATATTCTTAAAAGTCGGGGCTAGGTGTTCAACTTTAATTGCAAAGTAATCGCCTTTTTTTTTGTAATTAAGATTATCTAAAGAATAAATATCTACCGCCAATCAACAACAAAAAGACGCCATAAAGTTTCTTCATTATTCCACTACTAATATAAGGCTGATTAGCAAAAATTGCGCCTAAAAGAAACCCAACAACCAAACCCGCAGCAATCAATGCCGCATACTTAATATTCATATTACCGTTTTGGTAATAGGGAATTGCTCCCAAAAGCCCAATTGGTAAAATTTGAGCGGCGATAGAAGTACCAGTGGCAAACTTTTGATCCATTCCTAACAAGATTACCATTGCCGGAACCATAATTGCACCACCGCCGATGCCAAACATTCCGCCAGCAATGCCAGCAACTAAACCAATAATCAAAAGCTGGATAAGCAAAGGAGACATAAGCAATTCTTAGTAATGTAAGGTGAGTTTTTTCCTGAGCAAGCTTGCTACTTAATTATCTCTTGATGCAGTAATTATAAGGCTATCTTCCTGGGTAAAATAGATTTTGATAGCATACCATGAACTCCTTTTTGAGGCGTATTAACAACCTGACTAATGTGAAAATTGACGGCGATACTACATAATACATAAGCATCTTCTGCATTCAATCCGACAAAATTTTCTAAGAAATTAATCATTTGCTCAAGAGCAGATTGTAATGCCTGATCCAAAGTTTTACCAAAACCCATTGTAATAATATCAGTTGGTGTTTCAGCAATCGGACTAGTAAGTTTCAAATCCTTACGCAACTCAACTTGAATTGTGCCATTCATTGAAGTTTCAATTGCCGTAACATCCACTTCACCATCACCTTGTGCAGAATGACCATCACCAATAGATAATAACCCACCCTCCACAAAAATTGGCAAGAATAATCTTGAGCCAGCCTGTAACTCACGATTATCAATATTGCCTCCATATTTACCAGGAGGAACTGAAGAGCGACTACTTTCAGGAGTTGCTACGCCAATGATACCAAAAAAGGGCTGCAAGGGAATTTTTATACCACTATCTTTAGGAAATTCTGCAATATTTTGCTTTAAATCTAGTTCAATAAAACGCAATCTTGCTTCCGTAAACTTTTTAGGTAAAGCACCCCAACCTGGACGAATTGCATTAAAACCTACAGAAAGTCGGGGAGAAATTGCTTCTAACCTCACTTCCAAAACATCTCCAGGTTCAGCATTTTTCACATAAATGGGTCCCGTCAATAAATGAGGTCCTTGCCCAACTTTTCTGCTTGCGGGTAAATGTTGACAAATTTCTGTAAGTTCTGTTGTCAAAAATTCTGGTGGCGCTTTGTCGTAAACATAAAAACCTGTATAAGTTTCCACTTCCACACTGTCGCCTGAGTCAATGATTAATGCAGGCTCTAATTGTGCCGAAAAACCTCCTAAATGAACTGTTTGGCAATTGGCTTTCAGGATATGGTGAGTCATCTATTTAGGTAAATTTAAATTATTTAACAGTACATCAAAACTTAGCTAATTTATACCAAAATTTAGTTAATGTTATGTCATGAGCTGATGACAAAAACTGACAAGAAACAGCAATATTTAATCAAAACTACATCATTCTAAGGGTATAGTTATTAACTTAATAGGATTTTTTTATTAAAAATAGATGGAAGGACTCATGGATAAAAAAGCGCATTGCTCTACTAGATTCATAGCAGTAGTCAAGTTCTCTATATCTTTATTATTTTCCAGTACTATCTTAAACTGCTTACCAATAGAGGCAATTGCTATTGAAGCCACTCCCAGCAAAAGTAATATTCAAGACACTATTACTCCTGAAAAACAACCATCAGTCATAGTCCCAATTGCTGAAAATACCCTCATTCCAACTACTCAAGAGACACAAGACAAACCTTCTAGCCAAACAACTGAATTACCTACACAGGTAAATGTCACTAGTGTAACTGAACTGAACACCCCAGAAGATGCAGCCAACGACACCATGTCACAGGTAACCAACGTCTCGCAACTGCGGGATGTTTCTCCAGGCGACTGGGCGTTTGAAGCGTTGAGGTCACTAATTGAACGCTACGGCTGTATTGCAGGATATCCTGACGGCACATTTCGCGGCAACCGAGCAACTAGCCGTTTTGAATTTGCTGCAGGTTTAAATGCCTGTTTGCAACAAATTGAACGACTAATTAAAACCAGCACCGAAGGGTTAGTAACTCGCCAAGATTTAGAAAGCTTGCAACGACTTGTTCAAGAATTTCAACCCGAATTAACAACTTTGGGTGCAAGAATTGATCAGCTAGAAAACCGCACCGCTTTTATTGAAAACCGTCAATTCTCCACAACAACTAAGCTAAATGCTTTGGCTTGGTTTAATTTAACAGGCGCTTCTGCTAATGGTGACGTGCGAGTAGAAACAACCAATCTTAATGGCATTGGTGGTGACTTAGCACTACGACCGGCGGGACGAGGCATCGATAACAGACCAATTGTTCAAAGAGTCACAAAAGACCCAAATATTACCCTGAGTAATTTGGTTTGGCTGAGTTTTAATACCTCTTTTACAGGTAAAGATCAATTAGTTACTCAGCTTGCTGTTGGTAATGGCAACTCACCCGCTAATGTCTTTGCTTCAGCAGGACTTTTTAACACCTTTGGTACGCCCTATACTGACCAAACAGCAGGAACCCAAACCGGGGTTAGTAATGTAGTTTTACGAGAATTATCTTATCAATTTCCAGTTGCCAAAAATCTACAAGTTGTAGTTGGACCAAGGATTAATATTTATCGCTATTTTGACAACAATGCTTATACCTTCTTCTTAACAGGCACAAGTAGCTTCAATTCCATCGGTAGTACTTTATTAAATGCCGTTGACCGTGGCGCTGGTGCAGTTGTTTTGTGGGATATCAATAAGCAGTTTAAATTACGTGTTAGCTATTTGGGTGAAAGTACCGAATACCTTCCTAGCCCCTTGTTCAACTCAGCATCTAACCCCAATCAAGGCTTATTTAATGGCACAAACGCTATAACAGGAGAACTAACTTTCTCTCCCACCGATAACATTAATTTGCGATTTATGTACAATCGCTCCAACATCAAACAAATTTTTGGACAAATTGGCGGTGCAAATGCTGACCCTATTAATGGCTTGGCTGATGATGGCTTTGGTGGCGCTCTCCGTAGTGCGACAGCCGATACATTTAACTTTAATTTTGATTGGAGAATTGCCTCAAGCTTTGGTATTTTTGGACGCTATAGTTATGGCAGTACTCATTTAACTCCTGTAGATACAAATCGCTCTCGTGGTGATCTAAATGCTCAAGCCGTGCAATTAGGATTAGCCTTTCCTGACTTAGGTAAACCTGGTGCTTTAGCAACTTTATCTTTCTTGATTCCTTTTGATGTTTTAGATGGTCGGAGATTCTTAGTATCAGGTGGTGGTAATGGCGGCACACAATATGAATTTGAAGCGACTTATTTTTATCCAATAACTAATAATATTTCTCTTGTTCCAGCCTTTTATCTAATCGGTAATGCTAATAATTTCAATAACAATCCGACGATTTATGTAGGGAACTTACGCGCTCAGTTTAGTTTCTAAATAATCAACAGTAAATATCTACAAGATGTAATTAATACCCATGACTAAAGTCATGGCTCAAATCATGACTTTATATTGATGTCTTTTGTGCCAACAGATTTTTATAATGAGGATATTGAAAAACGAGTGTCAATCCTTCCCCACTGAGTTACATACAGTGGGATTTTTTTGATCAGCACGATCCCAAAAGCTGCATAACTTTAGTCTGAGTAACAGATAACTAATTGAGCTAATCAATTTTAGCCCCACATCCTGCAAGTGGGGTTTTTTTTGAGAAAATAGCGTCGTATACAATTAAATTGTTTAATCCAGAAACCTGATAGTGAGTCTCTCTACCCCAAACTGGCTTTGGCGCCTAGACGCACAGCATCGCTTCTTAGTCGCTGCGATCGCTTTTTCAATTATGCCCCACGACTCACACCTACTAACACGCCTACTTGTTGCTTGGAACTCAGGCATTCTCGGTTTGTTAATCTTAATTTGGAGTGTTTATGACTTTTCAAGTGTCAGATGTGCAAATTACCTCAAGATTAATGCGACGCCTTGCCTTATTACACGGACTACTCTCATTTGCCTTTAATACAATTATTGTGGCACTAACCATCAACATTATTTCTTCGCTAATTTAAGACTTAAATCTAACTAACAACTACCTACTAAAATAGGCTCAGAAAGTGCCTCGGCAACGGCTTGCAAACATCGGCTATCTGCCGGCATCCAGCCATGAAAACGAGTCGGTATAATTACCTCTTTACCCATCGACATCTGAGAACTACTTGGCGGCACAATCATCAAATCATAAGGCGTCCAAATTACTGTAACATTGAGGCGATTTAACATAGCGCTGTCTTGATTTAAATCCTGCAACAAGGGACTATCTGGACGCATTTGCATACAGCCAGGGCGCCCAGATAAGTAGGCGGTGAAAGTGCCATTATTGGGGGCAGAAATGCTCACGAAGCGCTGCACTCGCTCAATTCCTCCCAAGCGCTGGATATAGTAGCGCGAGACAATGCCACCCATGCTAAAGCCAATAATATCTAGAGGCTGTTCTGGGTCGAAACTTTTAGCAATATAGTCAGCGACTTGTACTGCCAACTGATCTAGAGGCATGACGCCGTTGTTGGGTGTAAGGTCGAAGCTATGGACTGAAAAACCCTGGGCGCTAAGGTAGGCAGTCATTTGGCGAAAGACTAGCGTTGTATCGGTAAGACCGTGTATAAGTAATACTGGGTTGCGTCCACTGTTGGCACGATTCATGGTTTTGCAATAACTATTTCCTTTTAGGATAGACCGCCTGTTATCTGTACTCAAAGCTGATCTAGTCCAGCAAATTCATTGTCATAAGCTTACAACTATGAGATAAATTGTAAATATACATAAATCACAAACTGACATTTGCCTAACTCAAAACTAGGTAAGTGTACTGAAATCACAGAATAAGGTAAAGTTTTGTGAAGAAGACTCGGTGAATCTTGCACTGGGTCGCCTTAAAAATTCATAATTCGATCTGACTGAATGTTATTGAGACTTGACTTTGATAGTCATGACTCAAAAACAGCCTTTGTATAACACTTTTGTATCAAAGTTGGACGAGATTGCTTCCATCCTTGGCTACCGAGTTAAATTCATCTAAATCGCAGGAGTATTTGTAAATGTTTGGTTTTATCAAAAAGTTTTTCAGTGGAATATTTGCCTTCTTGGGTGGGTTAATTGGTGGAAAAAAAGCTAAAGGTGAGGCGTCAGACACTCCCGAAATCGCACCGAAAGCCAAAGCTAAGAAAAGCAAAGGTTACTATTTGGAGTTAGACGAAACTGGCAACACCAAGTTAGACGTGACAGCATTAAAGCCGGAACTAGCTAAAGCCGCAGTTGCCGTTGTAGAGAAGCTGCCAGAACCGGTTAAAGCCGCCGCCGTTGCTACAGCAGAAGCTGCCACCGCCACCGTTGCTACAGCAACCGCCAAAGCTGAAGCTGTTGCTACACCCGCCAAAGTTGAAGCCGACGCCACCCCCAAGAAGAAGTCAAAAAAAGCCAAAGCCCCCGCAGCAGAAGCTGAAAATGGCAAGGTCAAAATTGAAGCGCAACCTAATCCTCCCGCTGAGACTAATGGCAAAGCTGTAGAGGCGACATTTGCACCAAACTACTTGATGCCAACCGCCACTAGCAGTCGTCGTCGCCCAGGTCCTAATATGAACACTTTCCTAGACATGGCGCGTCAAGCTAAGACACCTGGTTAATAAGTCTTATTGCTGATTGACATTTTTGAAAAAAGCCAGTCCGCTATACAACTGAAATGCTGGGTCCCAAAGTGTTTCTTGACGACGAAATAAGTCAATGTGAGAAACAACATGACCCAGCATTTCTCTATAATCAAGGGCGGTTTCCGCGAAAAACTTAAAATCTGAATAAATGGGTTTTTGGCTGAGGTGACGGTTGAGGAAAGCTTGTAAGTTAGACCAGTTTTTCTGAGTTGTGTTTTGGTTGGGCAGCGACTGTTGTAACTTAGCGGTTGTGTTGGGTATTGGGGAAAGAATAATGCCTTGCTGAAACTGGTAATTGCGATCGCATAAACGCAGAATACTATTTCTTTGGGGTAAATGCAGGTCGCAAAACGGCACATAATCCAAAATTTGAGTTTTGCGCTGTAACTGACGATTCGAGTCCCAGTCTACAACTTCATCAAACAACGGCAGCAACCCCTCAACTCGTTGCGTCACTTCCGCCCAACTAAAATTCAGCGAACCTAACTGCCCTTCTGTATTTTGGCAAACAGCAGTGCATTGAGGCGTACGGCTATCGCTATCACTCTCAGAAAAATAATTAACCCGAAACACATTCAAACTTTGAATCTTACTTAGAGGCACCGCAAAACCCGGAATCTGGGCACTACGCAAAGACTCCACAAAAAACTGCAAATCTCCCATTGATCCGGTGCGATACAGACGCCAGCCACGTGACGGCAGTTGTAAGCGGGCGCTATAAGCATCTATCTGCATAATTCGAGCCAATTTTGGCGCTGCTGCCTGTTTCAATTCTGAACTTAGCGGTTCTAGAACTAATAATCCTAATTCTCCACTATTCGGGTCGGCATTCGCCTCAGCCAGCGCTTGTCGCCGTTGTTCTTTTTCTATTGCCTCAACTCGTGCCAATCCCTGACGCGCTTGAGAGATGATTTTAGGATTAGTCGAATTCTGGAGTAACTGTTTATAAACGTTTTGAGCCGATTCCAGCTTGCCCGTCGCTTCTTGCAAACGTGCAATATAAAGCCGTACTAAGGGATTTTTCGGTTCCTGCTTGACCAACTTTTTTAGCAAATCGGCAGCGGTTCGATAATCCTTGCGATCCAAAGCTTCAGCAACTTGGTTAATCATAATTATTTTGAGTGTACTAATTATTTATTAGACCTCTTTTCCCCCTCAATTAAGACTATCAAATCTCTGAGCAAGAGCAACAAGTTAACCTTCAAAACTTGCCGCTACTAATGATAAAGCTACCAACGGCGCTGTCACTGCCCGAAAAATGCGACGCCCCAAGGAAACAGTTTGAAAACCAGCATTTATTGCTTGTTCAACTTCCGCTGTTGTCCAGCCACCTTCGGGTCCTGTAGCGATGAGAATTGATAAAGGTTGTTGATTTTCTAATTGTAATTTTTGAGCGTTTAAGCAACTCAAAAGATGGGGTGCGTCATGACGAGTCACACATATAAAACGTTGAGTAGCTATAGTTTTAGACATTTCTAAACTAGCCGCAAAGTTAACAGGATCGAGAATTGTTGGGACAATTTGCCGCTCAGATTGCTCTGCTGCTTCTTGAGAAAGACGCTGCCAACGTTGCAGTTTTTGGGGACTGGGGACTAGCAATGTGCGATCGCTTTTTAATGGCACAATACAAGTTACACCCAACTCAGTTGCTTGGGTAACGATATCATCAAAGCCATTTTTCGGCATCGCTGCCATTAAGGTTACTGTCACCAATAGTTCGGTTTGAACATTAATTGATTCGATAATCTTTGCTTGCGTCAAACTAGCATTTAACTCACTCAACCACCAATTACCCATGCCATCCATTGCAATAAAGCGGGCATTTTTTACTAATCGCAAAACGCGCACTAAATAATGTTGTTGCGCTTGAGTTAAGCTAATTTTTTGGTCTTGGCGTTGTGTTGGTGCAATTACTAATCTTTGCAGTTGAGTCAATTATTTCTCCTTAGTTAATGTTAAAGAAAGCTACTTATAAAAGTAAATTTTCCACACCGTTTGTCGTAGCAATTCCAGCCATATTGATAATCCGACTGTATTGTAACCGCCACTGTAAAGCATTAGAAATAGTCAAATAGCCAAGTTCTGGGGGATCTTGTAAAATTCTCTCAGCAAGTGCTTCACGTCCAATTTCATCTAGAGGAAAATTACGCTCTTCTAAAAATGCCACCAGATCATCTCTGTTGCCGTTGCGACGCAGGATTTCTTTTATTCCATATGTTGTTTGATAATCTCCTGTTTGTTCTCTTGCTACAAAGACAACGTGTTGGAAGTTCAAACTAGTAGTACGAGATTGATGCTCGTCAATTTTTTCGTAAGCAAATACTAAGAGATTGTAACCCAGTCCATACACTTTTTGACCAGCACTTCGGTAAGGGCAAGAAGACTGAGGTTGTTTGATTGATGTTACCTTTAAATCAACTTCTAGCTCAGGAAAATCAATTCCGCTTGCAGCATTACCCAGAGTGTACAAATATTTTGAAGCCAGATATTGATTAAATACAACTTCGACGTATGTCCCGACTTTTTTGCCATCTGTGATGCCATATAAGTCAGCAATTGGTGTTGCACTTAATTCTTGTCCAAAGTTTTTAGCTTCTATCTTAAGTAATGGCAGTGTCAGCACTTGCATTTAGAATAGTTCCTGTTCAGATAGCTAATGATAATTGTTGCCAACTTTATTTACTCCATTCAAAGTTTCTTTTACCAATTCTGTTACATATCCACTCTATACATACTGGAACTACGGCATTACCAAATAAGGCATATTGGTCATAAATTCTAGCAACACGACACCAGTCATCTGGAAACCCCATAAGTCTGGCATATTCAACATTAGTTAAGCGTCTAAATTTATCATTTACTTTATAGCGTTCATAGTGCCGGGATGTAGAAGCCGTAAGCGTTGAGGCGATACCATTTATGCCGAATATTGTATAACCCAAACGCGCTCCACCTCCTTGGTTGTATAAGATTTCTACACCATTACAATAACGATTTACTCTTTTACTTTTTTTAACTCGTTCAATTGTATCAGCAGTAAAATCAAATTGTTTGTCTACTTGAAAATCGTCTTGAAGTATGTCCTTTAATTTAGTTGTTTGCTGCTCAACTGATAAAGTTAGAAGCTCGTGAGTGTACATTGTATTCTTGTAGGCGATACCCCAGTTATAATTTTTGCTTTTACTAGAAACAATTGGTTGCATAATATTTTCTAGTTTTTGAGCTGTCAGTAATAAATTGGTATCGCAATTGTTTAAAAATACAGAAAATTTATTCAGCTCAATATTTTTACTATCTTTACCTTCAACTTTACTGCCAAAGATAAAAACTCTATCTCTATTTTGAGGAATACCAAAGTTGATTGGGTTTACTATTCGCCACTCAATAAAATAATCCAAAGAGGACAAGGCATCTAAAATTATTCTAAAATGGCTCCCACCTTGCATCGTAAGCAGTCTTTTCACATTTTCTAATAAAAAATATTTTGGTTGCTTTTCAGCTAATATTTTGACAATCTGTTCAAAGATTGTTCCTCTTACTTGATCTTTTATACCTAATTTTTTACCTGCGGCACTAAATGGTTGACAAGGAAAACCTGCTGTCAATATGTCATGTGCAGGAATATCTGATATATTAATGTCGTTGATATCTCCTAAAACAATTGCTCCCTTGCCAAAATTACTTTCATAAACCTGGCAACAAAGCTTACTAAGATCATTTGCCCATACTGTCTCAATGTCGGCATTTGTCATACCTAAGCGAAAACCACCGATACCAGCAAATAACTCGACAGCTTTTAGTTGGTTGTTGATCATAACTCCTGTGACAGTCATCGGAAATTTCTCTATCCTAATCTTTAAGGCTGCATACTCACCCAAAAAAACTGCCATCAGTTAATTAAAAACCAATGGCAATTTCACTAAACTATCTTTCTTTTTAAGCGTCTTAACTATCTTTCAAATAAGCTTCCAAAGCTTCTGCTGCCAGTTGCGTCATCGACTTTCCTTGCTGCTTTGCCGCTGCCTTCACGCGGTTATACAAGTCATCCCTGACGCCAAGGCGATAGCGGGTTTTGCCACTAACAAGCATCGATGAAGCTTCTGGTACAATTACTTCATTTGCTAAACCAGTATCCGACTGCGAATCTAATTTAGGAGACTGATAGCTGGAAGTATATTCGCGCAGTGCCTCGAAACCAATGCGATCGCAAAAATCTCCAAAACTCTCCCCAGTTTGCCGCTTTTCCTTAAAGAAGACAAACATCGGTTCTAGAAAAGTTTCCAACTCATGTACCGACATCCGATCCGTATACGCTTGCGCCAGACGGGTTTGAGCAGGAGAACCCCCCAACCAAACTTGATAACTTTCTGGCGCACTACCCACAAACCCCAACTCTGCCATATAAGGACGAGCGCAACCATTCGGGCAGCCTGTCATTCTTACCACAAAATGCTCATCTTGTAAACCAACTTGATCCAAAAGCGCTCGAATACGCTCCAGCATACTAGGAATGGCACGTTCCGATTCGGTAACAGCTAATCCACAAGTTGGTAGTGCCGGACAAGCCATCGAAAATCTTACCAGAGGTTCAATTGCTTCTGGGGTAATCTGAACACCATTTTGCTCTAAAATTTGTTCAATCGCTGACTTTTGGGACGGTTCAATCTCATACAGCAAAATATTATGATTTGCCGTCAGCCGCATCGGTAGAGCAAACTGTTGGATAATTTCCCGTAGTGCGGTTTTCAGGCGGAAGTCGCCTTCATCTTTGACGCGACCATTTTCTACAGAAATTCCCAGAAATAACTTACCGTCGCCTTGTTCATTCCAGCCTAGATAGTCATGATATTGGAAAGCTGGCAAAGGTTTGTAAGGGGCAATTTTTTTACCAAAATAACCCTCCACCGTTTCACGAAACTTATCAACACCCCAATCATGGAGTAGGTATTTCATTCTGGCATGACGGCGGTTAACGCGATCGCCATAATCTCGTTGAGTGGCAACAATTGCCTTCATCAATTCATAGATATCAGCTTTTTCAACATAGCCGATCGCATCTGCCATACGCGCAAATGTATCTTCTTTATTATGAGTGCGACCTAAACCACCACCAGCAAGAACATTAAAGCCTTCTAGTTCTCCTTTATCGTTGGTAATTACAACCAAACTGACATCTTGAGTGTAAAGATCAATCGAGTTATCCCCCGGCACAGTCACAGCCACCTTAAACTTGCGGGGCATATAAAACGTTCCATAAATCGGTTCTTCCGAATCAGGAAAGTTTGTGCCATGATCATTGCCTTGCCGCGCCGCCTTCACTTCTGGCGCTTCTTCGGCACTAATGGCTTTTTCACCATCTAGCCAAATTTCATAATAAGCACCAGTTTGAGGCGTCAGCAGGTCAGCAATTTTATCAGCATATTCCCAGGTATATTGATATTCTGGGCGATTTTTGTAAGGAGCTGGCGGCGCCATGACATTGCGGTTTAAATCACCACAAGCGCCCAAAGTCGAACCCATATTGCGGATAATCGAAGCGATCGCATTTTTTAAATTCTTTTTCAGAATGCCATGAATCTGAAAACCTTGGCGCGTCGTCACTCGTAGCGTGTGGTTACCATGCTCCTCAGACAGCTTATCAAGAGTCAGATACAGCTCTGGTGGTACAAAGCCACCAGGGTTACGAGTGCGTAACATAAACTGAAAATCTTTCTCCTGTCCCTTCACCCGATTATCCCGGTTGTCCTGCTGGTAAGACCCGTGATATTTAAGAAGTTGAAGGGCATCTTCTGAGAAGTGGGTGGTATCTTGCAGCAATTCCGTCGCCACCGGTTCACGCAAGAAATTACTGCGTTCTTTTAAGGCTTCGATTTTCGAGAGTTTGCGGACTTGAGAAGTCTGAGTATTAACCATTAGGCAACAAATCGGAACGGATGAACGTGATTACCAGTAAATCGAGTGGGATTAAGGGCATACTCCCATTCATATCCTATCTCTACTTATCTTAGTGAACGCTTGAGAAATCCTAAAATCTACGGCACTAGGCTCTAGACACGAGCAGGATCTTGCTTAATTTTCTCAAGCCAGCTACTTTTTCTCACTAATTAGCCTCGACCTTGCTCTTAATTAAATGCCACAAAATCACTCCTCATAATAATGTAAGAGGGCGAAAGACCAAAAAATACCAATCCTACCCAAACAACCCCCCAATCATTGCCCAAATCACCGTATGCCTTAGTTAAGGGTGAAAATGGTAGGATGATAATAAAAATACTTCCCTCAAAGGGATGGCAATCAGCGGTTAGTGGCTAGGAACTAAGGGCAACAAAAAGTATTCAATTTAATCGCTAATTCCTCCCCAACACCCGCCTGTTTTGACGCTCTAACCTCCAACCTATACCTAAGCAAATAGAAATCTCCCTTTCCTGCTATGTTTAAAAAAGTTCTTGGCGATCCCAATGCCCGCAAAATTAAGCAATATAAGCCTTACGTCGTAGAAACTAACCTACTAGAAGACGAAATCAAGGCACTTTCAGACGAACAGCTTCAAGCTAAAACTGCAGAATTTAGACAAAAACTAGACAAAGCCAACAGCGATCGCGAACAAAATGAAATCTTAGAGGAAATACTCCCAGAAGCCTTTGCCGTAGTCCGAGAAGCCGGACTGCGAGTTTTAGGAATGCGTCACTTTGATGTGCAGCTTTTGGGTGGCATTGTCCTGCACAAAGGACAAATTGCTGAGATGAAAACCGGCGAAGGCAAAACCCTAGTTTCTACCCTGCCCGCATATCTCAACGCCCTCAGCGGCAAAGGCGTCCACGTCGTCACCGTCAACGACTACCTAGCCCGTCGAGACGCCGAATGGATGGGGCAGGTGCACCGTTATTTAGGCTTGAGTGTGGGGTTAATTCAATCAGGAATGGGACCCCAAGAAAGACAAAAAAACTATGCTTGTGATGTCACATACGCCACCAACAGTGAGTTAGGTTTCGACTATCTGCGGGACAACATGGCGACGACAATTGAAGAAGTCGTACAACGCCCTTTTAATTATTGTGTAATTGACGAAGTAGACTCAGTATTAATTGATGAAGCCCGGACACCACTAATTATTTCCGGACAAGTAGAGCGCCCCACAGAGAAGTATTTACAAGCTTCAGAAATTGCCAAAGCACTCCAAAAAGAAGAACATTACGAAGTTGATGAAAAGGCAAGAAACGTCCTAATGACCGACGAGGGATTTGCCGAAGCTGAAAACCTACTAAAAGTTCAAGATTTGTACGACCCAGAAGATCCTTGGGCGCACTATATTTTTAACGCAATTAAAGCCAAAGAATTATTCCGGAACGAAACTAACTATATCGTACGGAATGGCGAAGTAGTAATTGTTGATGAATTCAGCGGACGAGTCTTACAAGGACGCCGTTGGAGTGATGGTTTGCATCAAGCTATTGAGGCAAAAGAAGGGGTAGATATTCAAAATGAAACCCAAACTTTGGCGACCATTACTTATCAAAACTTCTTTTTGTTGTATCCCAAACTAGCAGGAATGACAGGAACTGCTAAAACAGAAGAAGCCGAATTTGAGAAAATCTACAACCTACAAGTTACCATTATTCCCACCAACCGCCCTTCTGGACGCCGGGACTTGGCAGATGTAGTCTACAAAACTGAACAGGCAAAATGGTTAGCGGTTGCCGGTGAGTGTAAAGAAATGTACGATGCCGGACGCGCTGTGCTGGTAGGTACAACAAGTATTGAAAAATCAGAAGTACTTGCTACGTTACTTTCAGAGCAAAAAATTCCTTTTAGCTTGCTGAATGCGCGACCAGAAAATGTCGAAAAAGAGTCGGAAATTATTGCTCAAGCAGGTCGTAAAAGTGCTATCACTATTGCAACAAACATGGCAGGACGTGGTACAGATATCATTTTAGGCGGTAACTCTGACTACATGGCACGGCTGAAGTTGCGCGAATATTTGATGCCGAAAATTGTCATGCCAGAAGGTGAGGAATCTTTTGCCATGCAATCGGTACCAGGTGTAGGAGGACGTGCAACTCCTCAAGGTTTTGCTCCTGGTAAAAAGGTGAAAACTTGGAAAGCTAGTCCGCAACTTTTTCCAACTCAATTATCAAAAGAAACAGAACAACTGCTGAAAGATACTGTCAGTTTGGCAGTGAAAAATTACGGTCAACAAAGCTTACCTGAGTTGGAAGCAGAAGATAAAATTGCCGTGGCAACAGAAAATGCCCCGACTGATGACCCGGTAATTCAAAAGTTGCGGGAAACTTATAAGGCAATTCGTCAAGAATATGACGCCTTTACTTCCACTGAACATAATGAGGTGGTACAACTAGGAGGACTGCACGTTATTGGTACAGAACGTCACGAATCACGGCGTATTGATAACCAGTTACGGGGACGAGCAGGGCGACAAGGTGACCCTGGTTCGACGAAGTTTTTCTTAAGTTTAGAAGATAACTTGTTGCGGATTTTTGGAGGCGATCGCGTTGCCGGTTTAATGCAGGCTTTCCGAGTTGAGGAAGATATGCCTATCGAGTCAAAAATGCTGACTCGTTCCCTAGAAGGCGCCCAGAAAAAGGTGGAAACTTTCTACTACGACACCCGTAAACAGGTGTTTGAGTATGACGAGGTGATGAACAACCAACGACGTGCCATTTATGCTGAACGTAGTCGGGTACTTAAAGGCGAAGACTTAAAAGAACAAGTCATTCAATATGCCGAGAAGACGATGGATGATATTGTTGAAGCCTACGTTAACCCAGACTTACCTCAAGAAGAATGGCAGCTTGATCAATTAGTTGCCAAGGTGAAGGAATTTGTCTATTTGTTGCAAGACTTAGAGCCGCAACATCTAGATGATATGCTGATTGGCGATATCAAAACCTTCATGCAAGAAGAAGTCCGCAAAGCTTACGACCTTAAAGAATCTCAAGTTGATCAAATTAGTCCAGGATTAATGCGACAAGCCGAACGCTTCTTTATTTTGCAGCAAATTGATACCCTGTGGCGAGAGCATTTGCAGGCAATGGATGCCCTGCGCGAGTCGGTGGGACTGCGTGGTTATGGTCAAAAAGACCCGCTAATTGAGTACAAACAAGAAGGTTATGAAACTTTCTTGGAGATGATGATTGACATTCGGCGCAATGTCGTGTACTCGCTGTTCCAGTTCCAGCCACAAGCTCAACCCCAAGCGGCATAAGCATAATTGTAGAGACGTTCCCCTGGGATTGTAGAGACGTTCCGGCGGAACGTCTCTACTGTGGTGCGGAACGTCTCTACTGTGGCAACGTTAAGCGGATTAAACTATACTGATCAGCTAACTGGCAAAACTGCAAATCACCGCCCCAACTTTGCAATAAATATTGACAAGCTTCTAAATTTGTGCATAGAGGCAATTGCTGAAAATAGTTAACTTGTAGGCATTCCTCAAGACTCGCATTTTCAACAATTAATAACTCCAACTGAGAACTGACATCTACACTAGAGGCAGGACAACACCACAAATTAATTCTGCTTCCTGGTTGGGCACCCAGACAAATCGTGACCAAAAGCTCATAGAGTATGCATTCGAGCTTGAGCAAATCACCATAAACATTTTTATCATGAGAATTGTGAACTTGTAGGCGGATTTTGTGATGATCAAACAAAGGTTCAACATGACCAAGCGATCGCTTTAACAAACCAGCTAAGGAAGTTGAATCATGATGATTATGGAGTTGCCACAACTCATCCTTAAGCACAGGTGTCAAAATTGCCAAAGTTTCTTGCAACTGCTGCAATAACTGCTTGCGACGCATTGCTGCCAAGCGTTGCTGATTAGACTGAGGCATTGGCATAGTTGCCTGATCCAACAAAGCACACAAACTTTGAGTCACCGACTGATGCAACGTCCCCAAACAGCGCTGCTTGTACCAATTGAGCGTTTGCAACATTTGCTGATCTTGGGCGTGTTGGTACAAACTGTAGCGATACTGACGAAACCAAGCAAACTGCTGATTTAAAGTAGCGATCGCCATCAACAAATGCTGAGGTAAATCAGACTCATCTAGTGCCAGCAGAATAAAACTCGTAGTTGGTGCATCAGTATGCAACGCCATCAGCAAAACCTGACTTAAACCCAAATTGATCAACCATTGAGCGATCGCTTCTGGCAGATCCGTCACCGAGCGAAATAGCCAGCCCTCGTTAGCCAAAACCTCTTGAATCAAAGGATTATTATCAATCTGAATCGCCAAAGAAGGAGCAAACGCGAAGCGCGGATCACTAACAACCGCAGCCGCAACAGTCGCATATTCACTTTCAGCAGTCCAACTAAACAGCGCTGTCAGAGGGCATTCCAGCTTACTTGCCAAATAATCGATCCAACTACGTTCTAACAAAACAGGGTCGAGTTCCGCACTTTGTAGCATCGCTAATCCATCCTGCAGCACCTGGTAAAGTTGAAACGACTGTTGGGCATAATCTCCATAACGTTGCACCAACAACAGCAAATGTATTTGATGCGCCACCACACTAGCTAACTCGCGAGCTCGATAACTCCAGGTGCGGGGAGTATCATAACCAACAATTAATAGCGACAACTTGCTATCATCACTTCGACCTTGCTCAGTGACCACCGCTAGTTGAGTTTTACTGATTAAAAGCGATCGCCCTCCCAATTGTCCCAAAACGCGGCGCCATTCCATCAACCGCAAATCTTGCTGCAAATCTTCAATCATCACCGCTTCACTGCTGGCAATAATCAACTTGCGATCATTAGGGTTGAGAGGAGCAAAAACCGTCACAGGCAAACGCTTGAGAGACGGCGGCTGAAAAACTAAATTAAACTGTCCATTTTCTGCTTCTTGTAACACCAAAAACAAAGTCGCCTCCAAACGCCCACAAAGCAGCGTCGCGCATTCCTGTAATGCCGCAGACATCCCCGTACCAGGCATTGGCAACAACGGGCAATGTTTAGCAATTATTTGGGCAATTTCGGCAGCAAAATGAGCATCCTTGGCAGTTTCTTGCAGTTTTACATCCTTATCCTCCTGACTTGCCAACAAACCCACTAACTGCGCCGTAGCAGAGATATAATTGCGTTCCGACTCTTCCCAAATGCGAGCTTGATTGTCTTCTACTGCCAAAAAGCCCAGAAGTTCGCCGTCTGCCTGAATTGGTGCTGCTAAAAGAGAACGAATTTGCAACCGTGCCAAAAGACGCTGGGTGCTTTGTGATGAAAGCAGACTTCTTGCCGTGCCAATAGCAACCAACTGCCCTGCAGCTAGCGCTTGATAAAAATCGTTAACTTCCGAAACTCTCAAACCAGGAATCTGACTTTTTGCTTGTCCATAGCGGCGCAATGATTGCCTGCTGCCGAGTCGATGCCAAAAGTAGCGCTGTTCTGCACAATACCAATAAATATTAGTACGGCTGGAGGCGATAAACTCCTGGGTCATGGTGACTACGGTTTCTAGGCGTAATGCCAGGGTGGGAAACTGCCTCAATCGATCAATCATGCCAAACAACGCCTGGTCTGGACGTTTGACGCTTCGGCGCTGCCATTCCAGCTCCAGTTTATGGAGGGCGGCGGCAAGTCCTCCTAAAACTAAGGATAAGTGGGCTTTTTCGGCAGGACGGGGCGAAACTCCCCATAAAGGTGAACCGAGTAGTACCAAGCCAAAACAACGATCTTTGCAACGTAAGGGGAAAAGTAGGGTGCCTTGAATGCCATATTCTTGAGCCGCCCGACGCCATGCACCGGCACGAATTTCTTGACGCAAGTCTGGGATGCCGACGGGTCGCTGTTGGATGACGACTTGCTCTAATAAGTCGCCTGGATAAAGGTTATATCGTTGTTTGAGTAGTGTTGTGTCAGCGTTTGGGGTGATTCCGCCTTTGCCGACCAAGAGATGTTCTAGGCGATCATAAAGACCAATCCAGATTAAGCGATATTTAAATTCTTCTTTGAGGTAGTCGAGGGTAGTTTGGATCAGGACATCAGCGTTTTCTTCTTCTCGTAAAGCTTGAAGGGCGCGTCCGAGGTTAACGAGTTGGTCTTCGTGGTCGGGCTGTAGGTTTTGCTGACCCATAATCTATTTACACCCTGCAAGCGCACGACTTTTGTTTGTGGTAATTCTTGTATGATGCGATCAGAATCGGTTATTAGTCATTAAAAGCTGGATTTTTGATTAATGATTTATTTTTGTATTAATACTAAATAGATGGATATTTATCAATTGGGGCTTCGTCCGCTTTTGTTTTCGGTTTTGAAGGCTGATCCAGAGTGGTTGCACCAAAGGACGTTAGGGTTTTTGGGCTGGTTGGATGCTAATCGGGATAGTTCATCGATGCTAAGGCTGCGATCTGCTTGCAGCAGCGCTTTGCTATCGCAACTCCGGCATTCTTATTGTCTACATGATCCGGCATTCGAGCAAACTCTCTGGGGTTTAAAGTTTCCTAATTTTTTGGGTTTGGCTGCGGGTTTTGATAAGGATGGTGTGGCGGCTAATTTGTGGAGTGATTTCGGTTTTGGCTTTGCGGAGCTCGGTACGGTGACTTTGCTTTCCCAAGCTGGAAACCCCTGTCCACGCTTGTTTCGTTTGCCTGAAGACCGTGCAGCCTTGAATCGCATGGGGTTTAATAATCAGGGGGCAGAGGCTTTGGCGAGGAGGTTGTCGCAAGCTGAATATCCTCATCGAGTGCCGTTGGGTGTGAATTTGGGTAAGTCTAAGGTGACGCCTTTGGAGGATGCCGCGAGTGATTATTTGGGTAGTTTTCGCTTGTTGAAGGATTGGGGCGATTATTTTGTGGTTAATGTGAGCTCACCAAATACGCCTGGATTGCGATCGCTTCAAGATGCTGCTCAGTTAAGTCAGATTTTGGAGGCACTGCAGCAGGAAAATCAAGCTGCCAAGCCAATTTTAGTCAAGATTGCGCCGGATTTGGAGTGGGATGCGATCGCTGATGTGGTTAGTCTGGCTCAAACTTATCAATTAGCCGGAATTATTGCCACCAATACGACAATTCGTCGTGATATTCTCAAAACTCAAGTGATTGCGGCAACGGGGAAATTAGTAAGCGAAGAAGCTGGCGGTATTAGTGGTGCTCCGGTGCGTCAACGCTCTACAGAAGTAATTCGTTTTATCTACCAACAAACCCAAGGAAAATTACCAATTATTGGTGTTGGCGGCATTTTTACGGCTGAAGATGCTTGGGAAAAAATTACAGCAGGCGCTAGTTTAATTCAAGTTTACACAGGTTGGGTTTATGAAGGACCGTGGATGGTGCGGCGGATTTTGTCAGGGTTGCGGCAAAGGCTCCAAGAAAAGCAATTGACTTCTATTTCTGAAGCAGTAGGCAGCTCGGAGCAAGTAATGTCAATTAAGAGCATTTAGCCAAGTTTTATTTTGGTATATTAGGTTTTTTTAGACTTGCCTAGATAGCTTTTGTTGAGTTATCCATAATTTTAGCTGCTTACGACTTTTGATAAAACCTGGAAATGGCAAAAACAACAGTAACAAAATCAAAACTGAAGCCGTGCTTATAGCTTGTCCAAGACGTTCTTTTAATCCCGCTTCTAGTGTGATTTTTACTTGATGTTTGCCACTTGGTATTTCCAGCTTTACTAAGCCTTCAGGTTGAGATGGTTGCACTGAGATCTTTCTGTAATCAACTCTTGCACTCCAGCCTGGGTAATAAAATTGCTTAAGTGTTATCTCAATATTTGTGGGAGCATTAGTTTGTAAAATAATCTTTCTAGGCTGCCATTTCTTAATAGCTAAACTACCCTGCCCTTTAGTTATTTGAGCCTTGGCAGTATTCTGAGCTAATTGATGAACTAAATCTTGATCAAATATCTTTTTAGCAACCCATTTTGGTCTATATTCTGGGGCATCTTGGCTCATTCTTATAAGTGTTTGCTGGTTAAATTTTAAGCGTTCAATGTTATGGGAAGCCATCGCGAAGCCACTAATAATCAAAAGAAATAGCAGTCCTGTAGCAATTAAGATTTTTTTTTGCTGCCAAATATATTTTGGCTTAAGTGAATAGCAACCTAATGTAATCAGAGCCGTTGTTGCCACTGTTAAAACAACATTAAACCGCCAAGGAAATTGAATAACTTGTAAGACATTAAAGAGCTTCCACAATGGCTTGCTCAAAGGTAAAGTCATTAAGGAAGAAGCCAAGGCAATAGTTAGCCAATAAAAGTTTTCTAGCCTAATATTTTTATGGAAATTTTTACGAGCTACTGTGAAGGCTAAATAAGAGATAATTGCCATCAGTATAACTAGGATACCTAAATAGCCCATAAAAATTTCAAAATTTGGATAGATAAATTGCTTTCTCCAAGTAAAATTATTAGCAAAGTAAAAATGTGGTTCAGTTGCAATTTCCTTAAGTAAGACATTTTCTTGCATACTTAGGGCTGGAATTAAATAAATTGCAGCTAATCCAATTCCTAAAACCAGCGCCAAAATCAGGTAAACAAAAGATCTCAATTTTTGTTTACCTTGAGCAATAAAAAGAATATAAGTAAAAGGAATAACTGAAAATATTAAGGTAGTAGGTAGATGAGTCATGCTTAATAAGGCATAACTAATTGCCAATCCTAAAACCGCAAATTTATGACGACAAACTATCTTTTTAGTATAGTAAAGAACTAAGGGAATCCAAACAAATGCCCAATATTCAGAGAAAGCAAAGCGCCAATAAAAATCGATTGTCCAATGGTAGGGCAAAATCATATAAACAATTGAGCCAATTAGAGCGGATTTTTGATTAGTAATATTTTTCAACCAAAGATATGCCGTGAAACCCGAAAGAATCAGGGCAAGGGTACTTGACAAAACTAAGGGCGTCCAAATTGATGGGTTACCAAACCTAAATGGGTAAAATAAGCTTGTAAAGTAGTAGGGTATTGGTGGATAAAAGAAAAACGTCGGACTGCCTAAGCCAGAATTCATGTTTAGCAACCAGCGGGGATACAGCTCACCTGCCCATAGTTGTTGTGAGAAATAATTAGCCCAATTTAAATGTACTAAAATATCGTGGGCATCAAAAACACCATAAGCAATTGTTGGTAAGATCAGGATAATTCCAGCCATAAAAATTACTAGAATTGCCAGGATGTTGATTCGTTGTGTTTTATTTACTAACAGCATAGATAACTCTCATGAGCATACTAAACCATAAAGGCTAACACATGAATACGGGAGTTGCCTTATTTTTGTAAAATAGCTAAACTGTAAATGTAAACCTTATTTTGATGCGTAAGTTAAGAGAAAACTTTAGTAAAAAGATTAATCATCTCAGTTCGTTATCTCTAACAGAGTGGCAGTGGGTATTGTGCTTTTTAATAGCTGCTTTCCTGCTTTGGGGTATAGGTTTAGGAAACTTGCCTTTACGAGACTGGGATGAAGGAACTCGTGCTTTAGTTGCGAGGGAAATTTACCAAACTGGTAATTGGCTTTATCCTACATTTCAAGGCAAACCATATCTCTTAAAACCACCACTAATGGATTGGTTAATTGCTTGCAGTTACCAACTTGGAGGGGTTACAGAATTTACAACTCGTTTACCGGGAGCATTTTTTAGTGCTTGTGGTGTTCCCCTACTTTATTTAGTAGCGAGAGAATTGTTTCTTGAACGTCTTCCAGCCATTTTTTCTGCTGCTGTATATTTAACGCTTTTACCTGTTGTGCGTCACGGGCGTCTGGCAATGCTGGATGGCATGGTGATTACTTTTTTTCTACTATTATTAGTTTGCTTACTTAAAAGCCGTAGAAACGCATATTGGGCAATTGGTATAGGCTTATGCTTAGGATTAATTACTTTTATAAAAGGTTTATTAGTAGTACCTTTAGCAACAATTGCTCTTAGTTTTATCATTGCAGATAAACAATTAAAAATATTAAAAAATCGTTATTTTTGGTTGGGTTTAATTATAGGTAATTTACCAATAATTGCCTGGTATACCGCTCAATGGCAACATTATGGTAGTACTTTTTTGCAAGTTCATTTTCAGAATCAAGGACTAGAGCGCATTTCTCAAGCTGTGGAGGGGCATAATCAGCCAGCTTGGTTTTATTTATTGGAGTTGATTAAATATACTTTGCCTTGGTTATTATTTTGGTTTGGGGGCTTGTATCTGGCTTGGCAAAAGCGTACTACTAGTTGGGGAGCCTTAATTTTGATTGGCACAGTGGGTTATTTGGGAGTCATTTCATTAATGAAAACTAAGCTTCCCTGGTACATCATGCCACTGTATCCTTTTTTTGCTCTTGCTGTTGCTGTTCAACTTGTAGAGTTTTGGAAAAATGCCAAACGCTTGCCCCGTTTTTTGACAATAATATTAGGACTTTTAGTATTAGTTGGTTTAATTGGATTGGTTTATTTTATATTAGCAGATCCTCAACCTGTTTTGATGGTAATGAGTGTAATTGTGGCATTAACAATGGGTACTTCTGCTTGGTTAGCAAAAAAAAACAATCCAAAATTTATTATAATTTTATTAATTGGAATGTATTTAGTACTGGGGTTGTTAATGACATCTAAATCATGGATATGGGAGTTGAATGAAGCATTTCCTGTAAAACCCGTAGCTGCCTTAATTCGAGAAAGAACGAATACCAACGCTGTTATTTATACCTCTTTTGGCTATCGGCGTCCAAGTTTAGACTTTTATAGTGAGCGCCAAGTAATTCCTTCAGATACTAATACATTGAAAAAAATCTGGTCACAGCAATCTTACTTTTTATTAAATCAGCAAACTTTATCGGCTTTGAATCTACCCGATAGCGTTACTCTTGGAACAGCAGAAGGTTTTACTTTATTAAGTCATAAATTACCCATTTAAGATTGGATAATTACCAAAAAATATGATTAATTGTTATACAAGTTTTTAATGCTTTTAGGTAACTTTGAGTTTTTTCAAAAATATACTATTATTTAAACTATACCCAAGGTAGATGTAAATCAACAATGTTAATGTTAACTTTTTCTTTAGGTGAAGAGCGATATGCAATTTCAGCTAGACAAGTCGTAGAAGTAATATCTTTAGTAAAGCTGCAAAAGATTTCTCAAGCGCCCACATATATTGCGGGATCATTAAACTATCGGGGTGATATTATACCCATAATAGATTTATGCGAACTAATAACAAAAAGTCAATATAGTCATAAATTTAGTACTAGGATTATTGTAGTTAATTATGGGAGCGATCAACAAATACCCTACCTCTTAGGGTTGATTGCTGAAAAAGTTACAGAAACCTTAAACATAAAAGAAACTGATTTTACTTCTTCAAAAATTCCCGTAAATTCACCTTTTTATTTAGGAGAAATTATTAATGATCAACAAGGTATGATTCATTGTCTTCAAGTTGAGTCTCTCTTATCAAAATCCCAACTAAAATCTCTACTTCCAAAATAGTAGTAAGTGAAATTAAGAATCCTTCCTTGAGATAGGTGCAAACTATAATTATTTAGTAGATATTAGAATTGAGTATTGCAACAGCCAGTCACTGGTAAATCTGCGTTTCAATTATTTGTACCACCTACTTATCTCATAAAAGTGTCACAAGCAGCTATTGAAGCTTTATTACAACAAAAGATTGGCTTAAATGCCAAAACAATTGGTTCTAAAACTATTGCTAGAGCAATAAATCGAAGAATGCTCGATTGTAGTTTATCTGATTTAACAATTTACTTAAAACTATTGCAAACATCAACAAAGGAATTAGAAACCTTAATTGAAAATATTGTTATACCCGAAACCTGGTTTTTTAGAGACCGCAAACCTTTTGATTTCTTAAGTCAATATGTTAATAATGAGTGGTTACCAATGCAGCGACAGTCATTACGTGTACTAAGTGTACCTTGTTCAACTGGCGAAGAACCTTACTCAATTGCTATCACTCTTTTAGAAGCGGGGTTAAAATCAAAAGACTTTAGTATTGATGCGGTTGATATTAGCAAAAAATCTCTCTTGCGTGCCCAACGCGGAGTCTATAGTCAAAATTCCTTTAGAGGGTGCACGACTGCTTTTCAACAGCAGTATTTTACTCAGATAGAAGATGCTTATCATCTAGACAAAACAATTATCAACAATATAAAATTTATGTCTGGTAATTTACTAGATCCACAATTTTCAACCACAAAAAAGCCTTATCATATAATTTTTTGCCGCAATTTATTAATTTATTTAGAACAATCAGCTAGAGAAAAAGTTGTTCAATTATTAGGTAAGTTATTAAATAATCATGGTCTATTGTTTCTAGGTTACTCTGAAACTGGACAAATATTGTCATCTGGTTTTGTACCTGTACGCTACCCTACCGCTTTTGCATTTCGCAAAGAAAGCGATACTAAATCTTTAAATACTATGTCGGCATCTTCGCCTAAAAGTATTGAGCTTCCCAAAACTGATCTTCCTTCAGCATTGACAAAAAAGAATCCCAAAAAGCCGCACAAAACTACTTTCAAATCTAGCCAAAATAATGAGAAAATAAAAGTTAGTAATTCTACTACGCTAAATAGTCAGGAAATATTATTTAATGATGTTCAAATCCCAGATCTTAATTTACCAAACTCACTTAAAGTCGCGAGAAATTTTGCAGATAAAGGGCAATTAAAGGAAGCAGCAAGCTTATGTAAGTCTTATTTGAGTGAAAATCCTCTCAATGCAGAAACTTATTTTCTACTAGGTCAAGTCTATCAAGCTGAAGGAAATGAGCAGTACGCTGAACAATACTTTCAAAAAGCAATTTACCTTGACCCAAACCACTATGAAGCTTTAATACATTTAGCTTTACTTAAAGAATATTATGGGGATCAAAAAAGTGCCATAATTCTTAGACAACGCATCGAGCGTTTATAAAAAATCACAGTTTATCTTCAAAATAAGGCAATCTTAAATGTATAAGCAAATTAAAATCACCCAGTTTGTGTCACTAGGGTTTCTAGCAATTATTTTTGTGACAATTGTTATCAATATTATGAATAAGTTGAATGCTAATAATTTAGTGACTACGTTGGAGTTGGTTACTCGTACTTACGAAGTAAAAAATGATTTGAAAGATTTAGAAAAAACATTAATTGACGCAGAAAATGGTCAAAGAGGGTTTATTTATACTAACCAAAAAATTTATCTAGAACCTTACAATCAAGCAGTAACAAAAATAAATCCTATATTTTTAAGATTAAGAAATAGAATTCAAGATAATCCTCGTCAGTTAGCAAGTCTGACGAGAATTGAAGAATTATCTCAACAAAGAATGGACAGATTAGCAACAGCAATATCTTTAAAAAGGCAGGGAAAAGAACAGCAACTAAGAGCTTTCTTCTTGTCTGGAAGAAGCAAAGAGATTATGGATGATATTAGAGAAAGTATTGCTGAAATGGCACAGGTTCAGGATCAATTATTAAAAGAACGAAAAAAAGACTTAAATCAAGCTCAAGATCTTTTAACTTACTCTACATTAGGAAGTATTTTGGTTGTGATCATAATTGGGGCACTAATTTCGTTTTTACTCGCCCGCCTTCTTAAGAAGTCTTTATCGATCGCAGTCAATGCCGCCGAAAAAGTCTCGGCAGGTGATTTAACAAACGAACTAGAAACTAATAACGAAATAAAAGTTAATTCAAATGATGAAATTGGTCAATTAATTTCAACTTTTCGGACAATGACAAGTAATTTGAATTCACTAATTAGTCAAGTACAACATTCTGGTATCCAAATTACTACATCTACTACTGAAATAGCCGCTTCTGGTAAAGAATTAGAAGCTGCTGTTACTCAACAAGTTGCTTCAACTAATGAAGTGGTTGCTACTGCCCAGAATATTGCCAATAATTCTGAGCAACTGGTTAAAACAATGGATGAAGTTACCAATCTTTCCCAGACTACAGCTATTGCCACAAGAGGTGGTCAAAAAGACTTAATTCAGATGCAAGCAACGATTCGTCAATTGGCAGAATCAACTCGTTCAATTTCTTCTAAATTAGGTATTATTAGTGAAAAAGCTAATAATATCAATAGCATTGTTACGACAATTACTAAAGTAGCAGATCAGACCAATTTGCTCTCGCTGAATGCAGCAATTGAAGCCGAAAAAGCTGGAGAATACGGTTTAGGTTTTTCCGTAGTGGCTAGAGAAATTCGACGCCTAGCAGACCAAACTGCCGTGGCAACATTAGATATTGAAAGCATGGTCAAAGAAATGCAATCTGCTGTTTCAACGGGTGTAATGGAAATGGATAAATTTAGTAAAGAAGTGACACGTAGTGTTGAAGATGTAGGTAAAATTAGTCAGCAGCTTGGAGATATTATTGAACAAGTTCAATCATTAACTCCCAGTTTTGAAATTGTCAGTCAGGGTATGGAATCTCAGTCTCATAGCGCTCAACAAATCAGTGAATCAATGCTTCAACTTAGAGAAGCTTCTCTACAAACTGCTGACGCTTTACGCGAGACTAATAGTGCACTTGAGCAATTAAATGATGCCGCACAAAATTTAAGAGAAGAAACTTCTCGCTTCAAAGTTAGTCATTAGAAATCAATTAGTATATACCAATTCACTAATGATTAATAGTTGCTGGAATCAAATCGGGGTTTGGGGCGACAACTCTTGCCCAAAACTTACAACTTATATTCATTGTCATAATTGCCCTATTTATTCAACTGCTGGTAGACAATTACTTGATCGTGAAGTACCTATAGATTATTTAAATGACCAAACTAAATTACTCGCTCAAACAAAAGATCAACAGAGACTTGATACAATATCATTAGGAATCTTTCGTTTAGAAAAAGAATGGTTTGCACTCCCCATACAACTATTTAAAGAAGTTACAGAACCATCAATTATTCATACGCTGCCTCATCGTAGTAATAAAACTTTTTTAGGACTTATAAGTATCAAAGGCGAAATTAATATCTGCATATCCCTCCATGAATTTTTGGGCATAGAGAAGAGTACATCTATTTCTAACTTTAGTTCCATTGTTTATAAAAGAATGTTAGTAATTGAGAAAGAAGGCAATCAATGGGTGTTTGGAGTTGATGAAATTTATGGTGTTCACAGGGTTACTGTAGAATCATTACAAAATGTGCCTACTACTATCTCTAAAGCAATAGGAACATACACTAAGTCAGTAATTAAATGGCAAGAAAAAAGTATTACTTATTTAGATGAAGACTTGTTATTTTATGCTATTCGTAAAAAAGTTCTTTGAAAAAAAACGCGGCTTTTGATAAAATAAGAAATATCTATCAATAATTAATAAAGCGTCATTAGCTTGACTTTTAATGATATTAACAATAGCTGGGAATGGTTAATGATTAAACTAATAATTAAATTTTCAATAAACCCAACTTTTAAAATAGCTGCTAGCCTTTATTTATTGTCTCTTTTGGCTGATGTATATTGCTGGTAAATTAGCTAAAAATAAAAAATGACTAATCAGGATTTAAGCAGTTTCTCCATGCTAGACCTGTTTCGCATGGAGCTAGAAACCCAGACAACCATACTAAGTGATAACCTATTAATCCTAGAAACTCAAGCAGATAACTCGGAAGCCTTAAGCTGCTTAATGCGTGCGGCGCATTCCATCAAAGGCGCGGCTTCTATTGTTCAGATCGAGCCTACGGTAAAAATTGCTCATGTCATGGAAGATTGCTTTGTTGCCGCCCAGCAAGGCAGTATTGCTTTATCATCAAATCAAATTGATATTTTATTACAAGCAGTAGATCTGTTTTTAAGCATCGCCAAAGTTCCTGAAACTGAGTTGGAAAATTGGTTATTGGTACATACTGATGAAATCGAAACTGTTGCCGCTTCTATCTCCACAATTACTGATTTGTCAGCAGATACAACAACTCTACAAAAGATAACAGATCAGCAACAATTAACCATTGAAACTACAGTAATTAGTCAACCAGAACAGGAAACCTCTATTCCAATGCCCCAGAATGTAGACCGGGGTTTACGAATTAGTACTGACAACTTAAGTCGTTTGATGAGTTTAGCTAGTGAATCCTTAGTAGAGGCAAATTGGTTACAACCTTTTGGTGACTCCTTACAAAAACTAAGGCAGCATCAAAATCAATTGTTGAAAAATCTAGAAAAATTTCAAGATTTGTTATCAGATTCACATCCCAATCAACTGATTGAATCACAATTAACTGTAACTCGTAATAAAGCTAATGAATGCTATCATTTTCTCGTTGACCGTTTAAATGAATTAGAAAATTTTTCCCGTCGTTCGACCAATCTTTCAGATCGTCTTTATCGTGAAGTAATTGCTACTCAAATGCGACCGTTTGCTGATCGCATTGAGAGTTTTCCCAGAATTGTACGTGACTTAGCAAGACAATTAGGAAAACAAGTAAAACTTGAAATACTTGGCAAATCTACCCCAGTAGATAGAGACATTTTGGACAAGCTAGAAGCCCCACTAATTCATCTTATTAGAAATGCGATCGCTCATGGTATTGAAATGCCTCAAGAGCGTCTTGCAATCGGCAAATCTGCTGAAGGAATCGTGCAGTTAGAAGCTCTACATCAATCAGGAATACTATCAATAACCGTCTCTGATGACGGTCGGGGTGTAGATTTTGAGCAACTACGCACAACAATTGTTAATAAAGGAATTGTCAATACCGAAATTGCCAACAAATTAACAGAAGCTGAACTTATTGAATTCTTATTTTTGCCTGGATTTTCTACAGCTCAAACCCTCACCGAAATTTCAGGTCGCGGAGTGGGTTTAGATATTGTTCAAAGTATGGTGCAGCAGGTAGGTGGCAAACTAAAGGCAATATCTCATCAGAACCGAGGCATAAAGTTTTATCTACAACTACCATTAACTTTATCAGTAATTCGTAGCTTATTAGTTGAAATATCTGGAGAAGTTTATGCTTTTCCCATCACTCGTATTGAACGATTGGTGATGATTGAAAAAAAGGAGATATTTCAAGTGGAAAATCGCCATGTTTTTAGATTAGATGAACAAAATATTGGCTTAATATTAGCAAGACAAATTTTAAATATTAATCAATCATCCCTTAACTTGGCACAAGAAACCTTAGCCGTTGTTGTTATTAGTAGCAACCCTAACTATAATGTTACAATGGCAGCAGGTGCATCTCGCTCCAACAGTTATGGAGTTGTAGTTGATCGCTTTTTGGGAGCACAAGACTTAGTAGTAAGACCTTTGGATACACGTTTAGGAAAAGTTCAAGATATTAGTGCCGCAGCGTTAATGGAAGACGGAACCATCGCTTTAATTGTTGACGTTGAAGATTTAGTTCGCTCTATTGATAAACTTTTAGCTACTCAAGATATAACTAAGGTCAAGCAAACTGATGCCAGCTCTATCAAAGAACCATTAAAAATATTAGTTGTTGATGATTCAATTACTGTCAGAGAAGTTGAAAGAAAACTTTTAGAAAATAACGGCTATAAAGTTGAAACTGCCGTTAATGGCATTGATGGCTGGAATGCCATCCGCACCAATCAATACGACTTAATTATTACAGACATTGATATGCCGCGTATGAATGGAATTGAACTTGTCAGCCAAATCAAAAACCATCCTAACTTTAAGTCATTACCTGTAATAATTGTCTCTTATAAAGACAGAGAAGAAGATTATCTAAAAGGATTGGACGTGGGAGCAAATTATTATTTAACTAAAAGCAGTTTTCATGATGACACCCTCATAAAAGCGGTTATTGACTTAATTGGGAAATAGCCTTGAGTAAGAAAAATCGATAATGCAAATCGCCATAGTTAACGACACTTTAATAGCAACAGAAGCCTTACGTCGCGTCTTAAATACAGTTCCAGAATATAACGTTGTTTGGAATGCCCGCAATGGTGCTGAAGCTGTTAGCAAATGCGCCAAAAATACCCCTGACTTAATTTTGATGGATTTAATCATGCCCGTGATGGATGGGGTTGAGGCAACACGTCAAATCATGAAAACTTCTCCTTGCGCGATCTTAATCGTAACTTCCACGGTAAAAGGTCACACTTCTAAAATATTTGAATCGATGGGATATGGAGCCTTAGATGTTGTTAGTACACCAATTTTAGGAAGAGGTGGCTATTTGGAAGGCGGGGCAAGTTTGCTCTCAAAAATTGCGACTATTGGCAAATTAATCGGTAAATCAACAAGTTCATCACTTCAACCTTTATCTCCACAAAAACAGCGCTTTATTTCTTCATTTAGCCCTCCTTTGGTAGTAATTGGGGCTTCTACCGGCGGTCCCCAGGCATTAGCCACTATCCTTTCCGGCTTAGGCAAAGATTTCGGCGCGGCTATTGTCGTTGTGCAGCACGTTGATCAGCAATTTGCACAGGGACTTGCTGACTGGCTCAATGCTCAAATATCCCTGCCTGTCAAGTTAGCAAGTGTAGGGTGTATGATTGAAGTTGGCAAAGTTTTCCTGGCTAGCACCAACAACCACCTAATATTACAACCCAATCAAAGGCTGTCTTACACTCAAAATCCACTAGATTATGCTTATCGTCCGTCGGTGGATGTATTTTTTAAAAGTGTCGCACAGCATTGGCAAGGCAAAGGTGTTGCTGTACTGCTAACTGGCATGGGTAAAGATGGCGCTCAAGGCTTACAAATTTTGCGCTCTACGGGTTGGCATACAATTGCTCAAGAAAAAAGTAGCTGCGTCATCTACGGGATGCCAAAAGCAGCTATAGAACTGGGTGCGGCTGTGGATATTTTACCGGTTGAAGCGATCTCGGCTGCCATTTTTCGGGTACTTCGCCCGCAAATCAGTCGCTAAAGTGTTTCAACTATTCCCTTTGGTAGTGGGAACCCTATTACTTATTAGCTATAACCAAAGTACACTATTAAAAAATCAAGCCCCTAAAGTAAGATATCAATTAATTCAGATTCTATGAAAAAATTGGTGTTTAATTTGTTGCCTTATCTCACTCAACTCAACTTTCTGTGTGAGCAAAAGCCATTAATTCAGGTCTGCACAAAACCTGTGACTTACTCGTACTTACTAACTAATTATTGAGCAGCACTGCTATGAATCAGCAGGATGCAGAAAAGAACAAATTGACTTTGAAAAGATACCAAATTAAAGTTTTACTAATTGACGATCAGGAATTTATCGGTGAAGCCGTACGTCGAATGCTAGCTACCGAAGATGATATTATTTTCCACTATTGTAACGATCCAATTCAGGCAATTCAACAAGCAACAGAGATTGCTCCTACAGTAATTTTGCAAGATTTAGTCATGCCTGAAATTGACGGTTTGCTGCTGCTTCGTTTTTTTCATGCCAATGCAGCGACTCGCGATATTCCGATGATTGTTTTATCAGCAAAAGAAGACGCACATCTCAAAGCAGAAGCCTTTGCTACTGGCGCTAACGACTACATTGTAAAACTACCAGATCCCGTAGAATTAATTGCCAGAATTCGTTACCATTCCCAAGCTTATATTAATCGTCTACAACGAGATGAAGCTTACTTGGCAATGCAAGAAAGTGAACAGCGTCTCCGCAAAGTTCTAGAAAATATGCCAGTCATGATGACAGCATTTGATATTGAAGGAAATATCATTGTTTGGAACCGAGAATGTGAACGCATTACTGGTTATACCGCAGCAGAAATTGTTGTTAACCCCCAAGCTAGACAACTTTTTTATGGAGAAGCTGGGGCGCTAGGAAGTGAGGGAAATGATTTCCGCGACCGCGAATGGCAAATAACTGGTAAAGATGGTAGTTTAAAAACCGTAGTTTGGTCAAATATTAGCGATCATTTTTCAATTCCCGGTTGGGCAGGCTGGGGAATTGGAGTTGATATTACTAAGCGTAAACAAGCAGAAACTACCCTCGAACGAGAGTATCAGCAACTACGCCAAATTATTCAAAATGTACCGATAGCAATGGCAATGTTAGACAATCAAATGTGCTATCTTGCCTACAGTAATCAATGGCTCACTAGCTTTAATTTAGAAGATCAAACTTTGTTTGGTAAAAGTCATTATCAAGTCTTACCCGACCTCAAAGAAGAGTGGAAAAACGCTTATCAGCAAGGTTTAGAAGGGCAGTTTTTAGCCAAATCTGAAGATAAGTGGCAAAGAGAAAATGGCTCAGTCTTTTATTATCGCTGGGCAATTCAACCTTGGTACACTTCCGAGCAAAAAATTGGTGGTATTATTATTGTTCATGACCGCATTGATGAATTAGTAAAAGCTAGAGAAGCTGCCCTAGAAGCAGCACAAATTAAGACTCAATTCGTCGCCAATATGAGCCATGAAATCCGTACTCCCATGAATGGAGTACTAGGAATGGCAGAGTTACTTCAGCAAACTTCACTTAATCCTAAGCAGCAAGAATACGCCAAAACTATCCGCACCAGCGCTAACCATCTTCTTAGTCTAATTAATGACATTCTTGACTTCTCCAAAATCGAAGCTGGAGAAATGCACCTAGAAATGTTGAACTTCGACTTCAACAAATGTCTAGAAGAAGTTGTAGAATTGCTAAGTTCTCAGGCAAAATCAAAACAACTAGAACTAGCAATAAAATTTGATCATAAAATACCAAGATTCCTTAAAGGCGATCCTGTAAGACTGCGACAAATCTTGCTCAATTTGGTCGGTAATGCCATTAAATTTACACCAAACGGAACCATAGAAATACAAACATTATGGCAATCAGAAACTGAGCAAAATGTTAGCATATATTTAGCCGTTGTTGATACGGGTATTGGGATTTCTGCTATCGGCATCAAAAAACTATTTCAATCCTTCTCACAAGTCGATGCTTCCACCAGTCGTGAATATGGTGGAACTGGTTTAGGACTAGCAATTTGCAAACAATTAATTACCTTAATGGGAGGCGAAATTGGCGTTGAAAGCCAGATAAATCAAGGTTCAACTTTTTGGTTTACGGTGCCTTTTGAGAAAAGCAACTCATCATTAGTTAGTCCACTTTTTGGTGGTAATGCACCGATTAATCCGGAATATTTGACACTTAATCATCAGCAACATCATCAAACAAAAGCAAACAAGGAAAATGCCACAAATCTCAATATTCTAGTTGCAGAAGATAACTCAATTAATCAAGCAGTAGTTTTGAGTCAGCTAGAAATGTTAGGTTACCAAGCTGATTGTGTTAGTAATGGTTCAGAAGCCTTAGAATTGTTGGCAAATCAAGATTACGATTTGGTATTAATGGATTGCCAAATGCCTCTCATGGACGGCTATACAGCCACCCAAGAACTACGCCGTCGTGAAGGTAATAAACGCCATTCCATCGTAATTGCTTTGACAGCTAATGCCATGCTAGAAGACCGCGAAAAATGTTTATCTGCTGGCATGGATGATTATATTACTAAACCTCTGGAGCAAGAAAATTTAGCTAAAATAATTAAATATTGGGCTTCTAGAATTACCAAAGAAACTAATACGAATCAAATCCAGATTTTACCAAGCGAATTACAAAATAATTCTGACGACCAGACAACACACTCAGAACTAAAAACAGAAAGCCAAAAAGTAATCGAACCTGATGATTCCCTACCAATTGACTTAGCTCGCCTTGCTAGAATCTCTCGTGGTAAAATATCAATACAACAGCGACTACTAAGGATTTTTGTCGATAAAACTCCCCAAGACTTGCTAGCACTTGAAACCGCAATTTCAGCAATTAATCCTGAGCAAGTTAAGTACTATGCTCATCGTCTCAAAGGTTCTGCTGCTAACGTCGGCGTCCCGGCTATGTCAGCACTAGCTAGCGAATTAGAAGTAATAGCAAAACAAGACACTATGGAAGGAGCTACAGAGGTTTTGGCTTCCTTATGGCAAATTTTAAAACGAGTGCAAGCTTATATTGAAAGTTGAATAATTAAGGCTTTTCTAAAAAAGATTTCTTCAACTATTGAATTAATTCCAACAGCGTCACTTCCCAAACCAGCCGGGGTTGAGCATAACCTAACAAATATTTTCGGGCGTTTTCCAACTGTTGTAAACAAGATTTAGCCATCTTCCCTGCTAAAAATTGCTGCCAGTAATAATGTTGTAAATAATCCACTAACCATAATTGAGCCTGACTATCCAAAGTGTTCTCAATTTCCTTAGCAAATTCTAAAGCCTGACGCGGTGTTTTTGGTAATTTGATCACTTTGGCAAGTAAAGCTGCTGGAATTGCTTGCAGTTGGTCAAAAGCCTTAATGGCAGCTCCCGGACTACCTTCAGCGATCGCTAAAATAGACGCAGACTGCAAAATCTCCTCATGACCAGTTTGCCGCAACACCACTGCCAAATTTTCCTCTGTCAACCGCCCAAAAGGAATACGCTGACAACGAGAAACCAGCGTTGGCAACAACGACTCAATACTCGGCGCAATTAAAATTAACGTGGCTTTTCCCGGTTCCTCTAGCGTTTTGAGCAAACCATTCGCTGCCCCTTCAGCCATCGTTTCTGCCTGCTCAAGTACAATTACTTTACGAGGTGCTTCTAACGCTGCCCGTCCCAGAAACTGACCAATTTCCCGAATTTGTTCCAAGCGAATTTGCGGCGGTGCTTTGCGACTAACACCCTTTTCTGCCGCTTCAGTAGCAGACAACAAGTTGCCATTATGAAGATAAGTTGGTTCAACCCACAACAAATCTGGATGATTACCTTGTTGCAGGCGTTTTCTAATTAAAGGCTGTTTTTCTGGTGACACTTGACAAAATAACTGCTCAATAAATCCCCGTGCCGCCAAACTGCGACCAACACCAGGGGAACCAGCAAACAGATAAGCTGGCGCAATGCGGTTTTGGGCGATCGCACCTTGCAACAAAGCGATCGCCTGTTCCTGCCCCACCAAAGACTCCCAAGCTAAGACCATACTAACCGTTGGTGTAAAATCTCCAAAACAGCCTTATGTACATCGGACTCGCTCTTGTGGGCATCAATCCTAACAATTCTTTGCCGATGAGCGATCGCTAACTGACAAAAACCCTGCTGTACTCGTTGATGAAAAGCCAAATCAGCCTGCTCAATACGATCAGCCATACCCCGTGTCCTTGCCCGTGCTAAACCGATTTCGGCATCAACATCAAACCATAAGGTAACCTCCGCTTGCAGCCCTTGAGTGGCAATCTGGTTGAGTTGTGCGATTAAATCGAGTGAGAGTCCCCGTCCATAACCTTGATAAGCCACCGTCGAATCCGTATAGCGATCGCATAAAATAATCGCACCCCTTGCCAACTGAGGTTTCAAGAATTCCTCAACGTGCTGGGCGCGATCGGCAGCATACAACAAAAGCTCGGCTCGGTCTTGAATTGGTGCCTCACCCTCCAACAAAAGCTGGCGCAAACCCTTACCTAAACTCGTTCCGCCCGGTTCCCGCGTTACCACCACCGGCTGTTGCTTGATCTGAGCCGTTTTTAGCCAATCTTCCAAAGCCCGCAGTTGCGTAGTTTTGCCACTACCTTCGACGCCCTCAAATACAATCAGTTTCCCTGTCATTTGGCGCTCTCCCCACGACAACAGCCATCTCAAATATAGTTTTGTGATCATCTTCCGGATTAACCCTTAAAAGCCCGTAGCTGATCAAAGAACTAAGTTTCGTCTTTGTACTCGCGGCACTCTCCCTCGTGACCTACTACAGAGGTTAGATATGATAAGAGGGTCTAGCTATCTGACGCCCAGGGTTATATATGGCTCGTTATACCTGTTCTTTTACAGTTGCTGTTTCTCTCGATCATCTTCAACACTCACTAATTGAGGTCTTACAGTCTTGCAATTTTGACATTATTTATGATACAGGCGATTACCTGATGGCGCGGGAAAGCCCCGGTCGTGTTGCTTTTGCTAAATTAGTAACCGTGGAAGTCTTAATCGACAAATCAACCGCCACAGATCAGGAAGCGCGGATGAACTTTGTAATCAAAAATGAAGAATTACCGCTTCAAGTTGATAATCATTGCCGCCAAATGTTTGATCTGGTGCAGGTAGCTGTTGCCGAAAATCGCCATTGGCAGCTTGTGGAAAGTGTTATGGGATAACTCTAACTAGCCTCTTGAATTTAATTCAAGTGGCACGGCACTTGTGCTCACGAGGTGTTTTCCTTTATTCATCGGGGTCACCAATCATCATATTTGGACTGATCAGAGTAATATCGTACTCATCTAGGGGACCCGTTGCACCCGGTTCCCGCTTCAGCAGATAATATTTTGCACTTACGCCTGGACCAAAGATAACTTCATCTTCATCTTGAAGGTCATGCGCTTGCAGTTTTTTACCATTGATCAATAGTCCATTGGCACTAGGCTTGCCTTTGAGATTACCATCGACAATCTTGTAATAAATGCTACCGTCATCACGATAGCGACGCACTAAAGTCGCATGGCGACGAGAAACAAACTGTGAAAATAGACGTATATCACATTTTGGATCTCTACCAATTAAATAGGTAGACTCCGATAAGGGGCATTCCTTACGTCCACGGTCATCTTCGATAATTAACAAATGGTTTTGATTTTGTTGTGCAGCCATTGAAAAATTGTGATAAAGAGTGCAATTAAGTCAGGAAAACGCTCTTACTTACTCACATTGGCACACCTTTGAATCCGCTTTCCTTAATGTTATGAAATGTACCCTGATTGCCGACCCTCAATCGGGCATCTTCTCCACTAATAATCATAAACATTTGTGGAACCGAGCGAATAAATTCCTTTGTGATAGTTTTCCTCAATTTTCAAGCCAGGAAAGTTAGTACAATGCCCTGACTGATATCCGGTCTTGAAAATGTTTCACCACCCATTGTGGCATATTGGTTCGGCACTCAGTTATTTTAAGACCAGTTTGCCAAAAAACTTATGCCTTATTTAGGAAATCAGGGTTTTAGCAGCAGTGCATCTCTCTTGAGGCAGGGCAGTACTTACAAAAATTAGTTGGGATTGAAGGCACGGCGCAGTAGTAGTGAGTTAGTTACAACACTAACAGAACTGAAAGCCATTAAGGCACCGGCGGCTGCTGGATTGAGGATAATGCCAAATCCTGGTAATAGCATTCCAGCAGCAGCAGGAATGCCTAGGATGTTGTAACCAAATGCCCAGAAGAGATTTTGGCGAATTTTGTTGAAGGTAGCACGGGATAGCTTAATTGATTCGACAACATCAAGCAGACTATCGCGCATTAAAATAATTCCCGCCGTCTCTTGTGCCACATCTGTGCCAGCGTGTAAAGAAATACCAAGATCAGCTTGTGCCAAAGCGGGGCTATCATTAATACCATCCCCAACCATTGCCACTTTTCGTCCTTGCTCTTGTAATGCTGCAATCGCTTTTGCCTTGCCCTCTGGACGTACTCCCGCGATCACATCACTTGCCTCCAACTCAAGCTGCAAGGACACTGCTTTTGCCGCATCTGCTTGATCACCCGTCAAAATCATCACCCTTAATCCCATCGCCTTTAGTTGGCGTACCGTTTCTTTGGCATCCTCTCTCAAAATAGCCGTGACTGCTAGCACTCCAGCTATCACACCTTCATCTGCTAGATAAACTACGGTTTTGCCTGAATTTACTAACGCCTCTATTTCCGGATGATCACTAATTGTGACGCCATGCTGATTTAACCACTCTCGATTACCCAACAAAACTAAACGATTTTCGATGCGTGCCGAAATGCCTAATCCGGCGGCAGTTTGAAAATCTTGGGCATTTAAAATCGCTATTTGTTGCTGCTTTGCCGCTCCTAAAATTGCCGCCGCTAGAGGATGAGATGTGCCACTTTCTAAAGTGGCTGCAAGTTGTAGTAACTTGGCAGTTGCGGTAAGCTCAGGATTAGCATCAAGCCAGCCAAAGTCAGAAATGGCTAGACAATCACTGAGAGTTGGTTGACCACTAGTAAGAGTGCCAGTTTTGTCAAAAATAATCGTATCAAGCTGATGGGCGCGCTCTAAAATATCACCACCCTTAATTAATAATCCCCGTTCCGCACCCAAACTGGTACCGACTAAAATTGCCGTCGGCGTCGCTAAACCCAAAGCACAGGGACAGGCAATTACTAAAACAGCGATCGCTAATTTTAAACTTAAAAGCAACGGCGATGTAGCATGAGGCATCGACATCATCAAATGTTCATGATTCGCTGCCATCGGTAACAAAACAGAGGGCCAAATCTTCGTTCCTGCAACATACCAAAACAGGAAAGTCAAAAAAGCGATCGCCAACACCGTATAAGTAAAATAACCCGCCACCGTATCCGCCAACTGTTGCACAGGTGCCTTACGAATTTGTGCCTCTTCCACCAACGCCACAATCTTCGCTAAAGTGGTATTTTCTCCCGTGCGAGTTGCCTTAAAAACAAAAACGGACGACTGATTTAAAGTCCCCGCCGTCACAGTATCACCCGCCATCTTCTGCACAGGCAACGCTTCCCCAGTTAGCAGCGACTCATCCACCAAAGTTTGCCCCGAAATTACCTCACCATCTACCGGCACCTTTTCCCCCGGCAAGACGCGCAACCACTCGCCTACACGTACTTGACTTACGGGAATTTCAATGCCTATTTGCTCTGTAGTATTTTTGCTAATTAAACGCGCTACTTGCGGTTGTAGTGCCAGTAACGACTCAAACGCCGACGTTGCCCGTCTTCTCGCCCTTTGTTCTAAGGTACGCCCCAAAAGGATAAAACCCAACAACATCACAGGTTCATCAAAAAAGCATTCCCATCCTAGTTGCCCAAACAGCAACGCCACACAGCTTGTACTATATGCCGTCAGCGTCCCCAACCCAACTAAGGTATTCATATTGGGCGCTTGGTTCCACAAACCGCGCCAACCATCAATTAAAATGGCACGACCAGGACCAAGTAAAGCTAAAGTTGCCAGTCCCCAGTGAAACCAAATATTACTTAATACGGGCAGCAAAGGCGCACCCAACCAATGACCGATATGTCCTGACGTTGAGAGGACAATCAAAACAGCAGCAATAATTAATTGTTGGACTTGCGATCGCGTTTCTTGTTGCCGCCGAGTCGCTGTCTGGGAATCTTGATTGGTTTCACTATGACGTGGTTGGGAAGGAAAACCCGTCGCAGTTAAAGCTTCAGCAAGTGCCGTTGGGTCAATACCAGCTTCGTAGTCAACAACCGCCACTTCGGTTACTAAATTAACACGGGCAGCGATTACACCAGGATATTGACCAAGTTGACGTTCCACAACACTGACACATCCAGCACATTTCATGCCACCAACATCAAGGGCGATGGTTTCTATGGGCGTAGTAGTAGTTGTTATTTGGGCGATTGGAGATTGCATGAGATTTGTTAACAATTCTGATTTTTTGTTGGGAATTTGCTCATTGCCCCCTAAATTGAGGGTAGGCTAAATCTCATAAGGTTGGCTGAAAGTTAGGAAATTTTTTAAACTTACAGGTTTTTGTCTGGGGTTAGCTTACTGAATCAAAAAACGGGCATCCTCTGATAAATAATTACCAGATATGGTATTGGAATATAGCTGTATACTCCTACCATTTGTGCTTGAAAACTTAATTCACTTAAGTCCTAGTGAACCGAGGTTCAGACAAATGACTGTCTCACTTCTCCTAACTCAACTCCCGAATCTTATAGAAGATGATTGTATTTCCGCAGCAACGTTTACAATCCCAAGCTTTTGCTACAGCACAAATTCATAGTTAATCTCTGTAGTTCTTCCTTTAAAATAGAGCCGAGTGCCTTCTGGATACTCCCATCCCACCTCGCCTTCTAAAGGAATCAGCATCCCACCCTGAACTGAATATTCCCAAAATCGACCGCACCAAGGCATCGCATTCAGCTTGTCGCGATAACGAGCCTCAGCCCGCATAGTAGCGATCGCCCCTTCAGCATTAAACTGAAACACGAGGGAGACATTTGTTGCACCATCCGTTAAAGTAGCGCGAGCAGAGGTATCATCAATTGCTTCCCAACGCACACCCTGACTAGGTAATAGGGCAGTGGGATACCACGCCGTCTCAGCAAAGAACCGCAATAATTCACCTTGTGCGGCTTCAGGGGTACCGCGCACATCAGCAACGGTAAAAAGACCGAGTAATGATGCGTGTAAGCTGCCTTCCCCTAACAGATAGGTATCATGGACAAAAGCATTTAGTCCTGGTGCCATTTGAATACGTGCATCCCAATCAAAACCGGGACGTTGAGTCGTCACAAGTTGAGTGGCAGTAAACGGACTCCACTTATCTTCAGTTTCACTCATATTGAACTGTCCCTGCTGAGAGAGTTTGACCGCAGAGGCGATCACTTGTCCATCCTTGAGTACTGTCCGAAAGAAGCGCTGTACTGGGGCTGGTAAGCCTTCTAGCTCTTTTTGATTGTAGATTTTGGGCTGAAGGCTCTGCCGTCCACTTGCTAACTTGGCGCGTAGTTTATCAGTATCAGACTGCCAGCGATATCTACCATAAATGATGGCAATTCCAATTGAAACTATGATTAAAACACCAATAATTGCAATCCATTTCATCCACATATCAGTTACCTATATTTGTGTATAACGGCGTTCTAAATGAAGCAAACTAGATAGTTATACCTACTCACTTCACCCCAAAGACCATCTTGGTGAGCTGAACGCAAATTTTGGAGGCATCCACATCCTCCCGATTGCCTAGAACAATGACGACAACCTTGTCATTGGGGTAGCGAACAATAGCGGTAGTAAAGCCGTTAATCCCGCCCGCGTGACTGACCACTGAGTGATCACCTTCCTTGCCAATACCCCAACCATAGCCGTAACCGAATCCGCCGCTGTCGGGGACTAGTGCGAAAGCAGTGAACATCCGGTCTCGCAAGTTCTTCGGGAGCAGTTTATCCGTGTATAAAGCCCGATCCCAACGGTAGAGTTCTTCTACGGTGGAGTACAATCCGCCAGCAGCGTAGGGGATAGACATATCAATGAAATCAGCCAAGTTCGTCTGGTCACGATAGCCGACAGCGAGACCACCCTTGTTGTGGTCGTAGCCCGAATCCACCATCTTCAAAGGAGCAAAGATATTCTCTTGTAAGAATGCTTCATAGGTTTTACCGGATGCCTGCTCGATAATAGCGCCCAGCACAACGTAGCCAGAGTTGCTGTAGCTCCACTTTTCGCCTGGCTGGAAATCCAACGGCTTGTCTTTGAACCGTACGATCGTTTGGGTGGGAGACGACGGCGATCCTTGGGTAGTCTGGTAGTCTGGGAACCGGGTGAAATCTGGAATGCCAGAGGTATGGGTCAAGAGATGATGAATCGTGATTGCCTGCCATGAGATCGGACAGTTTGAATGATACGTGCAGATGCGATCGCGCACATTGAGTTTGCCCTGTGCCTGCAAGAGCAGGATCGCCATCGCTGTGAACTGCTTGGTAAGTGAGCCGAGGCGATATTTCGTTTGCGCCGTGTTCACTAGATGCTTTTGGCGATCAGCCTCGCCGTACCCTGTTTTGACAAGAACCTGACCGTTTCGCGCAATCAGCACTGACCCGCTAAAGAGTTTTGCTTTTGCAAGCTCGCTCAGGTACGTGTCAGTTGTGGAAACGATATCCTGAACTGCTCGGGAAGCCAAGGTGGCTGTTGCAGAAGCTGGAGACTGCTGTGTAGTCGTTGCAGCTACAGTAGCAGTTTTAATCTGAGGTGCCTGCATTGGTGGACTCGCCACCGTCACCGATGAATTTGTCAGCCATATTCCCCAAGAAAGCAGATAGGTAAGACCAACAATTGAGCGGATGGGGTGATGATTTGCCCACTGATGAATCTGAGTTTTAATCATAGGATTCTACCAATATTAGTTGATTAAACAGCTTCTGCCACAAGTTATTTACCTATGTTTGTTGATTCAAAATTTGATAAATGGTGAGCATAAAAATGAGCGCAAAAATATTTGTATAGATTAATTTTGTGTACTTGGCTAGCCAACTTGGAAGATAAATATCAAAATTGTCCTTTGAGGAATTTGTGTATTTTTTGGCAAGTAGATTTAATGGGCAGTGGGATTTAAAAGCTAGTAGCATTAGCCCTTCTAGAAATACAAATCCATAACCAATCCAGAGCCAGATATCGAGTTTATTTATGAGCGCGGCATAAAGCATATAGAAAATCACAACATTGAAGAATATCCAGATCAAAGTGTGAATGATCTTAATCAAAGTTAATTTGGTTTTACTTTCCATATCGTGTCAATTTTGAATACTTCAATCACAAATGGAGTTTTTAATTCTTCGTCAAAACCTTGTTCACTAGCACATCAATAAATCTGCCTGACTCATTCATCCAAGGAGCGTGACCTGAATGCTCAAACCAAATCAATTCTTTGTGGGGCGCAGTCAGGAGATTAAAATACTCCTCGGTCAGTTTGGGCGATGCGTTAACATCGTGGCGACCAATCAGGAAGTAGACTGGCACTTCGAGGCGCGTTGCTTGCTTGCGAAAGTCCACATCCCATAATTGCTGGTAAACAACTCCGAAAGTGTCCAGCACTCCTCGGACGAAATTCACTTTGTCGTACAGTCCATACTCGGAACCCGCAAGGTCTTGTAAAGTATTGAACCCTGAATTAGCGATAGCGGGATTCTTATTCATGTAATTGTTCATATCCATAAGGTAAGTTGCGCTCTTCAACGCAACATCATTACCGTAATAAGGCGGCGGACCTTGTTGCTTGAGTTTTTCTACTTGTTTCGTGTCGCCTCGTTCCTGTGCCAAACGCAGAGCAAAATCATAGCAAATCAGATCGTTCTCCAAAAACGCAACCATCTGCCCTGTGCCGATAAAAGCATGAAACAATTCTGGGTAACGTTGCACTACCATGATGCCAAGGGCGCTACCCCACGACTCGCCCAACACATAGACTTTTCCTTTACCAAAGCGTTGTCGCAAGCTCAAGACCAATTCGTGGGCATCGGTGATGTAGCGATCAGGTGTCAATTTTGAACGATCTACCGCATCGAACGATTTGCCTGCTCCTGGCTGTTCCCAGTTAACCATAACAAAGTGATCTTCTAGCCCCGCTAGTGCGCGTTGCTCAGTGACAAGTTGGCTACCACCAGGACCACCCGCCAGAAAGAGCAACACGGGATTGCGCGAGTCTTTGCCGCGAATGGTGATCCATTCCTCAGCGCCGCCGAGTTTCACTTTTTCTAGGACGGCAATGCTGTTGGGTATGGGTTTGCCGATCGCATCGAGAATGGGTGGTGTGGACGCGAATAGTTGGGAGGCAATAATGGCGAGGATAGCGATTGCGACAAACCCCGAAAGGGTGGCAAGAATCAAGCGAGTAAAGCCCAACCGAAACACCCCAACAAGCAGGGCAATCTCTGCCATTGCAAATAGAATTAGAATTGATTGGGGAACGCTGGTGCTAATGGGCAGCAATGCTACTGGCAGAATCGCCAGAGCGATCAAGATAAATACTAGAATTCTCAGCAATAAGAGGGCGATCGCCCTCTTATTTTTTAATTTCTGGAGTCGATTTATCTTTTGGTTATCAATGAGTTGATTCATAATAAATTCCACTGTTTAGACAATTACATCAGCTTCAGATTGCGGCTTGCTTAAATAAAAGCTATCGTTGCTTAACCTTCCCCACACCCTTTGTGGATTGCCGGACTTGGGGAGAGCCGATGTACTCTACGGAACCCACACCAGAGAGTGTCGCATCCAACTGCTCGCTGACATTAACCACCGCACTGCCCACCCCTTCATGGCGCACCGTAGCTTGCTTAGTCTTGAACTGCTCACCATTAAAACTGCCAACTCCAGAAAGACTGAGATCCAACACGTCAACATTGCCAGTGATCGTCATACTACCCACCCCATCTAGAGAAACTGCCAACCGTTTGCCTTGGATATCTTTAACTTCAATACTGCCAACACCATCTACCTTCAAGCTCTCTAGACTCTTCACCTCCACGACGAATTCAATGGGTTTAATAGGATTCATCTGGGTATCTTTGGCAATAGTGAGATACAAGATATTGTCAGCTATACGGCTTTCTAGGAGAGGCAGAATATTATCATCGGCGGTAATCATCAAGGACTCTTTTTCCGTCTGCTTTATCATGACTTTGCCCACGGATTTACTAGAAATGGATGAGAATCCACTTACTTGTCTAGATTCAGTCTTGGATATGCCAGAACCTCTAAGCCCACCCCAGTTGAAAGTGCAGCCGACAAACATACTTAAAGCCGCCAAACAGACAAATAATTTATAGCGTTTCAATCTCCTTATTTTGCCTTCCTTGGTTTAAGTTGTTTGAAATGTCCATCTATCCATTTATCAAGAGGAATTGTTATGCCCAAAATGCCAATTAAAAGGAAAACTACACCTGTAAATAAATCATGGAAAATGTAGATTAAGAAAAATGACGGTATTCCTAATACAAGGATGATTCCCATAATTTGCAGGGGAAGTATCCAAACAGAATTAGCTTTAAGATGGGATAATCTTTTGCATTGGGGGCAGCAATAATTGCCCAAGGGTGCTGACCAATATCGCCGCCAAGTCAAGGGAAACGAATGTTGGCAATGGGGACATACTAACTGTCCCCGCATTGAAGGAGATTGGGAGCGAAAAATTTTATGATTGGTTGGTATACTCATGATGACTTTTCTATGGATTACAGTTTTTTCAAAGTTATTTAGGGAAATTAATTACTAAATGAGGAGGCGATTCCTCAGAGGCTACGCTAATGACGGCTTTAGGGGGAAAGCTAACCAAAACCAGAGGTAAAGTATAGGCAAAACTCCGGGAATGACAATGGCTAAAATAACTGTAATAATTCGTACTCCTAGAAGGGGCAGTTTCCAGCGTTGGGCGATGGCTGCACATACACCTGCAATTACTTTGTGACGACTACGGTAAAAAACAGCCGTGGGTTCTTCTGAAGTATTGACTGATATGCGCGATCGCTTGACCTTGAGAATCAAAGAAATCAGGAGTCCGATCGCACCCAAAATGGCTGATGGAATCGCGAAAATCGCCAGCCAGTGAGCCATGAACATCCCTGAAATCACATCTCCAAGCCAAGATGAGGACGGACAAATAAAGCGAACTGCTTCCGCTGAACAACCAAAGCGTTCGGCTAAACCCATTCCCCCCCAAGTGACCAGGAATGGAAAAATTCCGTAGAGAATACATAGGCTCAACAAAACTAAATGTCCACGGGTGGTAAGCGATCGCGTTATGGCGATCGCTGCAAGTGCTGGCCCAACAAGCAAAAGGACTGAAATCAAAGGCGAGTAAATCATAGATTTTCTTAAACTTAAATAAGGTCAAATGAACATTCAAGCCACCCTGCTCAGTCAGTAGCTGTTTGATGTTTTTCTCTACCAAACTTCCACAGCAAGATGACACCCAAGCCGAACAGATTGACTAGGAAAACGACTAACCTTCCGAAGAATGGAATGAGTGATAGAACAGTCACGATCGCCAAACCTACCAAGAAATGCTGCTGTAAAGACCGATTCTCATTACTAATTAGGCGTTGACCGACAAAAAGTGCTACGCCTAGTGACCCAACTAGAGCAGTAATCACCGCAGTCAGACTCAGGAGTGGAATCAGAGGAATCCCAATCAGCGTAATCGCCAGAAAGACGGTGACAAAGACAAAGGAAACAGTCGCCCCAATCCCCCATAGAGCAGTCAAACCGGGGCGTTGACGCAATTGTGTCGCCAAATTCGGCAGGAATTGTGGGCTGCTATGCAAAATGATCAGTCCGAGAATAGCTGCTACTACGGCGGAACTAATTCTAAAAATGGCACTGAAGAAATATTGAGCCAAGAAGCCACTTCTGCCGCGATTGGAACCATACATCATGCCATGTCTATCGCTGAATGTGGCGTGTTCACCAACAACTATCGCACTTGGTTCCTGTACGATTTTGCCGCCAAAGGAGTAAACATCACCCTCTACCCGCACTCCTTTTTTCAGTATGACATCCCCGCCAAAAGCGATCGCAGTATCCAAAACTCTGGCATTAGGGGATACCGTAACACTCCCCCCAAAAGCCAGGGCGTTTTCGACAACTTGATTCTCTGGTACGATTACGCTTCCACCAAAACGAATAAGGTTAGTATTGTTGATATTAATGTCAGTCTGCGCCAGGACATTGCCTGCAAATATTAAGCAAATTGTTGCTATAAAAGCCAGAATTAATTGTTGCCATTTCATAGATTTAATCCTCATAAATGAGAAGAAACTGGATATATCCCATAACAGTAGACTACCCTGTGACAAGCAGGCAACTCGTCATTAATTGTAATGAAGTAGTAAGAGTGAAAGCCACTAGAAATAATTCTATTAATGAATGGTTTGCTGGCTTATTATTATCCCTAATTGTTCTTAAACAACCTTCCTTTTTGGCGTTTTGAAAGTATTGCTTAACCCAGAAGTAATTTTCAAGGTATCCAGAATAAATGCTCACCATAACGAAGAGCATTAAAATATCTGTTTCCTATGATAATAATTAGCCAACATAGCCATGTTCTAGAAAAAGTGTAAAGTAGAAAAAGTCCAATTTGCCTCAGCGATCGCTTTTTTTTGTTCATATTTTTATTAAAAGCCTCCCAACAAGAGAAAATTTCTTTATAGGCAATTTTTATGAACGCATAAACCAATCAACGGGTCTGCGTAGTGAAACTGGCAGCGGATAATTTTTCAAATAACCCACTCGCAAAATAAATTGAATATCTTCACTAATCCCAATTGATTGATTCAGCGTTTGCCGTGTTGATGATTCTTCTAATATCTGGGTCATTGGATGAATGGCGATACTTTTCTCCCACACTTTCAAGAAAAGCCGTTGCATTTGTTTACCAGTTTCCAGCAATGTCGCTACTGAATCGCCCTTACTGGTAATGATAATCCAACCTGCTGATTCCGATACTTGTTTCTTAATCTGATCAATGCCTCGCTCTCTAAAATCCTTTTTCATCACATTGTCTTTACCGTAAAGATTACGCACCACCCAGCCGGAAATTCCTTCTATTTCCATACTTGCTGTTGTCAGTCCGTCGCGATATTTATCGGCATCCTTACTAGAGAATCTAATCCAGTCGGCTAACTCTTGCTGCGCCGGCTCCCGATAAGCTTGAATGCGGTTAGCAATGATAGTTTGTTCGTCGATAAATTGACTTTCTTTACTAGTGTTAGGTAGATAATGAATAAATTCTGGTTCTGAATTGATAAGATATTTGAGGTCTTCTTTATTTAAAACATCACTTAAAAAATCGGAACGGACAGTACGGCGGCTTTTAATTTTTCTGATATCAAAAGCATTTTTTGACTCTTTTTTAATCAGTTTTACTTCCGTAACCTGTCCGTCCTGATTGGTCTTAGCTAGCAAGTTCCAATCGCAAATATAGCCAAAAGAACCGGCAGCATATTCTAGATTTTGAATGAAAGTACCGATTGATAACATCGTCTCTCTCTGAGTCAGGTCAACAGCCGGCAGCCATTTACTTTTATCGTTGCCAATAATCCAGTGGTACGGTTCGAGATATTGGACAAACCAAGGCTGTGTATTATGACCACTCGGTGCAAGCGAGGCGAGAAACAAAATCTCTTTTTCGTCCGGCTTGATAGTTTTATTTTTATCGTCTTTAGGTTTTATATCCGCCCTTAAAAGATTACTTTTATCACTCAATAAATAAGATGTTGTTCCGACTAAAATTATGGTTCCGCCGGTAATGCTGATAAATTTTATTCTGTTCATCAGATATTTTGGTTGTGAGGACTTGTCAAGACTGGACGTGTTGATAGAAAACTCGTTTTACATTTTCGGCACAGAAGATGTAGAGTCCGACAATTGTTGCCAGCATCAAAAGAAATTCAATCGGCAAGGCTTGGAACCCCAGTAGACCTGCAAGCGGGGTATTGGGCTGGAGAAACTAAAATTCCGGCTTAGGATCGATCAGACTGATAAACTTTGAGTTGTGCGCGTAATTGAGCAATTTCAGTCGCCTTGAGTTTTTTTCGGCGCAGATTGAACACTTTCCTTCAGCGATCTTGCCCGCTCTTCAACTGCTTCTAAATTGTCATAAAGTTGCTTGGTGAAGTTGTCAATTGTAGTACTGATAAGGCTACCTCTAGTATGTTGTGTTTCTAGAATTTGCCGACAGTGTTATTAAATTGCCAGTCCTAAAAGAAAGTCCTTGTTGTCAATGACATCTTTTATTTATACTGGTTAAAAACTGAAATAACTCTTTCGTAATTTTATATTTTCCTAGTGCGAAGTTATTAGCCTCTATCCTGGGTTTAAGATAGAAATATCTTGCGAGGTAGATATATTCTGATTTGTCAGGAAAAGGTATTATTTTGCATCAGGATGACTTAAATGATAGTAGAAGTTCTAGAGTGCTTCGGCTGTTGCCCTTGAGCAAGAGGACAACAGCTCAAATGTGGACTGTTGATTCGTTATTTTATACCTGATATTTAATGTCTGGTAAGTAATCTTGCCAGTACTGCCATCAGCCCTAGCCGCTTCACTTATTGAACCTGACGCATATATGTAGCCCATAACTGAGCCGCTTGCCCACTACTACCACTGGTGGCGCTGGGTTGATCATTACCAAGCCAGATGCCTGTAACGATTTCACGGCTGGGGATGTAGCCAACAAACCACAAGTCTTTATTATCGTTGGTTGTACCTGTTTTGCCTGCCTCTCCTAATCCTAGGGAGGCGGCAGCGCCGGTGCCGCCTTGGACGACTCCTTGTAGCATTTCGGTCATGGTATCGGCTACGTTGGTTTGTAGGACTCGTCGGTTCATGCCAGAGTCTTGTTGGTCGGAGTAGATGACGCGACAGGTTTTATAATTTTTGTAGTCTTTGCAGTTACTACTATCGAGTATTCTTTTAATGGCATGGGGACGGTTATAGACGCCGCGATTTGCTAATGCCCCAAAGGCACCGGTCATTTCTAGGGGACTAACTTCACTTTGCCCTAAAACTAATCCAGGTACGGGATTAAGTTTGGAGGTAATGCCGAGGCGTTTTGCCGTTTGGACGACGCTATCTAAACCAACTTCTTGGGCAACTCGTAAAGCGATCGCATTTTCTGATAAGGCAATTCCTGTATACATACTAACGCTGCCAGAACCTGACCTTTCACAACCGCTAAAGCCTTGATTTTGCCAGGTTAAGGGTGCACAGGAATAAGACGTACCTGGTGGGATGCCTTTTTCAATAGCGGCAGTATAAGCAAAAATCTTAAAGGTTGATCCGGGTTGTAGTAATGCTTGGGTTGCCCGATTAAATTGACTTTGTTGATAATCTACACCTCCCACCAGGGCAAGGATTTCGCCGCTGCTGCTATCGAGGGTAACTAGTGCCCCTTGGGAGTAGCCAAGCTGTGCGCCTTGTGTATTAACCGAGTTCTTAAGTGCGCTGTCTGCCAGGGATTGGGTTTTGAGATTGAGGGCAGTTTCGATGATAAAGTTACCTTCTTGGGCTAAGTCGTCTCCCAAAAGTGCACGCAGTTCATCAAAGACATAGCTGTAGAAGTAAGGGGCTTTGGTACTGCTTAAAAATTCGCGGGCTTTGGGGCTAACATCGATTCTAGAGCGTCTGGCGTCGTTTGCCTGTTGGTCGTTAATCATGCCCAAGCTACGCATTCGGGTAATGACGCGATTTCTTAATTGCAGGGCTGTATTATAGTCCTGGATTGGGTTATAACGATTAGGCGCTGGCAAAATTGCGACTAAGGTTGCTGCTTCGGAAATGCTAACATTGCGGGCTGATTTGTCAAAATAAAACTGCGCCGCATCTTCAAAGCCGTAAGCTTCAATTCCTAAGTAAACGCGGTTTAAGTAGGTTTTTAAGATTTCGTGTTTACTATAAAATGTCTCTAATTTCAGCGCTACGATCGCTTCACGGATTTTTCGCCCTGAACTATCTTCTCGTCCTACATAGCCTGGAAATAAGCTTCTCGCCACCTGTTGCGTTAGCGTACTCGCACCTTGGCTAATGCGCCCACTGAGTACATTAGTCACCAATGCCCTGGCAATACCATAAGGATCTACGCCAAAGTGCCAGTAGAAGCGGCTATCTTCGGAAGCTACTACGGCTTGTGGTAGATATGGTGAAAAATCACTGAGGTTTTTAAGTTCTCTGTGAGCTGTTGTGCGGGGTTGTCGCAGTGGTGTTTCTTCCACTGAATAAACGACAACAGGTCCTTGGACGCCTACTGGTAAGGGGATTACAGGCACTTTTAGCCACTCAATGCCGATGATTAAGACAATTAATGCAGTTAGCCCCCCGGCTCCATAAAGGGCGTAGCGGATGGCTTTGATGTACCAAGGGGGCGGATTATGATATTGCAGTCTGACTGAGGCGGCAAGTTCGGGTGGTCCAATGGTTAAGACATCGCCGTGGCGTAAAACTAGTGATTCTAGTCGGCGTTTGCCTCGATAAATGCCGTTGGTTGAGCCTTCGTCTTTGATAAGGAAGTTTTTTCCGCTTCGTCCATATCTGTCTAAAGCCAGATGCACCTGACTAACTACTGGGTTCCGGACAACGATATCGCAGGATTTGGAGCTACGTCCTAATAAATAGCGATCGCCTAATAAGGGATAAATCTCGGCTTTATCCGCACCAGCATCTTGCACCCAGAGCTCTGGCACTCTGGCATTAGGTTTGAGTGCTAGTGCCTGAAAGTTGACTTTGGCATGAATGGTCTGGACTGCTTGAGTCAGTTGACCAAGTATGGTTTTCGGCGGTGGTGGGGACTGGGGAGAACTCATTATTTAAGCGATGAGCTGTTGGCGTGATAGCTCTTGCCATTATTTTACTCGTATAGCGCATCGGTAGCGAGTTTACGGGCGTCAGCTTGCATCGGCGCTGGCGAAATGTAATAAGAGGATTTTTTGAGAGCGGCACTTTTGGTGATTTATCATAGCTGATCGGCTTGAGCTTACCAAATTTAACTTTACAGCCCAGTTGTTGATCAATACTGACTTAAATCGTATTGTTAAGAAACAAATTATCTCAACAAAAAAATTAGAGGACTATTGCTCGATCAGTTATTGGTGCAACTCCGGGTCTGGAGTCAAAAAAAAAATTGCTTATGTATCTAAAGATAGTTTTTTAAAAAATTTAAAGTACTATGATTTGTGATAGTGTAACTGCATAAAAAATACATCTCTTTGTGCATCTCATCATACATAGTTAAGGCTTGTAATCATTTACCAAGCTAAAAATCATGCAGCAAAATTTCCATAAACTTGTTCAGGGTTCTACAAAATGAGCGGAAATTTTTCTTTGAATCATTAATTTATGCGTAAGCCTGTCCTGACTATTTTCTACCAGTTTAACCCTTGGAACAGTACCATCGGCGGAATCCAGACAATTATTAACCTTTTCATAAAGTATGCTC